>CBDBTV010000014.1:0-206126 GCA_965211855.1 Rickettsiaceae bacterium
CAATACTCTTTAGCCTTTTATTAAAATCTACAACAGAAGAAATTTTCTCATTATTTTTAGTACTCATATCCGCTATATCTTCTTTGAGCACTTCAACTTTACTTGTTATATAGTGAGCCAAAGATCCAATTGAAAAAATTATTGAAATAATCTTTGCAAACTGCTCTCTTTGCTCCTTCTCTTGCTTAGAAATCAACGCAGATTGATTCATATTAAAATCATTTATGTTATAAAAGATATTGAATAGTCTATCTATATTTTTTCTTCCATTCTTATTTCTTTGTATCATCATTAATGATTCCTTCATCGGAAGTAATATCATTCTCCAATAAAGAAAAAATAAAACTCCAAGTAATATACATATAATAAATGTAGAAATATAAAAATTACGTAGAAAAGATTTTCTGAAATTCCTTGGATTATATTCAAATTTAAAATACTTGTCTAAGCTACTATTGTAGTAAACTGTACTAAGAGTAGAGTCCGACCAAATAATCTTAGATAAAAAAGTGAAAGTTGGAGATACTGTTAATTGATTATATACCTCCTCAGATTCTGAATTTCCTTCTAAAGAATCATTTATAAATATCTCTCTATTTTCTTGCGGAACTAACTTATAATTTAAATAATTCACATCAACTCTAAACAGAACTGCACCATTAAATCCTATATTTTTATTCTGAATTCCGGATGAAATAAAAAAGTACCTTCTTTGCAAAAGATTATCTTCAATTACATCTCCAATAAAAATTTTATTTGGATTTGCTTTTAATTCATCAAAAGAAAATCCAAGAGTTTTATCGCTATAAACATTTAAAGCACTGATTACACTGTGATTACTTTCACTATAAACAACATTTCTATTATCATCTATAACTGATATATTGAATATATTAGAACTACAACCACATAACAATTCGGAAAAATTTTTTAGCTGCTTAGCTTTAGATACCCTTCTTTTAAAACAAGAAATTTGATTCTTTTGGGTAAGAATAAAATCTCTAAAACCAATCCTTGACGATCCTTTAACTCTTTCAATCTTTGAAACCAGTTTATTAGCATATAGAACCGCATTTAAATAAGATACTGCAATCAAGGAAATAAAGAACAATATACTAAAAAACGTAATTGATTTTTTAATTGCATCTTTATATAGAATGTTAGATTGATCATTTTTCAATGAAAATTTATTAGTTTTTTTAGTCATTATTTTTAGCGTTAAGATATGATATTATTTTATAATTCTTATTAACTTAGAACTTTATTTTATTGATATTTTTTGATTTATCATTAAATCACTATCAAGGTTTACAAGTGCATTTATAGAGACTTCTACTCCATAATTTACCTTAAATATATTTAGATACTCATATAATTTTAACGCACCTATTTCTGTTTGTCCCCTTTCCCACAATTCTATTGATCTAGCAGAAAATCCATACTCTCTTGCAATTTCAGCACGACTTAATCCTGCTGTTTTTCTAATAGATTTTAATCTTTCTCCAAGAATTTTTCGTTCAGAGTCCATACACTTCTCCAATTACAGAAAGTAGTATAGAACATAATACATTAAATAACAACTATTGATCAATTTTTTTATTCAAAATTTAACGTAACGAGTGAAATTATTATATTTTTCTACATTATTAGGTTAAATTTATCTGATTTTATTATTGACAATATATCTACCCATAGTATTTTAAAGAAAAATTAATTATAACGAAATGATTTATGTATAAATAACTTAAAAAAGCAATATGAAAAACCTAAGTAACCAGTTAAAACAAGCAAAGATAGATAAATTAAATGAAATGCTCAAGAGCTCTATTGAATTAGCTTTTCAATCACTTGCTAATGATATAGGAGATCAACTATTTGATTATGAGTCATTACAAATAAGTTTAGAGTCGCATCAGAAAAAATATCATGAGGAAGCAATGGATGAACTTGCATCTAGCCTAGACGATATATTTTAAATCAAATGAATCAATTGACATATAAAATTCATAATGAAGTGAGTAAACATATAAATTTGCAAGAAATCTTATATAAGCAAAAAATTTCATAAACACGCTATAGAAATAAGAGCTAAAAAACTAGAAAAGCTATAATCTAATAGAATTTAGTTAAAGCGAAGTCTCCAATGTCGATTGAGATTAGAAAAATTATACCGCCCAATCTGTCTTATCAGCATTTAGGACAAAAAATTCTTTGCCACCGTTCTATGCGCTTTGGCTCACCCAGACTTGATATAATAAAAATAAATAATAAAGTAATTGCAAATAACTATGGGCACGGTGGAAGTGGTTGGACAATTGGTCCTGGCTCAGCTGAATATGTAAATCAATTATTTATTAACTCAGAGCACTCAAAAAAACTTAATTATAATACTCCTATATCGATTATCGGTGCTGGTATAATTGGACTTTTTACAGCATATGACCTATGTAAAAAAGGCTTTAAGCACATAACTATCATTGCTGATCAATTTGAATATTTGGTATCTCATAATGCAGGAGGATTACTTGCACCAGTATCAATGAGTAATGACAGCAAAGTACAAAAGTTAATTGATAAGCTAGGAATTGATACATATAAATTTTTTGAGTTAATTGCACAAGGAAAACACAAAGATTTTAAACAAGGTGCATCAATTGTTCCGACATATTTTAAGAATAAAGAACATTCTGGCCTTGAACCATATGTAAATGTAGTGATGCAACCAGCAAAAGATGTAATATTAGATTTTAATAATGGTACAACTCAAAAAATGATTGTCTATGATGATGGTATATTTATAGATACATCTCTGTTAATGCAAGAATTAAAAAATTACTTAGAAAATAAAGTTCAATTTGAAAAACAAAAAATATCTAACTTTTCAGAAATAAAATCAAACTTTATAATAAACTGTAGTGGTATTGGGCAATAAAACTTAATCGCGATGAAAAACTTGTTTCAGTTCAGGGGCATTTAATCATGCTAAAGAATCAAAACCCTAAGCACATTAATCATATGATTTTTACTTATCTTGATGAGACAAAAAATAAACATAACCAAAATGTAAAAAGAGCTTTTTATATTTCGCCTAAAAAATTATCAAACAGTAGTAAGGATGATATTGGAGTAATAGGTGGAAGCTTTATTGAAAATGCAAATTATAAAACTCCGAACACAGAAGAGTTTGAGCATATAATAAATAATGCTAAGAAATTTTATGGAATAACCTAAAAAAAGGAATTTTATGAGTGATCAATATCTAAAATTATTTGAAACCAATATAAATAAAGTAAGAAAAATAATTGCTGTAGAAAAAATTGATGAAGATATTTATAAGATAACACCAAAATCCACTACTGCTAAATCAGTTGCAATAGTTGGTATTACTCATGGAGAAGAAGTAGCTGGCTTACATATTATAAATGAAATTTTATTTAGAATTATAGAAGGAAAGATAAATATAGATAGAGATCTATATTTAATATTGGGTAATAGAAAAGCTTATTTAAAAAATCAACGCTATACAGATACTGACTTAAATAGATCTTACTGGATTGAATCTAAATCAGATAAACATGAGGAGCAAAGAGCCTTAAAAATTAAAAATGCTATCAAAAACTGCTCTTATGTTATCGACATTCATCAAACTGTAGAAGATACTTTATTTCCATTTTTTATTACCCCAAATTCTAGCAGTAAACTATATAATTGGATTGCATATATCGGCTCGGATATAGCAATTATCCAGAGGGAATCATCAGAAAAAATTACAACTCTTTCATCGTATGTTTGCTCACAAAATAATTATGGAGTAACACTTGAAGTAGGTGGAAATGGTTTTGACGCATATCAAATTTCACTTGGAACTAAAATTGCAGAAAATATTATAAAGTCTGCTGATAAACAATTTTTTCAAGTATCTAAAAATCGACAAAAACCTTCAATATATAAAATTGATTACCATGAAAATTATGACAAAGGAAAAGTTAAATTTTTAAAAAAATTTGTAAATTTTGAAAATATAAAAAAAGGACAAGTAATTGCTTTAAAGGATAACAAAGAAATCACTGCACCAATCTCAGGACAAATAGTTCTATACCCACGCTCTTGGTTCAAAAAAAATTCAACTACAGCACCTGAAGGAATTTTTGCCTTAGTTAATCACAAGAAAAACTTGCCATCTATCTGAATCTTGGCTTGAATTCACTTTCTTTCCATTTATTTGTGAAGTAATACAATAAAATACAAATAGATAGCAGAGTTGCATATAAATATGCATAATTATTTATTGTATCACTATGGAAAGATGAGATTAAAAAACTTACAGCAGCAGTTATCATATAATATAGTGAACCAAAGATTGATCCAGCAGCACCTTTGACTTTCATATAGTCCTCCAATGCATTTCGAAGCAACATTGGTACAACTAATGCATGTCCCATCAAATGAATTGCCATGGGTACAAAGATCATCAAAGTTGCAAATATTAAACTGCTACTAGGCCTTACTAAATAAGCACCTAGTAACAATCCAACACAGCCAATAGTACTAAAGCACAACCCAATTGCCTTTATCCTATAAATGTTTACAAACCTTTTAATCAAATATTTGCAAAGCAAACCACCCATAAGATTAGCGACACTCAATATTAAAAACAATTTACCATAGTCAGATGGCGGCATATTAAGCCTATCAATAAATATAAATGGCGCTTGAATATAGAAACCAAAACACACACCATTATATGCCCCAACCATAAAGGCAAAACTAAGTAGAATCTTATCTTTTAAAGCAGTTTTTAATACGTAATAAAACCTGTTGTTGCGGCCTTCTCCAATATGAGGATTTGTTTCCGGAAGAAATTTAATATAAATCAAAAGTAATGTACCTGATAATATTATCAAAAAGCGAAATACATATTTCCAATGTCCATAATACTCGACAATATATCCGCCTATAGCCGAACCAATTGATGGTACAACTGACATAATCATAGATACACTTGCATATATGTAGGATAATTCCCAACCTTTATAAGAGTCTCTTGCCATTGATTGTGCTATAACAGAACCAACACTTGCTCCGTACGCTTGAAACACTCGCATTGTTATAAAAAATTCAATTTTGGTAGATAAGCTGATTAAAAATGTTGAGATTATATAGAATGATATACCAAACAAGACCACTGGCCTTCTTCCATAAATATCAGACACCCTCCCAAGTGTAAAAATTCCAAATGCAAATCCTATATAGTAAGCAGTAGTTGATAGCTGTGCTATTCCACCTTCTGTTTTTAATGCATCTGCGATCTCTGGAAGAGCAGCAGAATAGACCGTCTCAGTCAAAGTAGAAAGAGATATTAAAAAATATAGTAAAATTGGTTTTATCTGACCAATTACCTTCATATAAAAATTTCTAGTTTAAACATTAAACCTAAAATGCACGACATCACCATCCTGCATTACGTAATCCTTCCCTTCAACACGCATTTTTCCAAGCTCTTTGGCTTTTGTTTCAGTACCAACTTCTAGAAGTTCGTTATAGCTAATTACTTCTGCTCTGATAAAACCCTTTTCAAAATCAGTATGGATAATACCAGCCGCTTGCGGAGCTTGAGCTCCGGTTGGAAAAGTCCAAGCATGCGCCTCTTTTGGGCCAACAGTAAAAAACGAATTTAGATCAAGCAGTGAGTAAGCGGATTTAATAATCTTACTTAAACCAGTCTCCTCTAAATCCAAACTTTCTAAGAATTCTTGTTTCTCCTCCGCATCTTCCAAAGTAGAAATTTCCTCTTCTATTTTAGAAGAAATAATAACACTATTTGCCCCCTGCTCTTTTGCCATTAAATCAACTTTCTTAGAATAGTTATTTCCTGTTGCTGCTTCATTTTCTAAAACATTACAAACAAATAAGACTGGCTTAGACGTGAGTAGCTGTAAATTCTTCAATTCTTTAGCATCTACCTTACCATTTAATACTCTTACTGGCTGTCCTTTCGATAAAACTTCTTTGCATTTTTCAAGCAAGTCAACTTGAGGCAATAAAGACTTATCTGACTTAGCTTTTTTAGCAAGATTTACAACTCGCTTTTCAACTGACTCGAGGTCAGCAATTATTAGTTCTGTCTCTATAACATCTGCATCCTCGAGAGGATCAACTTTACCGTGCACGTGAGTTACGTCAACATCTTCAAAACAACGTAAGACATGAATTATTGCATCTACTTCTCTAATATGAGACAAAAATTGGTTACCTAGTCCTTCACCCTTACTAGCGCCTTTTACTAGCCCAGCAATATCAACAAATTCTATAAATGCAGGAATAGTTTTTGCAGATCCAGCATTCTCTGCTAATTTACTTAGCCTATCATCTGGAACAGAGACAGTTCCTGTATTTGGTTCAATTGTACAAAAAGGATAGTTAGCAGCCTCTGCATTACTACTTTCTGTTAGAGCATTAAATAAAGTAGACTTACCAACATTCGGTAGCCCAACAATTCCACATTTCAATGTCATAAGTAATAAATATGAATAGTTTATCAAAATGATAATTTATCATATTTTAGATAATATTGCTAGAAATAAGATGTTTTATATTGATCTAGAGTAAGCTTCAAGTAAACTAACTAATCTATATTTAGCAAGCTATATTCGCCAAAAATAAAATACTACTTAAAGTCTTTCTCGTTAATTACAACTTCAGTCAGAGTTACACCTATTTTTTCATCAACAATAACTATTTCGCCTTTTGCTACTTTTTTATTATTTACAAACACGTCAATAGGTTCTCCAACTGTACGCTCAAGCTCAATTACAGCACCTTTACCAAGCTTTAAAATACTGCTTAGCGGCATGGTAGTGCCACCTAATACAACAGAAACTTGTACTGGCACGTCGTATAGCGCTTCTAATGTTAGTTCTACATTTTCTTCATCAGCTTGTTTCTCAGCCATATCTTACCTTATTATTTTTTATCTTGCGCTCTTAAGCTGCTCTATAATTTTATCAATTTCAGCTGTAAGCTGCTCTATAATTTTATCAATTTCAGCTGTAAGCTGCTCTTGGTTATATTCTAGTCTAGTTTCGTCATAATCTAAAATACAATCATCCAATCCTAGCTTGTCATCTTTTACAATTTGAAAATTCTCCTTAAATTTACTAGGAATTGCATCCGATTGCAAAACTTCAGTACAAAAATCATACCGATCAGGATGAATTGTTAAAACAATACTTCCGTCTTTGTAAAAGCTTTTTAGCTTCTCAATCAAACCGTTACTAATGATTTCTTCAAAATTTGCAGGTAAAATCAAATGTAACTTCTTTGCAATGCCTGAAATTGCTTCAGCCGAAATTTTCGTTACTTGTGAATCAATATCAATATTCTGAGAAATTAAACTAAGCTTTTGCGATAATTTTTCAGATAAGTCACTATTAGAACTATTTTCCGCAATTATTGCTTCATATTTAGTTTTTGCTTCTTCTAAGCCTTTTTGATAAAACTCTTCTTTTATAGCTTCAACATCAATTTCAACTTCATTTTTTTGAGAATTATTCTCTGGAGACATATTACGAGATTCTAAAGAATCGTCAACATCTTTTTTAGGTAATTCAGGTGATTTTTCAATTTTATTATCTTCTTCATCAACAATTTTACTAAGATGTTCCGAGACAGCTTCATTAATTATCTCATCCACTTCTTGATCTCTTGCATGTACTAAAGAATTTACAACAGCTGATTTTGGTAGTTCTTCTAATTCGAATTTTTCATATTTTGTTGCCATCGGAAGTTACCTGCTAATACTTAAGTTACAAACTCGTCATCATCACTATTGAGAACAACATCAATTTCACCAGCTTCTATAAGCTGTTTTGCAACAGCAACTACGTCTGCTCTTGCTGAATCAACATCTTTAACTCTTACTGAACCAAGAGCCATTAAATCTTCTTCTATAATCTTAGCAGCACGTTGTGACATACTTGAAAATAATACATTTTTAAGCTCATCAGGTGCACCTTTCAGAGCGAGAGTAAGTCTTGATTTTTCAACATCACGTAATAGACGCTGTATTCCTTTTGAATCAATTTTAATAAGATCATCAAATGTAAACATCATATCTTTAATCTTTACAGCTGCATCAGGAAGATTAGACTCAAGCATAGACATAAATTTACTTTCGCTATTGCGATCAAGATTATTGAAAATTTCCGCTAACATTTCGAAACTATCATATTTCTGAGTTTTACCAACGCTACTAATAAATTCGGCTCTTAAAATTCTTTCAACTCTTTCTAGAACTTCTTTCTTTACGCTTCCTAAGCTCAAAATTCTCGAAATAATCTCAAATGCAAAACTATCTGGTAAATTACTCAATACTTTTGCTGCATGATCAGGAGAAATTTTTGACAGAACTAAAGCTGCAGTCTGTGGATGTTCATTTCTAAAATATAATGCTAACAACTCTTCATTAACATTCGCAAGCTTTTCCCATGTATTTCTTCCTTGAGGCCCTCTAATCTCATCCATAAGACTCGAAACACGCTCTTTATCAAGAATTTTTTCAAGCAATCTTTCGGTACTTTGCAAATTACCAAGAAACATAGAATCACCTGTAAGAGCCGTTGATAATTGATCCATAACAGAATCAATAACCTCAGGACTCACAGCTCCTAAATGTGACATAGCATGCGATATATCCGTTATCTCGTCTTCAGACATCAGAGAAAAAACTTTAGTTGCATTCTCATCAGTAAGAGATAGTAGAACAATTGCTACTTTTTGAGTACCTGTTAATTTTGCAATATCTTTAGCTGTAACTCCCATTAACCATCCTCATTTAACCATTTTCTTAGAACATTTACTAGATCCTGCGGACTTGAATCAGCAATTTCATTTACTTTAATAATTGGATCTACTTTTGTAGCATCTGTTTCCGGAGATTCACCATCAGCTGGTGGTGCAGTCATTGCATTTGGCACTGCAGCACCTGGAGCTCCTGGAGCTCCAGGAACACCTGTTGCTACATCTACTCCTTCTAGGCCGCCTTCACCACTATATTCTTCAGATTTTCTAACTTCAAAAGCTTTAAGCGCAATTGGCCTTATAACCGTAATAAGCACTAATAGTACTACAATTGCAAAAATTAAAGTTTGGAATAAACCAGGTAACTCCTCTTTTATCCAGTCAGAATCATCATCGCCAAATGGATCCAATTCTGCAGAAAATTTCATATTTATGACTTCAATTCTATCGCTTCTATCATCGTCAAATCCGACTGCAACTTTTACTAAATTTTCTATCTTATCCAAATCTTCCTGAGATCTTGGAGTATATTTAGTTTCTTCAGTTTCTGGATCAGTCTTATAGTGCCCATCAACCAAAATACCGATTGACATCTTCTTTATAACACCACTTTCCGAAATATAATTCTTTACAGTTTTTGAAATCTCATAGTTTGTCGTTTGATCACTTTTTTCAACAATAGCAAATTTACTTGCACTATCATCTCCTCCACCGCCACCTGGAATATTATTGGCAACAGAAGCGTCCGTTCCGCCTGCACTTCCAACTGGTGTTTGCTCTCTTTCATCAATAGATTGTACAGATCTAACAACTGCCCCATCTGGGTCATATGTTTCTGAGTTTGTAACAACTCTATCAAAATTCATATCAAGAGCTACCTGGGCTTTAACTTTGCCTGGTCCAATTGTACTTTCAAGAAGGTCGACTATTACTTTTCTTAAACGAGCTTCCTCAGATACACGAATTTCTTCATTCTTACCATTAGAATAATTTAAAGACTCTTCTGAAGAACCAATTTTAAGAGCCCTTCCTTTCGTATCAACAATTGTTACGCTCTTCATCTCTAAACCTGGAACAGATGTAACGACCAAGTGACTAATCGCGTCAATTTCAGATTTCCCAAGTCTCTTACTACCTTTAAATTTTAGAACTACAGATGCTCTTGGATCCATTCTTTCTTTTGAAAAGATCTCTCTTTGAGGCATAACTAAATGCACTCTCGCTTTAGATACCTGATCAAAGGCAGAAATTGTCCTGCTTAGCTCTCCTTCAAGCGCACGAATTAATTTGATATTTTGTGAAAAATTAGTTGCACCAATACTATCTTCTTTATCAAAGATTTCATATCCTACAACTGAACCACTATTTGGCAATCCAACCTGTGCCAACGCCAATCTTGCACTAACAACTTCTGCCTTGTGTACTTTTATAGTACTACCATCAAACATCGCTTGATATGGTATTTTACGATTATCTAATTCTTCAGCAATTTTTGCACTATCCTGTACATCCAGATCAGTATACAAAACAGCGTATTCATTATTGCTTACATTTGTCATAAATACAACAAACATAACAAGGAATGTAAATAAAGTAATCGCAGCAGCGGCGAGCCTCATAGGGCTCATCTCCTTAAAAAACTGAACTATAACCTGCATTTACAACGATTTTTCTTGAGTTAAAAAAAAATTAAGTACAATTAATACTCACTTTATCCAAAATGTCAATGGATTTGGATGAGGTTGTTCTTCTAGTAGGTACTGCAAAGCGACAATACTTCTGACAACAAACCAAACAAATATTAACATATATAAAATTGGTCCAATGAATATAAAGGTTGTAATCATAGCGACAAAGGCTCCAGCTATACCAAAGCAAAAAGACCTAAATGCAAAAATATAATGAGATTGGTACAATTTATTGCTATTAGTCTTATTTGCAAAAGCAAATACTGCTCCAACTATAGGTAAAATTGGTACGATTATTCCACACAAATACAAAATATAGATAAAAATCAAATTTTTCTTACCTGGATCTAAATATTGCTTTATCTCATCACTCATAAATCAACTTTTCTCACTCAGATTTTTTATTACCGAACCAAGTATACTACCATGCTTAATATATTCTATTTCATTATCAGTATATATCTGCAAAGTAACATCTATAGTTTCATTATTGCCACCACTCCTCTGAACAAATAGTTTCAGTGGTTGATATGGTTGTATTTCATCATTGATACCAAGAATACTTATCTTCTCATTACCTTCTAATGATAGATCATCAATTGTCATTCCATTATTAAAGGCTACAGGCAAAACTCCCATACCAACCAAGTTAGATCTATGAATCCTTTCAAAACTCTCTGCAATTACTGCCTTAACGCCTAGCAAATTTGTTCCTTTTGCGGCCCAATCTCGTGACGATCCAGTTCCGTACTCTTTTCCAGCTAATATAACAAGAGGCGTTTTTGAATCTTTATATGACATGGCAGCATCATAAATACTCATCTGCTTGTCAGTCGCCTGATTAATTGTTACACCACCTTCAATACCTTTACACATCAAATTTTTAATTCGAACATTAGCAAAAGTTCCACGCATCATAACTTCGTGATTGCCTCTCCTTGAACCATATGAATTAAAACCAGCAGGAGATATTCCCCTATCCATCAAAAACTGTGCGGCAGGACTTGTTTTACTTATCACACCCGCTGGAGAAATATGGTCAGTAGTAATTGAATCGCCAAAAAACGCAAGCATTCTAGCTTCTTTTATATCAGCAAGTGACTGATTTTCTTTATCAATATCCTCAAAATATGGAGGATTATTTATGTATGTACTAGATTTGTCCCATTCATAAGTGCCTGTTTCTTCAGCTATTATTGATTGCCAATTCTCATCACCCTTAAATACATCTTTATATTTTTCTGCAAACATTTCTGGAGTAATGCTCGACTCAACATGCTCTCTTATTTCTTCTTTTGTTGGCCAAATATCCTTCAAATACACATCATCACCACTTTCTGTTTTACCGATCGGATCTTTATCTAGATCGATGTTAACCGTTCCTGCAATTGCATAAGCAACAACAAGAGGTGGTGAAGCAAGATAATTTGCTCTAACATGCGGATGTACTCTGCCTTCAAAATTTCTATTTCCTGAAAGGACAGATGCCACCGCTAATTCGTTATCCTTGATTACTTTGTCAATTTCAGAATCTAGTGGCCCAGAATTACCAATACAAGTTGTACAACCATAGCCTACTAAATTAAACCCTAATTTATCAAGATCCCAGCTTAAACCGCTCTCATTTAGGTATTCTGTTACAACTTGAGAACCAGGAGCTAGAGAAGTTTTTACCCATGGCTTAACATTAACGCCAAGCTTATTAGCTTTCTGCGCAACTAGCCCAGCTGCAATCATAACCGAAGGATTTGAAGTATTAGTACAACTAGTAATTGCTGCTATAACTAAATCTCCATGACCTATTGAATTTTCAGTATCAGCTATCTGATGCTTAACTGACAAATCAGCCCCTGCTCCCGCAAGATCTTCTAATGAATCTATAAAATTTTGCTGCATATCCGATAAATTAACCCTATCCTGAGGTCTTTTTGGACCAGCTAGTGAAGGAGATAGTGTTGACATATCAAGCTCAAGCATATCTGTATACTCCGGCTCATGAGCATCTCTCCACATACCTTGTAGCTTTGCATACTCCTCTACAACTTTTACATTATGCTCTTCTCTACCCGTTAATCTAAGATATTTTAAAGTTTCATAGTCAATTGCAAAAAATCCACATGTTGCTCCATATTCCGGCGCCATATTTGATACGGTTGCTCTATCCGCTAAAGTAAGATTTTCAACACCAGGACCAAAAAATTCAACAAACTTTCCTACAACTCCTTTTTCTCTAAGCATTTGAGTTATTGTTAAAACCAAATCCGTTGCTGTAATTGAACTCTCTAGCTCCCCACTTAACTTAAATCCTACAACCTCAGGTAAAATCATAGGTAGAGGCTGACCAAGCATTGCAGCTTCAGCTTCGATACCTCCTACTCCCCAACCTAAAACTGATAAAGCATTAATCATAGTTGTATGGCTATCCGTACCAACTAAAGTGTCAGGATAAACTAACGCCTCCTGTCCTTCTTCTATGTAAATACATTGAGCGAGCGATTCTAGATTAACCTGATGACAAATTCCAGTTCCTGGCGGTACAACTCTAAAATTACTAAAGTTCTTTTGTCCCCATTTTAAGAACTGATAACGTTCCTTATTACGCTCAACTTCTTTACTAACATTTTCAGCAAAAGAGGTTTTTTTACCAAAAGAATCAACTTGAACTGAATGATCAATAACTAAATCAACCGGAATTAATGGATTAATTTTATGAGGACTATCTCCCAAAGTTTTCATAGCATCTCGCATCGAGGCTAAATCAACTATTGCAGGTACGCCCGTAAAATCTTGCATCAGAACACGAGCTGGCATGTAATTAATCTCCTCAGTAGACTTTCTCTCTTTTAGCCATCTCTTGAAAATCAACAATGATTCTTTATCACTACTATTTCTAACTACATTTTCAAATAAGACTCTAAGACAATATGGAAGTTTTTCTATTTCAAAATCACAATCAATAGCTGCTTGCTTTACATCAAAAATGGTATAATCTACTCCATCAAAACTCTGCTTTTTTGCGTATTTTGACTCAAGATTTTTAGACATACAAAACTCCTAAAATAAATAATTACAACCAATGTACTAAAGTAGCCTTGGCATTTTCCTCTACTAATGGTAATAAAACTATATGCCAAGAACAAGTTATTTCATTGTTTAATTGCATAATTTACTAAATATTATTTTTAAAAAATGCTGTCATTACAATCATTAAGCTTCATTGCTCAAGATCAAAAAATTTTTCAAGACATCTCTTTGACCCTTTTTCCTTCATCTATTGTATATCTTAAAGGAAAAAATGGCTCTGGAAAAACATCATTGCTTCGAATGCTAGCGGGCATACAAAAACCAACTAGTGGAGATATAACTTATGGAAAAGAATCAATTCCAATAAATAAATTCAATAAACCCTTCTGTACATATATTGGCCACAAAACGGGTTTAAAACAGGAATTATCTGTCATTGATAATTTAAAATACTGGGCACAATTGTACAATGCTGAGGAACTAGTAGACGCTGCAATAATATATTTTCAACTTCAAGAACATGCATATAAAAAATGTTATGAACTATCAGCAGGAAATCAAAAAAAAGTTGCGCTTGCTAAACTTATAACTTGCCAATCAAAATTTTGGTTACTAGATGAGGTAGATACAAATCTAGACGATGCAAATAAAAAATTATTGATAAATTTAATTGTCTCACAAGCTGATAGTGGAGGAATTGTTTTTATCTCAAGTCATAATGAGCCAGAAATTAAAACTGCGCTAACAATCAATATGTCAGATTATATGTAAAAGAAATACTATGAAAGCAATTATTAAACACGAACTCAAAATCCAAAATAAAATAAATAATTTAGTAAAATACACAGCTATCTTTTTGATATTTTGTACTTTTAGCATTACATTAATCAACTCTCAAGAAAATGTTCAAACATTCGGTATAATATTTTCCGTAATATGCATACCTCTTGCATTCATAGGACTTACTCACGGATTTATAAAAGCTGATATTGAAGATGGAAGTTTAGAAAACTCTCTTGCCTCGTCGAATGCATACAAAATTATTTTTGCCAAATATATTGCTCTTTGCATATGCACATTAATAAGTTTTGTTTTAATAATTCCGATAATTTTTATTTTATATAATATTAGAGTTGAAAACTTTATTGCTATAATATTCTCAGGAATCATACTAATTACTCTGAGCGCGTCACTCGCACTACTAACTTCATCAGTTCAAGGATATTTTAGAACCAACACTAATTTTCTTTCAATACTCATAATGCCACTAATAATTCCTAATATAATTATATCAGGACTATTTATACAGACCCCTGAAGATATATATCTTGCTACTATTATGTTTGGCATTAATCTCGTTATTATTCCTCCATCTATGTATCTATCTAGCTACCTATTGGAAAATATTTACAACATATAGGTTCTAAATGCTGCAAGTAAATCTTAAAGTATTTGCTTGCAGCATTTAGCATGGTTTAGAATAGTTATGATATTATAATATAGTAAAGCGGCAAACATATGTTACAAATGTTCCTAGGCAAACTCAAGCTTTTGCTCAAAAACCCTATGGTTATCTTTATCTATGGAATCATGGCAAAATGGTATGTTATGATAATGGTGGCCGCAATAGTCGTAACTTTTTGGGTATTTACAGGTTTAAAAGATTCTGGATTTTTAGAAGAAGCTGAAAAAGTTGTTTCAAAAGCTCTAGATGACTCTAAATCAGTTGCAAGATACTGCGTTCCAAAGATAATGAGTTTCAGTGATTTTTGGGATTGTTTAGAATCGCCGCCAAAATATGTTCCTACAAAAAATGAAAAAGCTTTCGAAGAGGGCTTGACAGATCTGTTAGATTTTAATAGTTATGATCAATCAAAAGATCCTTATGCAGATACAGGATCTGATAAATCTAGTTCAGCAAATTAAAGTATGAGTTTATAATTTAGCAACGTTAATAAAAATAATAAATAGAAAAAAAATATGTCAGACGATACAATGCCAGATGATCCAGATAAAACCACGCGTCGGGATTTTATGACTTTAACTGCAAGTGGAATGACAGCCGTTGGAGCTGCTTGCGCGGCTTGGCCATTAGTTGATTCACTTAATCCATCTGCTGATGTTCTTGCACTATCATCTATTGAAGTAGATATAGGGCGTGTTGAGCCCGGTCAAACTATGACAGTAAAATGGCGAGGAAAACCAGTTTTTATAACTCATAGAACAGAAGCTCAAATAAAAGAAGCAGTGGATACTCCTTTAAAAGATTTAATTGATCCTGAAGAAGATTCCGCAAGAGTAAAAGATGGACACTCAAAATGGCTTGTAACAATTGGAATATGCACGCATTTAGGTTGCGTTCCATTATCAAACAAAGGAGATTATGACGGTTGGTTTTGTCCTTGTCATGGATCACATTATGATACTTCAGGAAGAATTAGAAAAGGTCCTGCTCCTCTAAATCTAGCAGTGCCTCCATACGAATTTATTTCAGACACAAAAATAAAAATTGGCTAACCATGAATAAAACAGATTCACACACAACTCGCAAGAAGAGAACAGGAATAATTGGTTGGATTGACTATAGACTACCCATTTTTTCGTGGTTAGATCACTTTGCAATCTATAAAACACCAAAGAACTTAAACTATATGTGGAACATGGGTTCTATTGCAGGAATTGCTTTAGTAATCCAAATAGTTACTGGAATTATTCTTGCTATGCACTATACGCCACATGTTGATCATGCATTTGATAGTGTTGAAAAAATTATGCGTAATGTTAATTATGGCTGGTTAATCAGATATATGCATGCAGTTGGTGCATCAATGTTCTTTGTGGCAGTTTACTTGCATATATTCAGAGGACTTTATTATGGTTCATACAAAGCTCCAAGAGAACTACTATGGCAAATAGGTCTAGTTATATTTTTAACCATGATGGCAACAGCTTTTATGGGATATGTACTTCCTTGGGGTCAAATGAGCTACTGGGGCGCAACAGTAATTACAAACCTATTTTCAGCAATACCAGTCATTGGCGATGGAATTGTCACTTGGCTTTGGGGAGGCTTTTCTGTTGATAATCCAACACTAAATAGATTTTTCTCTCTGCACTATCTGCTACCATTTATTATAGTTGGTTTGGTTATACTACATATTTGGTCACTTCATACTCATGGATCGAACAATCCTACTGGAGTAAAACTAAAAAAAGAAGATATGGTTCCATTTCATCCATATTATACAGTAAAAGACTTTTTTGGATTTGGCGTTTATTTCCTAATTTTTGCCTACTTTATCTTTTACAAGCCAAATTTACTTGGACATCCAGATAATTATATACCTGCAAACCCCCTTGTAACACCAGCTCATATTGTGCCTGAATGGTATTTCCTACCTTTCTATGCAATCCTCAGAGCAGTTCCATCTAAGCTTGGAGGCGTGCTACTTATGTTTGGTAGTATAATTATTTTATTCTTCCTTCCATGGCTTGATCGTTCAAAAGTTAGAAGCGCAACATACAGACCTTTATATAAATGGGCATTTTGGGCTTTTGTTGTTGATTGTTTAGTGCTTGGATATGTTGGTGGAATGCCTGCTGAAGAGCCATATATTACTATAAGTAGAATTGGAGCAAGCTATTATTTCTTCCACTTCTTAATAATTGTTCCTTTCATTGCACGTTTTGAAAAACCTTTACCGCTTCCACATAGCGTAGAGGAAGAAGAACATATGCATGAAGATGATATAATTTAGGTAAAAATTATGCTTAAAAGAATTTTAACCACAATAATAGTTATTCTCATATCCAGCAATTGCTACGCTGCTGGAGGCGCAAAAAGGCCCATACAATTGGTTTGGCCTTTTGAAGGAATATTTGGTACTTTTGACAGACAAGCAGCACAAAGAGGTGCTCAGGTATACCTAGAAGTATGCTCAGCATGTCACGGGTTAAATCACCTATATTATCGTAATCTTATTGATTTAGGCTTTTCAGAAGCAGAAATAAAGGAAATAGCTAGTGGAAAAATGGTACTTGATGGTCCTGATGATATGGGCGAAATGTTTGAAAGAAAAGCGGTACCATCGGACATTTTTGTTTCACCTTATCCAAATGAAGAGGCAGCTCGTGCTGCAAATAATGGTGCCTACCCTGCTGATCTATCGTTGATAGTAAAAGCAAGGGAAGATGGAGCTAATTACCTTTATTCTCTATTGACTGGATATCAGGAACCACCTGAAGATGTAGTACTAATGCACGGTTTATATTATAATCCATATTTTGAAGGTGGTCAGCTTGCAATGCCTGCACCTTTAGCTACAGACCAAGTTGAATTTATGGACGGAACTCCTGCAACTATAGAACAGATGTCTAGAGATGTTACTATCTTCCTACAGTGGGCTGCTGAGCCAGAAATGGAACATAGAAAATCCATGGGTCTAAAAGTTATGATCTTCCTTGTAATATTTACAGTTTTCTTCTTCATAGCTAAAAAGAAACTTTGGAGAAATGTTAAGTAATTTATTTCTACAATAAGATAGTTTTACTTATTGAGTTTATGCAATTTATATTAGAAATTATCAGTTCTTTAAAAATAGAATTCTAAATTTAGGTAGGAGTTATTTTATTACCTGATTTCTTCTACCTAATTTTAACTCCAAGACTATTTAGGTATTCAATCTTTTAAGTTATTTACTGTTATTCAAAAAATAAAGTAAGTCGTAATAATATGTCAATTGATCAATGTAAAATAATTAAGCTAAGCGAGCACGTTAGCGAAACAGACAACCTCACTACATTTGAGAATGGAGAATTAGAAAATTTTTTTATATCTAGAATATATTTTCTCAATAAACTTATAGAAAAACAACCAAGAGGAAACCATGCATATTTAAACGTTTCTCAAATTGTAATACCTATTAGCGGCAAGATTTCTATAGAAGTTAATGATGGATAAAATAGTAAAACTATTTATGCAAGAGAATCTTCAGAAGGTGTATATATACCTATCAATATCTGGAGAAAAATAACTCCCCTAACTGCAGATACATTAATATTAGTATTAGCCAATAAACTATACAAAGATTGCAAAAAAATATCTAACTACAAAGAATTCATTTCTTATTCTAAAAACTTTACGGTCACACCTTAGAACACTTTTTGTCTTTTAGGAGTGTTTGGGTCTACTGTAACTAGCCAAATATCACCTTCCTCATCAGGTATAACCAACTAGAAGAAATTGTGATTTAAAACCTGCGACATTTTTCCTACTAAATTCACGCATCCAATAATTTGTCCACCAACTAGATCATTAGGAACAGTGTATGATAACTTGCACCGAAGTTTTTAAACCCCCTATTTCCTAACCAAAATCAGCTCATATTTTTAAGCTGAGTTTTTTAAATTTTCTGCTTTCACTATAGCTCTGGAACGCAAACTAACTCATAAAATAACAATTGTATCAAAGATATTAAGCTCAAGAAGCACATTAATGTTGGTGCAGCCATAGATGCCGATTTATGATCATTATCATCCTTGTAATAATTATCTAGCATTTTTTAAAAGCAGATTCAGATCTTCTTACAAACTTATTCTTACGCTGGTTTTCTATTCACTGACTTTAAAATCTATAACCGCTCCTGAAGTTCAGGAGCAGATAGCCAAACTTTTTCTTCTTTTAAGATGTTGAATCTCAACTTTTCTTTGGCAAAATCAAACTCAGGAATTGGAGCAAGCAAGCTCTCAGTATAATGAATGCCGACGAAATCTAATCCATGCCCCTCGCAAAATTTTTCTACTTCTTCAAGATATTTTTTCTGGTCATCAATAAATATGATTCTTTTAAATTTCTTATTAATACCCGAACTGTGGATAAGCGATTTCATTTTATAAATTGTTCTAAAGATGGCTTATCAGTACGAAGCTGATAGTTTATTAGTCCAGCAAATAAGTGACAAAATGCATTTATTGGAGATCTATGTCTACTATGTATCAAGGTGTTTAACGACTTTATAGATGAGAAGATTGTTTCTATAAATGGACGTTTCATTAACATCATTTTATCATTTATATCCATTAGACAATTCTTCATATTTTTTCTGATTTTAGTGATTAAAGTTGTACCCTGTTCAAATAATTCAGTGAATAATTTTTTGGAGATATAACCTTTATCACCAATAAGTTTGCAAGAGATATCTTTTAGCATTTGCTTTACTGGAGACCTGTCATCTACATTCCCGCTAGTAACATGCATGCGTACAATTTCTCCGTGACTATTAAAAATAAAGTGCAACTTAAAGCCAAAGAACCAACCAGTTGAAGTCTTACCTTTTCCAGCTAAGTCTTTAAAAACTTTATGACGTTTCTCTCGCAGCCTATGGCATACAACCATTGGAGTAGAGTCGATAAACATGTATTCAGTTATCTTACCCTCAAGGGATTTTAACATGCATAATACAGCAGGAAAGGCTAGCTTTATCAATGATATAAAGCGATCATAATGGACTAAGTAATTGAATAAATTTCTGTTATTTCTCATAAGTTCTAAGTAAAAATATTTAAAGCAAGCCATACCAGATTGATGGAAAGCTATTAAGATTGTTATTATCTCCGATAAGCTCATACTGCTTGGTCTATTACGTTTTCTTAAACCGCTAGTAAGAAGAGACTTTTTGTACCAATTTTCAAATCCTTTATAAAAATCATCGACAAAGCAGAACAAAGTATCGTAGTCTATATTCATTGGGGTACTCTTTAGTTGTTTAAAAAAGCCAGAATACCCCAATACCAACTACTATGCAGCTTTTTTGTTATCCATAGTTCGGGTTATTAATGCTCTTTAGTGCAAGTCCTAGTACTCGACCTTTATCGCCAAGCGCCGTAAGAATAATTCCTGAAATTATCATAGGAGTTCCGCCATGTTCAGTTTTATGAGATACAAAGCTTATATCCTTATTAAACGGCGACAAATCAGAAAATGATATTTTAACTTGCTCTAGCTCTTTTAATCTTTGTTTTTCCATTTCTTGTATTGTACCAAAATTATCTGTCCACCATGAGGACAAAGCAGATACTGGGATTCTTTTTTCTTTTAAGAATTTAAGGAGCTTTGGCATATTTTCATTAACCAGCTTAACTTTTCTTTTAAGAAAAAAATCTGGAAACATCACTTGAACTTCTTGTTTACTTTTGTTTTGTGATATTTCCTTTTTTAGATCTTTTCTGCTTTTGCTGCGAAAATTAAATTCATCGGTTGGAGAAATCAAAACATCATCCACATCAAATAATACTAGGCTATCTTTTGATGCTGACTTCATGACCTCATTTTTTAAGATAGCAAAATTATTTGCTTTAATAATCTCAGCATGGCTGTTTTGAACTCTAAAAACAAAAAAAGTAATTATTAGAAAGATGATTTGAATGAAGTTTATATTAATAGTCTTCATAAATTATATTTAAATTAGAATTACTATTGTGTATTTACTTTATCCCAGAAATCTCTTTTTTAAACTCTTCAATTTTACCCTCATACAAAAGAGGAAGAATATCAAGTATCTTGTGAATAGTAATCAATGTAATTTCTTCTTCTTCTCTAGAAAATTTGCCTAGAACAAAATCTGAGATATCGTATCTAGGATCTTCTGGACGCCCTACTCCAATTCTGATTCTGTGGTAATTAATTCCTATATTACTATCAATTGATTTGAGACCATTATGTCCACCTGCACCACCACCTATTTTATATTTTACGCGTCCAAGTGGTACATCGACATCATCATGTATAACTATTATGTTCTCAGGTTTTAGCTTATAAAAGGAAGCAAGAGGCGAAACAGATGCTCCAGATAGGTTCATGAAAGTATTTGGCTTACATAATACTACTTTACCAAATTCTAAATCACCAACTGCAATTTCAGCATTAAATTTTGATTTTGTACTCCAGATAAAATTATAGCGGCCAGATAGTATATCTGCCGCTATAAATCCAATATTATGTCTAGTGTTATTATATTTTGCACCCGGATTCCCAAGTCCAACCACTAAAAACATTATTTTTCTTCAGCTTTATCTGCTGCTTCTTCTCCTTCAGATTCTTCTTGACCTGCAGAATCATCATCAATATCAGTAGATCTACCTCTCTTACCAATAATAGAAGCAATTACAAATTCTGGATCACCAATAAGCTTTGTACCTTCAGGTAGAGCAACTTCTTTAGCTTTCAAAGAAGTACTAATTGGCATATCCGTAACATCTATTTCAATTTTTCTTGGAAGATCATCAACTGGACAAAGAAGAGTTAAGCTCCTTTTAACAGTATTAAAATAACCACCTCTTTTTATACCAATACAATTTTCTTTATTAGCATAAACAACTGGTACTTCCATTTTTTGTAGCTTATTTTCAAGAAAAACAAAGTCAGCATGACGTGCTATCTCTGTTATAGGATGAAGATCTATAGCTTTCGGTAGCACTTTAAATTTCTTTTGACCAATTTCAAATTGAATCACTTGAGAAATATATTGTGGCCTTCTGTAATATTTTGTTAGCTCTTTTTCTTCAACAGCAATTGACATTGGCTCCTTACCTGCACCATAAATAGTAGCTGGCACCATACCTCTTTTTCTTAAAGCTCTTGATGCTCCAGTCCCTAATTCTTCGCGCATTTCAGCTGCAAGAGTTAATACTTCACTCATTATAAATTTCTCCAAAAATTCTACTATTGGTCACATTAAAGACCATTTTCAAGGCCACAATATATAACTTTATGTCCGATAATTCAAGCGTTTTTTATAAAAATATACAAAATGAAAAACTTAACAAGTTCAATTAAATATTATATAGATTGATTTAGCTAATCTTGATATAGTAAGTAATCATAACCAATCAATAAAACACTAAAAACAACCGAAATTTCGATGGCAATATTTAGCTTAGTATTCTTTAAAGTACTTTCATCACTTTTAAGTGTTGTTATAGGTTTTATGTCAGGTAAATATTCAAATGTTGAAAAAGATAGCATAGCATCTTTATTGTTTTATTTCGTAGCACCTATCGTGTTCTTCGCAATACCAACTAGTGCGAATCTAACTTTTTCATCACTCGGAATAACTCTACTTACCTTTACACTTTGTACAATGCTTGGTTTCTTTAGCTACTGGCTATACGGAAAAATATGGCAAGATTCACATAGAAATATCCTTGCACTATCTGCTGGAACAGGAAATAGTGGCTATGTAGTGTTGCCAATTGCAACGGTTTTATTCGATGATTATACCTTGAGCATATATGCACTTGGATTAATTGGAATTTCTATATACGAAGCATCTATAGGATGTTACTTCTGCGCTCGAAGCGTTACGACTTTCAAACAAAGTGTTTTAAAGGTTGCAAAACTTCCTTTGCTAAATGCCTTCTTCTTGGGGTGCACAATGAGTTTAATGGGTTTCAAACTGCCCGACTTTTTTGATGAATTTGTTAATAATATGAAAGGGGCTTATTCAATTTTGGGTATGGTTACAATAGGTCTTGCTCTATCTGGAATCAAAAACTTCAAATTAGATGTAAAATTTACAGGAGCAGCTTTTGCAAGTAAATTCTTATTCTATCCAATCTTGTTTAATGTATTTATTTTACTAGATCGCTTTGTATTTGGCCAACTTGATACTAACTACTACAATGCTCTGCAATTGTTATGCGTCGCACCTCTAGCTACCAACACGATTGTACTTGCATCACTTTACAAGATATATCCAGAAAAAGTAGCAACAGCAGTATTGCTTTCTTTACTATTTGTACTAATATATATGCCAGTTATGTCTGCAATCTTCTTGCAAAATATAGTTATTTAAATTGATCAACTATAAGCTTAGCTAAAAATAATCTTCTATAAATTTAAAGGATAAAAACATGGAAAAATCAACAATTAAAGCAAAAGTTTTAATAATTGGATCTGGGCCAGCTGGACTTAGCGCAGCTATATATGCTGCAAGAGCATCTCTAGAACCAACACTAATTCATGGCATGCAACCTGGCGGACAATTAACTATAACTACTGACGTAGAAAATTACCCTGGCTTTGCTAAAACAATTCAAGGGCCATGGCTAATGCAAGAAATGGAACAACAAGCGGAGCATGTTGGTACTAAAATGGTTCATGATTACGTTGAAAAGGTTGACCTTAAAAATAAGCCATTTAAAGCATATACATCATCTGGTGATGTATATGAGGCAGACAGTATTATAATATCAACAGGTGCTCAAGCAAAATGGTTAGGACTAGATTCTGAGCAGGAATTCCAAGGATTTGGAGTATCTGGTTGCGCGACTTGCGATGGCTTTTTCTTCAAAGGCAAAGAAGTTGCTGTTGTTGGTGGTGGTAATACTGCAGTTGAAGAAGCTTTATTTTTAACAAATCATGCAAGTAAAGTGTATGTAATCCATAGAAGAGATGCTTTTAGAGCAGAAAAAATCCTTCAAGAAAGGTTATTTGCGAATGATAAGATTGAAGTGATTTGGGATCATACACTAGAAGAAGTAGTTGGAGAAAAAGATCCAAAAGCAGTAACTGGTATAAAGGTAAAAAACGTCAAAGATGGTGTAATAAAAGATATAAAATGTGAAGGTGTGTTTATAGCAATTGGTCACAAACCAAATACAGACATGTTTAAAGATAAAGTAAAGATGGACGAAGAAGGATATATTTTAACAGCCCCTGACTCAACAGAAACCAATATACCAGGAGTCTATGCCGCTGGTGATGTACAAGACAAGATCTATAGACAAGCAGTAACTGCAGCTGGTACTGGCTGTATGGCAGCTCTTGAAGCAGATAAATTCTTGCGAGGCATATAATTAAAATGTCTAAAGCTCTTACTGAAGATGATTTACAAAGGAAAGTACCAGCAAATTTTAATGCTGAACAAATGCTGCTTGGAGCTATATTAATTAACAGTGACCTAATTGAACAAGTTAGTGAATTTCTAAAGCCAGAACATTTTTATGAAGCGCTACACCAAAAAATATATAATGCCATTGAAATTTTAAATGAAAAAGGTCTAAGCGCTACTCCTATAACAGTTCGATCAATGCTTGATAAAGAACCGCTATATCAAGAGGCAAATGGTGATGAGTATCTTATAAAGCTGACTACACTGGCAATGGTTGTAATTAATCCAAAAGATTATGGAAAAATAATCTATGATTTAGCGATAAAAAGAAGCTTAATTCAAATAGGCGAAGAAATTGTTAATGATGCGTACGAATCAACTCTAGAACAAAGCGCAACAGAGCAGCTAGAAACAGCAGAAAGCAAAATGTATCACCTAGCTAGTGAAGGCCTAAACGACAAAGGCTTTGTAGCCATGCGTGATCCAGTTGCTGAATCGTTAGATAGCATTAACAGAGCTATGAAAAATTCTGATCATGTAACGGGTATCTCAACTGGACTTGTAGATTTAGATAATAAGCTGTCTGGGTTTCAAAATTCAGATTTAGTTATCATTGCAGGTAGACCTTCAATGGGTAAGACCGCATTTGCAATTAACTTTGCATTTAATGCATGTAAGGCTTTAGCTACAAAAGCAAAAGAAGGAGAAAAGCAACCATCTGTAGGCTTTTTCTCACTTGAAATGTCATCAGAACAACTTGCTAGTCGCCTTTTATCGATGATGGCACGAGTAGACTCTTCTAACCTTAGAAGCGGTAAGGTCAATGAAGAACATTATAATGATCTTAGAAAAGCGGCTTCAGAACTTGCAGAAATGCCGTTTTTCATTGATGATACACCCGCTCTTACAATCTCGGCAGTAAGAGCTAGAGCTAGAAAACTGAAAAGAAAACATAATTTAGGAATTATATTTGTAGATTACCTACAGCTAATGAGAGGATCTTCAAGTAGTGATAATAGAGTGTTAGAAGTTACGGAAATAACTCAGGGACTTAAGGCTATTGCAAAAGAGCTAAATATCCCTGTAATAGCTCTGGCGCAGCTTTCTCGTGCAGTTGAACAGAGAGAGGATAAACGCCCCATCCTATCAGACCTTAGAGAATCAGGCTCTATTGAACAAGATGCTGATGTAGTTATGTTCTTGTATAGAGAAGAATACTATCTCAAAAGAAAAGAACCAGCTCCGGGAAACCCTAAATATACTGAATGGCAACAAAAACTTGATAAAGCACATAATATTGCTGAAGTACTAGTTGCAAAACATCGTAATGGATCTGTTGGTAACGTACAATTATTTTATGTTGATAAATTTTCAAGTATCAGTAATCTTGAAAAGATGCATACTCAAACATAACATACGGAGGCAAGTCTATGGTTAAGCCAGTGATTTTCGGAATATCAGGAACAAATTTAACAGATGATGAAATAAATTTGTTTAAAGAAAACGAAGCCATTGGATTTATTCTCTTTGCGCGTAACATTGGAACTAAACAGCAGGTAAAAGACTTAACTACTGAGCTTAAGGCATTATATCCAAATAAACAAACACCTATTTTTATTGATCAAGAAGGTGGTAGAGTCGCAAGGATAAAACCCCCAATAGCAAAAACTCTATTTCCAAGCGCTGAGCATTTTGCAATCAATTATCAATCTAGCAAGATACAAGCAAAACATGAGCTAAAAGCAAACTATATTGATTTAATGTCTGAACTGAAAGAATTTGGTATTGATTCACCTTGTGCACCAGTTTGTGATTTGAGATTTGCTGGAGCAAGCGATGTTATAGGAGATAGAAGCTTTGGAGAAAGTCCTGAGCAAGTAATTGATTTATGCAAGACTGCAATAACTGGAATATCTCATGCCGGAGGCATACCATTCATAAAGCATATTCCAGGCCATGGAAGAGCAAAAGTTGATAGTCACTTCGAACTGCCTGTAGTAGAAGATTCTCTAGAGATACTTGAAGAGACAGATTTTGCTATTTTTAGAGCTCTTGCTGATAAAGAAGTTTGGGGTATGACTGCTCACATTATTTATGAAGCATTAGATCCAGATAATACTGCAACAACTTCATCAAAGGCCATAAATTATATTAGAAACAATATTGGCTTTAAAGGTACGTTAGTATCAGACGATATTTGCATGTATGCGCTTCATGGCTCTATTGGGACAAAAAATGCAATTTTAAAAAGAGTTTTAAATCTAGCTACTCAAAATAAGGAGTGGAAAGAAAAATATGCAGAGCAGCTCGAAAAAACATTTGGCTTTGATACACATGAAATAGGAAACCCAATCATAATCGAACAATGTGAAAATAAATTACTCGAAATAAAACCAGTATTTCTTGAAAGTCTTGCCAAAGTTACTAGAATGACACTAGATGCTGGATGTGATATTGTATTGCATTGCAGCGGTGACTTAGAAGAAATGCAAGCTGTTTGCAAAGAACTATAAACTAAATATATAAATTTTAGGAGAATCAAAATGACTTATTGCGATCATTCCAACCAAGATGAATACCCATTCAAACTACCAGAACTACCATATGAGAAAGATGCATTTGAACCACATTTTTCTCCTGAAACTTTTGATTATCACCATGGCATGCACCATAATGCTTATGTAACTAATCTTAATAATTTACTTGAAGACAACAAAGAGATGCTTGGACTTGATCTTGAGCAAATCATCAAAACATCTCATAACACTAATAATGCTATCTTCAATAATGCAGCACAAATTTGGAACCATACCTTCTTTTGGCATTCAATCAAACCAGGCGCTGGTGGTGCTCCAAGCGATGACATGCTTGATAAAATTAATGAAGATTTTGGCTCTTATGAAGAATTTGCAAAACAATTTAAACAAGCTGCTATGACTCAGTTTGGTAGCGGCTGGGCTTGGCTGGTACTAAATGAAAATAATAAACTAGAAATTGTTAAAACAGCAAATGCAGAGACTCCACTTACTGACGGAATGTCTCCACTAATTGCCTGTGATGTATGGGAACATGCTTACTATATTGATTTCCGTAATAAAAGACCGGACTACGTTTCAGTGTTTTTAGACCATATGGTAAACTGGGACTTTGCCTCAATGCACATGCACAGAGCTATGCAATAAATTTTATATGAGCGCGCTATTAAATATAAGCGCGCTCAAAAAATTGACTAAACTATGAACCACAAACTTCCTGATTTTATATATAATCTAGGCAATCCATTAGATGTAGTTTTAGATAATGAAAGCAAGGAATATAATGCATGCGACTTTTTGTTAAATGGAAAAAAAATAAAATTTAGACAAGCAAAAACTACTCCTAAAAAATCTGGACAATTTGTTACTTTGTGGAAGCGCACAAAAAATGGACCTATTGCTCCATACGATATTAATGACAAATTTGATTTTGTAATTATTAGCTCAAAAAATGGTTATTTTTCCTTCCCTAAATTAGTATTAATAAATCAAAATATAGTTTCATCAAAAAATTCAGGTGGCAAACGGGCTTTTAGAATTTATCTCCCTCATGAAACAAATCTAAATAAGCAGGCTATTAAAACGCAAAACTGGCAGAAGAAATACTATATTACCAATTCTTCTTAAGAATCAACTCTGGTTTGGCATTTTGAAGTTATATATGTTAAATTAACTAAGACTAAAAATGTGGTTAGTATGCATAATAGTATCACTCAAGGTTCAATTACACCTGTACATAAATATAGTGTTTATATGGCAAGCACAGAGGTTACTCTAGGAGGAATTCTGCATGCTGCTCGAATCCCCCTAACGGGATATATATTATCGCTATTTCAAGCTTTTTGTTTAGCAAAAGCTCATAGAAGCGACAATGGGTTATTTACCTCATTTTATGTATCTACTACTGTATCAATCTTAAAAACCCTTACACCTGTTGGAAAGAAAGTAGGACCTATGGTTGCCATCATAGCTCAAGGAACATTATTTAACCTTGGGGTCTTATGTCTTGGAAACAACATAGCTGGTCATATTCTTGGCGCAGTACTGTTGAGCTTTTGGGGTTTTATTCAGCCAACATTATTTATGTATTTAATATTCGGGCAAGATCTACTGGCTGGATTAAGTACGATGGAACAACGAATTGATTTATATATACCTACCCGAACTGTGGATAAGCGATTTCATTTTATAAATTGTTCTAAAGATGGCTTATCAGTACGAAGCTGATAGTTTATTAGTCCAGCAAATAAGTGACAAAATGCATTTATTGGAGATCTATGTCTACTATGTATCAAGGTGTTTAACGACTTTATAGATGAGAAGATTGTTTCTATAAATGGACGTTTCATTAACATCATTTTATCATTTATATCCATTAGACAATTCTTCATATTTTTTCTGATTTTAGTGATTAAAGTTGTACCCTGTTCAAATAATTCAGTGAATAATTTTTTGGAGATATAACCTTTATCACCAATAAGTTTGCAAGAGATATCTTTTAGCATTTGCTTTACTGGAGACCTGTCATCTACATTCCCGCTAGTAACATGCATGCGTACAATTTCTCCGTGACTATTAAAAATAAAGTGCAACTTAAAGCCAAAGAACCAACCAGTTGAAGTCTTACCTTTTCCAGCTAAGTCTTTAAAAACTTTATGACGTTTCTCTCGCAGCCTATGGCATACAACCATTGGAGTAGAGTCGATAAACATGTATTCAGTTATCTTACCCTCAAGGGATTTTAACATGCATAATACAGCAGGAAAGGCTAGCTTTATCAATGATATAAAGCGATCATAATGGACTAAGTAATTGAATAAATTTCTGTTATTTCTCATAAGTTCTAAGTAAAAATATTTAAAGCAAGCCATACCAGATTGATGGAAAGCTATTAAGATTGTTATTATCTCCGATAAGCTCATACTGCTTGGTCTATTACGTTTTCTTAAACCGCTAGTAAGAAGAGACTTTTTGTACCAATTTTCAAATCCTTTATAAAAATCATCGACAAAGCAGAACAAAGTATCGTAGTCTATATTCATTGGGGTACTCTTTAGTTGTTTAAAAAAGCCAGAATACCCCAATACCAACTACTATGCAGCTTTTTTGTTATCCATAGTTCGGGTATATACCTGGATTTTCTTTTCAAATACTTCTTATAATCATCGTATGTTTAAAAGCTTTCTTAGCTTCTTTTGCTGTTTTACTAGCAAGATCCTCGCTACCTATTGAAACTTTAATTCAAGAAAAATTACTAAGTAAATATAGTATCTTAAAACAGAACTCTAAACGCAAAAATAGAAGTGCTTTTGTATCAATCTATAAAGACCTTACAAATTTCTGGTATTTATTTTCTTTCACTATTGTAGGCTTATTTACTTGGTGGCAACAATCAGAAGCGATGGCAGCAGTTTTTATTATGACAAATTATCTCGCTTACTCAATTATATTCTTTATGCTATTGAGAGTGCTAAATTTGCAAAAATTTGCTGACTATCTGAAGCATCTTGGCTTTAATAAACTATCTTCAACTGTTAAAAATACTTTAGACTCAATTGAAGATTCTAATAACAAAGAAAAAAAGAACAGAATGATTAGCATATCCGAACTACATACTTATCCAGTTAAAGGATTCAGAGGCATTCAAACAAACTCTATGGAGATTGTTGAAACTGGACCTTTGAATGATCGTAGACTTATGATAATTGGTGAAGATAATAATTTTATTACACAGCGTACTCACCCTCTAATGGCAACTATTGATTTAGTATTATATGATAATAAATTCTCAATATCACTTGCGGGTAACAATCCTGAATTTTTTACCATCAATAAAGAGCAAAAATTATCAGCGTCCGTTTGGAAAGATAAAGTTATAGTTGAGGAATGGTCAAAGCAAGCATCACAACTACTAAGTGATTATTTAAAAACTCCATGTCGTTTAGTTGGCATGTTGGCAAACTTCAAAAGAGTATTATCAGAAAAATACCAGGCAAAGTTCGATTCCATAAATTTCTCTGATCAATTTCCTTTTTTGCTTATTTCTCAAGCTTCATTAGATGATTTGAATAGTCGTTTAGATGCAGCGGTTCCAATGAATCGTTTCAGACCTAATATTGTTGTTTCTGGTTGCGATCCATATGCAGAAGATGAATGGGATTCTATTCGAATTGGAGATATAATTTTTGACCTACCTAAATTATGCACGAGATGCCTTGTTACAGCAGTTAATCAAGCAACGGGAAAACCCGAAAAGGAAAGAGGCAAGAATCCTTTAAAGGCTCTAGCCCGATATCGCAATACGCCAAAAGGTATAATTTTCGGTAAATATATGATTCATCAATCAACTGGAACTATTAAACTAGGCCAAAAAATTGAAGTACTTAAAAAATCGCCATCTACTCTCCAGGCTACAGAAGAGCATTGAATTAGGAATTACTAAAAATAAAAAATACCTATAAGTGATATTATGCAATATAACATAGCATTTTACTTTGCTATATATTTAAGCTAGATTTTAAAACATATGAACTTACTACCAAGAAAGCATGATTTTACACTATATTTTTATTGGCCTAGGAGGAGCATTTGGTGCAATATCACGTATTGCTATTGAAAAGCTATTACCAAAAATGCTTTGGGGTATTCCCCTGCCAATTTTATTCGTTAATGTTCTTGGATGTTTTGTAATTGGTCTATTAACAGAAATAATGACTATACATTGGACTGTCTCGGATAATGTTAGGTGTTTTTTAATCTCCGGATTTCTTGGAGGGTTTACAACATTCTCTTCATTTGCACTAGAGTTTGGATTGTTATGCGAAAAAAATGAATATGCTTCTGCAATAATATATGGAACTCTAAGCTTTGCCTTGAGTATCACATGTTTCTTTCTTGCCATAAAAGCAGTTAGACTTTTTTCGTGATAACTCAAGGCCTATAAAAATACTAAGCAGTAGTGTCGCTATTGTTTGAATCTCCCATACAAGCAACAATCTCATCATACCCTTCAAGAGTTTTTGCACATGCTCCTAAATCTCCTAAAACACATTTGCCCGCATTAGGAAGATGGTTTTGAACAGATTTTCTTGTACAATCAATACCTTTTACATAATCAGTATTATCAATCTCTTCATTACCTTCTTGAGATTTTGCACTTACTATGCCTAATACTGTACCGATAATACTCCCGACTAATGCACATATTTCTTTGGGAACATTGGTTGCATCAAATAGTTGATACCCAACTAGCAGACCTATAATACCACCAATCACTGCTCCATAAACAGCTGATGACATTCCAAGCGCACCTGCTGCGAGCCCTCCTGAAACCCCAGATGCTACTAAAGTTACTAAAGCACCAACCAATAAATTGATATTTGAATTATTGTTACTCATTACATTACTTTTAGACATTTTAAACCTCCTCTAAATTAACTTTAAAAATGCAACTATAGGTATAGTAATTTAAGATACTACTCATAACCCATGGTTATAAAATAAGAAAAGTGCCCTAGTATACCTATCTAAGTAGTTTAGGCTTAGTAAAAATAATTATTTTATTTGGAGAATTTATAAAAATAGAATTTTTAAGATCCAAATTGAGATAGTTAACAACAGTTACTTATAAAAACTATCAATGTCTAAACTTAATATGTTGATAAGCGTATTGAATATAACAAAAAAATGATGGACAAAAGTATCCTTAAGCAAAAGAACTCCTATGCTCAAACTTAATCTTAGATTTAGTAATAGAAAAGCTAGATTCTTTAGACTCTTTAAGAGAAAAATCAAAAGAAGACTTACTTATGGATTTTCTTTATAATCTCCCAATTAATTCAATCCATAAAAAAAGCTCCATAAGTATATAAACTTACGGAGCTTTTTTTTAATATAACTAATAAATTTTAGTTACATGCATCTTTTAGCTTTTGGCCAACTTTAAATCTTGGCTGCTTATAAGCTTTAATTTGAATTGGGTCACCAGTTCTAGGGTTACGTCCAGGTCTAGAAGCAACTTCGCTTACGCTATAGCTACCAAAACCTACTAATGATACATCATTACCTTCGCCAAGCGCGCCAATAACTGAGCTTGTGAACATATCCACAACTCTTTCAGCTTCTGCTTTTGTACAATTATGCTTATCTGCTATGTATGATACAAAATTTCCTTTGTTCATTTATAATCTCCTTATTAATTTACTATAATTACTGGTGTTAACTGATTTAACAATCTCGATCTTATCATTACATTAATTTACTTCATATAATAAAATAATGCTAGATCATGATTTTTTATAGGCAGTTTGGCTACAAAATCACACTATTTTGGATAATTTATCCGCTCTGTCTTCAAATGCTCCAATCATTTTTTCCGTAGCAACAGAAAAAACCATACCTATAACCATATCTAGTATCCTTGATTTGAAAGCAAAATCAATAGAAAAATCCACTTTTGCCCCATTATCTAGCTGTTTTATGGACCAAATGTTCTTCAAAAGTTCAAAAGGCCCAGAAATTGCAACTACTTCTATATAATAGTTATCATTTTCTGAGTTTGTAATTACCTTCGAAACATAGCTTTCTGTAAAACCCTTAAACTCAACAAACAACTCAGCAGTTAAAAAATCATCATTTTTTTCAATTATTCTCGCTTTTCTGCACCAAGGAAGAAATTCTGGGTATTTTTCTATATCCATTATAATGTCATTAATGAGACTTGCCTCATATGGCATCACTCTTGTTTCCTTAAATGAATGCATGTTAATTAATATTGTTTGAAAGTTGTTTATTTCTTGCTTGCTGCATTTTACGGAAATCATCGCCAGCATGATATGAAGAGCGAGTAAGGGGTGATGATGAAACCATCAAAAATCCTTTAGTCCGAGCTACCCTTTCCAAGTATTTGAATTCTTCAGGAGCCACATATCTATCAACAACAGCATGTTTTTTTGTTGGCTGTAGATATTGACCAATTGTCATAAAATCAACATCTGCCGCTCTAAAATCGTCCATAACTTGGACCACTTCCTCATTAGTCTCACCAAGGCCAACCATAATGCCAGATTTAGTAAATATAGTTGGATCAAGTTTTTTTACATTATGCAATAAATTAAGAGAATGAAAGTACCTAGCACCAGGTCTAATTGTTTTATAGAGTGATGGTACAGTCTCTATATTATGATTAAATACGTCTGGTTTTGCTTCTACAACAATTTCCAAAGCTCCATCCTTTTTCAGAAAATCTGGAGTAAGAATCTCAATTGTTGTATTTGGTGCAGTATCTCTTATAGCTTTTATACAATTCGCAAAATGTTCTGCTCCACCGTCAGGTAAATCATCTCTATCAACTGAAGTAATAACCACATGTTCAAGTCCTAGCTTACCTACTCCAGCCGCCAATCTCTCTGGCTCATGTGGATCAAGCAAATCTGGAAGTCCTGTTTTAACATTACAAAAAGCGCATGCTCTTGTGCATACTGACCCAAGGATCATAACTGTTGCATGTTTTTTTTCCCAACATTCCCCTATATTAGGACATGCGGCTTCTTCACATACTGTATTGAGCTTTAAATCATCAATCAGTTTTTTTGTTCCTTGATATCCCTTTGATATAGGAGCCTTAACCCTAATCCAATCTGGTCTTTTTAATGTCTCTGATTCTTTCATAACTTTATAATATGCGCTTTTGATGCTAAATCCTCGATACCTATAATATCAGTAGTAGTTATAAATGTCTGCAGTTTACTTTGCATTATATAGGAAGAAAGATATTTTTTTCTAGAATCATCTAAATGAACAAATAATTCATCAAGAAGCAATATAGGCGTTGTCTGAGTATTTTGTATAACAGACTCTATTGAAGCAAGCACAATTGATATAAGCAGCGCCTTTTGCTCACCAGTCGAACATAACTTTGCTTGTTGTGCTTTTTCTTTATGCAAAACATTTAGATCAGCTTTATGTACTCCAAAACTTGTTCTTCCAGAGTAAAAATCCTTTTGCCTATCGTCTTTTAATACCTGCATATAACTTATCTCAAAACTATCCCATTGTTCCTCTGACTCAAATAATGAGGTAATAGATAGATCTGCCTTTGGAAACTCTATCTTTAAAGAATCAATAGCATCTTGCATTAAACTTATTACTTCTTCTCTGGAATTAGCAATTTTTAGAGCCTCTTGTGCCATTTTCTCCTCAAGCGTTCCAAGCCATGAATCTTGGGAATTTAAATCGCCATTTGCTAAAGATTTATTTCTCTCTCGCATGTAATGATCGTATTTTGCAATGTTCTTTGCATGATTTGAATTAAAGCTATAAACAATTCTATCAAGAAATTTTCTTCTAGCTGACGATGAGCCTAAAAATAACCCTTCCATCTGCGGAGTAAGCCATATAACATTTAGTAAATTGGATAATTCACTACCAGAGATTTTAGAACCATTATACAACATCTTTCTAGAACGTCATTCTGAGTATATGAACTTATAATCTCAGCAACACCCAGCTTACTTTTTAATTTAAAATTTGTAGACCATTTTTGTTCTTCATACTTCCTTACTTCATCAAAATGTGCAGATTTCAAACCTTTACCAGGTGACAGATAAGATATAGATTCAAGGATATTTGTTTTTCCGCTACCATTTGGACCAACAATTATATTAATACCTTTATCAAATTCGATAGACCATTCAGAAAAATTTCTGTAATTTTCTATTGATAATTGTTCAAGATAAACAGGCTTCATCGTGCGATATATGTAATTTTCATTTGTTTGATAGTACGTGGTGTTGATTCAATTATCTCTACAATAACACCGTCATCAAGATCAATTACATCACCTTTTTCTGGTACATTTCCTACCTTTGCCATAACTAAACCGCCAATTGTATCAAACTCGTCATGCTCAGACTTTAGGGTAACACCAATAACATTCTCTAGCTCTTCTATTTCTACTCTTGCACTTGCAACAAGTAGGCCTGGACGCAAAATTTTATAACTATCAACATCTTCATCAATATCATGTTCATCGTCAATCCTGCCGACAATTTCTTCCATTATATCTTCAATAGTTACTATACCATCCGTTCCACCATATTCATCAACAACAACTGCAATATGAGTTCTATTTACTTGCATCTGGGCAAGCAAATCTATTAGTTTCATAGAATGAGGAGAAATAATATGTTTTCTAATTAGTTTTTTTAGAATAAATTTCTTTGAATGTGCGATAACTTCAAATAAATCTTTAATATGGATAAAACCTATTATATTATCCAACCTTTCTTTGTATATTAATGTTCTTGTGTGTGAGTGTTTAACTATCAAATCGCTTAATTCTTCAAGTGTTGCATCATGGCTAACAGAAATAATATCTGATCTTGGTACCATTACATCTTCAACAGTCTTTTCCGAGAAATTATCAATATTATTGACTATTTCATCTTCAGAATCATGGATTAATGATGTAGGGCTTGGCTCACTAGCTTCTGTTGGTAATTGCTCTTTATCCTTACCACGTTTAAATAAATAATATTTCAAGAATGTTTTTAAGCCCATCAGGCTTTTTATTTTTGACTTACCACTTCCCGTGGGGCCTTCCTTATCTGAAGCTTTTGGCATAGTATTATCTTACTTTTTATTTTAGTATGGCGATTTTATATTATAGTTACTCAATATTTCTATCTCTAGCGCCTCCATAATTTGCGCTTCTTCATCTTCTACATGATCATAACCTATAAGGTGAAGTATAGCGTGGACCAGTAAATGTTTAAAATGATCTTCAAAACTTATTTGCTTTTCCTTTGCTTCCTTCTTAATCGTTTCATATCCAAAGGCTATATCACCTAAATACATATAATCAGCATCAGGTTTAAATTCAAGTAAATGCCGCCAATTAATTTCCAAATCTTGGAAAGATAGAACATTTGTCGGTTTTTCAACACCACGAAATTCTGAATTTAAAGATAGCATTTTTTTGTCATCTGTTAGCAGAACTGATAATTCTATTTCCTTTACTACCTTTAAATTCTTGTATCTATTAATAATATTTTTAGTAATATCCGAGATTAAAGCAATATTTATTTCCTTAAATAAACTCCAATCATCCAATTCGGATGCTATCTCTACCTTTATGTTCATAAGTTAATTACAATTTAGATGAATTATGATATATTCCTCTATTATGTCACTGCAAGGAAAACGCGGCAATCTTTTATTACCCATTTTCTTCGCTGACAAAAATAATTATTCTGCAGAAATTAAGAAGACATGGCTGAAGGAGACGATCAGGATAAAGACGCCAAAACCGAGGATCCCACCCGAAAGAAACTCGAAGATGCGGTAAAAAAAGGTCAGGTAGTTAACTCTAAAGAAGTAACTAGCTTTGCTATGTTCTTGCTCCTAACAATCGTAACAATATGGATAATACCATACTCACTCACGAAACTTGGCAATAAGCTTAGGTTTTTCGTTGAAAATGCTGGTAATATACCCATGGACCAAGGAATGTTATACATATTAATTCCAAATATTATCGAAAGTGCGTTGATATATCTAAGCCCTCTATTCCTTATTGTTATTATTGCAGCATTTGCATCATCTTACTTCCAGCATGGAGAATTCATTTTTTCGGGAGAAAGCCTTATTCCAAAACTCTCAAAAATATCACTAATAAAAGGATTTGGTCGCATTTTTTCTATGAAAAGCTTTGTCGAATTCTTAAAAGGTATTTTCAAGATTGGACTAGTTGGTACATTTGTTCTCTTAGTCATACTTGCTGATGTTAAAGAGCTAAGTCAATATCAGGAGCTTTCTACTGACGGGATATTGGATCAACTATTCACTATGATCAAAGATATTATAATATTGGTTACGATCATTATGGCTGTAATTGCTGCAATAGATTTCTCATATCAAAGTTATGAGCATTTCAAAGAATTAAAGATGACCAAGCAGGAAGTAAAAGATGAACATAAGCAAACTGAAGGTAACCCAGAAGTAAAACAAAAACTTAGAAAATTACGTCGTGAACAATCTCAGAAACGGATAAAAGTAACCGTTCCTCAAGCGACGGTTGTTATAACCAACCCGGAACACTACGCTGTCGCTCTTAAATATGATTCAAAAAGCATTGAAGCACCAATATGTGTCGCAAAGGGACTAGACTTAATTGCACAGAATATCAAGGCTATAGCAAAAGAACATGATATTCCGATTGTTGAAAGCCCGCCACTAGCAAGAGCTCTTTATAAGGATGTAGATTATGATCAAGAAATACCAGTTGAACATTTTGAAGAGGTTGCTAAAATCATCTCGTATGTAATGTCTCTTGAGCAAAAAGCGAAAGACGCCAAAATGAAGTAGTATGGTAATAAAATGATTAAAATATCCCCTTCTATTCTTTCAGCTGATTTTGCTAATTTAGAAAAAGAGATTAAGGATCTCGAAAATGCTGGAGCAGATATGATCCATATCGACGTTATGGACGGACATTTTGTACCCAACTTAACATTTGGTCCACCAGTAATTCAAGCTATAAGAAAACATACTAAACTACCGTTTGATGTTCATCTAATGATAGAATCTCCGGAAAAATATATCAAAAATTATGCAGAAGCTGGTGCAGATATTATTACCGTGCATCCTGAAGCCACTACTCACTTAGATCGAACAATCAATGAGATAAAAAAACACGGTGCAAAAGCTGGAATTTCTTTGCTTCCTACAACATCTGTTGGACCATTAGAATACACTATAGATAATATTGATCTTATTCTTGTAATGACGGTAAATCCAGGATTTGGAGGACAAAAATTTATCAACAATCAGCTTATGAAAATTGAAATGATTGCAAATATTATCCAAGAAACTGATATAATTCTTGCTGTTGACGGTGGAATCAATGATAAAACTGCAAAATTATGCATTGATGCAGGAGCAGATATGCTTATATCGGGTAGCTATATTTTTAAGGGAAATTATAAGAAACAAATTAGTCTACTTAAAAACTAAGAAGATATAATAATAATTATGAATACAGATACGCAAATTACAGCTAATGATAGTGAAAAAAAACTAACAATATTACCTGAAGGTTTTGTGTATTTAAGTCAAGTTTGCCCATCTATTATACAAGATCTAAAATATGCCTCTGATGATAACTTCACTGGAACGATTGTAAATGGATACAATAAAAATTCTGTAATCCTTACAAAGGAAGCATCAAAAGCATTAAAGCAAGTGCAAGAAGAGTTAGAAGCACAAAATCAAGGGTTACTTATATGGGATGCTTATCGTCCAACTAGAGCAAGTGATTATTTTCTTGAATGGGAGCAACAGCCAGACAATCTTCAAATTAAAGATAGATTCTATCCACACTTAACAAAAGAAGAACTTTTTAAGACTGGATTTATTGCGCCAGGACACAGCACACATAGTAGAGGCTCAACGGTCGACCTAACAATTATTGATAGATCATCAGGACATGCACTTGATATGGGGACTGATTTTGATTTTTTTGGTGAAAACACATATACAAACAACAAAAATATATCCCAAGAAGCACAAAATAATAGAAAATATTTTGTAAATCTTATGGATAAATATGATTTTGAAAACTATCATAAGGAATGGTGGCATTTCACACTAAGAAATGAACCATTCCCTGATACATACTTTAATTTTCCTGTTGAATAATTATTAAAACCACTCTTTAAGAACACAACCAGAAAGAACTATTGAGTCATCTTCTAAAGGCTCTGGTGGTTCATAACTATTTGGACGTAATGCTTCTATCATCAAATTACAAAAAACACTTGTAAGAAATGACATATTTTTTATTGCACTTCCTGATTTAACAAATAGTGTTGAAGAGATCGAACTTGATCCACCTAACTTTATAAAATTATCATAAGCACCACTAAAACTTGTAATTCTAGATTTTACAATCTCTTGACTACTAAAATTAGCAAACATACTGTCAATACCGTGAGACATAAAACTATGATATAAAAAGTCTTTTCCTGTAGTTATGCCATTATAATTAACAATCGCAACCGGATTTTTTGATGAAGAAGATCCACAAGAATTTATTATACTTGGAAAATTTGATATATATTCTATGTAATCAGGATTTCTTACATTTAACCAGGAACTCCCTGGAGACTCAATCGATAGAACTCTTGCGGATCTATACTTGCTAGAAATCAATACCTCATTATCAGCGTTATAATCGACGACAAGAGCACCTCTAGAATGCCCAACTACTGTTATTTCATCAATATCCATATCTCTATTGATATCAAATAATTTCTTCTCAAGAATTCCTGTATCTTCTGGTTTACTAGATCTTGCCGCAGCTACTATATCAGGAAGCTCTTCAAGAAAACCGGAAAAATTTAAAGTTCTCCAGGACAGCCCCCTATTAATTACATAAATCTTCTTTGGATCATCGGAATCACAAACCGTTGTACAGCAAAACCTAGGCTTATCTAGGTTGCCATATGAATAATCCGAAAGATAATCGAAACCTAACCTCTTTGCTTTAGCAGAAAAATCCGAATCAGATTTAGCACTTGCAACAAGGTCCATTAACTCAAAAGCTTGCAGGTTACGCTTGCTTTTTGAATCTTCTGGTAATTTTGACATTTACCCCTCCCATTTTAGTTTATAATTTTATATATTCCGTAAAATTGTCTACACCTCCTTTTGCATGATGATATTTAATATTTAGCTGATAATCACCAGACATCCTATTACCTCTTAGTTTTTTACCTATAAAAAAGAAATATCTTGCCTGATATTTACCGAATAGATGGTCTCTAGTGACTATAGTTTTACCGGAGCTATTGGCTATGGTTAATTCTATTTTATCCCCTTATCAACAGAAAACATATCAACAAACCCAACTAAAGAATTCGGATATTCTGGTTGCTTTTTTATATAACGACCTTTTCTAATCTGCTCTGAATGTGGTTGATTAAAAGTAAAACCATAATTATATACAATCCCAGTTTTTGCATTTTTATGTATTTTATCTTTATCCTTCCACATAGACTTAGGCTTATTACCACAGCCATCTTGATCACCATAGAATGGATCTATTTCTTTAGAGTTTTTACGCAGACTAATATGTAAGTGAGGATATTCTGTAAATCCAGAAAGCCCTACTAAACCTACTACTTCTCCAGCTTTGACTTTCTGACCTTTTCTAACAGTTATTGAGTGTTTTTTTAGATGACATAGCTGAGCTTCATATTTACCATTTGAAATCACTACACCATTGCCACATTCAATTCCTTTTACAGAGTTTTTTCCAGCTATTCTTACACTGACATCTGAAATTTTATTTCTAATCGCCCTTACTTCTCCTTCAAATGGCGCTAGCACCTTTACCCCTTTCTCCATCTGTTTATAGTCTTTTAGAGCAAAATCAGTACCCTTATGACCATCATATGTATTTAGTCCGCAACGAAAATCAACTTGTTTATCTCTTAAGTAATGCCTTGGCAAATTAGATATCCAACAATCTTTTCCAAGATCACGGTCAAGAGGAAATACGAGCTCAATCGCAGCCGCACTAAAGGAAAAAAGTAATATTATAAAAAAAGAACTTACTACTCTCATATGCATATTATAGTTTTATAGTAGATGCTACTAGCAACTAGTTAAATAATCATTAAAACAAGTCATTTGTATTATGAACTTTTACTATTAATCTTTACTATTTACTGGCAATTATCGATCATCTATTATAAAACCTTGAAATTTCAACAAAATACGAAAGCAATGAAAATTTTTGTTTGCCAGACCGCACCAAAAGTTGGAGCCCTTAAAGAAAATGCTACTATAATTCGACAAAATTATAAGAAGTCTCAATTATCAGCTGCAGAAATATGTGTATTTCCCGAATTATGTATTACAGGCTATTTAGCAGAAGATTTATTCCTAAAGAAAGATTTTGTTGATAAGTCGCATAAGTATGCACAAGAAATAATTCAAGAAACTGGAGAAACGTACCTTTTACTTCCTACAATACTTCGTGAGAATGATCTTCTATATAATGTGGTAATCATTGCACAAAATGGCAAAATCGTTAAAACTACTTATAAAAATGAACTACCAAACCACGGTGTATTTGATGAAAGAAGGTATTTTACTCCTGGAAAATCAAATATCATTAATATTAATGGCATCAAAATTGGTATACCTATTTGTGAAGATATTTGGCATTCTTCTGTTTGTACTGACCTAAAAAATCAAGGAGCAGAACTTTTTATTGTTCCAAATGCCTCCCCATATGAAAAAAATAAGATGGATATTAGAGCTAAACTAGTCCGCAAAAGATATGAAGAAACTTCTATTCCAATTATCTATTGCAACCAAGCTCTTGCACATGATGGAATTATATTTGACGGAAGGTCTTTTATTTATGATTCTGAGCTAAAAACCATAGGACAAAGCTTTGATACAGATATTATCGAAGTTGAATATAAAGATAACAAGTTTGCCTCAGATAATTCATTTTTAAATACAAAAAATGTATATGAGGAAGTATTAAACGCCACTGTGCTAGGAGTCAGGCAATATGTACATGATAATGGCTTTGAAAAAGTTATCATAGGTCTATCTGGAGGAATTGACTCGGCAATTGTAGCTTTCATTGCGGCAAGAGCTTTAGGTAATGAAAATGTTCTATGCTATATGCTTCCATCAAAATTTACATCTCAAGAAAGTCTTGATGATGCATCGCAACTTGCAAAAAATTTGAACATACCTCTAGAATCTATATCTATACAAAATATTGTAGATGAGTTTGAGAAAGCGTTACCTTACAATAAAAAAACAAATAAAAATTCTATTACATATCAAAATTTTCAATCAAGAACCAGAGGCACAATTTTGATGGGACTTAGCAATGATTTAGGAGCGTTGCTTCTTACAACTGGTAATAAATCTGAATATGCAACTGGCTATGCAACGATTTATGGAGATATGAATGGAGCATTTAATCCAATAAAAGACTTATATAAAACTGAAATATTTGAACTAGCAAAATATATAAACCTGCAATCTGAAATTATACCTTCAAATATAATTACCAAACCACCAACTGCAGAACTAGCACCAGATCAAAGAGATACTGACTCATTACCAAATTATGATATTCTTGATCAAATATTATATCAGCTAATAGAAAATCGTATTTGTCATGAAGAATTATACACTAAATTTAATAAACAAACTGTAGATAAAGTATATAAACTACTCAAAATCTCAGAATTTAAAAGATTTCAATCAGCACCTGGTATTAAAATCTCTAGTATGCATTTTGATAAAGATCGCAGATTTCCAATTACAAATTTTTATTCCTAAATTCTTTGACTATAAAATTATATATATGCCACAAAGCTAGTTAAACTCAGGCAAAGCTATTGATATGTAAAGATTTTTTTTAAACACGATAACATCTATTTTACTCTCTATTAGTAAACAAAACATTAACGTAAATTTTTATTTATCTTTTTTTGGCTAATTAACTTTCTATTAACTTTTTCACCCCTACACTTGTAATTAAGTAGCAAAAAAATTAGCCCCTTAAATTGTAATTAAGTTAACTAGGAAAGGTAACTGTCATGGGAGTAGAACTAATAATAATTGGAATAATAGCAGGAGCATCAGTTCTTATATCAGCAATATCTGCAGGTGTATCAATTGGTACAATATTCCATTTTAAAAGAAAATTTAAAGCTGCGGAGAAAGTAGAAAGCAAAGATACTACTGATATAACAATAAAAAATAAAGCAACAGAAGAGGAACATGAAGATGGAACAACTGTAAAAACTAGAGAGCAAGAAATTCATATAAAAGATATAGATATAGATATAGGACAAAAATTTATTTCTGGATCTACATCTATTACAAGAACTGGATTGCCAAATAAGACTGCTGAAACATTAGCAAGTGGAGCAACTGGAGCTCTAAATAAACTTACAGCTGGTGGAGCACCTCAATTAGGAGGAGTTCTAGGTGAAGATACTGGCGAAGGAGTTAGTACATCACTTTTAAGAGGTGGTATGAAATTACTAGAAGTTGATGATGAAAGCGAATCAAGCGATGTTGAAGAAATAGTTTCAAGACGTGCTAAACATAAAGGAAAAATAATTGAATTAGAAGAAGCTAGTGTTGACACAGAAGAGACTAGTGAAAGTCATATTAAAACTGAAGAGAATAAAGGAAAACAAGAAGCTGTTATTGCTTCTAGTTCAGAAGATTCTGCTGAAACATCACAAGAATCTCATATTACAGGTCTTGTAACTTCTATAATTGAAGATGCAATAGGTGGTGATGAAATGCTTTCAATTGCAATGACTGAAAGTGGAGTAATGGGTAAAACTACTGAAGAAACTATTTAACTTAATTAGTGTAAAACACAATATATAAAAATTCCTGAACAATCTGCTTGCTCAGGAATTTTTATATATTATGTTTTATAATGAAAAATAAAAGTAAATAATTATTTTGCCAATTAATAAAATTTTAATTACTTTGCGCCTAGAGTTTATATACAGGAATAAATTATCCTGAGTAACTTTATAAATCATAAAGAAATGTAGTAATTATGGAGCCAGTAACAGTACTAGCAATAACATCTCTTGGATTTGGACTCCTTGCAAGTGTAACTAGTTGTTTTACATGTATTAGGACAGAAAGATATATAAGAAGTTCTGAGCGTAAAACAACATCCGTAGAAATTGATAACAGCATAGTAGACAGACAAGAGCCTGATGGAAGTGTTGTGCACGAAAGAAATCAGCATATTAGAATAGATGATTTAGATGTAACAACATATACTGATAGATCTACTACTACTGAAAGTGGTAGACCTAATGATGTAGCATCAGTTTTAGCAGGAGCTGCAAGTGGTGGATTATCAGCTCTTGGTAGTCTAGTACCTGGATCTGCACCAGCAAGTTTATCGGTTTCTCCTAGAACAAGATTGACTGAATCAAAGGAAGACAGATCCGTTTTCCCCTCTATAATAATCGATGAAGATACTGATCATGGTGAACCTGCTCCATCTTCTAAAGAAAAAGCTAGCAATCATTCCAGACATCATTCAGGAACGGCATCAATAGTTAGTGTTATATCTGGCGCCTTAGAAGATGATGGACTTGTAGATGCAGATGAACTTGGTCATATAGTGTTATCAGTATTAGGTGATGAACATGACCCATCAGACGCTGGTTCTGCTTTGTAATTATAAGAACTATATATACTACAAAATTATATATTGTGAAAATTAAACACTAACTAATCTAATTCTTCGATATTTACAATAATAATTGGAGTTTTATTGATTTCTTGCTTTATTCCTCGCCTTAAAGCACGCCTTACACATGAATCAATATTTTCTAGTGTCAGATTACCTTTGCTTTGCCTTCTTTGATCGCTAAGTGCTAAGGCAACGGCGTCTTTTAGCTCATCAATAACATCAATATCTTCTACAGGGTCAAGTAAGCCTGGAACTGATAAAATAGGAGGACACGTTAGACGTAATTTATTATCTAATATAATAGAAGCTACTACAATTCCTGAATCACGCATCCTTCTGCGCATTTTAAAAATTTGTGAATCATCTGGAAGTAAATAATTACCATCAACAGCAAGATAACCATTTTTAACAAAATCTACTATCTTTGATCCTTCCTTTTCAAGTAAAACAACACTACCATTTTCAACTTCGATGGCTTCTTTAATTCCGCTAGACTTGGCAAGTTTTGCATGCTCATGAATATGTACTGGCTCTCCATGAACAGGTATACATACTTGTGGCCTAACAAGTTCGTACATTTTTTGAAGCTCTTCTACTCCAGGATGACCCGAGACGTGAACAAAATGATCTTGTTCAGTGATTACTTCCACACCTTGTTTTACAAAAACATTGAACAGCTTAAAAATCTTTTTATCATTTCCAGGAATAATTTTTGAAGAAAAAATCACTGTATCATTTTTTGCTAGTTTAACTGAATGGTGTGTACCATTCGCCATTTTTGAGGTTGCAGCCATTGGTTCACCTTGACAACCTGTTGCAATTACTAGCAGATCTTCTCTTTTATAATTTCCTATTGTACGTTCATCAATCAGAGGCTTTATATCTTTCAAGTATCCACATTCTTGAGCGGCTGCAAACATTCGGTGTAAACTTCTTCCACTGAGAGCTACTTTTCTTCCGGCCTTTTGTCCTGCATGAATTATTGTGTCTAGTCTAGCCAGATTTGAAGCAAAAGTAGTTACTACAACCATCTTCGGGCATCCAGCGATAATATCTACTAGGCTTTTGCGAACATCACCTTCAGAACCAGATGTACCCTCATTAAACACATTAGTTGAATCACATACAAGCGCCAAAACTCCTTCATCACCACACTTCTTTAATGCCTCTTGATCTGATTCTTTTCCGACTATTGGGTTTGGATCAAATTTCCAATCACCCGTGTGAAGGACATTTCCAGCTTCTGTTCTAATCATTAAGGCTTGCATTTCAGGGGCTGAATGAGTAAGACCAATCATATCAATAGTAAATGGTCCAAGCTCAAATCTCTTGGCAGGATCAGTTTCGTGAATCTTTAGATGATCAGCAAAATTATATTCTGCAATTTTAGACTTAAGAAACGATTTAGTAAATTTAGTTGTATAAATTGGGCAACCCAGTTCATTCCATAAATATTGCACAGCGCCTAGGTGATCTTCATGAGCGTGCGTCAGAATTATACCGAGTAAATCTTTTTTGTGCTCTTCGATAAAACTAAGGTCAGCAACAACCATATCAACACCAGGTAAGTAGTCATCTGCAAAACCACTTCCACAATCAACCATAATCCATTTGCCTTTATATTGATATAAATTGACATTAATGCCAATTTCGTTAGATCCACCTAGTGGAATAAATAATAGCTTGTCTTTATATTGTTTCAGGTTGATTGCCATCTAATTTTCTATATTATTAAAAAAGTTCGTATGGATTATACACTATTTAGGGCTTTGATGTCTATGATTAATACTAAGCTTATATATGCAAACATATTTGCTTTTGCAGCTTTTACATTCTTTTTTATACTTTTCCCTGAATTAGATATTCAAATAGCAGATTACTTTTACGATTCTGAAATAGGCTTTATATATAAAAAAAATGTCATAGTTCAATTTTTTTATAAAAGCATACCCGTAATAACAAAAATATTTGCTATAGCTTGTTTGCTATATATGATTTATTTATATTTAAAACATAGAAATGGAAAGTTAATTCTAAACTCTGCTGCTTTCTTTTTATTTATTACTGCAATTATAGGTCCAGGTATTATTGTAAATACTGTTTTAAAGGATAATTTTGGTAGAGCAAGACCAAGACAAATCAAAGAATTTAATGGTAATAAAGAGTTTACAAAAGCTTTTGTTATCACAAATCAATGTGAAAAGAATTGTTCATTTTCTTCTGGCCATGCTGCAATGGGATTCTATTTTTCTGCCATTGCTTATATTGCAAGCGGTCTATACTTTACAAGAATTTATTTATTTGGAATCGTTTTTGGGGCATCAGTAGGACTATCTCGCATTATAATGGGAGGACATTTTGCTAGTGATGTGGTAACATCTGCACTAATAGTATTATTATTAAATCATCTAATATTTATATGGTGGAAGAAAAAAACATTAAAATCAACTATGTAGCTGTAGTTCATAACAATTCTCAAGAAACTAAAGAAATAGCAAAAAAACTTGATTCTATAGTAAAAACATGCCCTCCAGAAAAAGCGGATGTAATAATTGTTATCGGAGGTGATGGTAGTATGCTGCACGCTCTGCACCAATATATGAATCTTGATATTCCTTTTTATGGAATTAATGCTGGAAGTATTGGATTCTTAATGAATAGTTTTCATGAAAAAAACTTCCTAAAAAATTTAGAAAACTCAAAAGTTACCAACCTATACCCTCTTGAAATGCATGCAGTAAGCACCGATGGTCAGTCATCAACCGCACTTGCAATTAATGAAGTCTCAATATTTCGTAAAAGTAATCAAGCAGCAAAATTTAAAATTCATATTGATAATATAGAAAGAATGAAACTTTCAGCCGATGGAGCTCTTGTATCAACTCCAGCAGGAAGCAGTGCCTATAATTTATCTGCTGGTGGAGCAATAGTACCTCTTACATCTAAGGTATTATGCGTAACACCCATTTGTCCTTTTCGTCCAAGAAGATGGAATGGCGCCCTACTACCAGTTGATGTAGATATAGAATTTGAAATATTGGAACCAGAAAAAAGACCTGTAAATGCTGTAGCTGACTTCTATGAATTTAAAAACATCAAATCTGTTAAAATAAAATCAACAAACAAAAAAGTAATACGTATCTTACATGATGAACACCATACATTCGAAGATCGAGTCATAAAAGAACAATTTAGTAATTAGTGAGGAGAAATACTATGATTAAACATTTTTTTGTATTAATAATCAGCCTAATACTAACAAATACTACAGCACTTGCCTTTAGAGAATATACTGAAAAATCTGGAGCTAAAATTAACTTTTCTGATGGTATAAAATCTCAAGATTTTAATATTCAACGCGAAGTATTTATTAAAACTTTTGATGATGAATATAAAGATATTGAACCCAAAAACATCAAGCCACATTTTAAAAATAGAAATGATGTAACTAGCTGGTTATCAGATGTTTTTGAAGCAGAACATCAATATTTTATATCAGCAAAACATCCTATGCACTGGATTAATATTGAGAAAGACCATAAAATCATTGGATTTATTTTATATGAGCAGTGGAAAAGCAACAAAGACATATGGCATATAAGGCAAATGGCCATTCTTCCAGATGAACAACGCAAAGGTTATGGAACTGGTCTTATTAAATCCATATTCACATTTGATAATAATATTAAAAAAATTATAGTTGATACTAGACGTACAAATGTTAAAGCAATAAATTTCTATAAGAAAAATAACTTCGAAATTACTGAAATGCCTCACGATAGTGAGTTAAACAAGGATCTGTATCTTGGTCTATATAACGATAAAGTAGAATCATTGAAAAAAATCGTTAGGCACTAATATACAAATTATGCGGCTGATCTTTTTCCAAAACTTTTTCTTTTGCCGCCATCACGTTTTGGCTTGCTAGAGTTAAATCTCTTATTGGAATTTGAAGGTTTTTTACCAAATTTATTCTTGAACTTATTATTTTTGCTTTTAGACTTACCTTTAAAACTTTTAGAAGGACGCCCCTTTTCAGATTTTGGTTTTGCATCAGGATTCATTAATCTATCAATAGCATCCCACTTGCTCCGATCTTGCTTAGAAATAAAACAAATCGCCTCGCCTTCAGCGCCTGCTCTTGCAGTACGCCCTATGCGATGTAAATAATCTTCAGGACACTGAGGTAAATCATGGTTAATAACATGTTCAATATGAGGTATATCTAAACCTCTTGCTGCAACATCAGTTGCAACTAATACTCTATATTTCTTATTCCTAAATGCTTTTATCACGCGCTCTCTTTTGCGATGCTGCAAATCACCATGTATTGCAATTGCACTATGCCCTTCAAACGATAGTTTCTTAGCCATCTTCTCAGTACCATATTTTGTTTTCATAAATATGATAACTGAACCATCTCTACTATTTAGCTCATCAACAAGCCTATCATGCTTTTCTTGCTCGCTTATATGAATAATATCATGCTTAATATTCTCTCCAGGAGATGAAACTGCTCCTATAGCAATTCTTTCAGGTTTATTCATATAAGAATTTGCTAGCTTGACAATATTACCTGGAACAGTAGCCGAAAATAACAATGTCTGACGATTATTCGGTATATGCTTAATGATAGCATCTATCTGGACAGAAAAACCCATATCAAGCATTCTATCCATTTCATCTAATACTAAGCTATTAACATTTTTTAGATTCAAAGTGCCACGATCGAGGTGATCGTTCATACGGCCTGGCGTGCCAACAAATAATCTTGGTTTTCTTTTTAGCTGAAATAATTGTTTGTGCATTGACTCTCCACCAATTAAAAGACATGTCTTAATTGGTGATTTCTTTCCTAGAATATCTTCTAAAGATTTCATCACCTGAACAGCTAGTTCACGCGTTGGAGTAATCACTACTGCACTACCGGTATCAGTCGAAAGTAGTTTTGATATTAGTGGAATACCAAAAGCAGCTGTTTTACCAGTCCCAGTCTGGGCTGATCCAAGTATATCCCTACCATCTAGAGCTAAAGGAATTGTAGCTTCTTGAATTGGTGTAGGCTGCTTAAATTTTAATCTGTCTAAAGAGTCTAGAAGCTGCTTTGGCAAATCAAAAGAATGAAAGTTTGTCATAATTATTTCTTAAAAACAAGGTTATATATTTTTATACATTTTGTATAAAAATCTTTCTTATTACTCCTTGCACTTAAGATGCGTATACTAAAAAAACATTCTTGAAAAATTAACAAAAACTATATATGTTAAAGAGCATTTAGAAAATTTAAACATATTATATAGAAAAATAACGAATAGCACAAGCTATTATTGACAATTTAATATGAGCATTAGGTTGATAGCATTATACAAATTTAATTAGTATGCAAATCAATGTATATGTATAATGACGATAATCTAATAAAAGTAATAACAAAATGTCTCATCTAAAAACAGCTAAAGAAGCAATTATTGAACAATCAGAAGCTTTAAAAATTCTTGCAAACGATATCCCTAAAGATTTTTCAAATCTAATTGATTACATAATGAAACTTGAAGGAAGAGTAATTCTGATAGGTATGGGCAAAAGTAGTTATATTGCCAAAAAAATAGCAGCAAGCCTTGCGTCAACGGGAACTCCAGCATTTTTTATACACCCTGGAGAAGCAAGCCATGGGGATCTCGGAATGATAACAGAAGATGATATGGTTATAATGCTTTCAAATTCTGGTGAGACAAAAGAACTATTTGATACAGTTAATTACTGCAAAAGATATAACATAAAAATTGCAGCAATTACTATGAAAGAAAATTCGACATTGGCACAAAACAGCGATTTTTTATTAAAACTTCCGAGCCAAAAAGAAACATCTTCTATAGCAGCTCCAACAACATCTGCACTAATGTCATTATCACTAGGTGATGCTATTGTTACTTCCTTGCATGATGCAAAAGGCTTTTCAAAAGAAGATTTCAAACTATTTCATCCTGGAGGAAAAATTGGCGCAAATCTTTTGAAAGTCGCAGATATCATGAGATCTGGAGACAAACTTCCTATTGTTGGTATCAATGATGAATTTAAGAGTGTGATACTAACAATGACTGAAAAGTGCTTGGGTTGCGCAATAGTTGGAGATTCACAAAATCAAATGCTTGGCATTATCACCGATGGCGATCTAAGAAGAACTATCAAAAATGATTTAGGTAATATCTCGACAGGAGATATTATGACAACAAAGCCAACTAGCGTAAATACTAATATGCTTGCAACCGAGGCATTAAATATCATGAACTCTAAATCAATTACTGCTTTGCCTGTAATAGAAAATAATAAAATCCTAGGAATAATCCATATACATGACATACTGAAAGCTGGAGTTGGCTAATGCAAGAATTATCCAAACTCAGATCAAAAACAAAATTAGTAAAATACATATTCCTAAGTGCCAGTATATCCGTTCTAGTCTCGGTTTTAGTTGTTTTATATATTCAAAAACTACCAACAGACACTGAATCAAACTATGAAATCACTAAGAACAAAACAAAAAAATTATCAAAAGAATATAGCCTAAATATAACTAAGTCTATTTTTGAAGGAGTAAGCGAAGATTTATCGCCATATGTCATCATTGCACAAAACGTTGCAAAAAACACCTCTGATAAATATCTCTTAGATATTATAAAAGGTAAATATACATTGCCAGATGGAGAAATTACAATAAAAGCTGATAGTGGCACTTTAGACGAGCTTAAAAAATCTGTAATATTAAAGGATAATGTAAGAATTCTTTTTAATGGCATGGTATTTAATAGCAATCAGATAATAGTTGATCTCGAAACAAAAGATGCAAAAAGTAATGATAAAGTTGAAGTGACTTTTGAAAAATCAAAAATTCAAGCTGATAAATTTAAAACTGAAGATTCAGCTAATACAATAGAGTTTGAAGGAAATGTAGATTCAAATTTTGATCTAAATGGATTGAAGTAAAGCAAAGAATTATATAACATATGACTTTTTTTAGAAATTCGATAAAATTGATCTTATTATTTGTAATTGCCTTACAAACGCATGCTATTCCATCTAATGATAAGATAAATATAAAATCTGATCACCTGACAATTCAAAAAACTGATCTTAGCGCAACATTTAAAGGCTCTGTTGTGCTTACCTTTGATGATTTAAAACTATATAGCTCAAAACTAAAAATCTTTTATACTAACACTACAGAAAAAAAGGATATAAAAGAAATAGTGATTCCTGTAAGACTAAAAGCAATTAGAAATTGTGGTCAAGAAATTCTTTTTGCAGACTCGGGGCATTTTGATAATTCCACAAAAAAGCTCACTCTTAAAGGAAATGTAAAAATGTTAAAAGAAGGTAATGTACTAGTAACTGACAAGCTGGTATACTCAGCTAAGTTTGAAGGGATAAGCAGTAAGGATAATGCAAAATAAACTAGTAATTCAAAATATTTCTAAATCATATGATAAGCGTCCTGTATTGCGTGACATAAATTGTAGCTTACATCAAGGAGAAGCTGTTGGCCTATTTGGCCCAAATGGAGCAGGTAAAACAACATTATTTAGTATTATTATGGGTCTGATAAAAGCTGATCTTGGACAAATGCTTTTAAATGATCAAGATATCACTACCTTACCAATGTATTTAAGAGCCAGACTTGGAATAGGATACCTACCACAAGAATCATCGATCTTCAGAGGTTTAACGGTAAAAGATAACATAAAAGCTGTTCTAGAAATCGTCTATAATGACAAGGAAGAGATAGAATCAAAGTGTGACGAACTAATGGATGAATTCTCTATTGGTCATCTAAAAAATAAATTATCACCAACTCTATCAGGTGGTGAAAGAAGAAGGCTTGAAATAGCAAGAGCACTTGCTTCTAATCCTAAATTTATCTTGTTAGACGAACCACTAGCAGGAATAGACCCGATAGCTGTACGTGATATTAAAGAATTAGTATCGCATCTTAAAGAAAGAGATATTGGAGTATTAATTACTGATCATAATGTCAGGGATACACTAGATATTGTTGACAGGGCTTATATTATTTATGATGGAAAAGTACTAATGGAAGGTAAACCTACAGATATCGTAGGTAGCTCTGAAGTTAGAGAAGTGTACTTAGGACAAACTTTCCAAACAGCAAAAAAAAGATAGTAAATTTTGATGGATACAAAAAAATCAAATAAGAATATTGCATTTGCTATGGTGGCTCTCTTTATGAGCATGCTACTTCTTAGCTTTGCATCAGTTCCAATTTATAATCTCTTCTGCAAAGTTACAGGTTTTGGAGGAACAACACAAAGAGCAAAAGCCTTTATTAAAGTGGAAAAAGGTGCTAGAAAAATTAAAGTCGAGTTTGATGCAAATGTTGATCCAAAACTACCTTGGAGATTCATACCTAAACATAGAAGCGCAAATGTCATTACTGGAGAAAATGCTCTAATTTTCTACGAATCAGAAAACTTTAGCAACAGGGATATCATTGGAACTTCTATTTATAATGTAACTCCTCTTAAAGCAGGTAAATATTTCGTCAAAATACATTGTTTTTGCTTTGAAGAGCAGCTTCTTAGAGCTGGACAGAAAGTTTTAATGCCAGTAACTTTCTATATTGACCCAGAAATTGAGAATGACCCAGAAATGGATGATGTTGACAGAATTACCCTATCCTATAGCTTCTTTAAAGTCAGGGACGTTAGTAACTAGACAATTTAATAGTTTTTTAAGTATAATACATAAAAACGTAAACTAAAATAATTGGTAATCAAAGAATGTCATCAAAACAAGAGCATCCTTATCATCTGGTTGATATGAGCCCATGGCCTATTCTCACATCTTTTTCCTTGCTAACACTCACTATGGGTGGAGTTATGGCACTACATGAGAAGCCTGGAGGAAGCCCTATGGCTATATTTGGCCTTATTGCTGTTATATTCTGCTCATGGAGTTGGTGGAGAGATATAGTTAATGAAGGTTTAGTTGGAAAACACCACTCTGAACCTGTGAGAAATGGTTTAAGAATTGGGATGTCACTCTTTATCCTATCTGAAGTAATGTTTTTCTTTGCCTTTTTCTTTTCATATTTTTCAGCAAGCTTATTTCCAGCTGGAATACTTGATGGATTCTGGGTGGTTGCCGAAGGAACTTGGCCACCTGAAGGTATAAAAACGTTTGATCCATGGGATATACCTTTTATAAATACGCTTATACTACTTTTGTCAGGAACAACAGTCACTTGGGCCCATCACGCAATTGAACATGATAATCAGAAAGATTCTGTTACTGCTCTTGGACTCACAGTTCTTTTAGGAATCACTTTCAGCATGCTGCAAGCATATGAATATCATCACGCAGCATTCAAACTAACTGATGGCGTTTATGCAGCTAATTTTTATCTTGCAACAGGATTTCATGGGGTGCACGTTATAGTCGGAACAATTTTCCTAGCAGTTTGCTATTTCAGAGCAAGAAAAGGTCATTTCAAATCAGGAAATGGACATCTAGGCTTCGAATTTGCTGCATGGTATTGGCACTTTGTTGACGTTGTCTGGTTATTCTTATTTGTTTTTGTTTATGTGCTTGGAAGATAAAGATATAAACTAGTACTCGCAGTGGTAATATGTATACTAATATGCCTATCTAGTAGGCTTGATTTTTGCTTTAGTCGTATTTAAATATATTAAACTAGTAAGAACTATACTTTTGGTTAAACTCATTCTATCTATATAAATATCTTGAAAAATATATTAACTTATGTTAATATATCATTATTAAAAAAAGTAGGAGTGATTATTATGAAGCAAGTTGGTACACCAATAGAATCGTTGCCTGGAGGCATTTCTTTAACATTAGGCTTTGCAGCATTTACAAGCAGCTTGATGTACAAAGCATATAAAGAAGGTGATTTTTGGGCTGCTTTTTCTAGCATTGCTGGAATAGGCATAACTACTCTAGCAGCATATAATACTTACGTACTTGGTTTTTATGGAGATGATTCCTATGAGGTAGAACCCATTGGAGACTCTGGGTACTTTTTGTGAATAGGACTAGTACGGAATAAAGCTATACTCAAAAACAATAATATATATTCAATTTAATATAGGCTAAATTTTAAGTCTGTGATAGTGATTAATATTTGAGATTAACAATCCATGCAAAGCTTTTTTGTGCAGTAATCAATGAGATTGATTAAGGGAATCTAAGGTATAAACGCCATTTTACGACAAGAAATACGCTAAGTTATTGATTTTTATTGTTTTTTGCTGGTGATTGTCATCGCGAAGGAGCTTTAACGACTGCTACGATCCATTTGTGGATTACAGCATTGCCTTTGGCTCCTCGTGATGACGCAGGTCAAGCATCATTTTCCTATGCTCTTAAACTAAATACGCATTATAAGTATAATTTACTATATTTTTCTATCTTAAGATTTTCTTTCTATGAAAATTTGATATCCAAAATACTCACACTATGCTAACTGGCCATTTATAGCCCAATTATTACCACAGATATTCATGAGGTTTACTATAGCTGCTCAGCCAATCTCTGAGCTTCATCATTGGCAATGAGAGGTTCGATAAGTTCGTCAAGCTTCCCTTCTTTCATCACTTCATTAATCTTGTATAAAGTCAGATTAATTCTATGATCGCTGATACGACCTTGCGGGAAGTTGTAGGTTCTAATTCTTTCAGATCTATCACCAGATCCAACCTGCCCCTTTCGCGAAGAAGATCTTTCAGCTTCTCTGGCTAATCTTTCTTCTTCATAAACTCTTGATCTGAGAATCTTTAGTGCCTTAGCCTTATTTTTATGCTGAGATTTTTCATCTTGAATAGCTACAACCACACCAGTTGGAATGTGCGTTATTCTCACCGCTGAATCTGTAGTATTCACGTGTTGCCCTCCCGCACCAGAAGCACGGTAAGTATCAATCCTAAGGTCTTTATCCTCAATCTTTATATCAACTTCTTCCACTTCTGGAAGCACAGCAACAGTAGCAGCTGATGTATGGATCCTACCACTGGATTCAGTCGCAGGTACTCTTTGAACTCTGTGTACTCCAGATTCAAATTTAAGCCTAGAAAACACTCCATCGCCCTTAATAGATGCTGATGCTTCTTTATAACCCCCTACTCCAATTTCAGAAATAGATAATATTTCAAACTTCCATCCTCTTAGAGAAGAATATCTTTGATACATTTCAAATAAATCAGCGGCAAACAAGGCTGCCTCTTCACCACCAGTACCACCCCTAACTTCAATAATAGCACTTTTACTATCTGCTTCATCTTTTGGAAGCAATGCAACCTTCACTTGATGCTCAAGTTCTGGTAATATAGAGTTTAGCTCTCTGATCTCTTCCTCAACCATATCCTTTGTTTCGGAATCTAATCCACCTTCTTCTAGCATCTCTTTAGCACCATCCAAATCTGATACTACTTTATTGTATTTTTCTACTTTTTCTACAATTGGCTCAAGCTCTGAATATTCTTTTGATGCTTTAACAAATTCATCTCCGGCAATGCCGCTAGAGAGTTTATCAGAAAGCTCTTTTTGCCTTTCTAATATTTTATTTAGATTGTCCTGAAAACTCACTATATACCTTTTGATAATTTGATTTTACTTCTTGCAGCCGCGACTCTTGCAATCGGAATTCTATATGGAGAACAAGAAATGTAGTTTAAACCTACTTTGTGGAAAAAGTCAATTGATGAAGGCTCACCAGCATGCTCACCACAAACACCTAAAGTAATTGCCTTATTTGTTTTCTTGCCTCTATCAATTGCTATTTTTATCAGCTCGCCAACACCTTCTGCATCGATCTTAATAAATGGATCGTGCTTAAAGATTTTTTGTTCAAGATAATCCGGTAAGAAGGATCCGATATCATCTCTAGAAATACCGTATGTTGTCTGAGTCAGATCATTCGAGCCAAAGCTAAAATACTCAACATGCTCAGCAATTTTGTTTGCAGTAAGAGCAGCTCTTGGCAATTCAATCATTGTTCCAAGCTTAATATCAAATTTAATTGAATATTTTGATTCCATTTCTTCAATGGTCTTTTTAATATGATTTTTGAGCTTAATTAGCTCACTAACATCACTGATAAGCGGAATCATTAATTCTAACTTACTATCTATATCCTTCTCGTTTTTAAGTATTTTTATCGCATGAAGCATTGCCTGGACCTGCATCATATATATCTCTGGAAAGGATATTCCCAAACGACACCCGCGATGCCCAAGCATAGGATTCAGCTCATGTAATGAATGTAATCTATGATCGATAACAGACATAGGTACATTTAGGGCTTCAGCGAGCAACTCTTTATCCTTTTCTTCAGTTGGCAAAAATTCATGTAATGGTGGATCAAGTAAACGGATATTTACAGGCAACCCATCCATAATTTCAAACAGATACTTAAAATCAACTGTCTGTAATGGTCTAAGCTTATCTATAGCTTTTTGTCTGTGCTCACTATCTTGAGCGATAATCATCTCACGCACCAAAGGAATTTTATCATTATCAAAAAACATATGCTCAGTACGACATAGTCCAATTCCAACTGCACCAAATTTTATTGCAACAGATGCATCAAGTGCAGTTTCTGCATTAGCTCTGACATTCAAATCTTTTATCTCATCTGACCATTCTAATATTGTCTTAAATTCATCAGAAAATTTAGGCTGAATAAGCTGCACATCACCAACAATAATTTTTCCAGTTGAGCCATCAATCGTGATTTGATCACCTTGCTTGATCTTATGCCCATTTGCCGTAGTTAATAATTTTTGCTTTTCATTTACAACTAAGCCTTTTACACCGCATACACATGGCTTTCCCATACCTCTAGCAACAACAGCTGCGTGCGATGTCATGCCACCTCGGGCTGTAAGTATCCCCTCCGCTAGGTGCATGCCTTTAATATCCTCAGGACTTGTATCATTTCTTATTAGTATAACTTTATGGTGATGCGAAAGTTCTTCAACATCAAATGGAGAAAATACGGCAATACCGCTACTTGCTCCAGGAGAAGCAGGCAGGCCAGTTGCTATAATTTCTGGATCAGCAGAATAGTCAATTGCCGTATGAAGCAACTGATTAAGTGATTCAGGATCAATTCGCATTAGCGCTTCTTCTTTTGAAATTACGCCTTCTCCAACCATATCAACTGCAATTTTTATGGCCGCTGCCGCTGCTCTTTTCCCACTGCGTGTCTGCAAGATGTAAAGCTTTCCCTCTTCTATTGTAAACTCAATATCTTGCATATCTTTGAAATGCTCTTCTAACTTAGAACAAACCTTTGAAAGCTCATCATATTGCTTAGGAAGACATTCCTGCATAGAACTTCCATCTCCTAAATCATTTGCTAAAATTGGTGCAGGAGTTCGAATACCAGCAACTACATCTTCGCCTTGAGCATTTACGAGGAATTCACCAAATATCTCTTTATTGCCATTTGAAGGGTCTCTTGTGAAAATTACACCCGTGGCAGAATCTTCACCTTTATTACCAAACACCATAGACTGCACATTGACTGCAGTGCCAATATCATCACTGATATTGTTAATCTTACGATAAGTAATTGCTCGAGGACAATTCCAGGACCTCCAAACTGCTTCTATAGCAGCTTTTAGCTGTAGATACGGATCTGATTCAAATGAGCGAGCAGTGTGTTTTTGAATAATGTTCTTAAAATCTTCTATTACTTCTACAAGAACTTCTACAGGTACATCACTGTCTTTTATAATATTATTATTTCCTTTATGCTTTTCAAATACTTCCTCAAACAAATAACTTGAAATTTCTAATACTACATTCCCATACATTTCCAAAAATCTTCTATAGCTATCATATGCAAAGCGAGGATTATTTGTTTTTGCAGCTAGTGCTTTTGCAGTATCATCATTCATACCCAAATTCAAAATAGTATCCATCATACCTGGCATAGAAAGCTTAGCCCCAGAACGCACAGAAAGTAAAAGTGGGTTTGAGCTAGAACCAAACTCTTTTTTCGTATCTTTTTCTAACTGTGAAATATATTTTCTCACTTCTTCTTCGAATTTAGGAGTGAAATGTGATTCTTTTTCAGTATTTGAATGGCACATGGAAGTAGAAATGGTAAAACCAGGAGGAATTGATAGTCCTAATTTACACATTTGAGCTAAGTTAGCCCCCTTACCCCCGAGAATGTCTTTCATGGAAGCATCACCTTCGGTACTACCACCACCGAAATAATATATTAATTTATTCATTTATGAATTCTCTCTAAATCACGCATGTAAACAAGAATATTTGATATAATAGATTTAAATGAATTCATGATATTTTCCTAGCAAAAAAGCCTCTACATATTAACACAACTTCTTGTAAGCGATATCTGATTCATAAGTAAATTCATTATAATTTCATATATACAAAATTTATAACTATTTTTCAATGAAATTCAAAGAACAAATTTTAAATAAAATATACCGGTTCATCCCCTTCTTTCCAAGGGTTATGTTTTGCTAGAATAATATTCTCAAAAACATCACTTTCTATCGCCATATTAAGCCAATTAATAAGATTTTTATATGAGCTATTAAAAAACCATTCTTCATCTACAAAAGCAAACTGACGAATAAATGGTAAAATTGCTATATCAGCAATAGATTTCTTACCAAATAAAAATTTATTACCATCTAGCATCATCTCATATTTTGTTAGAAAATTTGCTTCAATCTTTTTCCTATATGACTCTTGAGACTCTTCAGGGTGTTTTTCAAAATATTTATATTTACGAAGTAATGAAGCAAATTCTGAATCATTAATTGCGATTAACTCACCTATTTGCTCTTGAAGATTCTTTGAAACATTAGATATACCTTCTGGATCATTTTGACTTATAGCGTAATGAATAATATCTAAGCTCTCATCAATAATTGTTCCGTCAGGTAAATGCATGACAGGAACTGTAGCTTTTGGAGATATATTAATTAAAGCATCCGGCTTATTTTTAAGAGACACCTCGCGCAATTCACAATTAATTTCACTATAATGCAAAGCCATCCTTGCTCTCATTGCATATGGACATCTTCTAAATGAATATAAAATTGGTAATTCTTGAGACATTAAAATATACTCTCTTACCCCTTATGACTACATGCAGCCTTGTATTCTTTATTAAGTTCAATAACTGCCCAAATCCATATAATACAAATAATTGTAAATACTACCATCAAAAACGGCGATATAGAAGGGTATGTTGCAGTAGGTATAATAACAAATATCATCGATTGTAATAATGCACTTGCTGATTTTCCAAGCTTTGTTCCAATCATATCCGCTGCTGCCTTACCTCTTGTTTTAAGTTGTTCATCCAAAGGCACATATGACATCTCTTTAGTTGAATCAAACAATGTATATTTACTCGATTTACTTAAAACATTTTGGATAGCTCCAATAATAATTGCCAGCATCACAGGATCTGTAAAAGAAAAAGATAACATCATAAATGTTGCAACAGGATCAAAATTTGCAACACAGAAGAAAGCTAAACCAGTTATTAATACCATAAATGGCGTAATAACAGCAGCAGAAAACCAACCTAGCCGCCTTACAATATTAGATCCTAGCAACACAAATAAAATTGTCAAAATTCCAGTATATTTCAGATAATTCCCTTGGAATTCAGCAAAGTCTGTAGGGTTCGTATAAATTTGTACCGCTTCTGCTTTCCAAGGGCCTTCAACTAAATTTATTGCTACTCCATAAGAAAAAAGCAAGATAGTAATTAATCTTATATAACGTGAGTGAATAATCATTTGAAGACTTTCTTTGATTCCTATTTGATTCTTCTTAACTCTAAACTGTAAATTTTCTGTTGTCGTAATATCAAGAATTTTATGATTTAACACCCAAAAAGCTATCAACCCTATTACTCCTAAAGAAGCAACAACCAACATAACAATCTGTATAGTTACTACACTCCTTGGTAAATCAAGATTAAGCAAATTTGTAAAATATTCGTTCATTACAGATAAGTTTTGTAAAAAAGTACCTGATAAATATAGGCCAGTCTGACCAAGCAAACCAAATAAAGGATAAAATCTTTTGGATTCGTCTATAGTTGTTATCTTATTTACGAATTGCCAGAATAATAGAGCAAAAATTGCCGTTGGCCATAATTCAGCAATAATATAAAACAATGAAAAACTCCATTTTGAAAACAAAAATATAAACCACTTAAAATTTGGGTAACTTAGCACCAAACTATTAACGGTTTTAGGATTTAAATGAATCATTTCATGATTGGGAAACAAAAAGAAGGCAAATAGTAGGAAAAAACCGAGAAAGGTAGACATAATCAAATAAAATATATTTTCACCCTTCATAATGCTGATAAGCTTAACATATACTATGACAATTAAAAAAGAAGCAGGTAGCACACCCCAGAACTTCAAGAAAGAAATAGTCTCAGTACCAATCATAGTATTTATAACACTATCCTTCATTGCTCGTATCAAATTTTGTATCCCTAAAATACAAAACATAAGTAGAGTAATAAAAAGAAATTTTGGCGCCTCAGATCTAGCTATTGGCCATATATAATCAAGAATTTTTCCAAATTTAGAAGGAGGAGGAAGAACCTCAGGAGCATTGCTAGTTTGCAAACTATTCTCTGAGATATCTGTCATAATTTTTGATCTAACCTAAATGTTATCTGGCTAGATGCGTATCATATACAATTAAGCACAACTCGTCAATAATTTTATGCATATAAAATAGCTATGCTACCAAAAGTTTACTAGAAAATTATACTCCAAGTTCAACTAACTTATTTTTTTCTCGATTAATAGTTTCTTGAATATATGCAGTTAATTCACGAACATCTTGCTTAGCAATTTTTTCTTTAGGAATATATTCAATAATTTTTACACTAATCGTACCTGAACACTTAAACCAAAAACCCTTAGGCCACACAAGACCAGCATTATGGGCTATTAAAACTATCGGGCTGTTAGTATTAATAGCAAGCTTTGCAGCACTAGCTTTAAACTTTACATTCTTATCAACCTTTACTCTTGTTGCTTCTGGAAACATAACTAAAGAAAGCCCAGATTCAATTTTTTTGGTACCTTCTTTCAATATTTGAGCTACAGATCTACTATTATTTCTATCAACTGCAATTGGCTGAACAGTTCTTATTCCCCAGCCAAAAATTGGAATTGCTTCAAGCTCCCTCTTTATTACCCAAGAATGCTTTGGAATAATTAGCTGCATAAAGAAATTTTCCCAAAAGGATTGATGATTTGCAAGTGCAAGGTAAGGCTTACCATCTTTTGGCAGGATTTCTTTTCCTTCGATTGTATATTTTATTCCGCAAACAAACCATATTAAGTATATAAAAATATATGAAAAAACTTCAGATACTTTATATCTAAATCCATATGGAGCTTTTAATAATTGCATTGGAATACAAAGCAATACAAAAAAAGATACCATAAAAATGCTAATTATTGTATAAAAGGCAAGTGTTCTTAAACGCCAAAACATATTTTATGTTTGATATTATTAATAAAGAAAGCACTATATAGTATTTTTTAATTTCGTAAAACTATTATTGCAGATTATTAGTAATAATATAATAAGACTTATTTTAGATGAGGAAATAATGAAAAAAACAGCTCTTTCTGGGATTCAAACTACAGGTAATCTTCATCTTGGGAATTACCTAGGTTCAATTCAAAATTGGCTTGAAATGCAAGATGAATTTGATTGTTATTTCTTTTTAGCGAATCTACACTCAATAACAGTTGATCAAGATCCAGAAGAGTTACGAAAAGCAACACTAAGCTCAGCAGCAACTTATTTAGCCTCAGGTATCAATCCTGAAAAATCTATAATTTTTATGCAGTCAGATGTAAAAGAACACACTGAGCTTGCTTGGATGCTAAACTGTATCACTCCAATAGGTTGGCTCAAGCGTATGACCCAATTTAAAGATAAAGCCGGCAAAAAACAAGATAACGCAAACACTGGTCTATTTACCTACCCTATCCTAATGGCTGCTGATATTCTGCTTTATAATGCAGATGTAGTACCAGTAGGAGATGACCAAAAACAGCATCTCGAATTAACACGTGATATTGCTGGGGCATTAAACCGGAAATTTAATCAAGAAATACTTAAAATTCCCGATCCACTTATCCAAGGAACGGCAACAAGAGTGATGAGTCTAAGAGATGGAACAAAAAAAATGAGCAAATCAGATGAGAGTGATGCTTCTAGAATTAATCTAACTGACTCAGCAGATATCATCATGAAAAAGATAAAAAAATCTAAAACAGATAGTATTGCTGAAATTTCATACGATCAGTCTGAAAGACCAGAAATATCGAATTTAATAAATATTTACTCTAGTCTAGCAAAAATTTCTAAGGAAAACATTGTCAAACAATATGATGGAGTAGGATTTGCAAAATTTAAACTTGATCTCGCCGAGATAATAATAGAAAAATTATCTCCTATTAATAACGAATACCAAAAGATTATTAACGATAAAACTTATATTAAAAATGTTTTAGATGATGGAGCAGCTAAAGCTCGAGTAACAGCTAGTAAAACTTGCGAAAAAGTATCAGATGCGTTTGGATTTTAACTACTATTGATCATTAATAAAAAATCACTCTAATCTGAATGAAAAGAGTGATTCCTATATTTTAATTAAAATACTTTACTTATAACCCATTATGCGCCTTCAAACCCGAAGTCAAAATTATTACTTAAATCTGATATAACGCCCCCAAGCTCTGGTCCAAGAAAACCTGATAAAAGTTTTGAATCTATCAAAAATGCTGATTTATCATTGCCATCATCAAATTCTGTTATTGGCATTAACTTCATAATATCCATAACATCTTGATCATGTTTATCTAGCTCAAGTTTAGGCTTATTGTGGTGTTTATGACTATCGATTGTCTTAAATTTTGACGGAAAAATACTCTTAAATACTTTTTTTATAACAGACATAATAACCTCCTTTCCTCTAATTAATGAAGCAGAAAAATATCTACCTCATATTTAAGAGTACCACCCAGAATATTAACTAATGATTAATAAGATTTATTTTTTAAGATTTATACTTTGAGTATGGTATTATATTTTCATGAATACATTGGAGGAATGAACTCAAAATCTTCAAGAGCTTCGTAAACAAATATAAGAAGAAAAATACCAAAAAAAGCAAAAAGAATACTCAGAAAAATTTCCCTAAATTTTCTAGAAAAATAAGATAATACCGAAAGTACTAATATAACACCTATAGTATAATAGCCACCAGCATACAAAGTCTGAAAAACAATATTATCTACAAAATATGATATTATTCTTCTGTTTCTAACTTCTGCAAAAGCGGTAAAGGTATGTCCTAACAATAATATAAAAATAAAAACATATCTTATGTTACTTAAAGCACTCATGCGAACTATATGCCCTCACGCTCAACCATTTTCTTTTTAATTTCTGCAATTGCTTCAGCAGGATTCAAACCTTTTGGACATGTTTTAGTACAGTTCATAATTGTATGACAGCGATATAGTTTAAATGGATCCTCAAGATCATGCAAACGCTCTCCATCTGCTTCATCTCTAGAATCGGCTAACCATCTATATGCTTGCAGTAAAATTGCAGGTCCTAAATATTTTTCTCCGTTCCACCAATAGCTTGGACATGATGTAGAACAACAAGCACATAAAATACATTCATAAAGCCCATTTAGTTTTTCACGATCTTCTTCTGATTGCAATCTTTCAGATCCTTTTGAAACTGGAGTATCAGTCTTAAGCCATGGTTCAATAGAAGCATATTGTGCATAAAAATGATTCATATCTGGAACTAAATCTTTTACTACCTCCATATGCGGCAGTGGATAGATTTTAATATCTCCTGATATCTCTTCTATTGGCTTAGTACATGCAAGGGTATTAGTTCCATCGATATTCATCGAACAGCTTCCACAAATTCCCTCACGACATGAACGCCTAAATGTCAAAGTAGAATCTAATTCATTTTTAATCTTGATCAAAGCATCAAGAACCATTGGTCCGCATTTTGTAAGATCTATTTCATAAGTATCTACTCTTGGATTTTCACCAGAATCCGGATCATACCTGTATATTCTTAGCTTTTTTGGAGAATCTGCAGATTCTAATCCAACATGCACTTTTCCTTCAAGAACTCTTGAGTTTGGTGGTAGTCTTAGCTCAGCCATATTTTCCTCACAAATCTAATATACTCTTTTAGCTGGTGGAACGCTTTCCACCTCTTCATCGTTAGTCTCTAATGTCACTGACTTATAGTCAATCTTAACCTCTCCAGGCTCTTCTAGCCAGATCATTGTATGCTTCATCCACTCATCGTCGTTGCGATCAGGAAAATCCTCTCTAGAATGTGCGCCGCGACTTTCCTTTCTATTTTCCGCAGCATGCATTGTTAAAACTGCCTGATCTAACAAGTTTGCTAATTCAAGTGCTTCAACTAAATCACTATTCCATACAAGCGAACGATCATTGATATTTATATCAGCATATTCTTTTCTGATTTTATCAATCATCTCTTTGCCTTCCTTTAGTGTCTCATCACTTCTAAATACCGCAGCATGATTTTGCATGGCTTTCTGCATTTTCAAACGTAAATCTGAAACAGAGATTTTCCCACTAGCGTTACGAACTTTATCAAAACGCTCCAGAAGTGGAGCAAGTGTATCATCTTTCAGCTTTTTGTGCGATATACCAGATTTAATAACTTCAGCAGCTCTGTGTGCTGCAGCCCTTCCGAATACTACAAGATCAAGTAATGAATTTGAGCCAAGTCTATTTGCTCCATGCACTGATACGCAACCGGCCTCACCAATTGCCATTAGGCCAGGAACTACTTCTTCCTTACCATCTTTAAGTGTAATAACCTCAGTATGAACATTAGTCGGTATCCCACCCATATTATAATGAACAGTAGGAAGCACTGGAATTGGTTCCTTAGTTACATCAACACCTGCAAATATTTTTGCAGTTTCAGAAATACCAGGAAGTCTTTTTTCTAAAACTTCAGGTGGTAAGTGATTTAAATGTAGATACACGTGATCTTTGTGTTCACCAACACCTCTTCCTTCTCTTATTTCCATTGTCATAGAGCGAGAAACAACATCGCGAGATGCTAAATCTTTTGCTGATGGGGCATATCTTTCCATAAAGCGTTCACCTTCAGAATTTACAAGATATCCCCCCTCACCTCTTGATCCTTCAGTAATTAGGCAACCTGCTCCATATATTCCTGTTGGATGGAATTGAACAAATTCCATATCTTGCATAGCAAGCCCAGCTCTTATACACATTCCACCTCCATCACCAGTACAAGTATGTGCAGATGTTGCTGAAAAATAAGCTCTACCATAACCACCAGTAGCAAGCACAACCATATGACCTCTGAATGCGTGCAATGTTCCGTCATCGAGATTCCAAGCTAGAACACCTTTACATTCACCATCTTCCATGATTAAGTCTGTAGCAAAATACTCTATAAAAAACTGCGCTTCATGCTTAAGAGCCTGTTGATATAATGTATGCAATATTGCATGCCCAGTTCTATCAGCAGCCGCACAAGTTCTTTGAGCAGCTTTACCTTTACCATATTCAGTAGTCATTCCACCAAAAGGTCTTTGGTAAATTTTTCCTTCCTTATTTCTAGAAAAAGGCACACCGTAATGCTCAAGCTCAATAATGCTTTCAGGCGCATTTTTACACATATAAGCAATTGCATCCTGATCACCAAGCCAATCTGAGCCTTTTACAGTATCGTACATATGCCAGCGCCAATCATCTTTTCCCATATTTCCAAGAGCCGCACTGATACCACCTTGCGCTGCAACAGTATGGCTTCTTGTTGGAAAAACTTTTGTAACACATGCTGTGCTTAAGCCCGCTTCTGCCATTCCAAATGTTGCCCTAAGACCAGCGCCTCCTGCGCCAACTACGACAACATCAAATTCGTGATTAATTACGTTATAAGGTACAGTCATAAAACAAAATCCACTATAAAGTCATTACATATAAAACAGCTGAAATAAAAGCCAGAGCTGTTACAATTGAAAAAATCTGAGTTATTAAAAGTAAGGTTAGTCTTGCTGCTCTGCAATGTACATAATCTTCAATCACTACTTGCATACCAATTGCTGCATGATAAAAACCTGCTAAAACAAACAGAGTAACCATCACAATATGGTATGGCTTTTTAAATACTTCAATAATTCCACTTATCTCAGAGTGACTAATTTCCCAAGAAAAACAAAACACCCATCCTGTTAGTAATGCAAGTAAAATCGCCGTAAATCTCTGATGCCACCAGTGCCCAGAACCAGATCCGGCAGAACCAAGATTTTTTGCTTTTGATAAATCTGATCTATATTTATTTTTCATATAAATAACCTCACATACACAACCAGAAAATTGCTGTTAATACTATAGATAAAATCACAGCTCCCCAGCCGCTAGCATTAATAGCTGGAATTGAAAACCATCTACCAGTATCCCACACTAGATGTCTTATACCAGTAGAAAAATGGTAGAAGAAACCATAGCTTGCAATCACTAATATAGCTTTGACAATTGAATTGTCAAAACATTCAAGATAGCAAGGCTCAAACCCACTAAATACCCACATAGTAAACCACCAACAAAATGCTGCCAGCGCGAAAAAAAGACCTACTCCACTTAGCCTGTGTCCTATTGACAGAACAGAGCTTATTTGTGGTTTATAAATACTTAAGTGTGGAGATATTGGTCGTGTTTTATTGTTTTTATCCTGAGACATAAAGTTATATTTATCCTTCAAGTTACATATCTAGTTGATTTTATAAGTTTTGATAGTGATTTACAAGCTCTGAACAAAAAGATATATAAAAAAACAACATTATATATCTCAACCATAATAAACCTGTAGCAAATACACAAAACTCTTTAGCTTCTCCACACAGGTTAATGACCTCAAAGACTAATTTTAAGCTATAGAAGCAAATTGATTATCCACCATCGATATCAGAATTTACACCCACCGGATCTATGCTAAGGGATTCAAATTGATTTTCTAAAACTTCTAAATCATTTGATTCATATCCGTATTTGATCTTTACACTTAAAACTGATGCACCTCTTGGGATTAAGTTTTTATCTATTAATTTGTATTTTGTATGAGGTTCCATGAAACCGGCAGATCTATGAATTTTAAGAAAATACCTTTTTGAAATTTCATCAAAAATGTAAGTCTTAGTTAGTTTTGACATAATAAAAAAGTACTAAATAATTACAACGACACGATCATATAATTATCAACTTTTAATGTCAATTTTTTATACTTATGAAATTTTTAATTTAGCAAGAGAATTGCTTTAAACCTTACGATTACTTAGGATTAAATCTTCTGGAATAACTCCATCAACACCTCTGACATGAACTTGAAGCTCACCTGCAACTTCATCAACTGCATCCACTCTACCAACAACTATTTGCTTATCAGTATCGCCAGCAACTAGAGAACCATCTCCATCTCTGCTATAGATAGGAGTAAAGTCTCTTCTTAGCTGCCTGTTACCATCAACTGCAACTCCATTAATATCTTGACCATTCCACACTGGGAAAGTCATCGCAACCTGACCATTATTATATGCCTCTAGATAAGGAGCATCAATGGTTAATCTTCTAGCTTGTATCTCATTTTTTATGTAACGATTAGCCTGAACTCTCTCTTCTCCAGTAATTACTGAATAATTAGCCGTATTAAAAGTACCTCTTAAGTAACCTATAATTGCAGCTTGACTTCCAACCGTTAACATAGAATTCAAATCATATTCAGCATTAACTGTTGCAACTAATTCATTTGTGTTTTCATCATAAATATTCATTCTACCTGTTGAAATTACAGCATCTTCCTCAGGAAGCTTAAAAGTAAAGGACACTGGATCCGCACCTGGAGCGTACTTAAACAAGTCATCTCGATATACAACTTCTGAACCAATTAATTCGGCTCTTCTTTGCTCAATTGGAGTTGTATAGTTACCAAGAACTGACGTAATATGCATTGGATCATATGTCTTTTCTTCAACAGACATAACCGTCCCATAGCGTTTACTGACTCCAGCTACCAAGATTGATTCATTATAAGAAAGCTCAACATCTTTTACGTTTGCTGGATTCTCCTTATCCTGAACAAAAACTTTTATATCGTAAACACCAGCATCCAAGTTTGTATTCGAGAAAGAAACTTTACCAACACCTTCTCCAATTTTTTTCTTACTTGTTAATGTTGTTAAAAATTTACCACCTTCGTCGTAGACCCTAACAGTTAGGTCACCTGGATTTTCTACATGATTCTTGAAATATACCTCCATAGAACCATCAGCGTTAACTTTTGCTTTTGAGAAATCAAGATCAACTTTTCTACCAATTAGATCTGGTGTTAAATCAACTTCAAGCTCAGGCTCAGGCATATCACGAACGTCTACTATATTGTCCCTAGTTACTGTTTTACCATTAATTATAACACCAGTAGCTGTGCCATTCTCAATCTTAACTGCTTCAACTTCTCCAACAAGACTTGCGCTAGCTTTAACAGCAAATGGCAATGATTTTCCACCGACTATCTTGCGACCTTCAGCTTTTAGGTCAAGAGTGTATGTGCCCGGAGGAACTTGATAGCCTCTATCATCTTTTCCATCCCACTCATAAGAAAACTCACCAGCTTTAGTAGTTTGCCTTATAGTTTTGATAGCTAGCCCTTGTTCATTTCTTACTGTCATTGTTAAATTAACTGACGCAGTTGGATCTGACTCGTTATGAGAAATTCTATAATTATAAGTAACGGGCTTACCAAAAAAGGCACGCTTTGAATCATCATATTCAACCTGCTTACCTTTTAGAGACATTAAATCTACCGCTGGCTTTTTCTGTTGCTCAATTGCTTGCATTTGGGCTTGAACACTTGCCTTCGTAGCCATCATTGTTGCAATTGATTGCGCTGTCTCCGACATTTCGCGTGCCTTACCATCATTACCATCTTCACTCGGCATGCCCATATTCTTGGCAGCTGAAAGCATAAGCTTAGTCGCAAAATCCATGGCTTCATCTATACTCTTTACAGCCTTATCCATATCTTCTGCAGAATTCATCAACTGAGAAGGAGTTTTTCTTGGAGCATCCATAGATTTATAGAGCTCACTAAACCCTGCACCAATAACACCAGAATTGCTACCTGGTTTACCTTTAGGTTTCATCAAAGCTGTTGCTAGAGGATTACCTTGATTTCTTACTTCTGCTGCCATTATTACTTACGCTACTAAATCTACTTTATCTTCTGTTATTATTCCACGAGTTGCATATTCATCAACTTCATGAGAACTATTTTCTGTTTGCAATTCATCGTCTGCTACGAGTCCAACAAACTTGCTCATCCAATTATTTCTTTCTTCTAATGAAGTAAAATATGCACCCTGTCCTTTACCTTGATCTTGGCTCATTTCAAATTGGAGATTAGCTTCTTTCTCTTCTGTACCATTTACTTCTTTTAAGCTTTTAGCAAGTTCTGCTCTACGCTCTTCAAGCATAACTAAGGTGTCATGCTTGTCAGCACTAATTTTAATGCTTTCTACTTTACTTGCTCCATCATGCCCCACTTGAGACAAAATTTCAACCTTAACTGCTCCTAATGTTTGTGGATGCAAATTAATTGTTATTTGTTTCTTACCTGATGCTGAACTTGAATTTAATACTTCACTTACTGCCAATGAAACTTGCATAGCAGGTTTTGGCATTTCAGAACGCTTTGAACCGAAATCTTGAGCTTTAAATGCAACCTCAAATGTTTCATCATTTGCTTGCTCTATCACTGCCCCAAAAGCTTCAAGTGAAGATGAGCTTCTTTGCCCTGCACCGCTATTATCTTTATCTCCTAAATTAGAAAGTATAGCTTCATTATCTAACACAAGATCTTCCCCTTCTGAAACGATAGCTGCATTCTGATCACTATCAGATGTTTGCATTCTAGAAATGATATTTTTTCCATGTCTAGTACTATCCGCCAATGCTAAATTTAATGAAGGATCTACTATAATAGGCTTAGTATTTTCAATAGTATTTTTCTCAGATTCTATCCCATCAACAACAAGCTTAATTGGCGTATCAAGTTTAGAGCTCAGATCTCCTAATTGTTGAATATTATCTGATTTAGGAGCGATTTGAGGCTTACTAGTCAACAAATCTATATCTCTAGATACATCATCTGGAACGAAGCCAGCTGGTAAATCGAATGTTTTCAAGCTTTGATGAATTGCCTGATCTTCTTCTGGCAACTCAGCTATATCTAATGATTGAGTCACAAATTCATCAGCAAATACAGAAGCGCTTGTTTTATCAACATTTCCTGAATCCGCTAATCGGGTAATCTCTGGTAGTGCAGCAGGAATTACTATATTTTCCTCATCTACGCTATTATCAATAAAATCACTAACTAGATTTGACAATTCAACTTCATCATCCTGCTCTTGAAGTAAATCAATAGCTGGAACAATATCTTCTTCAGTCTCAGCAACCAATACTGTCTCTTCAATTGGAATTAATGTAGCAAGAACCTCTTGACTAACACTAGACTGATCCGCAGTCACTAATGTATCTGTATTAACTACTGCGTCAGCGCTAGTTTCTTCAGCTACTTGCTCCTTGGTGCCTTGAACTTTTTTTGTACTTAAGGATTCAGCAACACGATCACTCTCACCTTTAGTTTTCACTCCAGATTTAGAATAATCTATTTTGGATTTGGAAGTTTTATCTTTTACTAAATCACGAAATTCAGAAGAATCTGTTTTTTGACCAAAAGAAACTCCTTTTGAAGACCCTTTATCTCCAAAATTACTATCTACTATATTCTCAAAAATCGTTGTAGCCATTGATTCCCCTGGGAATTTAATATAATCTACAACTGTAGGAGCATAAAGCGTGCCAAAAAATAAAAAATAAAAAAATTATTTTGTAACGATACAATTTTGTTTTCTTTTGGAGAGTTTTTTACAGAGTAATTTCGCATGACTTAATGAAGGATAGCTACCAGCCATTACTAGGAAGAATATTCTTTCGTTTTTACCCTCAATTTTTTTAATAATTAAGTTTGCATCACTAAGTATTTTTTTATGTTTTTGAGAAATATTCTGCCATTTTTTCATTGCATCATTTCGAGAATATGCCGAAGCAAGTTGAATTTTATATCCACCTTCTTCTTCATCCACTACATTAATATTGGCAATTTTATACTCACTTTCTAAGGCTTTTATAATATTTAAACTAGTCCCTGGAACATAAATACTATTTTCATCTAAATTACTATCATCTTTTAATAACAAAACGTTAGGAACGACATAGTCTAAATTTTCTATATCATTTTTTTCCGAAGCGATATACTCATTTTCATAATATTCAATATTATCAAGTATTTCATCAATCGAATCCAAAAGCTTTGCTTTGACTTTTTGTCTTCTTATAATTTCTATTGGCTCTTCAGGATCTGGCAAAAGATTTATTTTCTTCTCCTTGTGTTTTCCACCTTTTAACCTCTCATACACCAAACTATCAGAGTTTGGAAGAACTAAACCACCTGGATCTTTTGGCTTCTTTTTAGTGGCGGAATCATCTGGCAGTAATGTGACTACATCTTGTGCTTGAGGAGAATAAAAATAATTCCTTATCGCAAAAATAAGAAAACTTAACCCCAAAAGTAAAAGAATAATTACAACCTTCTTTTTCATTTTATACGCCCAACTACAACCCCTTTTGCCAAAACGTCAGAGAATTCATAACTTCTTGCAGAGAACCAAACTCTTTCCAACTGTAATTGCAAACCAAAGAAGGCATAGGCTGATATCCTATTCTAGACCACCAATCACCTAAATCACTAAAATTAATTGGCCTTAGTGGATGATCTTTTTCTCGATTAACAGCACAAAATACAAAACTATTATATCCTAAACTTTGAGCAAACTTCTCTCTTTCTTGAAAAAACTGGTTTCCAATACCCTTTCCTCTATATTCTCTTAGCAGAACTGACTCACCAAAGTAAAAAATATCATCTATATTATAAACACTGTTCTCAAATGGCTGTTTAAAACCAGGATCAGCATCGCTTAATGGAAGAGCTGTAGATGCTCCTACAACTTTATCATTATCAAGAAATAATAGTACAAGACTATTTTTTGAAAGAGAATATCGTTCTAAATATTTATGTTCATCTTCAATGTTTCCATCATATAAATACGGAAAATCTTTAAATACTTTGAGCCTAAGAGATGCTATATCATCTATGTAGCTTTGTATTTGCTTTCCATATACATGACGGATCAACATAATATTATTCTACATTTTATCAAGAGGAGTAACACCAATAACCTCAAAGCCACCGGCAATAATTTTACGAATACTCTCCGCAAGAGCTAATCTTGCTGCTGTGAGTTCAATATTATCTTCAGTATTAAAACGATATTCTTTGTTTTCCTTACCCAAATTCCAAATCGAATGAAATCTAGAGGCTACATCAATCAGAAAATAAGCAACTCTCTGAGGCTCTCTGTGCATTGCAGAAGTAGCTAAGACTTTTGGCCATGATGCAAGTAATTTTATCAACTGAATTTCTTCTTCAGAATCAAGAAGAGATAAATCAAAATTGTTAGTTTCAAATTTTGTATAAGCTTCAGATATTGTTTCTTGTGCTTTTGCTATAATAGATTTGGTTCGAACATGAGCATACTGAACATAAAAAACTGGATTATCCTTCGATTGCTCCTTAACCTTATCAAAATCAAAGTCAAGCGCCATATCATTGCGCCTTGTAAGCATAATAAATCTTATAATATCCTTGCCAACTTCATTAACTACATCGTGAACAGTCATAAAGTTCCCACTGCGTTTAGACATCTTAATAGGTTGACCTTCTTTAACAAAATTTACAAGCTGGCTCGTACGTATATCGCTTGCAACCTTATCGTCACTTAACGCGCTAATAACTGCTTTAATTCTCTTTATATATCCACTATGGTCAGTACCAAGAATATATATCAACCTATCAAAACCTCTATCAATCTTATCTTTTGCATAAGCAAAATCAGCAGCTAAATATGACCAGTCACCATTACTTTTTTGCACCGGCCTATCTTGCTCATCTCCATAGTCCGAAGATTTAAAAAGCATCTGTTCTTTTTCTTCCCATTTATCGTGAATCTTACCCTTTGGAGGTGGCAGAACTCCATTATAAATCAAACCTTTCTTCTCTAGAATTTCTACAGATCTTTCTATTTTATTCCTATCATGCAAAGATTGCTCAGAAAAGAATACATCATGATGCACATCAAGTTCAGCAAGATCTGACTTAATCAATTCCATCATTTGATCAATAATAAAATCTTTAACTTCCTGCTTTATTGAAGAAATGTCCATATCAAGTAATTTATCTTGATACTTTTCAGCTAGCTTATTTCCAACATCTTTTAAGTAGTCACCAGGATACAAGCCTTCTGGTATCTCAACCGCTTTTCCACTATATGCTTCTTGATATCTTAAAATTGCGCTTTCTATAAGAGTATTTATCTGTGAACCAGCATCATTAATATAATATTCCTTAGTAACATCATACCCACATTTTATTAGGATATTAGCAAGCGCATCTCCATATACAGCACCTCGTGCATGACCAATATGCATAGGACCTGTAGGATTAGCGGATACATATTCTATGTTTACTTTTTCTCCATCTCCAACACTTACTTCCCAAAAATCTGGATCATCACTTAGGATACTTCGGATACAACTATGCCACTTATCGGCCTTTATGGTAAAATTAATAAACCCAGGTCCAGCTACTTCTATGTGAGCTATATATGGAATATCCGACAGTAACTCTTTAAACTTCAAAGCAATCTCTCTAGGATTCCCACCCTCTTTTGATGCAATAATCATTGCAATATTAGTCGAAATATCCCCATTTAACGGATCTTTTGGAGCCTCTATAGTAGATTGAGACCAAATTGTTTCATCACTGCAGATCTGAAGACCAATTTTCTTCAAATCTTTGCCAATTTTTCTAAAAATATTCATAAATCAGTATTTGCAAAATTTAAATTATAAAAAGATTGATATTGCTTAATCGCAAAGCGATCAGTCATACCTGCAATATAATCTGCAATTATAGACATCTTTGCCGACTCACCAGATTCTGTAATCATGTTTCTCCAGCTAAACGGAAGTAAATCAATATTCTCAACATAAAGTTTAAATAAATCTCTTATCACATTCTTACACTGCAAAGTGACAGATGCCACACGATGGTGCTTATACACCTTTCTCATTAAAAAGTCTTTTATTAATTTCACTTCTTTAAAAGTTGTATCAGTAAATTCTACTAGCTGACAGTCAAGATTCCTAATATCTTCTTCGGTTTTCACATTGTGCTTTTTAATATTCTCTTGAGTTTGAAAAAGTAGACTTTCAATCAAATGGTGAGTTAATTTTCGCCCTACTTCGTAAATTAGCCTTTCATCATTTATATTGTGAAATTCGCTTCTTACGTCATGTATATATTTATCGACAAATGCTATCTCTTCTAAGTCGCGATATGAAACGATTTCAGCTTTTATACTATCCTCAAGATCATGACAAATATATGCAATATCGTCTGATAAAGCTGCCACCTGAGACTCAGCAGATGAGCGCTTACTCAAATCTAAATTATGCTTTGTATCATATTCAAATATGTATGAGTATGCATCACTCTTATAAACAGGCCCATTATGCTTTACTATCCCCTCAAGCACTTCCCAAGTTAAGTTTAAACCATCATATGCAGCATATTTTTGTTCAATGCTAGTTAGGATCTTAAAGGCATGAGCATTATGTGAAAACCCTCCATAACCCTTCATACACTCATTTAATGCATCTTCCCCAGCATGACCAAATGGTGTATGACCAAGGTCATGAGCAAGGGCAACCCCTTCTGCTAAATCTTCACATAGTCCTAAGGCCTTAGACAGCGATCTTGCAATCGAAGAAACTTCCATTGAATGCGTCATACGATTACGATAATGATCACCTTCATGATTAACAAATACTTGAGTTTTATATTGCAACCTCTTAAAAGCATTTGCATGAATAATGCGGTCTCTATCGCGTTCAAACTCATTTCTATATGGCGTTGGTTTTTCAGGATGTATCCTGCCTCTACTATTCTTTGGCAAGCAAGCATAAGTTTTTAGCATATTAATCCCTTGAAAAATTTGTTAATAATCAATATATTGATATATGCAAATCATTTCAATTAGTTTCTCTAATAAGCGATAACAATGAATATAGAAATTACTGAAGCTGCGGCTAAAAGAGTCAAAGAACTCATTGCAAAAGATAAAAAGGATATGGTAGCTCTTAGAGTTTCCGTTGATGGAGGTGGATGCTCAGGATTCATGTATCAATATGCTTTAGTAGAAAAAATTAATAACGATGATTTCATACTTGAAAGTGATGGTATAAAAGTTGCAATTGATCCTCTCTCTCAGCAATTCCTCAACGACTGTAAAATCGAGTTTATTCAAGAGCTTGGAAGCAACTTCTTCCAAATTACAAACCCCAATGCCAGCGCAAAATGTGGATGCGGTAATTCCTTTGCTGTGTAGTTAGGACATTTTATAGTTTTGGCAAACATCAAATAATTTACTAGTCTAAAATATTACTTTCTTCAATCATCTATTGATTACACATAAGATACGCATACCCTTTTGTTAAAAATAATGTACTACACAATCCTTAATTTAACATTAAACTTCGACTTGTCTCTTTTACCACAAAATTAAGCAAAATTGCTACTTATCAACATAAAAACCTTATTAACCCGAACTGTGGATAAGCGATTTCATTTTATAAATTGTTCTAAAGATGGCTTATCAGTACGAAGCTGATAGTTTATTAGTCCAGCAAATAAGTGACAAAATGCATTTATTGGAGATCTATGTCTACTATGTATCAAGGTGTTTAACGACTTTATAGATGAGAAGATTGTTTCTATAAATGGACGTTTCATTAACATCATTTTATCATTTATATCCATTAGACAATTCTTCATATTTTTTCTGATTTTAGTGATTAAAGTTGTACCCTGTTCAAATAATTCAGTGAATAATTTTTTGGAGATATAACCTTTATCACCAATAAGTTTGCAAGAGATATCTTTTAGCATTTGCTTTACTGGAGACCTGTCATCTACATTCCCGCTAGTAACATGCATGCGTACAATTTCTCCGTGACTATTAAAAATAAAGTGCAACTTAAAGTCAAAGAACCAACCAGTTGAAGTCTTACCTTTTCCAGCTAAGTCTTTAAAAACTTTATGACGTTTCTCTCGCAGCCTATGGCATACAACCATTGGAGTAGAGTCGATAAACATGTATTCAGTTATCTTACCCTCAAGGGATTTTAACATGCATAATACAGCAGGAAAGGCTAGCTTTATCAATGATATAAAGCGATCATAATGGACTAAGTAATTGAATAAATTTCTGTTATTTCTCATAAGTTCTAAGTAAAAATATTTAAAGCAAGCCATACCAGATTGATGGAAAGCTATTAAGATTGTTATTATCTCCGATAAGCTCATACTGCTTGGTCTATTACGTTTTCTTAAACCGCTAGTAAGAAGAGACTTTTTGTACCAATTTTCAAATCCTTTATAAAAATCATCGACAAAGCAGAACAAAGTATCGTAGTCTATATTCATTGGGGTACTCTTTAGTTGTTTAAAAAAGCCAGAATACCCCAATACCAACTACTATGCAGCTTTTTTGTTATCCATAGTTCGGGTATATTAAGTAGTTTTAGGTTAACATATGGCTTGATACTATTAACTTATTTAAAATAATTTAAAGTAAATTACATATATTATGAATATTAAGAACCATGAAAATAAATCAAGTAGAGAATGGTTTTCAACCACTTCATTTACAGGATTAATAATTGCGGCTACTAATTCTCTCTTTCCAAGTTCAGCTAGTGCAATAAACTATTTGAAACTTAGGGTTAATTTTTAGAACAAAAAATCTTGATATTATGATCTAAAAAAAGTGCTTCAATATCAACTCACTCTTGAATTAGATTTAAAATAGAAAGTTCTAGTGATGATTACATTCTAGAAAAAAATTATATCAAAGTTGCAATTGCCCTACTCTCACGGCAATTCCTCAACGCCAATATAAAGTCCTGCTGAGGTAATTCTTTTATAGGTTGATAAGGCACGATATATTTGTGCAACAAACTTTAAATAATTTACTAACTTTAAATTTTATATTCGTATAGATGTGCGCTCAATAGGAAATTTCTTGTTACTATAACTATATCGCACAAGAAATTAGAGTTTTATCAATGAGATTTAAAAACACAAATAAAAAAATGTATTTTAACAACTTCGTCCATTGCTGGACTATTGACAACCTCATTCTACCATCAAATAAATACTGCAAATGCTGAGGCTTATTTTCAAGCTGAAAATCAACTTATTGTCTCGAGCAGCTTATCTGATACTTCTGCTAGTCAACGAGCCGAAGGTTTAGCTATCATATTATCTAAGAATTTAATTTTTGATGACACTGCAAATATACAAGCAAACAATAACTTTACAGGAGTATCTATAGCTGGTTCAGAAAATATTGAATTTCAAAGCAGTATAACAGCTAATGAAAACACTCAAAATGGAGTATTTATCAATTCAAGTAAAAATATAATTTTTAGAAAAGATATAGAGGTAAATAAAGAAACTAGTTTTTTAGGAATAAGCTTTCAAAATTCAAGTGATATAACCATTGAAGGTAATATTAATATTACTGAAGTGGGTAGTACTGCATTTAATTTAACAAGTTCAACTAATGTTAAAGTTGATGGAAACATTACTGCTGATAACAATGGTAACACAGGTTTAAATGTTACCGGAGTATCAAACCTTACAGTTAACGGAGATGTTACCAGCACTAATAATATATTTGGCATGTTCGTTTCCACTACTGCAAGCGCTATATTTAATAAGAATGTAGTGTTTTTAGATAATAAATTATATGATATTTTTGCGCAGGGCCATATAACATTTAATGCTGATGTTTCAGCGGGCAATATTACTTTTGCTTTTGCTACTGCAAAAATAACCTTGGGAGATGGTGCAAAATTAGACTCAAAGGTAAGTCCACTTATAGCTAATTTTGGTATCATAGATTCTCTTGGGAGCGTTACTCTAAATAATCCGATAGGGAGCTCAGCATTACCTTTATCTGAGATACGTTTTTCTAGTACGGACAAAAATAAAACAGTATCAATTAATGATGATATAACAGCTCAGAATGTGCATTTGGGAGGAGCAACATTTAAAGTAGCGGATGGCAAGACGATTACGGCGACTGGCGGAGCAACAACTCATTTGAAAAATACAACATTTGATCTAGGCACAGGAACTACTAAATTCAGTGGTAATGTAGTACATGATGCACCAGCAGGAGTAATAACTTTTAATACAACATATGATGGAGTAAAAGTTGGGAATGTCGAGCAGAATTTTGGTACGTTCAATATGAAAACTAACGTCAGTAAAGTAGTAGTTAATCTAACGGAAAACGCATCAGAATTACTAAAAGTTGGAGAAGAGAAAAACTTCAACATATTCACCGACGGAGAAATGGGTGCTTATACACTTGCGGATGATAATAATGTTACTTTCAATGTGACACCTAACTCTAGTAATGCTGATCTAGTAGACTGGAAGCATGCAGGGGGAGTGCTTACTGGCAAGATTAAACCAGAGTTTGCAGATGGAGTTATTGTAGATACCCCCTAGAATCAATAGGTTTTGGTCAAGGTGATTTGAATTTTTTAGGAGGAGCAACGATAAATAAGAATATAGGTGCAGTTGGGATGCCACTTGGCAAGGTAGAATTTACAGCAAATGATCAGACTAAGATAGTAAATTTGAATGCAGACATAACAGCCGGAGAATTAATTCTTGGGAAGGCAACATATACTCCTGCAGATAATATCACTCTAACTAGTGTGAGTCGTGCAACAACTCATCTAAATAATCCAGTATTTAATTTGGGATTTAATACATTAAAATTCTCAGGACCAGTAGTACATGACGATCCAAATGGAACTATTACTATAAATACAACATTCGATGGAGAAAGTGCGGGCCATATAGAGATGACGCAGGCTGGAGATTCGATTAATCTGACTAATTCTAAGAATTTGGTGATTAACATAACGGACGCTCCAATGACTCCACTACCTGAGGCGGGACAGACAAGAGAAGTAGATATGTTTGTTGAGAATGGTGGAACACTTACTTTGAATGATGAGTTTACGATTAATAATAACAATGAGTTTGTGAACTGGACATTTGATACTGATACAGGAGTACTATCACAAAAGCTAGTAGATAATCCAGTTGAGGTTCTCCAGCAAGTAGTGAATAATCCAGCACAAACAGCAAATCTAGCTAATTTAACGCCTGAGACTGCTACAGAGATACTGAATATAGCAGCTAACCAAGGAGGAGGAGCTGCAAGTGAAGCGATAGAGAGATTAACCAACTCAGATGCAGTAGCAGTAGCAACAGCGCCAGTTAATCTAGCAGTTCAAGATGCAACGAACGTAGTAAGTAATAGAGCCGAGAGAATATCCCAGCCATTACAGTTTATAGCACCTATTAGCGTATCTTCTTCAGATCCTAATATAATTGGTGTATCTGCTGGTGATGAGATACATAAATACGGAGCCTGGGTAAGTCCATTTTATGGTACAAGCAGACAAAAATCTAGAAGTGGGCAACCTGGATATAAATCATCCTATTATGGAGGAGTAGTAGGAGTAGATAGTCTGATAAATGATAGAACAGCACTAGGTCTTGCATTTAGTTATATAAAGACAGATATAAAACATAGAGATCAGAACTCAGGAGATAGGACAAAAGCAGATTCATTTATTCTATCTGGATATGGGACATATGAGATAACGAAGGAATGGTTTGTACAATCAGTAGCGACTATCGGAAGGAGTAAAATCAAGAATAGAGAGATTAGAACTGAGTTTGGAGCAACGAATATAGCATCAGCTTATTATAACATAACTTCCTGGGGAGCGGAGCTGCTGACTGGATATAACCAGAAGGTCACAAAAAATATGATGGTTAGTCCATTATTTGGCTTAGAGTTTAACAGGATAAATGGCTTCTCATATAGGGAGACAGGAACAAATACACAGAATTTAAGAGTCAAGCATAAAGCCAAGAATCAGCTAGAAGCTATTATAGGAGCGAGAATCTCAGGAGTGCATGCGTTTGATATCAAGCAAAAGCACGTAACCTTCGTACCTGAGGTTCATGGAAATGTACGCTACGGCCTAATAAACAACAAGCTGAGTGTTGATATCCGCCAAGATGGAGTAAACACTCCAGCGCTAGTTCGAAGGACCGCTAAACAGGTACGCCTAGTCTACAATGTAGGAGGCAGCATCACGGCCAAACATAACGATAAGTGGGAATATTCCATCGGCTACGACGCAAGACTCGCCGACAAATACATAGCACACCAAGGCACTCTCAAATTGAGAGTCAATTTTTAGGGGAATTTAAAAGTAAAAAATCGTTACTGTTTTAGAAACTCATAAGGAAAAAAATTTAGGCAGCATAACGCTTAAAATTACTGGCTGTTAAAAGTACAATAGCATCAACTTGAATCTAAAAAATATATTTTTCTTATTCTTGGGTTTAAAAATCCTGTAGGATTTAACCTAAAATATATATGTACTCTTTTTTAATGGCATTATGTGATCATCTAATGAATTTATGGATAATCATAACCACAAATTTCTATACTAGTATTTCAGTGACTATATAATCAGTTCATCAACTTTGAACTAAAACCAACCTACCCACCATGAGTAAATACAATATTAAAAAACAACCTAGTATATTTTTGTCAATTTTTTTAGTTTTTATAACACTTTTTGGAAATGCTATTTTAACAGTGCATGCAATAGCTGGGACTAACCTAACTTTTACTGCCCATCCAACTAATACAATGCTAGGTAAGGATAACTTTGCTCCAGAGAAAGAAATTGATTACTACTATGATTTACACCTAAAAAATCTGGCTAAAGTTTTATTATACTCAAAAGACGTCCAACTGAATGATATAGGCAATTTTTACAGTTGGATCGGATTCGATTTTGATCGAAGTAATTTAAGTGCTAAAAGTGTTGCATATGCGAATGCTAAAAATATACAATTAATGATTGATGTATATAGAGACTATAACAAGAATTATTTAAAAAACGACGCAACTCTAATAGAGCTTTTAAACAAAGTACAACATCACACTAATCTTATTTTTTCTCTTGTAAAAAATAATGATCTAACCTTTTCAGAATTCATAAATAGATTTGCTGAAATTGGCCGTAATTTTAGATTATATACTATAGAAAATAAGTTTGTTGAACGCTTAGAAAAAATTGATAACTTTAATTCAAAAAAGTTAATGAATTATTTTAACAAATTTAGATTCCATGCCTTTAAGGGGCAAATTAGATTTGACGGTGATACTCTAAATGTAGAAAATATATATGAAGATGCGCTGCGCGTAGTACAAATTATTAATCAAAACCAAAGATACGCTGTTTCTGATATTATAATTTCAAATTTCTCTTCAGTAGCTCAAATAAATGAAATAAAAAAATTAAAAAAATACTACAATATATCGAATATCAGCACTATTCCGCTAGTCGAAACAAACAAGGATGTGGATTATGCTGTCAACAATCTAAAGAAAATAGTTACAGCTGATAATATATCACAAATAATGAAAGCTGGTAGCGATGATACTAAGTTTAGTGGTTTTGCAGCTTCGATTCTAAATCTTGCTAGACTAGGCTATGCAATGCAAGAGCTAAAAGATTCTGATTTATTTAATTCACAAGGTCTAGAACCTCCGATCTTATTCATTGGAATGGGTTCAAGTATTGAAAGGCTTGGAGGTCCTGTATTTTTTAGAAGTATGTTGGCAGGTATTTTAGGGGATAATGAATCAAATCGTACTATTCAAGGCGGAGAGTTAGAATATTTTTCTGAAAAAACTAGAGCAGAAAAAAAACTCAAAACTGAAATTGCGATTGCAAAAAAAAAGTGAAAGAATTAGCTACGCTGAAATAGAATCAGTATCATTAATAATTAAGGAGTATTTTCTCGATAGATATCAAGAAATTTACAAAGAAAATACAAAAAGAAATGATTTAAATCAGCTGATACTAAATGGAACTAATCTTGCATATGCAATGGATAACTATCAGGCTGGTTCAAGATATAAAAAAAGAATTGCGTTAAATAGCGAAAATAAATTAATCAACAATTTTACTGATCTTTTTAAAAATACAAGGGCAATTGATTTTCAAACAAGCTTTGTTCTATCAGGTATACATCCTGAATTTATACCTTATAAATACTTAAACCAGAAACAAATAGACAAGATTTTATCTTTTAAAGAAAATAAAATTATGAAAACATATATTACTGGAATATATGTTTAATCAAAGCAAATGAATCCAAATTTTTATAAGGCATTAGATTTACCCGTTAATAATGCTGTATATAAAGAGTTTAATGAAGGATTTGGGGTTTTTACTCAAATTATTGAAAAATATTTCCCTGAACTAAAGCAAGATATTGATACAAAATTAAAGCTAGAAAAATATTTAAATTATTCAAAAAATACTAATAATGAAATAGTAAAAATACTTTCTAGAGAATCTAAATTAATAGATAAGTATAAGAAAGAGACCATTTCTTTTGAAAAAATGACTAGTAAATTACTCAAATTAAATTATGAAATAGCCAGATTACGTAATCTACTATCTTTAGCAGTGAAGAACTAAAGAATTTATTATCAATGGAATAATTATTTGATAGTACAAGATGTTTCAAACTCTGTAATTTCCAGAAGAGCTAGAACCTAACTAAAACAGCAAAAGAAAAAGTTAAATGTCTTTATTCAAAATCTAGTCTTAGCTTATGTTTCCTTAGTAATTCACATATTTATCAACTAATCTTACCTAATAACTCAATTAGTAGGTCTTAAAACAATTTTTTATAATATACTCCTTACAACACAAACCTAAACTGTGCTCCTTTCCCACCTTTACTCTCTGCGCTAATACTGCCGCCATGGGCTTCTACAGCTGCTTTGCATAGGGCTAAGCCTACTCCCCTTCCTTCTGCTTTTGACTCAGCATTTGAGCCCATCTTGAATGGAGTGAATATATCATACAAATCTTCTCTTGGTATGCCAATTCCATTATCGGAGATTACAAATTCAACACCTTTACCTTTGCGTAAAACGCTTATTCTGATCACACCTTCACTGCTGAAATTGATAGCATTTATCACTAAATTATCCACAGTCTGACGCATGTAGTTCGGATCTACTTTTATCAATACATCCTCTTCTATCTGCATCTCAAAATCTATCTTCTTATCTCCTAGATACATCTTACGACATGATTGTACTCTATCTCTGACTAACTCGCCAAAGTTTATTGTACTCTTATTTAGCTCTATCTTCTTTGCCTCTAATGTAGCTAAATCCAGCATATTCATTATCATTGATGATAAACGATTTGAGTTCTGATATACCTCATCAGATAACATCTTCAGCTGTTTTTCATTAAACTTATCCAAACCATCATTTAGCATCTCAGCAAAGTTCATCACATTCCCAACCGGAAGACGCAGCTCATGATTCACATTATTCAATATCCTCTGAGCAGTCGCTCCAAGTCTCTCTATCTCCTTCCCCTGATCCTCAACACGCTCACTGTAATGCACTACTTGTTCACTCAAGTCAGCAACCTCTTCCTCTAGCGTATCTACCTTTGCATCTGTTGCTTCTTGCCGTTCTTGCTTAGGTTTGACGAAAAAAATAATTGCAGATGATAATATTAATAATGCATATATTAAAATGAATTCTGGAGAACCAAACTTAACAATAAAATTCAAACCCCCATAGCAACACTGATATAATTGTGCGCTTAGATAAAACCCTATAATTATTGCTGGTAACGTTAATTGCCATCCTATTAATAATGAAGCCATCATTAAATTAATAGCGAATAGTAAAATTTGTAACATTGCAAATTTACTTACAAGTACAAAAAAACAACTAAATAATATTAGCATGTAAAAAATTGATATTGGATACCATATATGTATTATTTTTTTCTTAATACTAGTTGCTACACTAAGTGGCCAAATTGGGTACATTGCCATAACCGTACCGGTCACTAGCATTAATGGATATATCACTCGCATTAGCTGACCATTATAGCCAAGAAGTTCTGACTGAGTAGAATACATCGTAGTAATAGTACAAACAATAAAATATATCCCTAAGAATGTGTATGTTAAATCATTTATAGGCGATATTTTTCGGCAGTATTCTATAATACTAAATTCTTTATACCAATCACTGAGCTTAGAAGTTATGCCTTGCTTATTCTTTTTACTCTCCAGATAAGCTTTATCCTTTATTCCTACCCACCCTCCTGGTTGGCGCAGCAAATAGTGACTGCCTATTAGAAATATTGTGTTGCAAAGCATTGCTACCAATATAACTACTACATTTTGGGAGATTGGCAAAAAATTTGAAGGCAAAAATTTCCACAAAATTGTAATAATCGCCCCCATTAACATACCAATCAATACAGACTTTGAACTGCTGCGAAAACCAAGTATAGTAAGAAAAAATATTGGTCCAATTAAAGGAGAGTAAAAACTATTTGCAAAAACTATAATATCAAACAGATCTGTTTTTATTAATGATAAAACGATTGCACCCGTCCCTAATACAAAAGAAAACAATCTAGCTATAAACAAGTTGTTCTTGCTATCTTTTGCAAATAAGTTATAAATATCATGAGTAAATAATACAGCGGATGCATTAATTTTTGAGTCTGCGGTAGACATAGCAAAAGCTATAATAGCGACCAAAATTAAACCTTTTAAACCTGTAAAACTAAATGTATCTACAATATAGGGCAAAAGATTATTCGCTTGTACATCTGGATTAATTGTATATACCAAAAATGGTATCCAAGCTATCATTAATTTTATTAGTATAAAAATTAATGAAGATATTAGAAAAGCTTTTTTTACCTGTTCAATATTTGCGCCTATTGCAACTCTTTGAAACATAGTCGCGGATACAAGCGGGATAGAAAAGTAAACAAACAAAAAAATGAAATTCCAAAAATTATTACTAGAACCATCAAATAGTATACTTAAATCAAATTTTGGATCACTCATTTCAATAGCAATTGTATAATCCATATTATAAAATTGGTTCCAAATAGTAAATCCAAGTAATGGAATTATAACTCCAAAGGCAACTCCTTGTAATATGTCTGTAAAGGTAACTGCACGAATTCCACCAAAAGCTGAATATATAGTCACTATAACACCCGAAACAGTAACCGCAATTGTGGAGTTTACTCCAATAAAATATGAAATAACATTGCCAAAAACCTTGAACTGAACTGATATTAAACCAACAGAACCAATAGCGCCAGTAATTGCAGTAATTATTCTAATTGGTTTTCCATATAAATTCCCCATTGCTTCAGCAATTGAAATTATACCTAAAAACTCTCCCATTCTAGGAATAAAAAACAAAGAAATTATAAGTAGAGATATACCTATACCTGCTGATGCAAACATATAATAAAATCCATCAGAGTATGTCTTAGAAAGGGTAGTAAAAAAACCACTTCCACTAGCATATGTTGCAACAATGGTCGCAACAAGTGCACCTGTTGAAAAATTTCTTCCACCTAGCGCATAATCTTTTATAGTTTTAACTCTTTGACCATGGCCTAAACCTACTACTAATGTCAAAATTAAAAACCCAATTACTATTGCTATATCTATGTCGAAATTCATATATATTTACTATTTCTTAATATCAAAAAGCACCAATATAGATTCAATTTTTGGATATTGCAAACTTTAATTTTGTTATGAATACAGGCCATAGGATAGAACCTATATTAATTGAATGTCTTTAATCTTCTAGACTATTAAAATGCATATTTCTATTTGAATCAACGATTCATACAAAAGTATAATTATAATATTACACACTTTTTACTGCCATGATCTGTACTATCCTGCCCAGATAAGTCAACCTCTTGCAGCAACTCTTCATTTGTCGTGCTATCATGAGAAAAAACATGCTCCATAGTTTCTTCGTACGACCTTGTTTTTAACTGAAACGCATCTAAAGCTGTATTTGCTGCGTTTTGTCTTGCTTCCATAATTTCATCGGTTATTTTATAACCGGGTTCAACAATATATTTTTTGCTATGATAAAGAACTTTGGAAAGAGATCTGGATATTTCAAATCCAGGACTTTTAATACTTTTGTCAGTATAATCCATACATCCAGAAGAATTAAATTTTTTACCGGTATACAATATCAAACCAGCCATTTCTATATTTGATGCAACACCTCCTTCACCATCACGTAACATTTCAAAAAGCGGATAAGCAGCTCGTTTGTCACCGCAAACAAGAGCTTGCCAAAAGCGAGTTACTGCCATTAAACCATTACCCTCTTCTCTTTCACCTAGTCCAGCCTGATAAAGAGCATCTGGTGTAAACGCTTCTTCATCTTCTTGTACTGAGGCTATTTGCTTTACAAAAGCTTGTTCTTTTGATTGTTTGGCGAGTTTTTGCTTTTGTTTATCTTCTTCTAGCTCTCTACGATACTCTTTATATTCACGATATTCTCTAGCACCTTTTTCTACACTATGCGTTTGTTTATATCCAGGACTCCAATCCAAACCATCGTTATATTTTTTTTGCTCCTGTTCTTTTTCCTTTCTTAGATCAGCTTTAGTCTTTGCTCTCCACATAATTATCCCCCTTAAACTTTTATAAATCTATAACTTTCAAGAATAAATATTAATTACAAAATAATCAACCTATAGTTGTATAATTTTATTATCCTCTTCTTAAATCTTCAATTTTACGAACTTTTCTTACCCCAAGATCTGGCTGCTGTGGATGATATTCTTCCATACCAGCTTTTGTTCTATGCTCATTAATATGCGCAACATGACTTTCTATTTCTTCAGATACTTCTACTTTACGCTGATCAATTTGACGTAAAACTTCTTGACTTGATGTAAAGTCATGCATTGCTTGTTCTAGTTCCTGTATATTAGATGATATTTGCTCACTATTCATATCTGTAGTTTTTTCTAAATATTCTTGCATTAAAGGTAGTAATTCTTCTGATGAAATATCTCTTTCATATTTTTCCGTTAAATCAGAATAAGCATCCTTAATCCTTTCCTCAGCTAATTCAAAAGTAGTCTGATACTCAGCCTCTCTAGATATAAACTCATCACTTCTAAAGATATCTTCTTGCACCTTATAGCTATTATCAATCAACTTATGCATCTCAGAATCTTTTGCATAATTTCTTAGATATGTTTCACCATATGATGCTGGCTCTTCTGATGTTTTTAGGGCTTCTTGTACTCTTGATTTTGCTTCTTGCCTTTCAAGAGTTTTAAATGTCTCTAAATTTGGATGACCATTCTTTTCAGCTTGAGCAAGGAATTCAGGCGATGTAACACTCTGACCATATTTTTTATTATATTGATCAATAGTTTTGCTAAGTTTTGTTCTTGCAAAGCCTTCTTTATTCTCAGCGAGTGTCTCTGCATAAGTCATACGTCTTGGATCAGCACTGTTAATGTCATGGTATGCACCACCTGCAAATGTACGTCCAAATGAACTTTCTTGAGTTTTTCCACCAAGAGCTGTAAATGCTCCTCTTTTAACCCCTTCAACCGCTGAGAATATTTCTTCGCCAGTTTGACGCTGTTTCTCTTTCTTGAGTCTCTCGCGTTCTTTTGCACTATGTCTAATTTCTTCAACAGAACGAATTGCGCTGCTATGTTTACCAACAATACCGATACCTCTATCAGACATTGCAGCATAGGAATTAACATAAGCATTTCTGAATCTACGAGCCTTCTCATTTTCATTTGCGGCTTTGCGTAAATTTCTATCATTAGTCATGAGTTTTATACTTGCTTTTTGTTTGTCAGATAACTTACTAAACTCTTTGCCATATTTCGCACGAGCAAACTCATTATTTAGTTCCTTTGGATTTCTCTTAGCAAGCTTCTTAGACAACTTCTTAGCATCCTTTTTATCAATACCTGAATCTACAAGTTTCTTAGTTAGCTGCTCTCTATATTTTGAGTTCGCTTTTGGATCAATATCAGATTGTTTTAAACCTGTATTTTTTCTTACCTCAGCAAGCACTGCTTTGTTAGCACTTCCTTTTAATGCTTCATGCTTTAGGTTACGGATTCTTGCCTTATCAAACAAAGATGATGGTGAATATTCATTACGAGCAGCTTTACCATATTTCTTTTCTAGAGCGGCAATCTCGCTCTTAGACTTGCCAGATAAATCAGTACCAGACGCTTTTAAAACACTTCTACCAATTTGTCTGTCAACACGATCAATAGCGCTTTGTTTAATTCTGCCTGGTATTGAGGCCATGAATGCATTTGACTTTGCAAAGGTCTGGGCATGCACTGCATCTCCAACATTCTGTATGTTGGTGTAATTACCCGAAGTTCCAGTAATAAATCTAGCCATAGAAACAGCTGTTCCATTAAATTTATGCAATAAATAAAGTGCAACAAATATTAAGAGCAAGCCATCAAGCTGAACAAATTTACCATTCCAGAATTGAGTTATTCGCCTCTGGTCATTCACTGGATCTAAGAATGGCAAGTCAACATATCTATTACCAATACATCCATAAGCCTCACAGAAACCATCTCGAATATCTCCAGTTTCACCCGGCTGCGCCTGATGATCAATCGGAATAGGTATATTTACAGCGGTTCTTGTAAAGCCCTCTCCTTTTAGAGGTTTTGGGAACCACCAGTAAAAAATTGAATCGCCAGGATCAAAATCTAATGTTGCCCTTGTTGCCTCACCTATTAATTGTGGAGTATTCATTTTTGGGAAACTTTGTTTACATATTCTAAAACCAAGTGCTCCATAAATTTCTTCTCTAATAATCATTGAAATGAAAATTAGACCAGTAAATAAAATAATTGGCTGGATAGCATAAGATATAAGCTGCTTCAGCCAATTCTCAAACAATGATCTGGTGATTCCAAATAACAAGAAACACACAAAAATTGGCCCCATAACAATGATCATACCAACCGCAATTAAGGCACTTAAATATATAATTGTTGCATTAAAGAAAACCATCACAACGAAATATAATGCAACAATAAATAAGATGATATATAGCCATCCAAGCCAATCAACAAATAACAATGAGAAAAGTTTTGAAAGAGTTTGAGGCGCAATCATCATTGCAAGTATTCCTGGCGCGCCTGGGCCAGTTGCACCAGCTTCCATGAGCATTTCTAATATTTGCTGAACACCTCCAACAAAATACACGAATAAATAGTTGTTGAAAAAGTCCCAACTATATTCACTGCTAAGAAGTGCTGATACAATAGCTATCTTCATAACCCTGACAATAAGCTCAGTATGCGTCAATTGTACATTACCAGCCAGGTATGAAAGAGCAGTCCACATTATGTATAGTGTGAGCATTGCAGATACTGCTGTCCTATAGCCTTGATTATTTACTACTCCCATATAAATATTTTTAATAACACCACCGTTACCATCAAATATTCCATCAGCATTTGAAGCTTTCAGCCCTGGAAGTAACTCCTCTCCATTTCCTTGAATCCCGAATAAGAATTGCTTCACTAACATTGTTACATAGGAAATTGGATCAGGGTTAGATCTATTAATTCCTGACTTGATTACTATTTTATACTGACCAGAATTGTCGTCATAAAACTTATCTAGGATTTTAAAATATAGTGGACTATCATTATATTGGCGTTTCTCGCTATCAGAAGCAAATGTATAAACTCTACCGCCGGCTTGTCTACTCTTACCATTTTTATCAATATCATATAAGGTATATCCAGAAGTTGCCTCACCCAAATGCATTGATATACCAGTTGGATCTCTCATAGAGCTTAATGACTGATTAGGATCGACACCTTTAGCACCAATTAACGCATAAAGCCCTACTCCGTGCCTAAAAAGACATGGGGCATTAGCAATCTTTGTATCAGGCGTTCTAGTACACATTCTACCGTCAATAAACTGACAATCTTGCAGACGTTCACAAAAACGACTTAACTTATCATCTTCACCACTGGCGCTGAACCAAGCGCACCAGGCAGATAACTCACTACCATTATTCCTATCAACTCCATAGTCCCACCCCTTAACCATCATAGTAAGTGGACGCCCGTTGACTCTGTAACCAGATTCTCTCCATGGAGCTACTTGGTTTGCCCCGACCTGACCTTCAAAATCTGACTTAGGATATCTTGCACTAACAGTAATTATACTATGACCAAAATCATCAGCTTCTATGCAGCGCTCTCCTGTACAACCGGAGAGAGTCAATAATACTAATATCGCTATAATATAATTTCTAATCATGATCTCCTGTCAATTTTTTACTTGTTCTTCTTTCAGTGCTTGTTTTTTTTCCACTAGAAGATTCATTATTTGTTTCCTGTTTTTCATGTGAATCTACTTGTTTAGAGCCACTATCTATTCCTGATCTTTCCTGAGAATCTCCTGATCTAGAACTACTATCCATGCCAGAAGTCTGATTATCAGCACCTATATTTGAACTACTTGAAGTTGAAGTATCACCAGTTCCTCCATGCTCTTTCGAACTGCCAAATCCTCCATCAGTTGTAGTTTGACTACCTGAACCTGTAGTATAATCAGATTGAGTAAAATCTTGCCTCTGGAAACCACTAGATCCTGATCCCGAAATATCTGTTTGATTTATTGTCGATGAAGCTCCAGTAGAAGTTCCTCCTGTTGTTGATTTAGAGCTTAAGCTACTACCTTTATTTGCTTCTTTCTGAGCTGTACTAATATTTTCTGTTGCACCTTTTCTATGAGCACCAATAGTTGGTTTTTTCTTAGCAGATAATATTTTGTCACTTGCATCTTCCTTAAGTCCAGTTTTAGAGCTTGTATTTTTACTTGTATCCGTCCTAGTTTGATTTGCATCTTCTTTACCAAGATTCTTAGGTTTTTTACTACCAAACTTAGTGGCACCTTTCTTAGCTCCTTTATCCCCATCTTTACCAACATCAGGTTTCTTAGCATCTGTATTAGTTTTAGTTGCTTTACTTGGATCTTCATTTTGGTTTCTTTTTGCTGAGCTATAATCAATAGGCCCTCCATCACTTTTTGTTGCTCTACGAGATAATTTTTGATCAATTAATTTTTCTTTTGCAAAATTACCAACCCCTTTAGCAGCACCAGTAATAGGACTTACAAGTTTACCCATATCGCTGGTAATATCTTTGATAGGGTTCATTCCACTTTGTAACTTACCATCCTGACGTGCAGCAAGCACATTTGTTAAATACTGAACAACAAGAGTGACATAGTCAACTAATCCATCTGCAAGCTTACATAAAGCAAAAAATAGGAATGACGAAGATGCAAGCATTGCAAAAGTACCAGGGGCAAAGAAGAAATCTGTCATTGTCCCTATACCTCTTACTTCTGGTACATAAAAAGGAATCCCAGGAAGGAATGGTAATGTAAATGAAAAACTAATTGGAATAGACATATGATTTAAATCAAGCCCAATCTTAATTGGAATTAATATATTCCAACAGGCTCTAACTATTGTTCTAGTTATAACGTCACCCATTATCTGATCAATTAATAAGAAAAATATTAATAAAATTGTTGGTTGTATCATCTGACTAAACATAGTAGAAATCCACGCATCAAACATACCTTTTGTGCGTTCGAACAAAATCAGAATAATGAAAAATGGGGCTATTGAAATCATCACAGCTAATCCCAAGAATGCAAGACAATAACCAACTATAACCTGAAGCACCGCCCTGAAAAAGATCAAAATAGCATATATAGTCATAATTGCAAAAAATGTTAAACCATTATGAATCTGCAATAATTGAATAAATAATAGCACCCACATATTACCGTGACTATATTTTTCTATTACCGGATCTATGAAACCAAAAATATTCCCTGCAGAACTTGTTGTGCCAATAACCGTGGTCATTAAATATTCAGTACCATCTATAAATACATTAAATAAGTTTCTACTAAAGAATGTCCAGCTTGTTTCGCTAAATAGCGCTAATACGACACCAATTTTTAAGACTCTCATAACAATATCTGTAACTGTAATTTGTGTAGCTCCAGCAAGAAACATTAAACCATAAATTATTATGTATAAAACTAGCATTAACCTAGCAATATTTTGTAGAGCTGCATTGCTAATTAATTTTCTATATATTACTTCCGACAGCTCATTAAATTTATCTCTGAGTGGCTTTACAATATGATTATAAACAACATCTGAAAACCATGTTGTTCCGGTATAGTTTGCGGTTTTTACTTGAATTGTTCCAGTAATATCTGGATTTGGATTGATTACTCTTAGCCATAAATATCCGCTATCATTTGCATTTCCTCTGAAATCTTGTTCAATTGATGTACCAGAAGTTCCAGCACCTGGAATTGATGTATCAGCAATATAATATTCAACCTGCAGTGCTCTTAGATCATCTGAGCTCACAGTTTCAGCAGCATTTCCAACTTCAATTTCCATTAGATACCTTCCCATATATAGAAAATTCATATGTAAAGAAGGTTTTAAAGCTGTCATATACCCATAAAATAAGTTGTAATCTATTAAAGGTAATAATGATTGCCAGTCTGACATAAGCTGAATATCAGTAGTATACATTCCATTAATACTCCAAGGGGATTTGAAATCTAAATCCCCGGTTGTATCCGACTTATGGTAGAAAAATGCCTGCCCATTAAATGGTGACTTTATAAATTTTTGTTTTTCATTTTTAATTTCCGTTCCTGCGACACTAAAAATCATACCTCGTCCTAAATCATACTTACATGCAGGACTATTATTCATACCAGTTGAATTATCAGGACAAATCGGCATATTTTGCCATTTAGTAGCAGGTACCGAAAGAGGATTCATTTTTCCGATGTAACTTGTCCAACTAGTAGTCAAGTCAATATACTTACCAGGAAAAAGCAAACAATACGGAATATACAGTGGGTGTAATGGAGTCATGACTGAGTTACAAAATTCACTAGCCTCACTATAAAAAATATTATTATCAGGCACTGAAGTTTCCGTATATACTGACAATAGTTCTTCTCCAATTCCAAATAACTCTCTATCCATTTGAGAATCACTACTAAAGAATTTACCAGTCGTGTCCATTGTAATATTTATAACATCATCTTTTTTAACTGGTATCTTATTTCTGCCATTAAAATTAAAATACTCGTTATAATCTATAATTCTTTGCTCAAAGGTCATCTCAGCTACGTCTTGGTACCTTAGTAATTGACCTGCTTTAAACTCATGAAAATCTGATACATATTTTTTAGTGGAAAAATCGTATTTTTGAATAAATATTTGTGGTGTAGCAAATCTTGGATCAATTCTATATAGCACTCTGTATTTAGCAGGTCTTGGCAAAACTCCTTTGGTCAAGCATTCAATTTGTAACAACTTACCATCTTCAACTCTAACGCCAGTTGATACCCAGTTCCCTGAATTATCCAGCTCAAGTGAATGTGAAGCTTGGTGCATACCAGCAAACACCGGTACCTCTATACAACCAAAAAGCCCTTTTAATGTATCCATACCAGAATCCATCCAACCATAACGATCATTATCAGCCATTGCCGATGCAGAAAGCTGCATCGATAATAAAATAGCTATAAATAGAGACCGTATGAATTTCATAATTCTAACTACTACCCTCACTATTTGACCCAGTATTTCCACCAGATTTTTTCGCTGAAGATTCAAGACTTGATCTTTGTACTTTAGATTTACCAGTTGTAGATTTTGAAGAGCCAATACCTCCTGACCCACCACTTGAACTTTTACTCTTTATGCTGCTAGATTTTAACTTATTACCTCCAATTGTAACACCTGACCTCTTTGCACCAGATGAAGGAGTAACATTACCAAAACTACTGCTGCTAGAAGAACCTCCTCCTGTACTGCTAGATCCCATGGTGTTACTACCACTAGAACTACTTCCTGTTGAACTAGAGCCAGAACCAATATTTGAACCGGTTGTGGAAGCAGAACGTTTTATAGCTGAGCCTGATTCAGAAGCTTTTTTAGCACCCATCTTAATTCCAGACTTCACTGTTTTTGCACCAGAACTTACAGCAGCCTTCCATTTTGAACCACCACCACCAGAGGAAGACTCAGAACTCATTGAAGAAGTTGTTTCTGATAGATTTTCTGTTGCGTCTAAGCCGTTATCTAGGCCTTCATTGTCAGAATCTGTTTTATTTGGTTTTGGAGCACTAACTCCACTCTTTGGATCAGCACTTGTATTACCTTTACCAGACTCTTTACCTGAAGGAGGTTTAATATCATTTCTATTTCCTTTATCCAGTGGCATCTTTTTATCAGCAGACTCCATAGTCTGTAGCCTTTCTTTAATTTGCGCTTTCATTTGCGCACGACTTTTACTATCAAGACCGACTTTTGATAAAGCTTTCTCTTCAATTGCTCCAGCCATCCCTTTACCCATTCCAGTAGCAGACGGACCACCAGCACTTCCTGCAAGTCTTGCAACTATATTACCTGAGAAGTCAAGATAGCCCCACATACAATAAACAATCATTATAAGAACAACCATATTTTGCATGTTTAATCCCATTTGGCTGCTTCTATGGTCAAAGCCCCAAGGAGCAAACCAATTAAAACAGAATAGTTCTACATCAAGGAAGGCAGGGGTCACACCCTGAACACTTGGGAATGGTATTTTAAGAGGAATTGCACATTTCCAACAAACACTATAACCAATTACGAAATCTAAATAAATTGTAAACAACTGAGTAAGAATGATTATCCCTGCAAGCAAAACTATTGGCTCCAGCATATATCTAAACATGAATTTCACCCAATTATCAAATAGATAAAATGTTCTTTCAAATAAGATAAATGTTAAAAATAGCGGCGTTAAACCTATCAAGACAGTTATTGCCATAAAGGCCATCAAATAAACTGCTATTGATCTCAGTAATACAATTACTACAATCCCTAAAGCAACTATTATTAGTATAAAATAAATTACTCCGTTTATTCCCATAGAAAGTAGAGCTAAGATCTGAGCAATAAAAGTTGAGCTTAAGAAGACCTTTGTCATTACTTCATTCAAGAACATAAATGGATTAGAAATCGTTGTACTTCCCGAGAAAATACTGTAACCAGCCATATTCGCGATAATATCGTCAGTAAACCCAGTAACAAAATCAAACACATAAGTTCTGAAAAATTCAAATGTAGTATCATTTAATAAGCCAGCGACAAATGCAATTTTTACAACTCTCATGACTAAATCAGTTTGGCTGATTTGAACCATTCCAAGTAAGAACATCATTCCATAAATCATTATATACAGAGACAGCAGACCTTTTATATAATTGAAGAAATTTGTACAACCGCCTGATCCGGAAATACCTTTATAACACGTCATGTTTTTAAATACCTGCTCAGCTGCACCTTGAATTTTATCTTTAAATCCTTGGAAGAAAGGCTCTAAAACATCATGATAGAAACCTCCTTGATCAATAGATGTCATAAAATCAACACGATACTGTCCAAAACTATCCTTATAATCATTAGGAGCATTGTTAATTCTTAGCCACAAATAGCCATCTTCATTTCCAGGAGCCGTGATGTTACCAGATCCATTTGCATCTAATAAAATATTTCTTGTTGTAAGAGTATCATTATTTGGATTTTTCCCATAATCAGCAATTACATATTGAATATTGCCTCTACCTGAGAATGTATCATTAAAGCTATTACCATTTTGTCTTCTGCATTTTGTCTGCTTAATATTAAGAACATATCCTCCGGTATTATCACCAAAATATGGACTAACGTCATGATTCCTATATTGAAGATAAGCTACGTCACTGGCTGTGAAAATTTGATCTCTTATCACTCTATAATCCGCACCAGGATTCAAATTACTCTGATTAGAATCAATCCTAGAGTAACCAAAATTGCTACCTCTGCTCTTTTTATTTGTTGGATTTTCATTTGAATCGAACCTGTAGAGCAACCCAGTAGCACTATCAGCAGAAAACCAGAAATATTTTTCATTTTGCCAATTCCCTAGGACATATCCCGCATTATTTCGACAATCTTGATTAAAGTTAGTTATTAATGCATTAACATCAGCTCTCCAAGGTGAGGTATATAATCCATCGTTTCTATAAGGCTCGGGAGCTGTTCCCATGACGTTTTCATAACAGCCACACCAATCACATACAGTTTCATATCCCTTTATACACCAACCCAATAAATTCCAACCTTTACATACATCTCTACAATTACACTGATAACATGTAGGATTCCAATTACAAGTAGATACATATGTTGACCCGCTATCCCAAATTGAATAACGGCCGCAAATTGGACTATATGCTCTTTTACCTTCAGTACAATCAGCACTTTCAACCCTTTTCAAAATATTATTATATACAGTACTACTTCCAACTGTTGATTTCTTATCGGGGTGAATCGCAACAACTATATGATCATTTTTAAATACTTGAGTTAGATTTCTCCATTCGTCTGTTCTTGCATCAAAAATAAGATTTATAGGCGCTGATGACTTATCTTCTACTCTTGGTATTTCAATTAATCCTCCATCTTTATCTAGATGCGAATTCTGCTGCAAATTATATGCAGGAATATAGGCCTTACATAAACTAACCTCACCTTTCACCACTATGTCTACTTTTTGTCCGCTCTTTAGTCGTAGGTTTGTATTTAACCATTTTCCATAAGCATTAGGATCCAATTCCAAACCACTAGATGATGCAGAGCTTAGAGCTGTGTAGTTAGCATTAGCCTTTAAGGTAACAGAATTCATAAGGCTAGATGACCCCGAAACAGACATATCTTTATCAAAATTATATCTATAAAGACAACCATCTGTAATATCCATTGCTCCAATGATTGCGATTATCCAGAGAACTATCATCAAGATAATTGCAGCTAGAGTTAAGGCACCTATAATAATCAATTTTTCACTTTTCATTAGCCACCTCCTCCGCCGGTCGGCATTCCACCGCCGCCGCCCATGCCGCCAGACATACCGCCGCCTTTACCGCCAGACATTCCACCGCCTTTACCGCCACCAGACATTCCTCCACCCATGCCGCCGCCTTTATCACCGCCGCCGCTCATACTAGTTGAAATTTGGTCTGCAGCATCACTGCCATCTTTTTTAGTTCCATCAAGAGAAATTTTATCTCCAGTCGCTTCACGATTAGATGTAGTATCTTCTTTTAATTTCTGTTTTGCTTCTTTAGCATCTTCCATTGCGCCTTGCGCGTCACCAGTCTTAGCTTTTATAGCTGCTTTTGCAGCAGAAACAGCTGCTTGAGCAAGACCTATAGCTTTATCAATTAGTGCATTTGGCGATACAGTAACACTTGCAACACTAGGTCCACCCGTTAAATCAGCGGCAAATTCACTGACGGATTTTATAAAGAAGTAAAATATAAAGACATAAATCATCACATATATCAAACTTAAAGCAATATTTAGATAATCGTTAATCTTAGGAATCTCAAAAAGAATTACTATTTTCTTTTCCCAACCTTGACCCAAATAGTATTTCATTAATTTATAACCAAGACTTTCTTGGCATTTTTCCACATCAACAACCGGCTCTCTTAGCTCAAATGTACTAAAATTAATTTCTCCAACTGTATAATCGTATCTTTGGAACTCACAAGTTCCATAAATTGCTGAATCATATACTGTAAGCAATATTGCTATGAATCCACCTATCACAGCTGGTTGCAAGGTACATGACATGACAATCTTCAACCATGAATCAAAATAAGCCTTTGTCCTATCAAATAAAGCCATAGTAATAAAAATTGGTGAAATATATGCCATAACATAGAGAGTTATTGTACAAACTAAATATGCAGTCATAAAATACAAAAGCACTGAGACGAAAAATACAACAAATAAAAGTCCCATTAAAACAACAACTATTTGGCCAGCCATAAACAGACCAAACATGACAGGGAAGAATGTTAGAGTCCCAACGGCAAATAATGCTTCAATCCCCTCATCAGCAACATCCCCCAAATTAGCAGGAGTTCCAACCGTTACACCATCTGCAACAGTGCCTGAAACTGATCGCAACATCGTACCCATATTATATAATAACTGCATACCTAAATAATATCCAATACGGCAATCTATAGCGTCCCAAACTTTATAAAACTCATATCCAGAATCATATTTAGATGCATCAAAATCGCATAAACCTTGAGACCCACCCGCCATAAAAACCATTTCAGTGAAATCATTAGTTAATTGAACTAACACCGGCAAGGCAAATCCCGTCATTCCATTTTGACTTACTTCTTTTCCGGATATAAATTTAGTTTCTCCAAGCCCAACTGCAAAATATGTAACTAAGATAAATTTAATGATAAACATAGCTACTTTATCAAGATGCGCATACTCACCATTCATTGCAATTCTAAAACCATAAACCATTACATAAAGCATAAGCGCTGCTCTAACCGCCATTTTCATAGCATCCTGAAAAGCAGGAAACGGTTGCAATGCAGAATATACTAAATCATCTTGAAGCCTAGGACATTCATCACCTACATAAAACACTTTATCCAATGTATCTCTAAGGCAATGAATTGTCAGACCTGAAAAACTTAATAATGATTGGCTTTTTGATCTTCCATCATAACAAGACTGTCCTAAATTTCTGCAAACTTCTGATTCACCTGGCTGAACTAATTCTTCTCCCTCACCATTTCTACACATTAATGGCAACATTCCTCTTGAAGTAGGCATTATTAAACATACTTCATTGTCAATTGCCTTAACTTCTAATGCCACTTCACTTAAAATAGGATTCCCACCAATATCAGGATTTGAACTGATTGCACCTAAAGTAGTAGTATCTCCTATCGCCATTGTCACTGCAGTGCAAAAATCCGGCGAACTAGATTCATTCTTAATACAGAATTTAAATTCTGAGCCACCTTTTTTACACCCATCAGTAACATATGTCTTCATATCGATGTTTTTCTGGATAAAACCGTAAGCAGTATCATTAACTAAATACGCTGTATCATCAAAAACAGGAAGTGCTGAGCAGCTTTCTCCAAAAGTACTTGCATTAGCAAAGTGTGCGCTTAAAATAAGCACACTCTGCACAAATACTAATAAAATTTTACTCAATACTCTCATAATCTTTTAATACTAACTTAATCCTCATCTTTTGATTTTGGTCCATCAATACCCGATGAATCATGAACTTGTTCTACTGTATCTTCTACTGTGTCTTTAACAGTATTAATTGCTTCTTTAGCTGCATCCTTAACCGCCTGCTTAGCTGTTTCTTTTACTTGCTCTAGAGCTTGTTTTGCTACCTGTTTTCCAGCTTGCGATGCAGCACTTCCTGCTGTTGCACCAGCTGCTCCACCCGCTGCTGAGCCAGCACCACCGCCAGCTCCACCAGCAGCTCCACCTGCCGCATCTGCACCAGTTGATACAGTATCAGTTGCACCTGAACCAGCTGCATCTGCACCAGTTGAAACTGAATCTACCGCATCTTTACCACCTCCAGTAGATACCTTATCTTCAGCTCCTCCTCTTCCACTTGAAACCTTGTCTTTTAAATCTCCAGCACCTTGAGCAACCTTATCCACGGCTCCGCCCGACATTCCTCCGGCAGCAGCAGTTGCAGCCATACCGGCCTTAAATAAAGCTTGAGGTTTTATTGACATATTGGATAATGTTACACCTTCGGTCATATCCGCAGCAAATTCCGCTAAGCTTTCACTGAAATGATACATGAGATACAACACTAAACATGCAGTAAGCAGAGATATAGCCAGCTTTTTAATTTTCTCAAAAATAACCTCCAACATGCCAAAGAACATCCCCGCTGACGGTTCAATGGATCCTAAGAAGTCAAATCGCTTCTTATCCTCTTCTCCCGTAGTATCTTCAATCCATGGCATTGATTCATCAGTAAGAGCATCTTTACCAACATCAAACAAAAATTGGAATGGGTTATTTAATATAAACCCAAGACTTTCTCTACAACCATCTATTTCCTCCTCATCCACGTAGCTATCTTCCCAACGCTGATCTACAAAGAAATATCTAACCGTTCTAGGTCCACCCGCTACAGGAGATATAACATTGGCAAGATTTGAATCACCTACTGCAAAGCCAGGCCCTGAATAGCTAAAATCTTTGTACCTATATTTACACGTCCCATAAAAACCAAAATCAAATACAGCAAGCATCGTTGTCATAAATGTAACTGCCACCATAGGCTGGAGCATAAATGACAATAGCAACTTTACCCATGATTCAAAATATCCTTTGGTATAATTAACCCGAACTATGGATAACAAAAAAGCTGCATAGTAGTTGGTATTGGGGTATTCTGGCTTTTTTAAACAACTAAAGAGTACCCCAATGAATATAGACTACGATACTTTGTTCTGCTTTGTCGATGATTTTTATAAAGGATTTGAAAATTGGTACAAAAAGTCTCTTCTTACTAGCGGTTTAAGAAAACGTAATAGACCAAGCAGTATGAGCTTATCGGAGATAATAACAATCTTAATAGCTTTCCATCAATCTGGTATGGCTTGCTTTAAATATTTTTACTTAGAACTTATGAGAAATAACAGAAATTTATTCAATTACTTAGTCCATTATGATCGCTTTATATCATTGATAAAGCTAGCCTTTCCTGCTGTATTATGCATGTTAAAATCCCTTGAGGGTAAGATAACTGAATACATGTTTATCGACTCTACTCCAATGGTTGTATGCCATAGGCTGTGAGAGAAACGTCATAAAGTTTTTAAAGACTTAGCTGGAAAAGGTAAGACTTCAACTGGTTGGTTCTTTGGCTTTAAGTTGCACTTTATTTTTAATAGTCACGGAGAAATTGTACGCATGCATGTTACTAGCGGGAATGTAGATGACAGGTCTCCAGTAAAGCAAATGCTAAAAGATATCTCTTGCAAACTTATTGGTGATAAAGGTTATATCTCCAAAAAATTATTCACTGAATTATTTGAACAGGGTACAACTTTAATCACTAAAATCAGAAAAAATATGAAGAATTGTCTAATGGATATAAATGATAAAATGATGTTAATGAAACGTCCATTTATAGAAACAATCTTCTCATCTATAAAGTCGTTAAACACCTTGATACATAGTAGACATAGATCTCCAATAAATGCATTTTGTCACTTATTTGCTGGACTAATAAACTATCAGCTTCGTACTGATAAGCCATCTTTAGAACAATTTATAAAATGAAATCGCTTATCCACAGTTCGGGTTATAATTAAATAAATACATCGGGACAAATAATGGTGCTAAAACCCCAAGAATCACAATAGAAATCATACATACTACTGTTGCATTAACTATAAATGCACCAACAGAAATTATTAATAATGGGTACATTATAGCAAGAGATATAAGTGTCCAGTTCCCAGAAATCACAGCAGGCACTAAAAGATATATATATGGAGGTATTGGGAAACTCAGAATATCTAGTCGTGAGAAATCATGATGTCTTGTAGCATTCTCTACCATCATGGTCTGCATAGCATCTAACCCTAAATAGTGACTTATTCTGCAATCTAATGAATCCCACAACTCTAAGTGTCTTAAAGTATCTGGATAATAGACGTCACTAAATTTACATAGTTGGCTTGGACTTGCATTAATAATCCAACCTGCTAGTTGATTCATTCCATCAAGCATAAATGGGAATACCCATTGTATCATCCCATCCATTCTATCTAAGTCACTACCAGAGCCTGGATTAACATTAATTCCAACTGCAAAATACGTGACAAACAAGAACTTAACAGCAAAATTTACCAACTCTACCTTCTCCGGAACATTGCCAGATAACACTATCCTAAACCCAAAAAAGATAACATATAATGTAAGCATTGCCGTAACAGCTCTATGCATACCTTGCTGAAATTGAAATAATGCACTTGAAACCCTTGAATTACTTCCAAGGACATTTTTTACATCATCAAAGCTACACACTGCTGAGCTTATCATCAATTTAGCAATCATTTCTCGAACACACTCAATCAATGGGCCAGTCATTACAATTGAAGATCTAGAATATTCGTGCGCTCTTTTATAACACCCTCCCATATTTCCGCATGTAGTCAGGGAGGTTAATTTTTCTAGCTCTCCACGTCCTTCTGGAGTAAGATCCAAGAAATCAGCATAAATTGATACTGGATAAGGTTCTTTAATATATTTACAACCAATTGGTATCCATCCAGCAAAACTTTGCGTGGCAACACACATCTTATCCTTTTCTTTTATTACCTTCCACGGCAGAACTGGTATTATACCAATATCAAACATGGTGCCACTATCACCTTCTCTCTTATCACGATAGATATTGTGATAATCAGCTTTAGGTATATCCCAAGCTTCAACAATATCATCCCATGGATCTTTTCCAGTAAATATGGCTTTTGCAATAACTATTGCAGATTTGGTAATTGCCCCTACTCTTGCAGCAGCAAGCTTCGTATTGCTACACAGAGAAAAGCTTAGTTTTTGATCGTAGTAATCAATACGATTACCCCTAGTACAAGTCCTAGGAAAAAGTTCTTTATCATTGATATATACTCTTAAAAAAGTATTCGCATATAAACCAGGAGAAATAATATTGGCCACTGCAAAAGTGAAAAAAGATGCAGGAATGCATGTATGCGAAAATTCAGTACGCAGTAAATTTCCAACTCCTTGAGTCTCACATGTCAAATTTGTCAAAGTATCAAGTATTGTATCTAAAACGTTATTTTCAGCTTGATACTCATCAGCCGCAAAAGTTTGTGAAAAACTCCCTAAAGAAATAACTAGGCACAAAAAAATAGCAACTATCCTTGCCCTTAAAAATGATAAAGCTATAACTAGAGATCCTAAAAAATGACGAAAAAAACCTAAAGGCAATATTCCTTGCCCTACATGCTTTTCACTTATAGTATCTCTATTATTCTGCATCAACCCAACGCCTTCACTTCTTCATAGAAAACTGGCAACCACTTCTTCGGGTCACTTCCATGCTTTTCAATAATTTGATCGAGCAGAACAACTGTATCAGCTCTACCAGATAGGACGTTAATCACATTATCCATACCCGCAAGATTTACTTTTGCAATAACTGCATTTACCCCCTGTTTTACAAGAAAATATCTAGAACCTGGGTCAGTTGTTTTAATCAACAAATACTCTCTCTGGGATAGCATGAATGCTGTTTTATATACATCTGTTGCTTTCAGATTAGGCAAAAATATTTGCGTTGCTGTTTGCTGAATCAAAGTATCACTTATCTGACTTTTGGTAGCATCTTCAACACTTTGCGTTGCAAAAATCACGAAAGTATTTAGCTTTCTCAAAACTTTCAACCAGTCTTTAATTTTAGGTGCAAACACTGGATTATCAATAAGCGCCCAAGCCTCATCAAGAACTATCATTGTTCTAGAACCATCTAGAGAAATATTAATTCTATGGAAAATATATAATAACACTGGAGAAAGTGACAATGGGTCTTTAAGAAGTTCGGCCATCTCAAAACCAAACACTCTTGATTGTCCGAGATCAATACTATCTTCATCATTATCAAAGATTTTTGCGTGAGATCCCTTACTATGCCACATTGCAATCCTACTTGCTAAAGTGCCAGGTCCATCCATTCCTAAGAATGGAGCAATATTGCTTAATTTCCTGTCTCTCTTATCTAATCTAAAATTACCATCAATAGATTGCGTTAAAACCTTAATATCTTCTGCATCTAAAGTTTCACCATGTGAAGTCACAAGAGTCTTCATCCATTCAAGAATAAATGCCCTATTCTCACCATTATCATCAAGCTGCAGCGGATTAAACCCACAATTAGATCCTGGATCGATTACTGTGTATACACCATCCATAGCTCGAACAAATATCTCAGCTCCCCTATCTTTATCAAAGAAAAAGCTTCTTGGTCTAAATTTTTGAGCTTGAGCACATAGGAAATTCATTAAAACTGTCTTACCAGCACCTGTAGGGCCGATAATAAGAGTATGCCCTACATCTCGAACATGAAAATTAAAATAAAATGGCGTTCCAGAAGTAGTATCCAAAACAGTCACGGCCTCTCCCCAATGATTACCATCCATACGACCTGGAGGATAATTATGCATAGAAGCAAATCCAGCTAAATTTAATGTATTAATAGTTGATCTTCTAATTATATAACCCAAATTACCCGGAAGTTGCCCCCAATAGCTAGGCTCCATGTTTATTCTTTCTCTAACTGGTTGTATACCACAATTTGATAGCTCTACAGCAGCCATTGACAAAGTATTTTCTAAAGCCTTCAAATCTCTATCCATACAAAGTAAGGACATATGATGCTCACCAAAACCAATATCACCACTCATAGCCATATCAAGTGCTTGTGAAATTTCAGCTATCTGAGATACAGCTTTATCTTCAGCTTGAATCATTCTATTTTGCTGAAGCTGCATCTTATTAATAGCAATAGTTCTGTTCGAAAAACTAAAACTCTGAGTCATAATAAACTCAAATGGCATTTGCAAAAACCCGTCAAACACAACTGCTGCCGTTGTCGGACCATACTCCCTAACACTCACTACTCCAGCAAATTTTTTCCCTTTTGGCCCTCTAGATTCAATTGATCTAGTACCAAAAAACAATCTATTTGTTGGCAAATACTCATCTAATGAATTTCTTGGAACCATCATCGGGCTTGAATCACCACAATTTACCAGCGTCCCTAAAAATTCACTTAATTCACAAAAAACTCCATCTTTTGTCTTTTTAACTCCCAATAATTTTGTATCATAATCACGAAGTGTATTTAAAACACGAGTAGTCATTTCGTTCATACTCTCATGCATCTCGCGCATATCATTTTCCCATGCGCCCTTATTACCCTTCTGCCTTAATTTAGTAAACATATATTCAATAACTGCAGCCCCTTCTTTATCAGGCTCATAAAGAATACTCACATATAGTTCGTTAAAGTATGAATCAGATCCAGAATTCTTTCTCTGCCACTCATCTTCAAGGTAAGAAATAAAATCTTTTGAAGTTTGAACTGTAGGATCAACACTATAATCAGCGTTTTTTTCCATTAGAGGCTTTCTTCGTCTTACCGTATGAAAATAAAGAGTCACATTACCAGAGGCCATATTCTTCAAAAGAGAGTTCCTTATCCCTTTTCTAATATCTAAATCCTCATCATCTGCTGTTTCAAATGAAAAACCACCTACTTTGATCACCTGAAGCAATCCATTAGATTTGGTTAAAATAGTATTTTTATCCCAATGACCCTTATACGGAATAAAGTCTGCAACCGCCTTTTCTTTCTTTGAGTGCTGCTCTTTTGCTGCAGCCGTTTTTAATAGTTTAAACATTTACAAACCTATGCACTATATGAGTTAGCTCCCCAGTAAGATTTATTTGGACACTGATTACACTTACCAGCATAATTGAGATACAGCTCCATAAATCTAGGCTCCTTAAAACATAAGAGATAACCAATTAAATGCACCACAGCTGCAACAAAAATGATGTAAACACTTGATTTTTGAATAAAAATAGTAACAGCAACCATTAGGTTAAGCATTGCATATTGAATACTAACACCAAAAATCATTGATGGTCTTGTTAAACCTACGAAAAGTGGATCGGAAGAGAGTTGCCCGGCCATAGATAATCCTCCAAATAACTAATTTATAAACTTACTGTTTACTAGTTTAATTGAAGTAACTCTATTAAATCAAACCTATAATATCAATAATTGAAAGATTTCTGTACCTTGAGGACATTGCAGCACCATAACGTTCAAAAACTTGTTATTTTTCTCCGACAAAGTCGCTCCGCTATACCAAGAAAGTTTTCTGACATTGTTGCCATCTCCTTAAGCTCTTCCTCAGTTACCGTATAATTTCTTTTGTATCTTGCATCGATATAGGCCCTTCTAATCAAATCGAAGATATACTTATCACGCGGAGTTTCTTTAGGAAATGAATGTAAAAACTCTGGCTCATAAATAGCGGCTTCTTTTTGTAATTTCACAAGATCATGCTGCTTTCGCCTATCGTCTTTTAATACTAAATTAGCTGCAACAAATGCATTTTCACAAACTTGATGCAACATAAAAGCTCTAATATTTTTTTGAAATTCATCAGCACTATTTATTGTACCTAGTCCTCTTGAGCCTTCTAAAAACGCTCTAGCTCGACCAAAATACTCATCAAATTTCTCAATCGCCTTTGCTCTCCTTTCTGCCGGAGTAAATTTCTTCGGACTTGCTAACTTATACTGCCCCGAATCATAGAGCATTACACCTTCTTTTTTAATATCCTTAAAAAAATACTCGTTGTCAGTTAGCCTATAATTTACATGCTCTATAGTATGAGTAATCATTGAAACAGGAGGAACTGGATCAGGGTGAGATGAGTCAAAAGGCCTAGTCCTTGGAAGCCTATCATCAATTCTTTTGATTATACGTCCATATTCAGAGCATTCTTTTTCTGTTACTATTAGAATATCAAGATCACTTATATAAGAATATTTATGATCATTTTCCTCATCATACCCTTTGTAAAAAACATAATCTCCACGAGCATAGCTACCAAATAGTATCACATAAACCAAACCTTTATTTGAGTTTAGCAATTCAGATACAATAATATCTCTTACTTGCTTAATGTAATGAATTTTATGACTAGGCAAGTAGTTTAAACTTTTCTTCATACGCTCAACTTAAACACTCATATAAAGAAAAAATAAACTTACTTACTTGTAAGAGAATACATTAACTTACCTATCAGATCCTCAATATTTAAAGCTGATTGAGTAAATTTGATTTTATCACCATTAACGAAATTATCATCGGATGCTCCAGGATTAATACGAATATATTTCCCACCAAGCAAGCCACTTGTAGATACTATCGCTCTTGAATCAACAGGAATACTTACTGAATCATCAATTAGTAATTTTACTGAAGCATAGTAGGTATCATCATGCAGAACTAGGTTTCCCACTTGCCCTATTTTTATTCCAGCAAGTTTAACATCTGATCCCTCAGTTATTCCATCAACATTTTGAAAATTTGCAATTAATATATATCCACTACTACCCTTTGAAGCATTACTTATATTATATGCAAATGCAAAAAAGCCGAATGCTATAATAAGCACTACAAATCCAACAATTGTTTCTAATTTTGCTTGTTTCATATTATTTAATTATTCACTCTTTGGTCGCCAACTAGAATAAGATTCTAATTTTATATGTTTTGATTTAGAAGGATCATACGCTGCTTTAGTACCAGTTAAATTCTGGACATGATCCACCTGCCACTCATAATTTTCTTGCGGGTTTTCTGAAGGAAGTTCATCACTTAAATAGTGAAGCCATGCATGCCACATTGCAGGAACTTTTGATCCATCGTCAATGCCATTATACAAAACGTACCTTTTTTTCTTGCCTAAATAGTTTTTACTGTTTCCAACAAAATACTTGTTACCAAACTGATCAACACCTACTTGCTTACAAAAAAATTTGACCCACAAACTATTTACAAATGACATTTATTACTTACTCCTTGCCTTTTCACGAGCTTCAACCGCCAATCTGTCGGCAATATTATTACCTTCATTATCAGAATGGCCTTTCACCCAATTCCAGATAATATCGTGTTTTTCAATTTCTTGCTGTAATTTTTGCCATAATTCAACATTTTTCACAGGACTATTGTCTCTTTTTCGCCAATTATTTTTTTCCCAACTATGAATCCACTCCGTAATCCCCTTCTGTACATAGGTACTATCAGTATACAAATTCACCTTGCAAGATTTTTTTAATATTTTCAGAGCCTCAATTGCTGCCATAAGTTCCATCTGATTATTTGTGGTATCTTCTAAATAACCGGAAATTTCTTTCTTTTTTCCTTTAAAGATTAGCAGAGCACCCCAACCACCTAGCCCAGGATTACCCGAACAAGCACCATCCGTATATATTTCAACTAATGGCTTAGTATCATTCATATTATTATTTAGATTTATTACGAAATTGTTCTATAGATACCACTTCACCTGCTTCTTTTTTTGGAGCCTCTTTTTGCTTTGGTTTCTTTTTCATTGATTTAGGCGGCATCTTCAATAGATCAGTTGCTTCATGAATATGGCTATCACTATTCTTATCCTGTGCAACTTGCCTAAATTGCCAACTAAAATTTACAGAAGGGTCTGCAAAACCGGTAAGCGCTGAAAATGGAACTTCTATAGTCTCGCTAATTCCACTAAACGCTATATTAACTGAGAATCTATCTTCTAGAACTTGTAGATTCTTATATTGATATTGAAGAACAATGGTAATTTCTTTTGGATATCTAGCTTTAACATTTTTTGATAAGATAACCTCAGGAAAATCCGTACGAAAACTTATATAAAAACATTGCTCATCTCTTAATCCTTCATCTTGCGCATGCACTAATATTTTTTTTACAATATCTAGCATTGCTTGATCTATAAGAACTTGATAATCAATAGACATATAATAATTATTTCTCATTGTAGTTTAATAAAAAAAGACTAACGACACAGATAGCCTCTTATACAAAACAATAGGGCTTTTCTGTTGCAAGGTAAGCCCAAACCCCGCGGCATCACTTATCTCTAAGCTACAGCCTGCATACGTTGATTATCGTTTGCATTTACTTTTTTTGACCCACGATCAAAGATCACAGCGGAATCATACTGGGTAAAAATTATTTCTTTATTAAGCACGTCGATCCTATTTCGCCCCCATAAAACAATCCATGGTGGAGGCGCCGGGTACCGCCCCCGGGTCCGAAACTTCTATTCCAAATAGCGTTTATTACCATAGCTAACAAGTAGCAAAAGTAATTATATCTTAAATTCGGCTTATATGCAAAGGATAAGGCAAGTTTTTAAGCAATAAAATCATTTATTGGAACTATAAAATATTAGAATACCACAATCCTTATTTTCAAAATTATAATATACTAAGAATATGACTTCTTAGCCCAGCCAATCGAAACAAAATACCATTAAGCTATTTTGAATATGAAATAAATAATATATAGTTCAGATTAATAGGATAATAAATATTAGGGTGAAGGTATTTTATGAAAAGTAGAAGAGATTTTACGCCTATTATAATTACCTATATAATAATAGTAGTTGAAATTGCTATTAGCTTCAATTCCGTACTACTGCCAAACATAAAATTAGATTTAGCTATTAGTGACCAAATCGCTCAATCAACTATTAGTATTGGATTATTTGCATTGGGAGCGTCTGGAATTATCTATGGTGGACTAGCTGATTCTGTTGGTAGAAGGCCAATGCTTATTTGCTCAATATCAATATTTTTTATCTCAACATTTGCTATCACTTTTGCAACAACGATTGAAGTTTTTTTAATTGGAAAATTTGCTCAAGGACTTGGCTCTGGCGCAGCATGGGTAGTTGGAAATGCGTGCTTAAAAGACATATATAGCGGCAAAGAATATACAAAAATTATGAATTATGTTCACGCAATCGCAGGAATCACTCCTGCCGTTGCTCCAGTAATTGGTTCATATCTTGGAACAATTATAGGTTGGAAGGGATGTTTTCAAATATTGCTATTTTGCTCATTTATAGCTCTTATAAAAATAATATTATGGCAAAAAGAAACATTGTTAGAAAAAAAGCCATTCTGCTCTAAAACCTTTATTTTAAACTATATAACCGTATTTAAAGAAAGAATATTTATTAAATTTCTTATAGTTAAAGTCCTGTGCGTAATGCTCATATTTGTTGAATCAAGCAACCTACCCCTGATATTTATCGATTATATGAATGTAGAGCCAGAATATTACGGTTTATATGTATTACCTTTATTCTTAATATATGTGATAGGAACAGTTATCAGTGGAAAATATACAGAGAAATATAGCGAAGAAAAAATAATTTTTTATGGCTTAGTAATTATGATTATTAGCAACTTATCTGTTCTTTGTGTATTTTACTTAAAAGTCGCAACGCCAGTAATTATACAGATATGCAAAATTCCATGTTACATGGGATGGGGATTTATTTTTGGAAACGCAACTTCCAAAATTGTTTCTGCAGTTCCTGGAAAAGCAGGAGTTGCATCTTCGATAATGATAGCGCTAGAAATGATTTTTAGCTCTCTAGGAATTACACTCACCGGCATAATTTTTAATGGAACTATCATTCCAATCACCTATTTTATTATAGCTACCTGCACTATATGCATTATTTCAATAATTTTAATTCACGAAAGATAAGACTCTTAACTATAATTTATTATTTTTAATGTGCTTCTCCATCTTTTTCAGAAGCATTTTTCTTTTCATTGGCGAAACATAATCAAGAAAAACCTTACCATCAAGGTAATCTACTTCGTGCTGAATTACCGTTGCAAGCCAACCTTCTGCACTCATAGAGTTAGGCTTTCCATTGATATCTAAATATTCGACTTCTATTTCTTTTGGCCTTTCAACCATAGCTTTAATGCCAGGATAGCTTAAAGACCCCTCTTCAAACGTTTGCAACTCTTGTGACTTTTCAGTAATAACAGGGTTAATCATTGTAATTGGAGCTTTTTGCGATGATTCCTGAAGATCTACAACTACAACTCTTTTCAAGACTCCAACCATATTAGCACCAATTCCAACCGCCCCGTTTTCATACATAATATTATACATTGAGCTTACTACATGCTTAATTTCGGAATCTATCTCTTTAACGGGAGACGCTTTTTGCCGAAAAATAGGATTAGGAGCAATCTGCAATCTTATCTCAGGTAAAATCATGAATTAAAATACAAACTAGATTGAAAAGCTTTTAATTCGAATTCAGGCATAATACCAATCAGGTGATCAAAAATATCTGCTTGAACAGACTCATGATTCGCCCATTTAGTATCTTTAGTAAAGATATAAACCTGCAAAGGAATACCATTCTCTGTTGGCTCAAGCTGTCTGACTAAAAAAGTAAAACCTTCCTGATGTATATTCTCATTCGTCTTCAAATATTGCTCAGCATATTTTCTAAACATAGTGATGTTTACAATAGAATTTTTTGCATCAAATAGCTCCGGTTTATCATTAGCTAAATCATGCATACACGGCATTTTCTTAAACTTATTCAAATCTTTCTGAGAACAAATTTTTACTGTATCCATATCAAGACTAATAGCGCGCTTAATCCTTCTACCACCAACTTGAAACATTGCACGCCAATTTTTTACACCGGTAGTTAGGAATGCATATGTTGGAACCGTTGTAAATGTTTTATCAAAATTTCTAATAACTACAACAGTAATAGTTATCTTTTCAATATCTCCATCTGCATTATAACTTGGGAGGGTAACCCAATCGCCTACTTTAATTATGTCTTGAAAAGTTAGCTGAATACTTGCCATAAGACCAAGAACTGTATCTTTAAATACAAATGTTAAAAGAGCGGCGGCTGCACCAATGCTTGTAAACAAAGACGAAACTGATATACCCATTACTGTCGACACCGTAGTTAACATCGCACAAATAACAATAAAAATTTTAACAATCTGCGTATGCAGACCAATAGGCACTCTGTTTGATATTGCTCTGGTTTTATACATATCTGCAGCTATATTGATCATGGCTAACAAAAATGTAGCTATAGCAAAAATAAGATAAACTGTAATAACGAGATCTTTTGCTCTTATAGCCGCTTCGGACATTAATTCACTTTTATGAAATACATCGCCCCAGAACATTAAATATAATGCAATAAATAGATGAACCAACCTGTTAGTGAGTCTATGCTTAACTAAAATCTCTTCATAGTTCTCGCCTTTAAGTTTTGCAATTTTGTTTACACTTGGAGAAACAACTCTCTTGGTAATAAATAATAATGGGTAAAATGCTATAATCATGACACCAATCATCACCAACAACTGATTGCCCTCAAATAGCGAGTATACATCTTTTATCGCAAATAACTCTTCCATCTTCTCTCTCTGACAAATTTCACGTCTAAATTAATTTATGACATTATAATATACAGCAAAGCTGCGTAAAAGAGTTTTTTCAATAAAATATAAGAATTTAGGATAGACAAATAAGTTTTTATTGGGTATAAGTTGCATCAATAAAAGTACATTAAACATTTATAGTTTGATCAAGGCCAGGTAGCTCAGTTGGTAGAGCAAGGGACTGAAAATCCCTGTGTCGGCGGTTCGATCCCGTCCCTGGCCACCACTTATACACAGCTAATACATAAATAATCCTAACTATTGACTCACAAATGCGTTTTTATTTTGAAAAGCTAGCGCATTATGTATAATGCACTATATAAACCTATTATAGCTTAAAATTATGCAACCAGTTGAAATAGAAAAAGTACAAACTAAATCTGTGTCTTGCAAAGGAAAGGAAGCTCCTTATGATCATCCTCATGTATATCTTGAAATCGATCCAAAAATAGGATATGTAATTTGCCCCTATTGTGGAAAAAAATTTGAACTTTAATTCTTTTCGCGCTATAAAATCTCTATAAACCCATAAAGCAAAGAGGATCTTTTGACTAAAAAAAGCTTTGCGATATCAGTTTTAACTGTATTCATACAATATTATGACTACCATTTATTTGGTTTTCTAGCTGCAAATATTGCATCTCATTTTTTTCCGGCAGATGAAGCTATAACCCAATTAATTAACACATATTTTGTTATGGCTATTGCAATGATTGCAAAACCAATTGGGGCTATTGTTTTTGGAAAAATTGGAGATTTAAAAGGAAGATCAAATAGTTTCAGAATAAGTTTGATTGGAACTGCATCAGCGTCAATGATATTGTTTGCAACACCCAGCTATGAATCTGTAGGATTGCTATCATGCTTTCTTCTACTAATTTGCCGAATGACAATCTGCGCACTTGTAACATCGGGTTCTGATGGGGTTAGAATATATATTTACGAACATATACCAAAATCAAAACAGTGTTTAGGAATTGGAATTACGACATTATTCACACTGGCAGGCTCATTAACAGCATCATTATCAGCTTGGTTTTTTACTCTGAATCATTTTCCAGAATATAGTTGGAGATTTGCGTTCCTCCTTGGAGGGATCATGGGAATTTTTGTTATTATAGCAATGAAAATCACAGGCTTCAAAGATACTACAGAAATCAAAGATGATATTAATTTCGAAGAATTCAAAAACGCATCAACAAAAAACATTGTGTATAAAAACTGGAAATTATTTCTACTATGCATTTTACTTGCAGGAGGAATTGGAAGTACAAATCAATTTATTATTATCTTTTTTGGTACCTATAATTTTGAAATACTAGAAACAATTGATAGATCATCAATGCAATCATACATAACAATTGCAATCGTATTCTATATGATATTCGGTATTATAAGTGGTTACTTTGCCGATAAATTTAATAGGTATCGCATTACTCTTTTAGGATCTATTTCTGTAATAATATGTTCAACAATATTAATGCTTAAGCTAAATAACCTTGTACTCAGCCCATTTACATATATAGCAATTACCGCATCACTGCCATTTATAACCATGCCAGCGGCGGCAATACTAAAACAGTCTATCCCAAAATCCATTCGTTATAGACTTTTTTCTTTAAGCCACGCGATTGGATCTGTTTTTATTTCAGCTCCAACAGCACTACTCAGCACTTTTATCTATAAGAAAACAAATCTTGCCTGGCTACCAATTTGCTATTTTATTACCACAATTTTAGTGATATCATTTGCCCTGTACTTCTTAAATAAAAGAGCTATAAGAGACTAATGACAATTAAAATACTTTCAAACAGTACTATCAATAAAATTGCAGCTGGCGAAGTCATAGAAAGACCAGCATCAGTAGTAAAGGAATTAGTAGAAAACTCAATAGATGCAGGATCAACTGAAATTGATATTATCCTTGAATGCGCTGGCAAAAACTTGATTGTCATAAAAGATAATGGCAAGGGCATGTCCAAAGATGAGCTTGAACTGGCCATTCAAAGACATGCAACTTCAAAGTTAGACGAAGATGACTTACTTAATATCAATAGTTTTGGATTCAGAGGAGAAGCTCTTCCATCAATAGGAGCAATCAGTAAATTTAAGATCACATCGCAAAAACCAGACAGTGAAAACGCTTATACTTTATCGATAAATGGTGGGACAATTGAACCTACAAAAATAGCAAATGGCAATGTAGGTACAATAATCGAGGTAAGAGATTTATTTTTCGCAACCCCAGCAAGACTCAAATTCCTTAGGACGGATAGAACAGAGCTAACTGCCATCACTAATTGCGTAAAAAAAATTGCTTTAGCACACCCAGAAATATCTTTCACACTGTCACATGATGAAAGAGAATTATTGAAAGTAAGAAAGCAATCAGGTCCAGATAGTATTAAAAATAGGATTTCAGAAATTATGGGGACGGAATTCATAGAAAATGCTACTGAAATATCATTCGAGAGAGATGGAGTTGCAATATATGGTTATACTTCACTACCAACTTATAACAGGGCAGCATCTGATGAGCAGCATTTATTTATCAATAACAGACCTGTAAAAGATAAAATATTAAATATTGCTCTCAAAGTTGCTTATCAAGATTATTTAGCGCGTGATAGACACCCAGTATCTGTACTATTTCTATCAGTAAATCCTGAACAAGTAGATGTTAATGTGCACCCAGCAAAAAGTGAGGTGCGTTTTCATGATCCAAATATGATTCGAGGAATGGTCATAAGTTCAATTAAAGATGCCTTAAATAATTCTAGCGACCGAGTTTCTACAACACCTTCTGCTGCTGCAATCAATTATATGAGAAGCACTCAAACTAATTCTGGCTTTCGTGAAAATTCTACAAACCAAGGAAGATTTAGCATTCCTTCATCAAGGCAAAATACCTCCTCACCTAGTGTTAGAAACGATTATGCTATGGCACAAGCACCACAACAAGTAACTCAACGACTTGTGGAAAGCACTCCACAATCAATTGTAGAGCAAGATTCACATAATGCACCACAAGATTCAACTGACTTTCCTCTTGGAGCGGCAAAAGCACAACTCCATAGCACCTACATTATTTCTCAATCCAGTGACAGTATTATCATAACGGATCAACATGCAGCACATGAACGTATTGGTTATGAAAAGATAAAGGAACAAATAGATAAAAATGGCCTTATCAAACAAAGATTATTAATACCTGAAATTGTAGAATTATCAGACGAATCAAAAGCTGAAATACTTGATGAAAACAAAGCAACATTAACAAAACTAGGACTTACAATTGAAAAATTTGGTGAAAAATCGATTATAGTTTCAGAAATTCCTAGTCTTGTTGGAGATATTAATGTGAGAAATTTAGTTTCAGATCTAGCAGATCACTTTACCTCACTTGGAGAAAATATTGCGCTTACTGAATTAATTGAACACATAACCGAAACATATGCGTGTCATTACGCAATTAGAGCCGGTAGAAAGCTTAACGCAAGCGAAATGAACGAACTACTTCGTCAAATGGAAAGTACACCATTTTCAGGTCAGTGCAATCACGGAAGACAAACTTATGTTGAACTTAAGCTCAAAGATATAGAAAAACTATTTGGTAGAAAATAGTATGATAGATTGGATAAATCTCCCTGGCCTCGTTGAGTATTCCAAATCACTTAAGATAATGGAAGATAAACTTGAACAGATTATATTAAATCAAACAAGCGAAACCATATACTTACTTGAGCACAATGATGTTTATACCGCAGGAACAAGCTATAAAAAGGAAGAATTACTAGAAAGCTCAAATATACCAGTAATTTATACTGGCAGAGGTGGAAAATATACCTATCATGGACCAGGGCAAGCTGTGATATATCCTTTAATTGACTTAAGAAAAAGTAATCGTAAAAAGGATGTAAAGCTATATATTAAAAACCTTGAACTTGCCGTGATAAATACTTTAAGAGAATTTGGAATAGATGCATATACTATTGATGGAAAAGTTGGAATCTGGACAAATCATCAAAATATACCTGCAAAGCTTGGTGCTATTGGGGTTCGCATAAAAAAATGGGTTACTTACCATGGTATTGCTGTCAACATCAATACAGATCTTCAAAAGTACAAAGGAATAATACCTTGTGGTATATCAGATTTTCCAGTAACCTCATTATATGAACTGGGAATTGAAACATCTACAAAGAATTTCAATTCCATTTTTAAAAAGGAATTTGAAAAAATATTCTGATGAAAATATTGAAATTAACTCTGTCATTGATTATTTTTGCTTGGTGCACTGGGTTCTTCTATTTTATTAACTATACAAAAAATATTACGAATACAAATAGAAACATCACTCAAGCAATAGTTGTATATGGAGGAAACAAAGAAAGACTGTATGTCGGAGCTCAACTTTTAAAGATGGGCTATGCACCTATTGTATACATAACTGGTGATAAACCAAAAGAGGAATATGATAACTTCATCAGAGTAAACAACTTGATTCCTGCGCAATTCATTTTTGATCATAGTTTAACAACAAACAATCTAGATGCAATCGAAGATTCTTTAGACTTCATGAAAAAATATGAGCTCCATACAGCAAGGATAGTAATAAATTCAACACAATTGCCAAGAGCAAAAATAGACTTTGCATCTAAAGTTCCTCGTGAAATTAAATTTATACCTCATGTAGTATCGAGAAAAGGAGAAAAACATTTTAAAGTGTTTGTAGAATATTTCAAATATAGCATTGCACTACTTGCATCTTTTGTGGGGATGGAAAATGAACTCAATTTATCATATTCTTGACAAAGTTCCACCGATTTACAAAGAAGATATGCAAGATGAATATGAACATCTTGCACAGGAACTTGTAAAATCTGGAAAGCTAAGAATTGATACTGATTATTACTGTAATTTTGTAAGGTTTTCTGACCCTAGTTTGGGTGTCAATGTCTTCCTTAGTCACGAAGAGCTTACTAATCCTGAGCTACTTCAATCCACAAAAGATCATATAAGAAAAGTCTATAGCTCACGTAATAGACCAATATCAAATAAAAGACTATCATCTGTAATGATTGACCTAAATCGCAAGGTAGGAAAATTATTAATGGTCAGTGATGAGTTAAAAACACAATTAGCTCGAATATTTGTTCAATCTGCTCATCCAATAGTAATCAGATGGCTTCTGTTAGATAAGGTAGAAGTATTCATTACATACTCAAATAGCATTGGAGATGTAATGGATATTGCAACATGGAAGAGAGCTGGAAGTAATAGCGGCATGCAGAGCACAGATGGCACAAATGTTTGTATATATGTTTCATGTGGAGGCGACCCTTTTGCTAAAAACAATGAAACAAATCCAATATATGGAAATGGTTGGGCAGCTCTTGCTCGTTTGCAAATTATTGCAGGCCAAGAAATAGGACACTTTGCTGATATTAAAAGAGATCCCCAAGGAAGACAAATAACACGTCACTCAGCTAATTTCTCATGCACTCAAGCCACTCCTCATGTAAAAGCAGCAAGAAGAAACGATATAGAAAGATGCAATAACCTGATTAGAATCATGCAAAAATGTGGAATAGACAGATTAATTAAAACTGAAAATAAACTAAAATTCTATGATAAACAAAAGATTTCAGGAACTAGAGTATGGTGGCTAAAATTATTTGCAAAATATTATAGAAATCAGCTACTCACTGCAGCGGAAAAGAAAAAACTATTCTTTGTAAAGAGATTTGATCGAGAAAAATTTATAGGTTTATCTCTTGCTGCAATGATTGAAGATATGCAATCACATCTCTCTCCTATAGCAGAAGTCTATAAAAGAGAAGATCCAGAAGCAGAAGAGGCTATCAGCTGCGTTGAAGCATTAGCAAGAGTTCCACAGCAAGTTAATAAATGGGGTTACCTGACAACCAGAGCAACTATGCATGATTTATATAAAGTCTATTATAATGAGGTAATACCATCACTAATTGAAAATTATCAACATCTGACCAAAACCAGATATAAAAGAAATTACAATATTCATAAAACTAGTTTTATCAAGAAACTCCTAACTAAACTCAGAATCATAGGAAGAAAAGATAAATTTGAATTTACAGAAGTTCGAGATGTATAATCAACAGCTATTAAAATAAATATTTTTTAAACTACGCAGCTTCAATTAAATTTTATAAAATAAATTATAGCTTTGCCCAAAAAGGAACCTGAAAATAGCCCTGTTATAAACATCTATGGCGCCTCTAAACTAGCTGAAAAAGTTTTATATTTCACAAATGAAAGTACTAAGGAAATAATAGGCAATTTAAGCAAGAAAAACTGCCCTTTCTTTGTTAGATAGAAAACCCACCAACAATAGATAAATAAAAATACACCATGCCCACAAGATCTTATTAACTATGATCTTTCTTAAAGAGTAGTATATATTTTCCATTATTTCTCTAGCAAAAATTCTTAAATATACACTAGCAAATAATATTACAAATCATTCTCTACAATCCAACTATCTAATGCTTTTAAAGCTCTATCAGATAATGCTGTATATCTTTCTTTTTTAGACTTAATTCGTGTATCTAATTGTGGAACTAAACCAAAATTTATATTCATAGGCTGGAAAGTTGATGCATCCGCTCCTTCGGTTAAGTGTGATAATAAACTACCCATTGCAGATTCAGACGGTATATTAGTCAACTGTTTATTGTTTATCTCATAAGACGAAAAAATACCAGCAAGCAAACCAATAGCAGCACTTTCAACATATCCTTCTACACCAGTAATTTGGCCAGCAAACTTAACATTGGACTGGTTCTTGAGCTCTAATTTAGAGCCTAATAATTTGGGGCTATTTATAAACGTATTTCTGTGCAATCCTCCAAGCCTAGCAAATTCTGCATTACCAAGACCAGGAATCATTGAAAAAACTTCTTTTTGCGCCCCATATCTAAGCTTTGTTTGAAAGCCAACTATATTATATAAACTTCCAAGTGCATTATCTTGCCTAAGCTGTATAACAGCATATGGCTTCTCATCTGGAGAATTTGGATTCGTAAGACCTACTGGTTTCATCGGACCAAATCTTAGAGTATCTCTACCCCGCTCTGCCATTACTTCTATAGGCAAACAACCGTTAAAATAAGGCGTATCCTTTTCCCATTCCTTAAACTCAATTTTATCACCATCAAGCAGTGCATCGATAAAGTTATAATATTGCTCCTTGTTCATTGGACAGTTAATATAATCCTTACCGTCTCCATCTGGACCAACCTTATCATATCTCGATTGAAACCATGCGATATCAAAATCGATAGATTCCTTGTAAACTATTGGGGCAATTGCATCAAAAAACGCTAATTTATCTTCTCCCGTAAGATCCATTATCTTATTACTCAATGAATCAGAAGTAAGCGGCCCAGTAGCAATTATCCATGCCCCATCACTAGATAGTTCATTAATTTCTTCTCTAATAACATTTATATTTGGATGGTCACTAATTTCTTTTGTTACCATATCCGCAAAAAGATCTCTATCCATTGCAAGTGCAGAGCCTGCAGGAACTTTTGTTCTATCTGCTGCTTTTATAATTAAAGAATTCATCTTGCGCATCTCGGCATGAAGTAAGCCTATAGCACTTGAAATATCATCATTTCTAAAAGAATTCGAACAAACCAACTCGGCAAGTTTATCAGTATGATGCGCAGGTGTCTTCTTCTGACCATTACGCATCTCATATAAATTAACTTTAATACCACGATTTGCCGCTTGCCATGCAGCTTCGGAACCTGCAAGACCTCCACCAATAATATTTAATTCTTTCATTATCTATATAATTTTAATTTCTTAAAGAGATATAGATAATAAAGCAATAAGCTGGTTAATACAAAACAAATTGAAATTAAAAATCCATTAGGTCCTAAAGTTTCCTCCGAAGTATCGCTAGTAATATAACCACAGTAATACCCCATTGACGCAGCTAAAGCGTATATTGCAAGTGCACTTGTAAAGTTAATTCCTTCGAACTTTCTGCTTAATATAAAGATATTTCCTATAAAAAATAACATTATTGAAACACCAATAAACATCAGATTGATAATTAAAAACATTGAATCTTGCCCTAGAACTGATAACAATAGGAACAATAAAATTAGACATACCAAACTAGTAATATTAGTTTTATGGATATTACGTTTAGAAAGAAAAAATTTAAATAAAATGACCGGAATTACAATTGCAGAAAAGCATATAAAGCTAATTGTTTCAGATGATACACTATGCATTTGATGAGAAAGTGAGAATACTTCATAACCATTTCTAATTGACATTAAAGTAAAAAATACAACAAATGCCATCAATGATTCTAACTCCATATTCCTAATTACAATATTAAAATTGTAACCTTCATTATCGCGCTTGCTTCTAAACCTTTTAAAAGAAAAAACCATTAAACAAAACACGAAAAGAGGAATAATATTTGCCTTAAAAATATAAATCATGTCTAAATCTTCAAAAATTTCGTCAATATTATAAAGGTTAAAATAGACAATTATTATATAAGATATAAGCATCTCAGCAGGCAATAAAATCACTAGATTTAGTTTTTTACTCCTTCTAAGCTCAAACATTTTATCTATAAACAAAAGAACCATCATCATAGAAGTTGCACCATATAGTATCAAGCTTAAAGTCATTATTGCATCATCTAACTCAAAGAGAATAATAAAAAAGCAGCAAAGAAAATTTAAGGGCATTGCGATCAATACCACCCTGTAAAATGATAAGATTGATGTAAATAGAACGATAATTGCAGATGCAAGGACATAACCTAACATCTTGAGAAATTCTATATGATCATAATCGTAAAAAGATAGGTGTTCGTATGCAAAAAAGTCTTCCAATATTTTGGCATTAATCAAAATACAGCAATAAAACGAAACTGCACATAAAGAGTAAACCCAAAAACCTAAAAAACTATTTTTCTTAAACATAAATATTGTTTGCTAAAAACCACCAGTTGGTATATAAATTTTTGTAGTAAAAAGGCGATAGGGCAAACTACATTTTGATTATCCCCAAATAGCCTAAAATAGTACCTTAGGAAAAGAGTATTATTAATAAAGTAATAAATAAAGAATTTGGGCATTAAAACATACTTTTTAATAGTTTTTGATGCATGTTTGCCGGTCCTTTTAAAAAATATTTAAATACATTTATGAGCATATATGAAAAAAAGAATAATAATCGATGGGAACTTCCCTACAGAAACAAGGGTTGTTCTACTTGATAAAAAAAATAATATAGAAAATATTGAATTTAGTTCGGCAAATAAAAAACAAATAAAAGGTAATATTTACCTAGCAAAAGTAACTAGAGTCGAACCTTCCCTTCAAGCAGCCTTCGTAGATTATGGCGAAGAAAAAAGCGGCTTTCTTCCATTTAGCGAAATACATCCTGACTATTACCAAACTCTTTCATCCGATTCAAAATCCAAGACGATTGCTGGAAATGAGTTAATATCGCCAGAAATAACCTCAGAAGATCTGGAAGAAAAAGAATCAGGAAATAAATTTCACGAATTAATTGATAGTGATGATATTGATATTAGCGCGATTGAGAAAATGGTCGACGAGAAGCTACAATCAGATATTAATATTACCGCTGAAGAAGATGAAGTTGACGCAATCTCAAAAGATTCTGAATCAACTGAAAAACAGTTTAAAATCCAAGAAGTAATAAAGAAAGGACAAATTCTCCTAGTCCAGGCATCAAAAGAAGAAAGAGGAAACAAAGGAGCATCCCTTACAACATACATATCTCTTGCTGGAAAATATTGTGTATTAATGCCAAACAAACCTTCGCAAAATGGCATTTCAAGAAAAATATCAAATCACGATGAACGTAAAAGACTAAAGAAAATTATAAATGATCTTGCTGAAAAAGGTAATAGTTGCTCTAGTGTGATAGCTAGAACAGCTGGAGCTGGTCATACTACTCTTGAGATTAAAAAAGATTATGACTACTTAGCTAGATTGTGGAATAAAATCCGAGAAGCAACTCTCAAATCTAAAGCACCATGCTTTATCCATCAGGAAGATGGAGTTATCCTTAAAACAATTAGAGATATGTTCGACAGGAACGTTAAAGAGATAATTGTACAGGGAAAAGAAGCTTATGCTTTATGTCAAAAATATATGAAAGATGTTCTACCTAGCCAAGCAAAAGTAGTAAAAGAATATAAAAGCAAAGCACCAATATTTACAAAATTTGGTATTGAAGATCAATTAATAAAACTATACCAGCCAATCGTACACTTACCTTCTGGAGGGTATATTGTAATAAATCCAACTGAAGCACTTATTTCTATTGATGTTAATTCAGGTAAGGCAACTGGTGAGCGCAATATAGAAGAAATGGCTTTAAAAACAAATCTTGAAGCTGCAAGAGAAATTGCAAGACAATCAAGATTACGCGACTTATCAGGACTTTTAGTTCTTGATTTCATCGATCTAAGTGAAACAAAAAATCGTAAGATCTTAGAAAGATCTCTTTGGGAATATTTTAGTAAAGATAAAGCAAGAATACAAACAGCTCCAATTAGTACATTCGGACTTCTGGAAGTATCTAGACAAAGATTACGCCCGTCTTTCCTAGAAATGAACTCTAACATTTGTTCACACTGTAGTGGTAAAGGAATTGTCCGTGCGGATGAATCAAATTCTATGCTTATACTTAGAACAATTGAAAATGAAATATTCAATGGAAAATATGACGTTGTAAATGTTTTTGGAATAGCATCTTCAATTATCTACTTACTAAATCATAAGAGAGAAGAAATTTCATTTATAGAGTCTAAATACTCTATAAAGCTTAATTTTTCTATAGATAGAGATGCAACATCTGATAGCTATTCTATAGAAAAAATAAAGCTTTCTGATAAAAATAGAACTAATACTGCACAGCACTCACCTGCGCTGCAAGACACTTCAGAAATTTACAATGAAACTGAAGAAAAATCGTACCCAAAAAACCGTAGAAGAATTGACAAGAACAAAGGATCATCAAGTAAAAAACCACCAGAAGAAATCGAAAACCTAGAAGAGAATTCAGAAAAAGTAGATCAAAAATCTTCAAGCTCAGAAAAAACTAAACAGACTTCAAATGCAAAAAGAAAAAGAACTAGTAAGCATAAGAAAAAAATAACAAAAAAGGATACTGGAAAAACCGACAATTCAAAAGAAAAAACTACTTCTGATGAAAATACAGTAGAACCTGAAGCTTCATAAAGTATAACGAAATATAATCTATTGGTATGAATAAGGGAGAAAAGCATTATTTAAAAGTAGTAATTCTACTATTGTATATTTTTTCCCTTACATCATGTGGGTTTAAACCAATCTATAAAAAACAATCAAACCCTACGAATAATTTCTTGCAAAGCATTGAAATTATTCCTATTTCCTCTCCAGATGGAGCCGACTATTACAATCATTTAAATAATATATTACCACCTAGTAGTAACCCTAAATATAATTTAGAAACTACATTATCATATGGAAAAGACTATAGTATTATCCAGAGAAACTCTGACGTTTTACGTGAAGTAGTTACCATTAAAGTTTCGTACAAATTAATTGAATCTAAAACTCAAAAATTAGTTACTTCTGGATACTTTACTAGATTAGCATCATATGGCACTAATTTTTCTCCTTATAGTAATCAAACCAACCAACAAGAAACACAAAGATTATTAGCAATCATGTCTGCAGAAGAAGTAAGAAATAGAGTAATATTATTTTTTGAGAATAGTAAAAAATGAAATATTTTGCATCATCACTGTCTGAATTATTGCAAAAAATAAAATCAGGAAGTATAAAATCTCTTCTAATCCATGGAATAAACCACGGTTTTGCTAAAACTGTTATTGAACAAATTGCTAATAAGAATAACTTAATTATTTCAGAATTTGATATAAAGGAAATTACAGCTAGTAAATTGCAGCTAATCGCCAATAGCACAAATTTCTTCAAGCAAAAAGAATTAATCAAGATAACTGGCATTAAAGGAACACTCTCCAAAGAAATTCAAAAATATATTACAGAAAATAATTTTGAACATTTTATTTGTTTTTACAGTGAAGAATCCTTACCTGTGAGCGGAATACGTAGCTTTTTTGAAAAAGGTCAGGATATTGCTTCTATTGGTTGTTACTATGAAAACGAAGATACCATAGCAAAAATCATTCTTAGGCAATGTAAAAAGTATAATAAAAATATAGAAGAAGAAGCTCTATTCTATCTAAAATCGCATCTAAAAGGCGATAATCAAATCATTAAATCTGAACTAGAAAAAATATTTAGCTTCACCCACGATAAATCTCATATCAATAAGGAAGATGTGTTATCGACATTGAGTGCAGATCTTCTTGCAAGTGGAGATGAAATGTGCATTTATTTTGCAAAGAAAGAGGCAGAAAATTTTTTAAAGGAGATAGAAAAACTGAAAGAGCAGAATAAAAATGAAGTACTGATGATTAGAGCTCTCATCAGATATTACTTAAATATTTATATTGTTGCATCTAAGATTGAAGATGGAGAGAATATAGATATAGCTATTAAATCATTATATCCCCCTATTTTCTTCAAGTATCTTGCTGATTTTAAGCAGATTATAAGAACGCATACTTCAAAAGATGCTATTAGATGTCTTAAACATCTTCAGCAAGCGGAAATTAATTATAAAAGCAATCCAAAAACCTTTGATCTTTTTTCGCTATACTCAAATATGTGGTCACTTTAGCATATAAACTTAAAAACTTTTGCATAAAAAGCATAGGCACTTTTAACAGTGCCTATCACAGGTTTAAGTTAAACTTTTTCTATTACTAGTTAGGAAATTATCAAATAATTTCTAAGTAACCCAAACTCAAGTTAAAAAAGTTATTTAGAATCCACCCAAGAAATATTTCCATCTTTTCTATAATAAACTACATTCACTCTTCCAGTTTTAGCATTCTCAAACATAAGAGCAGGCAAATTTTCTAGATCCATTTTCATAACTACTTCTCCAACAGTTAGTGGCAAAACCTGCGTTGGCTTCTCTGCAACAATAGCAGGATTGTCTACATCAAACTCTTGCTCTTCTTCTCCTTTAGAAGAAATCACATATTTCACTGCATCAGGAGACAATTCAGAAGCCTTAACACCTCTATGATGGTTATTTAATTTTGACTTATATTTACGCATTTGCTTTTCAAGCTTACTAAGAGCAATATCAAATGCATTATAAACTTCGTCAGAAGAGTTATTACTCTTTATCACAACATGTCTTCCTGTTCCTTCATGCAAAACTATATCACATTTAAATTCATGACCTTGTTTAGAAAAATGCACATGAGCACTTGGAGCATTTGAGAAATATTTACCTACAACCTCTTTTAATCTTCCATCTACATACTCATTTAATGATTGCCCTACTGACATGTGTTGTCCTGATGTATCTACCTGCATTGTGTAACTCCTAAATAAAATTTCAACTTATACGATACCATATAATTATTATACATTTAGAATTAACTCAAGCACAGATTTATTTATGCTTTGAAAATATAATTTTTAATATAATATTGGGACATAATTTACTAAGTATATCTATTAGGTTTTTGTGTAACTCATTAGTAAAAAGAGTTTTATGCAATTTTTTGGCATCTATGACTAATATAGAATATTTTATTACTATTCATTTCTATTGCATCTCTTGCCATCTTTACAACCTTTTCGTGAGATAATTCTGCTTTATTACAAATTTCTTTAAAATGAGAAGAATCACCAAAAAGCCAATTTTTAGCTTCTAATTCAATCTTTTTAGAAGTTACTGTATTAGAAGTATTTGATACATCTATTATGGCCTGTGTAATAATTGCTTTATATAGCCTAACTTCTGGCGCTAGATCATACTCTTTTAACCTCTCAAATGGAGCTTGAAACTTTATTACATTATACTTATTCATACTTTTCCCTTATCTATATAAAATTAAATCACATAATCCTTAAATAATTAAGACATTTGTAATATTTGCAACTTCAGATTGTAAATATACACATTTTTTAATAATCAGTAAGCATTTTAATAAAAAAATTAATACAAATTCGATATAACTATAAATATCAATGTGTTATCGGTCGGGTCAGTGGTTCGTTATTTACTACCCTTGCGCAACATACCTAAATTCTTTTAATTAATAAAGTTACACACATAACTACTATGATACGTTATAATCACTAATGCTACTCACAGCCTTGTCTGATATTACGTATAGTCTTCTGATTTCATTCCCGCATAGGCAGGAATTCATGCAGCGTTACAAGATCTCTAGATTCCCGCCTACGCGGGAACGACATTGAGAAGAAAGAATGATACTGAGACGCAAGAATGACATTTGAACTCTGGAATAGCAACTCAGAAAAAATTGACTTGTATTAACTTAAAAGCCGTTAAACCACATTAGAGTTTTGCATAACATCCGTTAATTATCACGTAGACAAATTAAGCATCAAAACTCCTATTGTAATAGTTTTATGCGTATCTATTAAGGTAGGCAAGACAAGCTATCTAAAAAACTGAATTTATTTAGCTCAAGCTTTACTAATCAATAAACTAACGTACAGCTCTAGCTCTTCTATTTTCTATTATTTTTATTATTCCTAAAAGATCTAGATTTTGATGATTTTACTCTATTTGATTCTTTTGATAAAGAATTTTTAGAATAAAAATATGACACTATTGTGATGCACGCAAAAGCTGAAAATGCAAATACAGCTGCAACAAAAATACTTCCTGCAATAATTAGCATCAGAGCTGTTATGGAGATATAGGCAACAAAAACTAATGAAAACACTCTACCAAGTGTAGTAGCTTTATTATGCTTTTCCATTGCCATCAAATCAATTGAATGTCTATGATTTTGTTCTCTTTCTGCCATATCAAGAAGCTTATCAAGTGTTCCTGGATTTAGCTCTTCATAATGCTCTAGCATATCTATTGGAGGCAATACGTGCTGATATTTTTTTCTAACAACATTTGCATCACTTTGCGATGAATTTGATAATTTTTTATGTCCTTTATTAAGACGATTATTATCAAAAAATTTCTTTCTTTCCTTCATGGTTATTTTTTAATCTTTCATATGATAGAAGTAAGTCTTTCTCAACTATATCAATATACTCTTCAGGACAATCAGCATCTATATTATTTTTAATTGGCACTGAGCCAAATCTAAATACACTTAAAAAACCCGAAAAAAATCTTTGAAACATTTTAATCTATCAAATATTAATTTTTAATTATTCTATGTTCCGGTATATCCGGCTCGCCTCTGAAATTTACTGTATTATTGAAAGAATAGCAACAAGTTCTAATTTTTTTATCACAAGTTGGAGCTAAATAAAATTTGCTTACATCCATAATATTTAAATTATGAGCATGTAATAACTCAATTTTGTTAGCGTAATGACTCTTGATATCATACTCATATTGCCTACTATTACTCTCTACAAATAATTTTCCACCTGAGAAATAGTTATTTTTATGTTTGCTAAGATCTGTGCAAAAGAGACTATTTCCTTCAATTTTAACAACAGATACCTCTATCTTGTAATTATTTATATCTAACTTACAATCTTTATCACAAAAATTGGCTCTACATGTTTTACTAAAAACTGGTAATAATGATTGATTTAACTTTATAATCTCTGGTTCGCATACTAGCTTAAATTCCAACCCTTCTGAAATCTGCTTTGTACATATATGTGTTACGAGTTCATTTGCCTTACCTGTAGCGGCTTGATTTCAAAAACAGCTCGGCTCGCTTTCGTAGAAAAAAGTGGCTCAAATTAAATGACTTTATAAATTAACTCTGGCTCGAATTAATTGACGCTGAAAATCTTTCGGCTCAAATTAATTGATTCTATTGTTTAATTGGGCTCACTTTATTTGATTTTATACCAAATTAGGTAAAAGCCAAATTTAAGTTTTTCTAAATTACTCCAAGCTTATTAATTTCTTTGTTAAATTCTACAAGTTTGCTGGTATCTAGCTTACCAAGTAGATAAGATTTTACTTCACTAGGGCGTGCATTGAGTATTTCACACAAAGCCTGTAAATTATAGCCATTACGTGCAAGTTTAGCAGCTATTCCATTAAAATCTGGCACAAGTATTGATTCAATAACTTCGGGTGTAATTTGCTTTGTTCCTGATAGATAAGCTTGCTCCAATGCTCTGGTTAAATAATGATTTATTTGTAATGGAGTTACTAAACTATTCACCAGTAATTCCATTGCTTCTATACTGATAATGTCGACTAATTTTATATCTTTTTGACAACATTGCTTAAATAACCACTTAACATAGTGCTCCTTATTCTCTATCCAATGATTTAATTGGAAAATTTGAGTGCGGGCTCCAATTTCTTCCATAGTGGGACGACTTAAATCATTGCTAAGCTTAGGATGTCCAGCCATTATAACCGTTAAAATACTACCACTACTATACACAAGTTCAATAAGTCTTTTTAACGAAATAAGAGTCTGGCTAGCTAAATCATGCGCTTCGTCTATAAAAAGCACTATTGGTTTATCTTGTTTTTTTACCAACCCCAGTAGTTTACGTTCTCGTTGCTCTGCTTGGTTTGGTATTTTAAAATTCTTATCTTTAACTAAATCAAAAAATAATGCCGTATACAAAGTGCTAATATTCACTCGTTTCTTATCTGTTGAAAGAGAGCGACTCACGACTACAGTCTTTTCCTCACGTAGTTGCTGTTGAATCTGCCATAGAAGTGTTGTTTTACCTGTACCAACCATACCAGTTAATGCAACAATGCCACCAATATGACTTGCGTATTTAATATTATCAACCTGCTTTTTTATAATACTTGTTTCTAAAAATGATACATTATAAAAATGCTTGTTTAAGCCAAAAAACTGCATTATTTCATTATTCATTCTATGAACTCCTCATATCATTAATTACCAATTTTAATTTAAAATATTCTTGAACCTTTCCTAAAAGTGTTGCCTTGTGCAAGCTTTCAGCAATTAATTTATCAATCTCTAAACGCTGCAACTCGGAAATTGTAGCCAAAGGCTTGCCAAGTAATTTCGCAATAGCCAGCTTTGCTTCTATTTTTGTTTTAAAATATGCCATTTCTATATTATTATCTTCAAATGGTACAAAAGCTTGCTCCTTATCTTCTCTTATTAGTTTTGCCTGCTCTAGTAACTTCAAGTCATTACCAAACTCTCCACTTAGTACAGATAGTGGTAGTGATAGTTGTTTAGCCAATATTTCTACTTTGTTGACTTGTTTCTCTAACTTTGTTTTCTTAAAAGAACGATAGGTATGCAAGGGAATAGGACCCGCTGCCGGATAAAATGGACCATGCTTTTGTCCTTGAAATTCTACATACAATTCATTATCAAATAAGCCAAATAAGACTATTACCTTTTCACCAGCCATATCTTCATTTAGTTGATAACGTGTTCCTTCCAAAGTAATACAGGCATCAGAAGCTACTAGTCGCTCATCTGGTTCACGTGCCATAGAGGAAAATCTTTTCCAATCACACATCTGCCTATAACCTTCTTTCGGTAAATTAGCTTGCCAGTCTGCTAAGCGCGAATGTTTCTCTTGACGATGTGGCAAACTATTATAATGAGTAAGATAATTCCAAAGCCATTTATTTGCTTCTTCCAATGATGATGGTTTGTGAAAATGATACAACGTCTCCAACTGATTTTGTACAGTATTAAATACTCTCTCTACTTTTCCTTTAGAACGAGCTGTCGTTCTTCTTCCATCACTACCAGCTGGCATATGTGTACGAATTTCAATACCTAACTGTTTACATACTCTTTGAAAAACTAAACTTTTTGCAATTGGCCCGTTATCCATATAAATCATCAACGGAATTCCCTGAAAAGGCATATTTTGTTGCGTCTTTGGAGACATAGCGTTAAATAAAAACTGCAAGGCCATCAAAACATTCTCACCTTTACCTAAGTGATATTCTTGATATGTTATGCCACTTCTGTCATCTACCACACTAGCGAGCAACAACAATTTTGATTCTTCTTTTTTATCCGCACCTGGTAAATATTTTAATTCAGATGAAGTAAAATCAAGTTGCCAACATTCATTACTATATCTTGCTTGGAAACGCGTAACTATTGGCTCACAGCAAAAGTTTTTTGAGGTCAGTCCAAGGCGTTTTAAGTATCGGTTTATTGTAGGTTTAGTCAGTAATCCTTTAGGAGCAATAATTCTAGTACCCTCCACATCTATCCCATGATTCTCTAATATATCTATTGCTCTAGGTGTTGAAAGTTGTTTACCTTGACGGTTAGTAGAACGAATCTTAAGTGCGGCAATTAATTCACAATAACGAATCATTTCTTCTTTACTGAGTTTCCTAGGACAATTATAATCACTGCGTGTAATAGAGCGAGGTTGACTATAATTTTTTATAGCCCTTCTAACAGTGGAGAAGGAAACATCAAAAGTTTTTGCAGTTTCATTAATAAGAAGTTTTCGATTAGGATGTTTAGCAGATAAATTTGATAACTTATTATATAAATTTACAATTACTTCACTCGGGATAGGTTTTCTTATCATTTAAGCAGCCTGTTTTAAAGACTTCATTGATTTTCTAGTAAGACCACGTTTTTTTAACCAATGGTGTAAGTTTGCTTCCGTGCTACCATAACGATTAGCAATGAATTTCTGGGTTGTCCCATTTGCTAGTAAAGCTTCAATTTCAGGGCGGTAAATATCTAATTTACTTTTACCAAGACCTTTTGGGCGTCCCAATCGCATTCCAGCTTTTTTACACGCCTTTAGAGCTTCTGTAGTACGCTTTGATATTAAATCTCTTTCAATTTCTGAAGCCATAGAAAATGCCATTGCAACAATCTTACTCTGAATAGTTTCATCTAATTGCCAATTCCCTTTAACCGCATAAATAGCTACGCCTTTTTTAGTAGCAACTGATAGTATTTCCATACACTCTAACATACTTCTACCAAGTCTTGATAATTCACTGACAATAATTCTGTCACCTTTGCTGGATTCTTCCAAAATATTGGCTATTTTACGTTTATGCCAATTAATTTTTCCTGAAACAGTTTCTTCTACAAAATGTACTTTGCCAAAGTTTTTTTCATTTGCTAAATGCAAAATATCGGCTTTATTTTTTTCCAAATCTTGATCAATAGTGGAAACACGTAAATATGCTACTGTTTTATTCATAAAAATATCTCTAAAAGTCATTATTAAATAAAAACCCAATTCTTGCTATAATTATATAATATTAATTATTTAATTAGCAAAGAGTTTATTTTAATTTTTATTATTTGAATAATGAGCGTTTATTTCTAATTATTTAGTCTTGAATAAGATTATAATGAAAATTACAATAATATAAGTTTGCAAAACAAAACTTGCCATCTGGATAAAGTCAAATAAAGTGAGCCAGGCGACACCATAGAATCAATTAATGTGAGCCGAAGAATTTTCAGCGTCAATTAATTCGAGCCAGAGTTAATTTATAAAGTCATTTAATTTGAGCCGCTTTTTTCTATGAAAGCGAGCCGAGGCGTTTTCGAAAGCAAGCCGCTACACTTAATATCTCATGCCTCCTACCAACTTCCTCAAATGCTCTTCTTAGTGCATCTCTATCTAAATGCCCCTGCAATAATAACGCCATAGGCATATTATATATTGCCCTTCCTTCAATTAGCTTATCTAAAAACCATAGTCTCTGCTGTGAGTATGATAATTCACTAACTCTAGGTCTAGGCTCTATCCTCTCTATTACTTGTAACTCTCTCTCCTGCTTTCCCTTCCTTTCCATCTCTATCCTCTACTTCTCTAACCTCTAAATCTTCTAAACTATCTCTATATCTATCCCTTATCTCCCTTATCGTTGGATTATCAAATATCTCTATTACCTTAAACTCTCTCCTAAATATCTTCCTCATCCTTGCTATTACCTTTATCGCTGATAATGAATGACCTCCTATACTGAAAAAATTCTCCTCTATCCTATCTCTATAATACTCCTTCTCAATATTTCCACTCTTATCATACTCCTTAGGCTCTAGTAACAATTTCTTATCTACCTTTCCACTACCTGCTAATGGTAAACTCTCTAACATCACATAACTCATAGGATGCATATAGTCTGGTAAATATTTCCTTATATACACCTTAAGCTCTTCCTCACTCACTCCAAACTCACCAGCAACTATATATGCTACTAATTTATCTCCAAAGTTCTTTACAACACATTCTTTAACATCACCGTGATTCCCCAAAACACTTTCTATCTCTCCTTTCTCTACCCTATATCCCCTTATCTTTATCTGATCATCCTTCCTACCTATAAACTCTATATTGCCACTAACAGCATTATATCTACCCATATCACCGCTTCTATAAAGTCTACTGTTTATACCAAGCCCAGCTTCTTCCTTACTTCTAAAAGGATTTGCTATAAACTTCTCACTTGTTAACACCGCATCTCCCTTATATGACAGCGCAACTCCATATCCACATATATATATCTCCCCTTTACCACCATTAGGCACTATATTCATATCCTCATCTAATATATATACTCTCATACCACCTATAGCACTACCTATCGGCACTACTAAACCTCTACTATCTACATCCTCTCTCTTTGCAAACTCTCTGTCATCTTCCTTATCTAATAAATTAACTACACACCCTATTGTAGCTTCTGTAGGTCCATAGTGATTTATTATTCTTCTTCCTTCCTTGATATAACTCCATGGTAATGACTCTCCTCCTAGTATAAACTTAACACCATCTAATACCCTTACGCTTATATCCTCTGTGCCTCGAACATCACCTGTACCCCTATCATCAAGCACATTATAATATGATGGCGTAGTTTTTATTACATCTACTCTCTCCTCAAATAACCTACTCCCTACCTCCAACACATAACTCATCAATCCCTCTCCACCCACCTCAACTCCCTTCGGTGCTCCACTACTTCCCGATGTGTATACCATGTATGTAAAGTGATTTGTTAAATTGCTGCTATTTGAATCTAGTAATTGCCAATTTTCTTCTTTTAAATTTGGTATGAAAAGAAAGGCTCCACTATTTGACAAGAGATATTTCTTCCTTTCTTCAGGGTCATTTGGGTTAATTAATAAAAATGGGCAGCGCGCTTTAATTGCTGCTAGACATGCAATTATTAAATCAATAGTTCTAGGCATATATATGGCAATTAGCCCTTCTCCGAATTCCACTATTTTGCTTGCAATAACATCAGATAAAATATTGAACTCCTCGTAAGAAATATGATTTCTTTCATGGAATATTGCTATTCTATCCGGAAAATTTTTTACTATTTCTAAATAAGTTTTTAGTATTGAGGTTGATTTAACAATTTTATTATATTTAATAAAATAACCATATGGAAATATAGGTGGAACTATTCTATTGATATCACAAATGTTAATATGAAAATCATCTGTTACAGACACAAGAATTCTATTTAAATAATTTCCTATATATTCTATTTTTTGCTGTGAATATAATGAGCTTAAATATTCTATTCTTAAAAAAATAGAATTATTTGAAGTGATAAAAAACCTAAATAGTAGATCAAATTTTGACTGTTCAACTACTAAGGGCAAAAATTCTACATCTAAATCTGCAAGCTTTAATTTGCTATCTGAATTTTCTGTGGTAACTACCCTGACTTGAAAAATTGGGTTTTTATTTTTCTTTCTCTCAATTCCCAACTTATCAACAATCATTTCAAAGGGAATATCAGAATTATTTTGCGCATCTATAACTTGCTTTTTAATTTCATAAACTAGTTTTGAAAAGCTTCTTCTTCCTTTGAGCTCGGACCGCGTAATCAAACTATTTACAAAAAAACCAACCATATTTTCTAACTCAACATCATTCCTCGTAGATAATGGACTACCTAAAACAACATCTTTTTGAGAAGAAAATTTATAAATTAGAACATTAATTACAGCTAAAAAAATCATATGAAGAGAAACAGCATAATTCGAAGAAATTTCTCTAAGCCTTTCTCCAATATATTTTTCAATGTTTAACAAATAGTGACTCCCTTCATAGTCTAAGCTTTGTGTTTGTAAGAGATCGGGCTCTATTGTTGATATAGCAGGGATGTTTTTTAGTTTTTCTTTCCAATATATAACTTGATTATTCAAATAAGTTTCTAGGAGATTTTTCCTTTGCCATATTGAATAATCTATATACTGTAATTCAGGTTTTTTAATACTTAAATTAGTTTTGTTTATTTTTGATGAATAAATATCGTTTAATTCATTTAAAATAATCTCTAATGACCTATCATCGGCTATGATATGGTGCATTGTTATGATTAGTAAATGTTCAACATCTGATATTGAAAGCAGTTTAACTTTAAAAAGAGAGGGTTTTGAAAGATCAAATTTAAAATTTTCCTCTGCAAATTTATATTCTTTAATTATATCAAATTTATTAGTTTTATCAGACAGATCTATTTCTTCATAAAATTGCACCTCATCTAAAATTCTTTGATAGGGATTTCCATTATCATCCTCTAGGAAAACTGTTCTGAGAATCTTATGTCTCTTTACTATTTTTTTTAATGAGTCTTTCAATAATTTAGAATCGATTTCACCCTTAATACTGAGAGATACAGACATATTATAAATAACACTGTTAACTACTAATTTCTCAACAAACCAAATACTTTGCTGTGGAAAAGATAAAGGAGCAACTGAAGTCTCTCTCTGTTTATATTTGTTTTCTGAGTAATTACTTTCTTTGTTTCCCAAAATTATAAGCTTTTTCAACTTATTAATTGATGGGTATTTAAATATTTCCGCTATTTTAATATCCAATTTATATTTTTTCCTAATTCTTGAGGCCAATTTTATTGCAAGAATTGAATTACCCCCTAAATTAAAAAAATTATCCTCAGTCCCTATTAAATCTTTATTCAGAACATTCTTGAAAATCTCAGCTAATTCAATCTCAATTTTATCTTGAGGCTTTATGTAAGCTCTTTTGATATAATTTTTATATTCAGGAAGCGAATTATAATCTATTTTTTTACTCGGTAATTTTGGTATCTTATCTATTTTTATATAGATAGCTGGTATCATATATTTTGGAAGATGCTCTGATAGATGATCTTTTATTTCTGTAAAATTGAGTTTATTTTTATAAGATATAATATAAGCAATTAATAAGTTATTTTTATATATCACTATTGCATCTTTTATATATTCTATATTTTTGAGATTATATTCTATTTCTTCTGGGTCAATTCTAAATCCATTAATTTTAAACTGGTTGTCTTTCCTAGCTATATATTCAATATTACCATCTGGATTGATTTTACATAAATCACCCGATTTAAATAAAATTGAATTTTCTTCAAATGGATTTGGTATAAATTTTTCAGCAGTTAAATCAGGTTTATTAATATACCCATATGATATAGATTCTCCGCTAACATAAAGCTCACCAACAATACCTTTTGGCAGAGGATTGAGATAATTATCTAAAATATAACATTTAGTATTATCTATGGGTTTTCCAATTAATGAAACATTTTCGTGCTCAAAATCTACATAGCGATAATCACAAAAAATTACGTCACCCATCACCTCTGAGGAGCCATAAAAATTATAAACCTCAGTCGAGTATTTTTCTGATATAGTATTTATTAATGAAATTGAGCATTTCTCACCGCTTAAAATTACCCTTCTAAAATTAAATTCTACATCTGAATCTATCAATGCTTTAAATAAAGAAGGCACAGCAGTAATAAGAGATATATTCTCTCTATCAGAGATAAGCTTTAATTCATTAATATTTATGAGCTCATCATTGCTGATTATTATATTTTTTACTCCATTCAAAAGTGGAGTCCATATCTCACAAATAAAATCAACAAAAGATTGAGATGTTTTTTGTAGGGAAACGTCATATTCATCAAAATCAAAATTCCTATCAAACCAGCAAATTCTATTAAGTAGATTTGAATTAGATAAACAAACTCCTTTTGGGTTACCTGTTGACCCTGAGGTATATACAATATATGCAATAGATTTATTTAAAAAATTTGGGTATATTTTTCTGCTGCTATCAAAAATATCTTCAAAATCTAAAGTAATTATATTTTTAATATAATCAAGTTTTTGAACCTTTGTTTTTATTATTATTTTTGACTTGCTATCATATATTTGATACTTAATTTTTTTTGGAGGAGATTCTGGATCAATCATTAATAATGTAGCTGCTAACTTTTGGGCCGCGATCATTGTAATTATTAATTCCGGAGACCTAGGCAAAATAGTTGACATTATATTAGAAGAAAAATATTCCGAATTATTAGATAGAAAAGAAGCAAGCTCAGAAGATTTATTGTCTATAAAACTATATGATAAGTGTAAATTACCATATTTTATGGCTACTGAATCAGTCTTTTCACTTAAAATTTTATTAAATAAATCTATTAAATTTTTTGATTGATCAAACCTAAAATTAGTTTTATTTATTTGTTGCAGTTCTTTAATCTCCTGAGATAGTAAATCAATGTCACCTATTTTAATCGAATCCTTGCTTATCTTTTTTATGACATTTTCAAATAATTTACCGAAATTATGTAAAAGTTTTTGATTAATTTTATTTCCTTGGTAGGCTAGTTTAAATTCATATTCATCACCTGGAATAACTGTTATTGTCAAAGGATACGAATTAGTCTCTTTGTTCTTTAGCAGCTTAATTCTGAACTCCGAACTTAGCTCATTAACCTCAGGATAGTTCTCAAATATAATAATATTGTCAAATAGATTTTGAATAGGTTCATCTAAAACAGATTGTATTTTCGAAAGAGGAAGATAGCCATAATTTTGCCCCTCTAACATTGAATCCTTAATGTTATTTATGACCTCAAATATATCCATTTTTCCTTTCAAAGAAATCCTTAAGGGTAAAATATTAATGAATATTCCAACAATGTTCTCGACTTCCTCTAAATCTATTTGTCTACCAGATATAACTACACCAAATACGACATCGTCTTGTCCTGTAAGTTTAGAAAGAATTATACCCCATACAAAATTTAAAATAATATTCTGAGTCACGGAATATTTTTTAGCTAAAAATTTTATTTGATTTGTGCTAATACTAGAGAGTTTAAAATAAAATTCTCCATCTAAACCATTATTAAATTGCGAAATTTTAGTTACACTTGCTGCACTTAACTGGTTCCTCCAATATTGTAGAGCAATTTCTTCGTTTTGATTATTTAGCCAAGTTATATAATCACCATACTGATTATTATAATTTTGAATATATTTTGCTTCATATTGAGCATTTGAAGTTATATACTTCTCCAAAACCTTGTCAAAAATCAGCGAAATACTCCAACCATCAACTATAATATGATGAATTGTCCAAATAAAATAATGCTTATCCTCAGAAATTTTTAGTAATTTAAATCTCATTAATGGAGGCTTAGATAGATCAAATCCATTATCAAACTCTGAATCAGAAAATTCAGTAAGCAGATTATTTTTATCTACAGGATAATTTTCCAAATTCTTATATTGCCAATTTAAATTAACTTCATTATGAATGATTTGAACAGGTTCAGATAAATTATCCCATAAGAAGGAGGCTTTTAATGCATCGTGATTATTTATTATTTCCTTCCAAGCATATTCCCAATTATTACAATCTAATTTGCCTGAAATTTTATAAATATTTTGTACAATATATTTTTTTGTTTCATTGATAGAACAAAATACTGACTCAAACAAAATTCCTAATTGTATAGGAGATAATTTATATATATTTTTAATATTACTTGTATCAGTCATTACTATATAACTCTAGATGTAAACTTTCCATTTAAGGTTTGAGATTTATATAAATCTCTTGTTATATTTATTCTCTTAAGCCACCTATCTGAACCATTAAAGAATGGCACAAAAGAATTTCTACCATGAACACACATAGCATTATCAATAATGAGCAAATCTCCAGGAGATAAGATAATTCGCTTTAATGAAGAATTTATGTATTTGATCAGTAATTTTAGAGATTCGGCAGATTCTTGATCATTCGCCACCATAAAAAATGGATCTATTCTGATAAATGGTTTCTCTCTAGACCCGTACAAAACAGATTTAATATATTCATTTCCATTGTCAGTCTTACTCTTGTGTGAACTAACTTTTCTAAAAGAGAATCTTCGCTGAAATAAAATATCAAACCTTGAATCTGAAAGATCTAATGAATTTATAGAACAATAATTCGTAGCAACATTTCCCGGGTTTTTTATACAAAATAATAATAGATAATCAGCTGAATAATCATGAAAAGCCTCATCAGTATGCCAAAATATTTCCTTCTCTGAACCAGTACTTTCTTGAGAATCTCTATGTTCTTTAATTGGAATAATATCATGTATAATTCTCCCATTTTGCTCTTCTTTCCATCCAAATGCTTCTCCTAGAATAAATGCAAGCGAACATAAAATGAAATCGTCTTGAGAAAACTCATTTGAATTTCTAATATTAGTAGGAGTAGGAGTCTCTTCAAATATATTCAAATTTGATAGCAAACATAAACGAAACTCATCATCAATCGAAAACTGGAAGTTTTTAAGGAATGAATATATTTTTTTCGGTAATTCAAATGAAAGTTCCTGGGCAAATTTAATTTTATCACAAATATTGAAAGAATAGGCTTCAGGCGAATATTTTTAATTAAATTTGATATCTTAGTAACATCAAAATCATCCATCTCGAGTTTTTTTAACATTATAAATTCAAAGTATTAACTTAAACTAGATTATTAAACATAATAATTTTACCATGAATTATATTTAATTTAAGTTGTAAATGTAATTTTTTATGTTTAGTAATTTTCACACAGTAATTAGATCATTAGCATCTCCAAATTATTTATTACATGTAATACAAAAACATTACTCTTTTGAAGTTACGAATTGCAGAACGATAAAATTCGGTGGGAGTAATGATATTTTTTTATTAAGTGGAAGTAACTCTAAAAAATTTATAATGAAAATATTTTTCAAAAGAAAATGCTGGAACTACAGTGCGCGGCACTATTTATTTGAACTTGAGCTTCAGAAATTTTTAAATATACATGGAATACAATGCCCAAAACCAGTTGAAGACAAAAACAACAGTATTTTAAATGTTATAGATCTTCCTGAAGGAAAAAGATATTATACAATATATGAATTTGTGGGTGGCACAAAATATGATCATTCCAATATTTTTATAGATAGATTTACTAAATTAGCTAAAACTATTAAGAAAATGCATAATTTACACGATGAATTTCTCGAATTAAATTCATACAAAAGAACTCTTGATATAAAAAAATTACTGCATGAATCATGGAAAAATATTTCTTTAGAAATCACACTTCCAAACAATAAAATAAAAAAAGAGATTAATAATATTTATAATGAGCTAGCAGAAGCATCTGAAAAATATATACCATATCAAAAATTATCACTTATACGTGGAGATGTTCATTGTGGTAATCATTTTTACCAAAATAATGTTATAAAATTAATTGATTTCGAACTCAGCGGATATGGATACATAAATTACGAATTATCTGTTCTAAAATATGATTTAATTAAAAATAATCATAAAAAATCATTTATAGATAGAATCATGAATGTATATCTAGAAGCATATTTCGGAGAAATTAATCAAATTGACATTGATTCGATTAATTTTTTTGTAAAAGTTAGATATTTTTTTATGCTAGGTTCAACTTTTCTTTTTTACCCCGATAAGTCTGAGTATAACAATGAATTTACCTTAAATTATTATATTAACTCTATTAAAAATAGTAAAAACTATTTTTGATTACAATCAAAGAATTTGTATAAATCATCATAATATATCCTGAGAATATCACTAGTATTCGTATTATATTCCTCAGACTTGTTAATAAATAAATTCATGTATACTTTTGAATTTAGGGAAACATTTTCTATATTATTAAAAAAATGGTTAGCAAATTCACTTAACTTTAATTCTCTATTAATAGCTAAAGAAAGGTTTCTAATAATATCTTTTACAGAAACTATATTTCTAAAATTATATTCCCCACCAGCTAAGAACCTAAGAACTAAACTTTCCCTTGGTATATTTTGAGTATTTTCAAATGGCGCAGTATGCATCAAATGCGGGCTAAAAATTTGAGCATAACCTTGTTTCATTTTATTAAAAAACACACTATAGTTTTCAGGATTTTCCTCAAACTTATAATATCTATAACTCAATGATGGTATCATGCCAATAAAATTTGCTTTGATTTCTTCACCAGGTCTATAAAGATTTTCGGTCAGATAAACTGCCTTCAAAAATTTTTCTTCATCAAATTTTATATTATTTTCAATGAAAAATTTAATTGCCGCTCTAGCATAAACAATTTTTTCAGTACCCCTTATGAAAGATACTGGTGAACTAATTTCATCTTTTATATCACTTAACGCAATATGAAAATTTAATAGTAGCTTTTTCCAAAAATTATTATTCAGAATTTTATTAGAAAACAAAGTATAATCGTCATGCCAAAAGCCTGTACTTTTACCGCAATCTATTTTAAAATATCCGACCTCAAAAGATAAATCTTTGGTATCTCGTAATAGTTTTTTACTAAGAGATAATATTTCATTTTTTGAGTCGCATATTAGTTGTATTATTTTAGGTATTGAAAAATGTAGCAATTTATTATCAATTTTATCACTAATATTAAAGGTAATATCTTGAATATTTGTTTTCAATAAATTTGCTTCATACGCATCACAAACTTGCTTTATTAGTATATTACCATTACCTATATTACTTATATCTTTATTAGAATAGTGTTTTTGTGAAATATCAAATAAAGAGAAATTTTCATGAAAATATTTACTTACATCAAATTCTATATCATCTATATTCCGGAAAAACACTTCATGATTAGCATATTCATTCTTGAAATTTTCAAAATCAGCCTCGTTTGATTTTGGAATTTTATATAAATCAATTTGCTTAGATAAATCAGTAATTAATCTTTTAAAATCAGTTTTCAGGTCTATCATCATTTAATATATTTAGTGAATCTTTAATTTTTGAAAAATTTGACAGTTGACTAAGACGAAAATTAGAAAAAGCAAAATGCTTTTTTTTAATATTATACAATTGAATATATATATCATTTATAAAGACAAAGTTTTCATAATCTTTGCAGTCTAAGTATAATTTATTGATTTTACTTTCATTTCTTTCATAAACAAACAAATCCCATAATTTGTTCTTTACAAAATGATATGTTTTTTCAGAATATTTCTGTAAGCTAAGGTTTTTAATAGAGTTTTCATTATAATCGTGAAAAAATACGTTATCCGAACACAAGATTTCCTTGATTTTATCTGTTACTTTGGAATCAAGGATACTATATTTTCTGTGAAAACTATCCGAATCGAATATTTTTTTACTTTTCCACTTTACAGATGACAAATCAATTTTTGTTTGAAATAAACCACTTATAAATAATGATAATTTATCCACCCAACCATCATCTTCCAAATTTATTCTTAAATCATGAATTGATCTATTATTTGTAATAAAATAATCAGTATTTTGTGGAAGTTCTTTTAAAAATAAAAATGACTTACCTAAATCATTCAAAATATCTATTCTTGGATAAAAGACTGGATAATTATTCGCAGCAATAAATCCAAATATTTTCTTTATCTGTATTATTGCTTCTTTATATATAAAATCTATCTCATTCGAATTAATAACTTCAATTACTTCTTCTTTTTTTAGATTAGTGGACTTGGATATATTATTTACTAAAAAAAAGTTTTCAAAATAAAATAATGGATTTTCAAATCTAGGAATAGAAAAATCACCATTTTTACTGTCCTCAATTTGCTTTAAATAAGATTTTTTTATATCATCTACTGAAGAAAAATAATTAATAAACTTCTCATTATTATTTATTACTTGTTTTACGATATTAGTAATACTTGTGTATATATTAATTATTTTGAACTTATCTCCAAAAAAATTAAAATATTCTAAAAAAATATCTCGCCTAGCTGGATAGGGATCATTCAAAATATTTTCAAATAAAATGCAATTTTTTCCTGAATCTCTGATCTTTTTACATTCTCTAAAAGCTTTACTGTATACCTTGTATAGTATTAACTCATTTACTACTTGAACTTTGGCATAAAAACTTTTATATAAATCACATAATGCTTTATCATTAGATTTTTGAATAAAAATTAGGAGATCTAGGTAATTAAAAAAATCTCGTGATGTTATTTCTTTAGCAAGTGAAATTTCTTTGGAAAAATATTCTTCAGTAATTTCATCTGCAACCTTTAAAAAAATTGGTGATAAATTCAAATTGGTAAAGTTTAAGTTACTATTGACAAAAATATCTTCTATAAATTTTTGATTCTCAAACGAGATTCCACTAATTAAAATCACATGTTTCATATATGCTTCTAGTTATTTTTTACCATATGTCCCTGTTCAGTTTTTTCTATTATTTTATTATTCTGATCCACAAATACTATTTTTTGCTTTAAATCATTTATCTTATCTTCAGATATGTACTGATAAGCCATTATAATTATAATATCTCCTTTGTTTACAAGATGAGCTGCTGCACCGTTTACTTTTATAATTCCGCTATTTTTTTCCGCAGGAATAACATATGTATAAAACCTAGCTCCATTTGTAATATCAACTACTTGTACTTCTTCATAATTAACTAACCCAGATTCTTTAATTAGATTTTCATCAATCGATATAGAACCAACATAATTCAAATTTGCATCTGTAATAGTGGCTCTATGAATTTTGGAATGAAGGATTTTTCTCATTTTGATTCTCCTGATAAGTTTTGTTTTAATAGCCAAAAATTTTTATAGTTTTTATTATTTTCAAGAAGTGAATTATGACTCCCAAATGCTTCTAATTTTCCATCTGATAAAAAAAGCACTTTATCTAATTTCGCGACAAGAGAGCTGTCATGAGTGATAAAAATTCTAATTTTATCACTCAAAGAATTTATATATTCAAATAGTTTTTCTTTAACATGACTATCGAGTGAAGCAAAAGATTCATCGAAAAGGTATATTTTTGAGTTTTTTAACAAACCTCTTGCGACACCTATTAACTTTTTCTGACCACCTGATAATTTTAACCCATATTCACCAACTTGAGTTTCGTAGGCTTCTGGAAAACTTTCTATAATATCAGCAACACCTAATTTTTCCATTAAATCACCTAAGCTATTAGTGTAAATTTTGGATTCTATGCCTAAGAGCAAATTATTTAAAATAGATTCATTCAGTAAAAAAGTATCTTGAGGTATAATAGTCATAATTGACATTAATAAATCAGAGTGTACTTTTGAAATATTATTATTACCTATATATATAGCTCCTTCAATAGGAGAAAGTAAATTACACAACAGCTTAGATATAGTAGAGTTTTTAGCTTCATTCTTACCAACAATAGCAATTTTATCACCCTCTCTTATCTCAAAACTAATCTTATCTAGTATTTTTTTTCTTATCTTCATACAAAAATGAAACCTTATCGAATGAAATATTATATGTAGTAAAGTTAAAATCATGAATATTTTTATTCTCATTTCTTAAAGCATAATTTCCTATATTCAAAACTTTACGTAATTTACTTAATCCCAAAAAAATTTCTCTAAAATTTCCGCTAAGTGCATTTAATGGCACGATAAATTGTATAAAATACCCAGTTAAAAGCAAAAAATCTGACGGATCTAATGCTGAATTATTAACCTTATATATAACCAAACACATTAAAGTTATTAACAAAAAACCTGATAAAAAAGACTGAAAAATACTAACTCTTGATAGTAGAGAGAATTTTTTGAGCGAGATTTTTTTTCTGTCTTCTAAAGTTGAGTTTAACGAAAGCAAAACCTCTTCGTTAGCGTTTTGAAAATATATATTAGAAAGATTTACTAATATATCATTCATAAATGATGCTGATTTTTTGTTCTCTAACCTTGAGTTTTCTTGATATTTATATAAATGTGATAATACTTTTACACTATATAACAAATATAATATTGGAAAAATTAATATTATCGAAGCAAATAAAAACCCATAATTATACAAAATTATAAGATATGTAAGTATTAATTCTAAAACTATAGGTATAAAATTTAAAAATATTCCATAAATAACAATATAAATTGATCTCTGCCCCTCTTCTAATGAGTGCATTATTGCACCAATACTATCTTTAGATAAAAATTTGATATCTATATTTAAAAACTTTCTAAAATTATCCAAACAAAAGCTTTTATTTAAATCCTCAAGGATCTTCATAGACAACATTTCTGAAAAATAAAAAAATAGCTTACTAAGAGTCCAAATAGAACCGTAAGATATTGCCAATAAAAGTGAAAGAACAATAGCTTCATCTGAATATAAGCCAGATACAATAATTTTAAAAACCCAAGGCACTGCAAGGTTTAATAATATTGATAAAATTATTAGAGAAACTATTAAATAAATATTTTTTTTAGAATGATATTGCTTTAAAAAAAGCAGAATTCTCTTTATTATTTTAAAATAAGACATAGTCCTGTTGAGTTTATATAATTATTTAATCCTCACCAAGTTCCTTTCTTAAGCTTTTAGGACGCATATCTACCCAAACTTCTTTAATATAATCTAAGACTTCTTGCTTCTTACCCTTGGGCCCTACTCTTTTCCAACCTAGTGGTATATCTTTCCAAGCAAACCAAATTGAATATTGCTCTTCTTCATTAATCAAAGCAATATATTCCTCATCATCTTCTTCATCAGACATAAACAACCTTATTTTTTTATGTATTATTGAGATACTACTAAGTAGCCAGTACCTTTTCTCTTCCCTAAATCTATATCAGCTATACACCTTACATCGTTATAATTAAGATTTGTTGTACCTTCAATATGTAGAATACCTACACCGTTATCAAAATCCAACTCATCAAAGTTTGTTTTAGATAAATCAACATTTATACCTAACTCAGTTTCTCCTCTTGTCTGAGTAAACTTTATATGTATATAACCATCTTGGATTCTTTCTTTAATTTCAGAATATGACTCATTTCGATGACCAATCACTATTTCATGCTCACCTTTACTAAGTCTACCAACAAGTTCATTTATCATTTATTTATCTCTTCACTGTAGTTTTAATTTGTTTAAGTCTATAGATTAGGATTTTTTTTATTAAATTCTAAGTTAAAAAAATTTACAATACATATATTATTAGTTGATCGATGTTTTTTAGCAACAAATTTATTTCTATAGGCTTATTAGTCTTCTCAAGTGTGATTTTAAAAGTATGGCAATAAATATCTCCTCATTAAAAAAGCTTTAATAAAATGCACCTATATTTATATGAGTATTTTTGATAATCTTCATCACTTAACCCGTGGTTATCGTAAGATAAGTTTTGTAGTTTTGGTATTATAATCTCTTACAACTCTAGTTTTGGTGTGACTAGTTAAGTTAGAATTATCAACTTCCTATTTATCAGTTCCCGTTTAAAACTTTTCAACTTTAGAATGTGACTATTTAAACAAACTTCATTGATCATATTAAATGGTTAAGTTATTCTAATTTTTAAGCGTCACCAATATTTCTATCATTGATGCTATTAGAACTAATTAGACACCACAGACTTTATTCAAAGATAATGAAAAAATAGTCTATATTAATTAGTAATTAAGTTTTTATCATTTCTCAACTAGCATTCCATTTCCAATTAAACTTAAATTAGCTTTACACATTTAGGTAAACCCTTCTTCTTTAAATTTTTCCATGTAAATATTAGCAAAATGATAGGGATATTTTTCTGTTTAATTAAATTTATCTTTTACTAATCTACTTATTAACAAAGGTAAAGAAATTAATATTATAAAAATATTTTAAAGTTTTATTTATATTGCATTTGTATGCAACATGTGCAACATATTTTGAATCTAAAATTTCTAAGGGTAGTATACCCCATTCATTAAACCTTAATAATCTACACTCGTTATTAAGAACCTTATCGCAATTAATCTCTAAAGTATTTAAATCTGTATTAATCCCAGTTCCAATTGCCTTAAGTAGAGCCTCTTTTTGAGTCCAATATAGAAAAAACTGTTTTCTTTGTAATTTTGGATTCAATGTTTTTATAGATAACTTTTCATTTTCTGATAACACTATATCTATAATATCACCAATATCAAAATTTGTATGAATATATTCTACATCCACACCAACCCCACATTCTGAAATAGCAACAACTAATTATTCTTTAGAATGAGAAATATTAAATTTTAAGTTACTTGATTTAATAAATGGTTTGCCATATTTATTTTTATAAAATGTAATTTTTTCAGGTTGTTTGTTAGTATATTTGCTAAGTAACAAACGCAATATAACCCAAGTTATAATATATAATTTTTTCCTCCAATCTACTTTGAAGTTACTATATATTTTCCTTTCTTCATTACTAAGAATATGAAAATAAGGCTTAAGCCTATAGAACATCTGTTCTTTTAGATCAATATCCCAAACTTCTATACTATTCTCTAATAACTTGGATTTTGCCACAAATTATATTGTTTAATATTCCCATAAAAAATATTAAATCTATACAAAATTATATGTTAGATTATAGATATTTTAGTGTAACTTAAATTTAATAACTTCCAGCTGTGGTAATAAGAGCGCACTTACACAAACATCCAAAATGGAGTTTGTTGCGTTGCGCTCAAAGGCTTGCGTAGTAAATTTCATCTTGGAATGTGAAATAGAGATAGTTTGTATTTTCTACTGATAGCTATTGATATGGAGTATTATTATAATCTAAATTGTATTATTAATTTATTATTTCTCTGATAACAGGCATTAAGTCGCTGGCAAGCATTCCTCTTTCACCATACTTGCTAGCAGCAATATCTGCAGCATAAGAATGGATATATGTGCCAAGTATAGCTGCTTGCTCTAACGGTATACCTTGCGCAACAAAAGCAGCTACTACTCCAGATAGTACATCTCCCATTCCACCACTAGCCATACCTGGATTTCCATATTGACATATAGTAATCTTTTTGCTTTGTCCTAGTATTAGACTCCTAGCACCTTTCAAGATTGTACATCCACCGTAGGTGTTTTGAATTTTTCTTATGGATGCAAACCTGTCTTTTTGAAGCTCATCCACAGAAATTGAAAGCAGTCTGGATGCTTCCCCTGGATGCGGGGTTAATATCCAATTATCACGTTTTTTAATTTTATTAAGTTTGCTTTGAGCGTTTAGATTATTTTTTGCAAGAAGATTTAATCCATCAGCATCTAGGATTATAGTCTTATTTGTTTCAATGACTGTATTAAATAATTCCTGAGCCCATTCATCTTGTCCAAGCCCAGGTCCAAGTACAATAATATTAGAATGTTGCATTAAGGGGAGTAAATCTTCTTTGGTTTTAACACCATGCGCCATTATTTCTGGTCTGGTAGCAATAATTCCATTAACATGTTCTTTTCTGGTAGCTACGCTTACAAGTCCAGCACCACAACGCAGAGCTCCTTCTGCAGACATTTTTGTAGCACCAGCAAAGCCGAAATTTCCACCAATTATTAATATATGTCCATTATCATTTTTATGAGCTGTTTGTTTTCTTGATGGTAAAAGTGATTTAAGATCAGCCATATCATAAAAATCGCATTCTGAATTAACTGAACTAAAAATCTCTATTGGCAAATTTAGGTTATGGCAAAATAATTTTCCACAATAATCTTTTGCTTCTCCTGTCATCAGACCTTGTTTTATTCCAATAAAAGTTATGGTGGCATCTGCATGAACAGCTAATTCTATGGGAGCTCCTGTGTCTGTATTAATTCCTGTTGGACAATCAATTGCAAGTACTGGTTTACCTGCAGAGTTTATGGTTAAAATAACATCTTTAGCATTAGAGAGTAAACTATCCCCCTGCAGGCCAATACCAAGAAAAGCATCTACTATAAGGTCAAACTTATCGAAGTTAATTTTATTAGCATCCTTAAAAATTGGGATTTGTAGTTTCCTACACTCGTCTGACGCCGATTTTGCTTCTGTACTTGTGCTATCCTTACCCACATGCCAAATACAAACTTCTATCCCTGCAAGAAAAGCGTATTTTGAGAGTACATAACCATCTCCACCATTATTACCGCTACCACATACAACAATGATTTTTTTGGTTTCACTCCAGTTTTGGATTATATAATTATATGCTGCTTTTCCAGCTCTTTCCATCAGTTCAAAGGGTAACAATGATAGATTATTGTATGCAACAAGTTCTATATCCCTTATCTGACTGTTTGTATATGTTGTGGTATATGGAATGTTCATTGTGTAGTAGTTATTTTTTTGTATCTTTGATCTTAAATATCCCATATAAAAATCTATGTGTTAAATGCTAGTTTAATTCTTTCAAATTTCCAATCACTCTCTGATGTTCATAGGAAGAGGAGTTACCATCTATTGTCGTAAATAAGAATTTATATGAGACTCTCCATTTACTATTTTCATTAACTAGTAATGTTGTAGTTTTTTGATTCAATCTTATTACTCGACCATATTTTTCTTCATTAGAACTATCTACAAAACCAGCTATATCACCAACTTTAAGCTGATTTTTATCAACACTATGTTTTTGATTGCAAGATTGGTATTGGTAGATATTGATATCTTTAGAATTAATATTAATCATAAAAAATGGTATTACATAATTTTTACCATTATGACAATTACAAACTACTGCAGTAGTACGTCTAATGTCAATGATGGTTGCTTCAATAGATTTATTTTGTGTTGCATCAAAATAAGTAATTTGATCATTCACTTTGAGTTGTCTTTTGATCAATAGCAGGCGGTCTGGATCATTTAGCAACATAGAAATTGCTGAGTTTAATCTGTAAAGATCAAAAAGCGAAGCTTCCTTTATTTTGTTAAAAACGTTAGTGTAGTTCATCAATTATCCATTATTGCAGGCATTTTTTAGTTTTTTACCCGTCTTAAATCTTGGTTGATTATAAGCAGCTATTTGTATAATTTGGCCAGTTTGTGGATTCCTGCCAGCTCTAGCTTTTATTTTGCTAACTACAAAACTACCAAAACCTACCAATGATATATCTTCTCCTTTAGCTAATATATCGGTAACTGAAGTGGTGAATATATCTACTATTCTGCTAGCCTCTGCTTTTGTGCAATTATGATTTGTTGCGATATGTGTTAGAAATTGGGATTTGCTCATATATTTTGTCTCTCTTATTTGTTGATTTTCAAAGTCTAGCGTTATTTTAAATTGAAATCTATAAAAACCTTGTTGGCCTTTATTGGTTTTATTTCGTGGTTTTCTTTATCCCCTTTACACTCTCTAGATCCTTCATAGGTTGCTATTTGGAAACATCCAAAATTTACAGCCTGTAGCCCGAAATCGTAAAATATAAGGTTGGCTAATTTTTATCAATTACGATTTTGGCTTAGAGAAGATGGCAATATATCATTGTAGCATTAGGATTATCTCAAGGGGTAAAGGGCGCAATAGCGTTTCTGCAGCCGCTTATCGTAGTGGATCAAAATTTGTTTGTACAAAGACCGATTCAGTTACTGGAGAGATAAATGAATTAGTCTTTGATTATCGTTCCAAAACTGGAGTTGTATATAATAATATATTTGCCCCAGCTAATGCACCAGCCTGGGTATTTGATCGTAATAAACTTTGGCAGAAAGTTGAAGATAGTGAAGTTAGAGTAAATTCACGATTATCCAGAGAATTTGAAATTGCCTTACCAGTTGAATTAACTGAAGAGCAGAATATTTTGCTGGTTGAAGAGTTTGCAAAAAACTCATTAGTTGCAAGAGGGATGATTGCTGATGTTAATATGCATTATGACAATCCAGAGAATCCACATGCTCACATTATGACTGTTACCAGGATGTTGGAAAAGCTTGATAATGGTGAAGTTGTTCTGGGGCATAAAAATAGGGATTGGAACAAGAAAGAAATGTTACAATCTATTAGATTAGAATTTGCAGAAATTACCAATAGACACTTGGCTCTGCATGGTTTTGATACCAGAGTCTCACACTTGTCGCATAAGGATCTGGGCATTGATTTAATTCCGACCATCCATGAAGGACCAGCTAGATATATTGAGTCAGCGGAACTAGCGGCTAAAAATCATCAAATTAAATTAGCAAATGCTAAATTAATCGCTCAATATCCAGAGCTAGTGATAGATAGATTATCAATTAACAAACCTGTATTTACTGAAGAAGATATTAGCAGGGCTTTAGCTAAAGCTTTAACTATTGGAGTAAGTGCTACTGGCGGAAATGTTAATAATACAGAAATAAGGAACTCAAAAGAGTTCTTACAATCTTATGCAAAGCTAATGGAATCCAATAAGCTAACAAGTGTTATTGATAAAGATTTAAGTGGAAATAGCTTGTATACTAAAACTAGTCGCCTGCAATTAGAAAAGCAATATATAGATAAAGTACAGCAATTAGCAAATTCAAATAATCACTCTTTAGAATTAAGTGAATCTGATCTTGAGCATTTTAGTTTTTCTGAGAGAGTTGCTGATAAATTCAAGCAAGCAAGATCGAATTTGAGTCAAAAAGTAGGATTTGAATCCAGCTACAAACCAGCAATATCTTTAAATAATGAACAAAAACAGGCAATAATGAAGATTTTAGGCGGACCAGATATATCCATTCTTGAGGGCGTTCCAGGAGCTGGGAAAACTACCGCGATGTGTGAAATAGCTCGGCAATACAAGAAAGCTGGTTATAAAGTAATTGGTATTGCTCAAAGTAGCAATGCTGCTTTGCAATTAGCTACAGCTGCTGGTATAGAAGCTAAAAACTCTACTATGTGGCGTAAAAATTGGTTAGAAGCAAATAATAAGAAGTTTAAACTACCACTTCGTACTTCTTATGCTCAAGAAGAATTATATCAAAATAACAAACCACAAATTAGCAATAAGCATGTAATGATTATTGATGAGGCTTCTATGGGTGAGCTTACTAATATGGATTATTTGCTAGGTGAGGCAAGCAAAGCAGGAGCAAAAGTAATATTAGTTGGTGATAATAATCAATTTGCTCCAGTTGGTATGGCAGGAGCCCTGCAAAAAGCTGTTAGCATTTGTGGATCAGAGAAGTTAGAAGAAACCAGAAGACAAGTAAAGACAGAGCATAGAAAAGCTACAAAATTGCTAAGCAATTTCAAAGTAAGAGAAGCTTTGGCAATTTATGCCAGCAATGATTCTATAGTAATATCTGACAGTATTCTAGAGCGAGATAATAAGCTGGTGCGTGATTATATTGATAGTTACTTGCAAAAAAGTGGAGATAGTGGAAGTAGTCAACGTAGAGAGGATAGTGAAGGAGATAAAAAAGCTAAAGATAACCTTGCAACATCAAAATCCATTGTAGTTTGCACCTATACAAATGAATCTGCCCAAAGACTTAATAAAAAACTTAGAGAACAGTTAAAGCAAGCTGGTATAATCAAAGGTAAGACTCGCACAGTAAATATTGCTGGAAAAACTCTTGAACTATGCCGAGGCGAGCAAGTAGTATTTGCGCGCAATCTTAATTATGCTGGTAGAAGTGGAATATATAATGGAAAAGTTGGAACTGTTTTGTCAGTGTCAGTGGTTGATGATTTGGGAAATGCCAAAATCAAATTACTGGTTAGTAAATCTGATGGTAGGAAAGAAAAAATTACCATCGATACTCGTACATTTAACAATAAAGGTAATAGAGACAATAAAGAAAGCAAAATCAATGATAGCAACAACGATCATAAACAAATACTTGATTATGGCTACGCAGTAACCGCATATAAGCTACAGGGAGCAACGGTTGATCAAACATTAGCACTATATGAAAAGCAAGTTGGATATGAAGCTTTCAATGTAATGATGACCCGTCATCGTCATGATGTAAAACTATATGCTGATCGCAAAACACTAATTGATAATATTTATGGCCGTTTGGATCAGAACGTAGATAAAGCCCGTCATCACTATCAATTTAAAGAAGATGGAGATGATCTAGCATTAATAGGATTAAATATCAGCATTAATAAAAGAGCCAATAGCAGCTTTGCCCATGATTATATGGAAATAGCTCTCAAAGGTGAAGATATGCTGATCAAGGAATATCTTACGGTAAATAAAAAGACAATTGATTTAATCAGGGAAATTAACAAACAACCAGAATTTACCAGAACTAAGGAGAAACGCAATGAATTAGCAAGTAAAATAGTTAATAACTATGATTTATACAAGGATCGCCTTATTCAGTTAAATATCAATTATGCTACTTTGGAAAAGCAATCCTTGGGAAATATAAATAATTATCAAATAAATGAGCGACAGAGTAAATTATATCAGTTAAGTGAACATTATAGTAATTTGATAGCAGCAATTGAATCTGTCAATAAAAGAAAAGCTCTATCTAGCCATAAACAGCTAAACCTGGAAATACTTGAGAATAAGTTAAACCTGACTATAGCTGAAGATAAGTTAGAAAAACTAAAAATGAATCAGTTAGAGATAAGAGAGTCAATTAGCAATGAGCAATATCACCGTCAAAAATTATTACCAGAATATTTAACACGAATATATCAAAACCCAGCCCAGGAAGTAATAAATAGTTGGCAGGATTTAGCTAAACATAATGGTGATTTTATGGCAGCTGAGATGGTAACTAAAAATCCATCATTGCTTGGCAAACTTAAGGGAATTGGATTTAGTAAATGGATTGGCTTTAATGATAAAAGAATAGATGCTATTGCAAATAGCGAAAATATTGGCAAGCGTTTAAGGCAATATGATGCTAGCGAATCATTAGAGATAAACTTAAAAAGCCAACTTGCAAATAAAAATAATGGTTACAAAAAATCAAAGGATTTGTTAGAGCATGAAATTGATAAATTAACATCATTGTTACCATCAAGAATTGATCAGGAATTTATTGACCAATGCAATAATCTGGATTTAGATTTGAAGAAAATAGCTACAAGTGAGATTTTTGGGCAAATAAAATTACAGTATTTACAAAAACAGTATGATCTAGAAAGTAAAGCTGAATTAAAACAACAAACCAACCATCATATTACCAAACAACTTCCTCCTAATAAGGTTGGATCTTATAATAATCAGATATTATTCTCTGAAATAAAATCAGCTTTAACATCATTTAACATTGAATCAATTTTCAGAGATTATGCTCATGCAATTAATCCAGATGGAAAAATTATCAAGAAAGGAAATAATATTGGCTGTGGTAGCTTAAATATGGATTTAAAGCTTGGCATATGGAATAGATTTAGTACAGATCAAAAAGGAGATATTTTTGCTTTTGTTAGAGAAGCAACTAGCTGTAATATCAAAGAATCACTTGAAATAGTAGCAAGCACAGTTGGTATTACTAGCAATGAATTAAAATCAGATGCTATTACCCATTCAAAACAATTACAAACAGATCATACAAAACAAACTATTAAAAAAGCAGAGAAAAATGTACCACAAGTATCAATAGATGAATGGGTACCATATGATAAAGTTCCAAACACAGCGGAGAAGTTTGATTATAATAAATATCTTAAATTTATGAAGAAAAAATTTGAGATTCAGGCAATATATCCTTATTTGAATAATAAATCAGAACTACTTGGCTATACTGTACGTCTGATAAACAAATTAGATGGAAAAAAGCAGGTGTTGCCTATAACCTATTGCTACAATGAGGTAAGGAAACAAAACAGGTGGCAATTAAAGAGTTTTGCAGATAATGGATATAAGCCAATATATGGAGTAGAGCAATTAGGCACAAGGCAAAATAATGGAAATTACAACAAAAATACTTCTGGAACAATTTTACTTGTTGAAGGCGAAAAAACAGTGGATAGTGCTAAAAAGTTACTTCCCGAATACACTGTATTGTCATGGCTTGGTGGAGTGGCGGCCATAGATAAGGTCAATTGGAAATTATTGCAAGATAGAAGTGTAGTCATATGGCCAGATAATGATGATGCTGGAAAAAAGGCGGCTAAAAATATTAACTCTATGTTGAACAAAATTAACGGCTATAATGGCAGGGTAAGTATTGTTGATACAGATAAGCTAAATCTCCCGGACAAATGGGATTTAGCCGATCAATTACCAGATAATTTACAAAAAGGTAAAGTTCAGCAGATTATTACTGATACGATAAAACAAACCCAGGATAAAAACAAAACTTTACTCAAGCAATGGCAGAATCAATTAAGTAGCAAGGACGCTATTAATTATATGGAATATGCAATAGCTCATGGAAAGGACGAATATGAACATGAGTTTTTAACTTTGAAAGATGGATTATATAGAGATACGCTAGTGATAATTGCTGCTAATGCTGATTTAAAGCCAAAATTTGAACAAGAAACTTCTTCAATCAAAGAAAACTTAAGGAAAATACAGGATTTATACAGAAAGAAAATTGACCAATATGAGGAGCATACTATTAGTAACAGAAACCTAAGCAACTTAAGTGAACTAGAACAAAATCTAATCAGAGATATAATAATATTACACCAGCAAACACTGCAAACAAATGATTTAGCTAATTGCCATAAAGCTAAAATTGTAAGTACAGTAAAAGATATTGTCAAAGCCTATAAATCTGGACTAAAAAACCAGGATCAAACCTTGCAAATATCCGACAAACAAAAAATTACATGCAATTTATATAAATCCATAACAGATAAAACATGGTGGAAAGCATTGGATAAGGCTAAAACATTTGAAAAAGTACAGCTGCAAGTTATTAACTCGATAAATAAAGAAATACGTCACTTTAAACAATATGGTTTTGTAAAAAGAGATGGGATCAGGTTTACCAGCAATATTTCTTATTTAAAGCATCTTAAAAATGATAAACAACTGGGGCCTTATCTCAAAAATACTGACTTTATGACTCAGTTAGATAGAGTAAAGCAACGTGATTTTGTTAAACAAACCCGAACTATGGATAACAAAAAAGCTGCATAGTAGTTGGTATTGGGGTATTCTGGCTTTTTTAAACAACTAAAGAGTACCCCAATGAATATAGACTACGATACTTTGTTCTGCTTTGTCGATGATTTTTATAAAGGATTTGAAAATTGGTACAAAAAGTCTCTTCTTACTAGCGGTTTAAGAAAACGTAATAGACCAAGCAGTATGAGCTTATCGGAGATAATAACAATCTTAATAGCTTTCCATCAATCTGGTATGGCTTGCTTTAAATATTTTTACTTAGAACTTATGAGAAATAACAGAAATTTATTCAATTACTTAGTCCATTATGATCGCTTTATATCATTGATAAAGCTAGCCTTTCCTGCTGTATTATGCATGTTAAAATCCCTTGAGGGTAAGATAACTGAATACATGTTTATCGACTCTACTCCAATGGTTGTATGCCATAGGCTGCGAGAGAAACGTCATAAAGTTTTTAAAGACTTAGCTGGAAAAGGTAAGACTTCAACTGGTTGGTTCTTTGGCTTTAAGTTGCACTTTATTTTTAATAGTCACGGAGAAATTGTACGCATGCATGTTACTAGCGGGAATGTAGATGACAGGTCTCCAGTAAAGCAAATGCTAAAAGATATCTCTTGCAAACTTATTGGTGATAAAGGTTATATCTCCAAAAAATTATTCACTGAATTATTTGAACAGGGTACAACTTTAATCACTAAAATCAGAAAAAATATGAAGAATTGTCTAATGGATATAAATGATAAAATGATGTTAATGAAACGTCCATTTATAGAAACAATCTTCTCATCTATAAAGTCGTTAAACACCTTGATACATAGTAGACATAGATCTCCAATAAATGCATTTTGTCACTTATTTGCTGGACTAATAAACTATCAGCTTCGTACTGATAAGCCATCTTTAGAACAATTTATAAAATGAAATCGCTTATCCACAGTTCGGGTTAAACAAATATAATTAGTAGCAAATAATTTGAACTATCAAAAATGATATAATGTTAAATTATAGATTGAATAGTTAGAATTCTCATTCTATACCTAAAGTCATGGGTTAAATCAATAGCGATATTTAACCAATAATGGTACTAAACTACTTAAGCTAACTAAAGTTATGAATGATAAATTGGGTCGTAATGATCCATGCCATTGTGGATCTGGTAAGAAATATAAAAAATGCTGTATAGAGCAAGATGAGAGTCATATTGTCGTTGCAGATTTTGAGTTGCAAAAATTACGTAAGACTGAAGGAGAAGTTGTAAATGAGCATTTGTTTCCTTATGTAGAGGAAGTACTGACCGAAGATTTAGAGGAACGTGCCTGGTCAATTTTTTCAGTTGATTGCGAATGGCCAGAAGAAGATATCGATAGATTATATGATCAAATGTTTATACCGTGGTTTCTATTTAACTGGGTAGATGAGCCACTGGATCATGGCATAAAGTCAAACCTTATTGCAGGTAAGACTATAGCTGAAAATTATCTGATTACAAATAGTTATAAGCTAAGTAAATATCAGATATCATTTATGGAAGCAATGAACAAAACTTATTACAGCTTCTATATAGTCAAAAATGTTGTTCCAGATAAACAAGTAGTTTTAAAGGATATTTTTCTGGAAACTATACATGTTGTAAAAGAAAGAACTGGTACACATTATCTAAAAAAGGGCAATATAGTTTTTACTCGAATTGTAACACTGGATGATCAATCAATATGCATCGGTATGGCACCTTACATAGTAAGCAGCACTTCACATGCAAAATTATTGGAGTACAAAAAAAGCTTAGAGCAAGAGGTTGGAGGTAAGTTAACTCCTAAGTTACTAAGAAAAAAATATGAGTGGAACCTGCTTGATGAGTATTTTATGATCATAGACCAAAGCTTTACTATGCCTGTGATGTGTAATAGTGATGGTGAAGATATGATATTTCATACATTGCATTATAATTTATCTATCTCTGCAGAAGAAGCTTTTGAAAAATTATTACTCCTAACAGATTTAGAAGCTAAAGAGCAATTATTATCAGAAGCAGAAAAAGATAGTAATGGTAATATTATATCTATACAGTTTCCATGGTTAAAAACAAAAGGGATAAAGTAATCTAGCACAATAGGAGCTACTATATTAGGGCATATCACTATAAAAGAGAGTAAACTAATTGCAGAGGTAAATTCAGAAGAAAGAAAAAGCACCCTGGAAATATTATTGAGTGGTTATTTGAAAGAAGTAATTGACACACCTAAAATATCGATAGAAACAATGCAGCAGAAGCTAAACTCTTCAAGAGGTTCTGATGATGTTAAATCTATCGGTAAGGATGATATTGAGGATATGCCAGAGGTAAAGGATTATATGAAAGATTTAGCAGATAAACATTGGGAAGAGTGGTTTGACACAACAATTCCTGCGTTAGGGAATAAATCACCAAGACAAGCAGCAAAAACTGAAGAAGGGAGAGAATTGTTAGAATCACTTTTACTACATTATAATGGTATGGACCTACCTAGTTTACAGAATGAGAAGCAGATGCTAATCTTCTAAAGTTAGGAAAAAAACTAAAACAACAACGTAGGAGGTCCATATGACAGAGGTTACCACAATAGGTATTGATATAGCAAAAAGTTTCATATTCACGGTGTAGATAAGAATGGCAAGACGGCATTAAAGAAAAAACTAATGAGGAATCAAGTATTAATATTTATGGCTAATTTACCTAAATGTTTGGTAGGCATGGAAGCTTGTGGAGGTGCTAATTATTGGGCTAGAGAGATTAGCAAATTAGGACATGAAGTAAAATTAATGGCTCCCCAATTTGTCAAGCCATATGTTAAAACTAATAAAAACGATCAAGCTGATGCGGAAGCGATATGTGAAGCTGTAAGCAGGCCTAACATGAGATTTGTTCCCATTAAGAGTGTAGAACAACAGGATATTTTATCAATCCATAGAGTAAGAAGCAGATTAGTAAAAAATCGTACTGCTCTTGTTAATGAGATCAGAGGTTTGCTGCATGAGTTTGGGATAATTATTCCTCAGGGCATAAATAAAATTACAGCAAAGTTAACTGAAGTTTTAGATAGTGATAAATTAAGTCCAATAAGTCAGCAAACTTTCTGTGATTTAAAAGAGGAGTTTATAGAGAATGATAAGAAAATAAAAGACTTGGAAAATAGGCTAAAAATAATGTCTGGTGAATTAGATAATTATAATCAAATAATTGCTATACCTGGTATAGGTTTAATTACAGCTACTGCCTTGATAGCATCTATAGGTAATGCAGGTTGTTTTGAGAATGGCAGGCAATTATCTGCATGACTTGGATTAGTGCCAAGACAGGCTTCCAGTGGTGGTAAAGAGAAGCTACTTGGAATTAGTAAAAGGGGAGATATATATTTGCGAACTTTATTAATTCAAGGAGCAAGAGCCGTACTTAGTACAAAGCTAAGATTTACTACTGAATCACAGAAAGTAAAAAAAGATTATAGTAAATTTACACAGTGGATGTTTAATTTACGTGATAGGAGCAGGCATAACAAAACAGTTGTTGCTGTGGCTAATAAAATAGCCAGAGTTGTATTTGCAGTGCTAAGCTCAGGTAACGATTATGTTGAGAATAAAGTTTGTAGTTAGGGGTAAGTGACATAGTGTTACTTACTCAAGTAGTTATTAGAATTTAAGAGATTCCGATCAGGAATATGCGAGGGACAAAAATATTGATAGCAAAATAAGACAAATCTTATACTTACAAAAAAACTGTTTTGTTCATGGGCTAAAACACGAAGCCGACATTATGATTATGTTAAGTTTGTAAGTGGCGAATTTCCATCAGGGCTGTAGGGTAAATGATTTAATAGAATTATTTACTTGACTATAAGTCGGATACATGACTGCATTTTGATTTTTTTGCTATTATATGTTATTTATTTCTTGCATTATCGGGTAGGTCCATACATGAAAAAGGAAGTAAAAAAGAGGAAAATGAGCGAACAAACATCTTTCAGCCAAATATTCCTTATCTTAAGTCAAAGTTAGGTCTATCATGATAAAATGTTGTAGTTGGTTGAATCAAAATTCAAGTGAGCTTTATATAAAGTATCATGATGAAAAATTGGGAGTTCCTGTTTATGATTATATATGATGATATATTATTGTTTGAGTTTCTGATTCTTGAAGGAGCACAGGCAGGGTTATCGCAGAAGCTACGACAATTTTAGTCCAATAAAAATAGCTTCATATGATAAGACAAAAGAACAGGAGTTATTACAAAATGAGGGTATTATCCGGAACAGATTAAAAATTGTAACATCAATTACAAATGATCCTGTGCTATAGACTGTTTTAGGCATAATGCATATTTTTAAAGTAAATTAAAATGCACACACAGTTCCAAAAGTTAAATTTAATAGCCTTATAGAATTGTTTTATGGTAAATCCCGTAAAAGCTGTTATAATGGATTTTAGTAATTAATAAAAAATAATTATTAAAGTAAAGTAATTTGTTAAAATATTTATGTCAAGAATAACGCCCAAAGTTGATATAGCCTTTAAGAAAATCTTCGGTGTAGAAGAAAATAAGGACTTATTGATATCACTTATTAATTCTATTGTTTCAAATGAAGATCAAGTAGAGGATTTGACTATTCTTAATCCGTATAATCCTCAGAATTTTAGAAGTGATAAATTATCTATTTTAGATATTAAAGCTATAGGAACAGATGGAAAAAGATTCAATATAGAAATACAGATAACAGATGAGGCTGATTATGATAAAAGAGCCTTGTTTTACTGGGCTAAGCTTTATACAGAACAATTAAAAGAAGCAGGAGAATATTCTGAGCTAAATAAAGCTATAGGAATTCATATATTAAACTTTATAAGTATTACTGAAAATGATAAATATCATAATAGTTTTCATATAACAGAAAAAGATACTGGTGTAAGATATTTTAGTGATTTGGAATTACATACAATAGAGTTAAAGAAATTTTTACCAAATGAGAGTAAAGAAATCAATGAGTTGGTATCTAAAATAAAAAATGCTCTGGACATTTGGCTGGCATTTTTGACCAGGAATGATTTATTGAACAAAGATAACCTACCACCAGAATTAGATAATGCTTACTTAAAAAAAGCTCTATCAGTACTTGAGGTCATGAATTTTACAGACGATGAGAGAAGTGCCTATGAAGATCATCTTAAATGGATGCGTATAGAGGCCAACACACTTAAGAAAACTTATCAGACAGGTGTAGAAGAAGGTATTGAGCAGGGTATTGAGAAAACAGCTATAAAAATGCTAAAGCAAAAACTTGATCATAAATTAATATCTGACGTTACCGGCTTGCCTAAGGAGCAAATTATTAAGTTGGCGAATAAACAATAAAATACTTTTAGAGAACTCAAAGAAGTTGTTCTATGGTAATTTCCTCCAGGTCATTATCCTGGGTATTTTTATCGTGCTCTAACTGCGCGTTTTTCTTAATTGATTTCCCAGATGATGAAGATGTAGAACTTTTGTTATTAGTAATAACAGCCTTAGACTCATGAGATTCCTCATTATTCTGATTGGAATGTGTTTTAGGCACAAAACCTTCGTTTCGATCAGGAATATCAGATTGAGGTACTTGCAATTTGGCAAGCCTGGCCTCTGGGGTAGGGAGCAGGCAAAAACACTCTCCAGTTCTAAGTTTAGCAAGATCCTTAAACTGAACAAGCATTTTTTCTTTTTCATGGGCAGTATAGCTAACACCATCTCGGAATTCATTAGCTCCAAATGATATATTTTTCTGTTGTTTAGAAATATTGTGGCTGCCACAAAGAGCACTAATCATTTTTGCAATGAGCGGTTCATCAGTTCTAAAGAAAAACTTCGTAGCAAATTGTCCAAATAAAGTAGAACCCACATACTGACCATAAATATTAAAGAGCTGATTAATTGATTGCATTCCAGCTATAATACACCCTCCATATTTTCTACTCTCTGACATAAGCCAGGATAAAGCTGGTAACCTGCCAAGTGAACTAATCTCATCAATAACAAACCACACTCTTCGAGTGTTGTTGATTTTTATATCCGTCAGAAATGATACAGCAAGTTCTACCATACATGCAATTAATGGCAGAGTTAATTCACGCTGACTTGGTTTTGTTGCTAAAAATATCCATCCAGTTTGACTATTATTATCTAAATTATTTAACTGTTTAAAGTACTCCATAAGTGAAAATCTTTTATCTTTATTAGGTTCATCAGATAAATATTGCAATGGTTTGGTAGATGTTGCAAGTACTGATAAAATGGAACTGGCTGTATTTTTATTGGAACTGACTAAATATCTGGCAGCTGGTGTTTCAGCTAACTCTTTTTGTAATTTAGCAAGCGGATAATTTATAACCATTTGCTGCAATTTAGATAGTGACTTATTATTATCTTTAATCAGAGTGTCTACACATGAGGTAAATATTACTTCAGCTGACTCTTCCCAAAATGGATCAGATGATATTGAATTTTGTTTATTTCTATTGAAACCAAATAATATTTTGGCAAATTTCTCCAATCTGTCATTTATTCCATGTAAAGAATTATTATCAGAGCAGCAATCTTTCCAAAAATCCCATGATTTACTCCTATCATCAAATGGGTTAAAGAGTATATCTCCTCTAGATTTATCATAATATTTAGCTATCATCTCTCCTGTTTGATCAATCACAATAGCAGGTTGGTTACTTTCTCTTACTTGAGGCAGTATATTATGAATCAGATTAGTCTTGCCGCTACCTGTAGCGCCAGTGATCAGAATATGCTGATTTTCTGAGTCTTTTACTAAAGGTATATCACCAATAGTTATGTTGCTTGCTTGGTTTGCAGAGTACAAGTACGAGCGTACCTCTTTAGCAGTTAAGATTTTATCATCATCAATATTTTTATCTTCCTGTACGAATTTTCCAAATTTGCTCCAAATACTAAAAATTAATATGAGGAAACAACCACTTATAACCCGAACTATGGATAACAAAAAAGCTGCATAGTAGTTGGTATTGGGGTATTCTGGCTTTTTTAAACAACTAAAGAGTACCCCAATGAATATAGACTACGATACTTTGTTCTGCTTTGTCGATGATTTTTATAAAGGATTTGAAAATTGGTACAAAAAGTCTCTTCTTACTAGCGGTTTAAGAAAACGTAATAGACCAAGCAGTATGAGCTTATCGGAGATAATAACAATCTTAATAGCTTTCCATCAATCTGGTATGGCTTGCTTTAAATATTTTTACTTAGAACTTATGAGAAATAACAGAAATTTATTCAATTACTTAGTCCATTATGATCGCTTTATATCATTGATAAAGCTAGCCTTTCCTGCTGTATTATGCATGTTAAAATCCCTTGAGGGTAAGATAACTGAATACATGTTTATCGACTCTACTCCAATGGTTGTATGCCATAGGCTGCGAGAGAAACGTCATAAAGTTTTTAAAGACTTAGCTGGAAAAGGTAAGACTTCAACTGGTTGGTTCTTTGGCTTTAAGTTGCACTTTATTTTTAATAGTCACGGAGAAATTGTACGCATGCATGTTACTAGCGGGAATGTAGATGACAGGTCTCCAGTAAAGCAAATGCTAAAAGATATCTCTTGCAAACTTATTGGTGATAAAGGTTATATCTCCAAAAAATTATTCACTGAATTATTTGAACAGGGTACAACTTTAATCACTAAAATCAGAAAAAATATGAAGAATTGTCTAATGGATATAAATGATAAAATGATGTTAATGAAACGTCCATTTATAGAAACAATCTTCTCATCTATAAAGTCGTTAAACACCTTGATACATAGTAGACATAGATCTCCAATAAATGCATTTTGTCACTTATTTGCTGGACTAATAAACTATCAGCTTCGTACTGATAAGCCATCTTTAGAACAATTTATAAAATGAAATCGCTTATCCACAGTTCGGGTACTTATAATAATTGATAGGAACAATAAACTCTTCAGAACATTAACTACTTGTTCATAAGTTGACTTAAAGTAACTATTTGCAAGTACAGAACTAGCTAAGATATTTTTCTTGTACATTCCATGTTTGTAATATGTGTCTACTCTAGCTGCACCTCTATTACTACCTACAAAATTAGGAGATAACAAATTTAGACCAGTTACCATGTCAGCTTTAACATAAGTGATTGCGGCTCTGTAGTCCTGGGCAATCAAGTCCGGTAGTTTGATATAACCTGCAACTAACATACCCACCATAACTGAAACAAACACAGAGCTTATTATAACCTGCTTGAACATTCTTACTTTGTGTAAAAATATCTGACCACCACTGATAAAATTATTTAACATTAGATATATTCTCTTTAATCCATTTTATTTTTGTTTATTTAAGGCCTTCGCTTGTAATAAAATCCAAAAAGTAACTATAAATTGCAATTTTTATTTGCATTGAGCAACTAAAGCTCAGTATAATTACGTAGTGATTATAAGAAAAGCCAAGTAAAAGAATGAATCCAATTAAATCTAGACTAAATCGAGATAATTTCTGGAACCTTATGTTCTGGTTTGGAATGGTAGTGAGTTCTAGTATGGTAGATTTGTTTTCTGGAAATGTACCAATTCTAGCACTGCTTGCATTCCTATTTACTGTAACCTTAGTTCCATATTTCTTATCGAGATTAAATCCAGCCATATATTCAGACAAGAAATTTTTTAATAAATACGGAAGAGAGTTAAATAATAATTTACCCGATTCTTTGGTTTGGGTTATAGTACTTACAGTGCCATTTATTGTGTTTACAAGTTTTTGGATCAAAGATAATTTACGCATTCTACATGACAAAATGTTTGTATACACAGGCTTGTTATTACTTATTCCAACTTTGTATTTCATATACAAAAATTGTCCCATATCTATTCTATTTAATAAAAAAGCGTGGAATGAAGATGTAATTGGAATAAAGTTAAGTAAGTTTAATGCCCACCATAATACTACCGACCATAATTCCATAAATGTCATAAAAAGCCTCTCCTCAACAAATATTTGTACTGATTCTTCTTACAGAGGAATGAGTTGTAATATTTATAATTCTAATCACAATAAATAATTATTTTTTACAAATAGCTTTAATTCCCGTTGCTGTTATTTTTTCTTGATTTATCACCAACTCCATCAATTAGACCAAAAGCAGTCCCAACTCCTCCTTTGCCAATCCTATCTTCCTCATATTTATCAGCTTGTTTTTGAGTGTCTCTCATCTCAGTTTCATTATGCCATTTAACTGATTTGTATTGCACAGCATTTTCATTAATCAGCTGATTTGACTTTTGTTGCAATTCGTTATTTCTTTTTTGTAAGTAATCTTGTACTTTGTTGGGATTTAATCCATTATTTGAAGCTATATTTTTTACTGTATCCCGTGGATTCTGGTTAATCTGATTTTTATAGTTCTCTGTAAAATTATCTAAAGTTTTATCTACATGTTCTCCAGATATATTATTTCTACCAGTATTGATTTCAGACATTACAGATTCAACATTTTCACCGACTATTTGCTTCCAAGCATTTGTAGCCCTTGTATCACCAGCTTCAATCATATTGTGGGCATCCTTCTGGGATACTCCATAAATATCTTGTAATCTTTGTTCTACAATGTGATACATATCTCTGCTGTGAGTACCACCATCAGAATTAACTTTAGACAAAGCCTGGTTGTAATTTTCTACCTGTTCTTTGCGCATGGAAATAGAGTTTTCTAATCTGGTTACCTCTTCGTAAGAACTTCTTATACTATCGCTATATCCTTTATCTATGCTACTATCCTTAGACCATGATTCAGAGTTAGCAGCTTTTACCAGATTATTGTAATTAACATTGGTATTATTTTCCCTGTTTAAGTTATTTTCATCAGTAAGAGATTGTTCACTGGAATTACTAGCACCAACTGATCCTTCTATGCTACCAGATAAACCAATACCAGTAATTGGTTTAAAAGGAGTACTACCGGATGCACTTGCTCTTACAATGCTTTCAGCATTTTGTCTGTAGCTGTAACCATTCTGCTGCCTGAGTGCATGTACCTGATTTACAGCTTGTTGCAGGGATTTGCCTTGTTCACCTAGTTCCTCATAATTAAATACATGCCCACTAGCTTCACGCTCTGCAATATGTGATACATAATCTGCTGTATGTGTTTCCATATTTGACTTCGCTTGATCAAAAAGCCTCTGATCTGATTGCAGGAGTGATTGCGTTGTAGATAATCCTTCAGATAGCTGATTATGGGTACTACTTGCTAAATCAAACTTCACTGTACCGCTACTTGCAGTCATTCCAGTACCACCGGTAAGTATGGTTTGTCCAGATGCTAATACCTTTTCCATAGTACCGTCCATTTGTTGCCAAGAACTTGCATCTTCTGCGTAATATGAGTTCAAATCAGTTTTATTTGCTATCTGCTGTGCTTGTTGGTAATTACCAATTGCTATATTATCAAGACTCCTGTTACCTGTAGTAACTTCACTTGCTGCATTTGATGCTGCTGAAGCTGTTGCTCCAGTAATCGAGCTAGCTAAATGAATAAATCCGCCCACTCCTCCTTGTACTAATGCAAAGGCAAAAAATGGTATTGATAATTGAAGCCCAGATGCCACTGCTACTATTTTATCTATCTCAGCTCCGACTTCGCTATATGTTGCATGTGTAATTATCCCTCCCGTTATACTACTTAGCATTTTACTGCTGCCAAGATCGATAAACATATTGATAATTGAATTTAATGCTGGCCATAATTGTAGTGATGCTACTATAGCTAGATAATTTAAGTATCTTCTTCCTCCACCACTTAATATAATCATTGGCACCATAAATATAAAGGATGCATAAATTATTCCCTTCATTACAGTAAGTAATATCGGCAAATATTCACTAGCTAAATTACCGGCTATTCTCCAGCTACTCTCTTGCACCATTGAAACTCTGCTATAACCGTAAAGATCAGATGCGTTACTATAATCACTAATAGCATTTATCATCATATTCTGCCTTATCAGAGTTGAAGCTGTTTCAGTCGTACCAAGAGTATATCCATATGCTAACTCAATATTGCTTTTGAGCATATTGTTTAGCTGATCGATACTTCCCATAGGTATTTTACTATCCTCATCTCTTCCGGCTCTGGCAAATTCACTGGCAGCATATTTTCCTTGTAGATAATTACTTTCATCAGTAAAATAATTTGCAAGCAACTTAGCAGCTTCTTTGAAGTTCATATGCTCGCTTGCTTTACCATCTCTCATTAATACAGTGCGGAATGTCCCAGCATTTGTTGATACTAATGTCCATATATCATCGCTTTGTACTAAATCTTCAGGAGTAAATCTTCCTCCTATCATGGATTCTGTGACTATACACCTTTTGATGAATCTATCCATATTACCAGCAAACTCAGGGTTCTGTATTCTCCAGTCTTTTGCTTGCTGTACTAACCTTGCTCCAAATACTAATCCATAATCCCTGTAATTATTATTTCCAGGTACTGTAAATACTTGCTCAAATCCACCTGTTAATAAATCACCAAAACTCTCTAAATATCCAACAGGTATAGCAAATCCATATGGCAAATTATCAACTTTTTCATATTCTTTAGTAACATGATCATATACCATCATACTAGTAGTAGGTATAAGCAAAGCATTTACCATCAATATCATACCGGCAGCTTTAGCCATATATTCCCTGTGTCTTCCGCTGCTTCCAGCATAAGCCATCTTAATTCCATAATAGCTAATTGCGATCACTGATATTGTCTGAATAAGCAGCTTGGCAAAATTACTACCCATTAACATGGCAATACCATTTAATACGTAGAACATCGCCTCTATATGTCCATATGTATGTATTGTTAATTCCATGTTATTGTCCCCTCTACCTTATATTTCTGCTTTGCATAAATCTGGTAAAGCCAAGTTCAAATACACTTTGCTGCTGGGCTATGCGGTGCTTAACCTGGGTAATAACCTGTAGCTTTTTGAAGGATTCAAACCTTTTATCTCGGAGGAAACTTCTGACAATCTCCACATTACTGGTAAATTTATCTATTGCTACATTATCCAGCTGTGCATGTTCCAAAAGCTCTACGGCAGATTTACATTTCTGTAGCATTTGCTGCATATAGTTTGTGATCACGTCATAACAAACTACCTCTACAAACTCACTCATACCTACAAAGCTTGCTGCACTACTTTTGTTCTTGGTTGCAAGTTCCATTTCTATAAGGTTAATTAATGGAATTGATGAGAACTCAACAAGAGCTGCTTCCTCATCGGTAAGCTCTCCTGCATTTTCATAGATCTTATCTAACATGCTTTCTAAAAGAGAACTTACATTGCCATAAAGAGTTTCACCGGATTTAAGATTTACTTCAATAATAGTAGGCTCAAGGCATTTATGATGTTCATTGCAACTGTAAAGCTTTATGTTACTACCGCCAGATCCAGGAGCTCCAATATATTGCTCTATTAAATCCTCACTCAACACTAATGACGTCAAATTCTGAAAGTGATAAGCACCATCTTGTTTTATGCCAATGACGCTACCACTTATACTCATCATCAATTCTTTTAAGTTATTGGTTTCGCTATTGCTGCTACTGTTTCCTTGACTTAATGCCTTCCATACCAGATTAAATTCATCACCAAGTAGTGCTTTTAACTCATCATCTTCCCCCGTATTACCATGAGTTCCTGGATTGTCAGTGCATTTTTCTGTTGCATCAAAAAGGTCGCGGCTAGATGAGAGCATATTGCTTTGCATCATACATTTTTGCTTACTGCTGCTACTTAGTGCAGATAATGTTCCACTGGCAATACTCTGTGCCATTGAACATTGATTGAGAGTCATACCATTAATATCTCTGGCAACTGATTCTAAATAAGACATAATATCCTCACATTGAGGACAAGCTGACTTGATTGCCATTTTCAAAGCATAAGTTCCAGTGCTAGTTGCTACTGATTTTAAGAAACTACTAAATTCATGAGCTGTAATGTAACTAAGCCCACCAAACCTTGCATCAAATGACCCGCTGCATGCATCAAAAGCAAATCTTGGTGTTTGTAACAGCAATGGTTGTAGCTCTTTAGGCTTTGGACCTCGCATGATAATAGAGCCACCAGTTAAGTAACCAGCCTTCTGGTCTTGCAATACCGCTCCTTTATTTATATTTAGGGTCCATCTAAACAAAGGTACACGAAGTACCACGGGAAATTTCTGGAGCCGTGGAATGGTTTCATTTTGCAGTAATTTTATACCTCCCATTTATCAATAGCTTCACGCAGCGATTTTCGGGGATAAAATTCCTATAGAATCCTTGCGCTTTTCTTCAGAGAAGTCGTATTCACCAAGCATGTTGATATGCGCCCAACTCATGATAGAATGCCTAGAAATAACACTCCGCAACTGTTCTTTTTTATTACCATCACTCATATATTTTAGTTTATGGGTAAGGTAAAGATAGTTCCAACAAATAATACAATTTTTGATTAATCGATTGCATGTTTCAGCAATTTCTTGATCCTCTTTTTCAGCTTGCACAAACTCACGGGGACTTCCAACAGCTACAGCACGAGTGAAACGATTTGCTAATTCTATCTTGTTTAGTTGTTTTTCTATTGCCTGCCGTAATTCCACTTCATCTAGATAACGTAAAATAAACAAGGATTTTATAATCTGACCAAAGGCTTTGATGGTCTGATATAGAGCGTGTTGCTTTGAATAAGAATTAAGTCGTTGAAATATATCTGAAGCTGTATTCTCCTTTAGCTTAATAGTTGCAACTAAACGCAGTAAATCATCCCAGTTTTGGTGTAGAAGTTTTTCATTAACATAGTGATCTGGTGTAATTTTCCAGCCTTTTCTTTTCTCTTTACTGTGATGCCTGAATATATAAAGTTTTTTATTTTTCAAGCCCTTTAGTCGCGGAGCAAAAGAAAATCCGAGCATATGGGTTAGGCCAAAAATAGCTTCACTATAACCATGCGTATCTGTTGAATGAATATCGCTTTTGACAACATCATTACGCATAAGGCCATCAATCACATAGGTGCTCTCACGGTCAGATGCGCTAATCATAGTAGAGTGCCATAGAAAATGACGTTCATCAATAAAAGAGTAAGCACTTACTCCTTTTCCTTGTCCAAAATATTTAAATGAACGGCTGGCTAATAGAGATTCAGTACGCACTTCAAATTTCTGTCCATCACTGGCGGTATGCAGCTTATCTTCGTTGTTACGGTAGATATTAGGTAATTCCATTTTATCCATCAGCATCAATACCTTGTCATTTGCTTCACGAATATTTTCCAACGAAAAACGCCAATTAACACTGTGATCTAGCTCATTCTCACTAACATGGGAAGATATTCTCGCCATTTTACGCACTCCTATTCCACAGCCAAGACCGATAGTAGAAGCCAATAAGGCTGGACGTGAGGTAAATTGTGAGGCGTGAGTCTGTTGCCAATGTTCAAAAGCCGATAACATATCGGAATGATGATGCACCGTTTCCAATATTTCAGCCAGTGATATATAGTGACGTTTGGGGAACCAGGCTTGTAATGGATCAGTTTCCTGAGGATCAAGTGGAGGAGTTTTTACAAAGAATGACCCATCCGCTTTAAAGCTTAGATGCTCATTTTCTATAGCTCTAGCATTGGTGGATTGATATTGCTTATAAAGCGACTGATCGAGTTGCTTTAATACAGCTTTAGAATCAAGTAAATTGAGTAACCCAGCACGCTCTAAAAGTTGATTCTTTTCTTCTTTCCATCGCTCCACACTGATCATATATTCATCCAATGGACGATATTTATAGGAGTGAGCTAGGTTTAGTTTGCCAGATTTGATTGCAGATGCCACATGTTTAAACAGAAAAACTTTATACAACGAGATACGGAATGTTCCATCTTCTCTATAGAGTGCTTTACGCTCTGGTTCATCCAGAAATCCTACTGGAGCTTGCTCGGTAATGTGACCATCTTTGATACGAAAATGCTCAACCGCTTCTATCAAAGATGATGTTTGTTGTTCAGCTTGAAGATTTAAAGCTTTCAATACTGAACTTAAACGATTTTGCAAACGCAATGATTTGCTTTCTTGTAGATCATATAAAACTGAATCAGTAGCTAAATCTACAAATTCCTTGCGGATATTGTTAATGTGAAGTGGCTTCTCACGATTTAGCGCTTTTTTGATGCGGCATATTTTCTCGCTATCTAAAACAGTATTATCATTTGCAATAATACGGACTTCCTGCATTACACTTAATACACCAGTTTCCAAATTTTGCATTAGTGTTTGAAATTGATTCTGTTGTATCCCTTGTTGCTCTAAGGCTTTGTCCTTACATTCATTAGTAATCGTAGTTTGGAATGCGGTTATAACATTCAGAAAAATATTAACTAAATTATCCTGCATACGGTAATATTGATGCACAACAAATGCAGAAGCATGAATATAACGATCTGCAGCTGAACGTCGCTGCATCTGGAATATTTGTGATCTCATTACACTCCCAGCATAATAGCGAATTCCAACTGAGTCTAATTCAAGAATGTCCAAGGTGTCTGATAATTTTTTGTATAACTCTGAGATTACATGAAAATCTTTTACACATTCTCGAACTTTGGTTGGTTTTGTAGATTGTGATAATTTTTTTAATAATGTCAATCGGTAGCTTTGACCTTCGTGATCTTGGGTAAATAAAGAATCTAACAATACGGATATATCAGGAGTTAGCTTCTTGTTCATACGTAACATTAATGTTTTTTTATGAGATTGTAGTGATTGGCGTATCAATTTGCATATACTTCCTGAATCGGGCAAAATGATACGTTTTTGAATCAAGATATCGCTACACCTATCAAAGATTAACCTTGGCTTCAAATAGTATGATGCCATCGAATCGATCTCACTCTTAATTACCTCCTGAGTATTTTTATTAAAAACTTGAAACCCATAATGTGCTGATATGATTTGTTGATGCCGTAACCGACTTGCTTTTTTGTAATCACTTGCAATAAACTCCAAATCAGAATAGTTGAGTACCTTTGCTACGGCAGCAATATCTCGTTCATGAAAATCTTGAGGTAGGAAGAATCTTTTTGCTGCTCTAAAATACCCGCACAATAATAAAAAACCTACCTGATTGATTGGATTTTTTAGGCTATACACTATATCCAATAATTTCTTCGAAAAGTCAAAAAACTGTTTACGTTGTATATGATCAAATAATGGTGGTTTATTAAAATGATACTGCTCTTGTGTAGTCAATATTTGCATTCTTGGCATGATTATACTCCCTCGTAAAAATAATTAGATTATAACTGTCCAAAAACGACCGGTTTTGGACATACTACATTCTAGTGTCCATAAATTATATTGACTTACTTTAGAACAGGCTTTATATTTAGTACAGCCTTTTTAATGCATTTTATAAAAATTATGTCCCGTACCTTTGCTTATGTTCGTGTTTCCAAAATGCAGCAAGAAACTGAAAATCAGATTAGAGAAATCGAATCAGCTGGATTTGCTATTCAGCCACATCGAATAATTACTGAAACAATATCTGGGTCCATGCCAATAGCTAGGCGCAAAGGATTTGCACTTCTATTAGATAAAATGGAAACAGGAGATGTGCTAATAGTCACAAAGATGGATAGATTAGGACGTGATGCTATCGATGTAAGCACCACTGTGACCAAATTAGAGACAATGGGAATCAGAGTTCATTGCCTAGCACTTGGAGGCGTTGATCTCACAAGCTCAGCTGGAAAAATGACCATGGGAGTAATCAATACCGTTGCTCAGTTTGAACGCGATTTATTGATCGAACGTACACAATCTGGGTTAGATAGAGCTAAATCAAATGGGAAAACTCTTGGTCGTCCAAATACTCTGTCGAAATCACAAAGAAAACAAACCATACAGCAAATCCAAGAAGGAAAAGCAATTGCTGCCATTGCAAGGCAATTCAATGTTAGCAGACAAACCATTATGCGGATCAGAGATACTCTTTACTCATAAATCCTCGTGATACTTCGTGTACCTTTATGGTGATGTTAACTACATCCTCTCGCGGTAAATGCTCTGATAGTTTAATCGATTATATCAGTTACAGTGTCACCAGTAACTTCGATACCGTCTAATACTTCCTCAATTTGAGGAGAGTGATTCGTAAAATAATGCCCGTTACCAGCAGCTAGTTTAAATATATATTCTCTAATTTCACATGGTAACATGATTAAGAAGGAAGAATCCCGCAGTACTTCTGTTTTAGTTGAAAAATGCTGGTTACCAGCCGTACAAATATTATTCAAATACAAGGCATTTTTAATTGCGAATTGTGATAGCTTGTCAAATGAAGATGTATCAAAATCATGACGCCCGTCATAGAGTTCTACCATGTTTTTATTAAATACTGTCATTAGATTTAATAGATTATGAAAATTCTCAAAACTATTTACATAATCAAATATAGTATTACTATATCCCAGGTCTAGGCTATGTTTTAAATTATATACGAAGTTTCCTAGTTCTCTTAAATCACTCTGTCTGGAAGAGAAATCATTATATGATGACATGTCAATGGAACCAGAAGTAACAAGAGTATTGCTGTTGTATATAGCTTCCTGGAGATTAGGAAATAACTCATGATCAGAACCATTCCCAATACCAAATATTTCTAATTGAATTAAAGAATGATTATTGAGGAATTCTATTAAGTTAGCAAAGTTTAAGGGATTGTCCATGCCCCAATCCTTAATTAGCGTGAGTTTTAGGATATTACTTCCTTTTAGAGCTTCATAAGTTGCTGAGTGCCTATCTGAAAGTATTTGCTCCTCTTCTTCTGGTGAGTCGTATACAATACGCTCTAAATCTCCATTTTCATTCTCATAATTTAGCTTTAGCGCAGATATATCTAGATCTTTTATAGATGAGGTTGCAATTTTTTCTAGTAATTCTAAATATTTGCCTTCTGAAAGAGTTGAGCAGTTTAGAGCTAAGCTGTTGTTTAATTTATTATTTGCCACTAGTGATATTAGAAGATTAGCATTTTTCGTATCAAAGTCATGACCGCTTATAGTAAGATTCTGTAAGTTTAGATTTTGAAGCAATGCGTATAGATCATCATTATCAAGATTAATGTTGTTGATTACTAAACCACGCAAGGAATTGGAATTTTCTTGAATTAATGTAATTAATGACTGAGCAAGTGCTTTTTCTTCCGCTTTATTGCCAACCAAATCTTCTTCTATAATAAGATTCTGAAATATTATAGCTGCAACTTTCTTACCATCAAAATAATTTTGGAGTTTTCCAATTTTCTCAACAGAAATTGTTCCTTCAATAATTACGCTTATTATATCACTGTCAGAGGGAGAAAAAAACTTGAATTGTTCGATCGATAGAGTGTCATCATATTGAGTTTTCATAAACTTGTAGAAACCTTTTTAATTAAAAAGTAATTAGTCTATTTTAATTAAATTAAAATTATTGCCAATGTTTTTTCATAAAAATACTATGATTTTGATATATATCAGATTCCAATTTTATAGATTCTATGGGAATTTTGCTCCTGGAAATCGATTCCTGAAGCTTTTGATAAATGGGAGGTATAAAATTACTGCAAAATGAAACCATTCCACGGCTCCAGAAATTTCCCGTGGTACTTTGTGTACCTTTGTTTAAATGGACCCCAAATAGCTACATTTTGTTTTGAATCTTTAAAATCTTATCAGTAGAAAGACCAGTAACAGAGGAAATAAACTTAATATCTGTGTTTTCTTGTAGCATTCTGCGAGCTATTTCTAGGCTTCTTTTTTCTTCGCCTCTAGCTTCGCCTATGGTGATGCCTTCTTCAATATAAGTATCAGCAATAGTTCTCATAATATCATCCGTATCTTCTTTAGGTAAATTATCTACTATTAATTGTTCTAGCAATTGTTTGTTTTCTGCCGGAACTTTAGAGTCACTATACCACAAAATTAGCTTTGTGTGAACATAATTTTTACCTTTGTCGATGATTAATGCTTTAGTACATTTTTGCATAGCTTTCTCTAACATTTTTAGTGTATCTCTATCATGAATATGCTTTAACGTATAGAGTACAAAACTTAAATGTTTCTCATAATCAATATCGCTATCGTTCATATCATTTAAATCTATTAAATGATAATCATCGGCCATAGCTTTTTTAGCTAGAGTAGGGTAGGTAAACAATTCCCATAGATTCATAGGGACATTATATTTCTTTTTGCCATTATAGAGAACAAGTGGTAGGATAACAGGTAGCTTGTTTCTTTTCTTTGTATGACGCTCTAGCAGAAGCAAAGAGTATTTCATTAGACGAAAAGCTATCCAATAGTCAGGCGAAGACTGGTGTTCAACGATTGCGTATACTAAAGTAGTATCAGTTTTACCTGCATCATTTGGTTTAGTTTGCACCGAATAAACTATGTCACTTAATCTAGATTTTAAAGAATCCTCTATATAGCTTTCTTTTTCTACTTTAAGAGTGGTAAGGTCGAGCATATCTCTATATTCAGCGGGGAGAAACTCTTCTAAAAACTCAGAAGCAGCAACTGTGCTTTCCATGACTTTTTTTACAAAATTATCATGCTTTGCTTTAAGTTCTGTTTTTCTTCCAGCTCTAACTTTTTTCCAAACTAGCCAATTGGTTTCCTCTGGAAGTATTTTAGAGGCAATAGTACCATCTAGATTAAATCTGCTATTATCAACAACCAACTCTTTACGATAATCTTTTTTGCTGACATAGATTTTCAAAAACTTACGTATTTTCATTTTAGAAAAAGGTAAATCAGGAATAGAGAATATTTGATTATGGATACCGATTGCTAGTGGAAGAGGGGCTAGATTATGAGGAAAAACATTAGGAAAATGCTTTTGCATATATGTGAGTACTTCCTGATATTCTATTGGAGCCAATAAAATCTTTTTTTGTTTTGTTGTCTTGGGAATAATCTTTTTTGTAGACTGAGCGTTGTCATTATTCTTAGGCTCAGGTTTAATTTCTTCATTAAGCTTATCACCATCTGCTTTTTTAATTGTATTGTCCATAGCTAGCGAAGGTGTATTAGGACTATCTATAGGCTCATCAGCTTTGTTTTTAAAACTATTTAACTTAAGTATAGGTCTGTTTAAATGATCTTTTTCTGTCATAATATATCAAGCACATTTTCTATTGCCAGCTGCAAAATAATAAGATTTAGTAGCTGTTGTTAAGAATTGATCTAAATTCTCAACTAAATTAGGTGGAGTAGGGTAACGCTCATTTGCTTTATTTAAAAAATATAAGCCATCTTTGTCTAATTTGGCAAAAGTAATATTATCTTTTTGGAATAAGATGTAATCATCTTGAATGATAGAGGTAATTTTGCCCATTGGTTGTAAAATAGTTTTCAGTGTAAGTAATGATAAATGATTTTTCATAATCAACAAATAGCGAATTTAGTTAAATTTAGCAGATATATAATGACTATACAGAAAAAGTCAATAAGCTTGATAAACTATATTCTAATCTAGAAATCCAAATAATTAGTTATAAGGAAGTAGCCTTATTAAATTGCTTACTAGGAATAAATCTAACCATGCCTTTTTTAGAGAGCCGGGCAAGCACTAGTTTATTTTGGTGATTGATGCCATGCGGAAACAGGGGATGTTTTCTGCCTTAACTCAAAGTATAAGATATTAGAGATACTGTGGTTAATACAGATGGTAGATATACTGAGATTCCTAGCTCTATGTCTGTAAAACAATTAAAATCTTTTTTGAAAGGAAAATATTTTACTCCAAAAAAAGTAATTAAGCCTAGTATAATAGCAATTGAATTTTTATATTGAACAATCAGCTTTGCAGATTCTTCTGGAAAGACAGGTAGGAAAACAAGATTAAAATATAAAAAACTATATGTAACAACTGCTATAATGACAGATGATAAAGAAAGAAAAAATGCTATTGTAAGTGATTTGTTGTTTTGGATTATCATATTGCTAATACTTGTATTATTTACGTCAGTATATTATATATCCACGTTTAAGTCTAGTCTGTTTAATGTTTTGCAATAGCTGTTTGACTTCTAGCTTGTTATCACAAAATACACTTTTGCTACCACCACGTTTTGAATCAAAAGTACCCCAGCTAGAAATCACAGTAATACCACCAAAGAAATTCTTCCGTTTATATATGTGATAGAATCTTTCTTGCTTTTTAAAATAGAGCATCTTAAGTATTTTGTAATCGTTGTATCCATTCTAGTTTATCTGCATAATTGGCATTTTTTTGGTCACTGTTTAAGACAGAGAATCTAGAATAAGCATCAAATATATCCACAGGAATATTCATTTGCTGATGATATATATTAGATTTAAGGTAAAGTATTTCATCTTCAACTTTATGTTCAGATAATTCAATGCACCAAGCTTTAAATCCATATTCAGGATGAACATTCCATCTATATTTTCTAGCGCGGAGAAAATCTTTATGTTCATATGGTGCATCCTTAGCCCAGAGCCTGTAGGTAGGCTTCATAGCATTATCTAGTAATTGTTTTAATGCTAGTTGTTTTGAATTATATAAAGTTTGACTGAGTATATGAAGGCCAACTAAACAATCAGTAATAGCTCTATGCCCTTCATAAAAGAAATTATATTTATAAGCAATATATTCAAGCTTTTGGCTTTCAATATTCTCACTATTCCAGTTAATATCAAACATAGAACACGCCCAGGCTTTAGGCCCAATATTAGGAAAAGTAGTTTCAAAGAAAGCTCTGTCGAATTGAGCATTATGGGCAATAATTAAATCAACGTCTTCTAAGAATTTAGAAACAGAAGCTTCATCAATATGTTTACCACGAACCATTTCATTAGTAATACCAGTAAGCTGTGTAATAAAAGGAGAAATATCAACTCCAGGGTCTTGATACTCATTAAACTCATCTAAAATACGAAATACCCTACCATCATCACTATATTCAAACTTAACCATACCAAGTTCAATAATCTTATCATCAGTAAAAGATAATCCAGTAGCTTCAATATCTAGAAATACACCAATCTTTTTAGGAATATTTGCATTAAGATTATAAAACTCAGGTTTTTTATACCGAGTAATAACTTGATGATTATCAGATTGATTTAAAATCTCTATGGCCTTTGTTATGTCTTTATTTGTACTTTTGTGCATTTTTTAATTTTCTTTTTCATCGTTAGAAAGTTTTACAAAATTAATTAGTAATACCGCAAGTAATAAATATGGAAAGGAAAAACCAAGGCTAAATAATATAAGAATTAGAATCCAAAACCAAAATAAAAAGAAGGCAGCTGAATAGGACATTAAGCACAATAGGATTAACAAAATGCTATAGTCCTTGATTAAAAAAATGACAAAAAAACTTTGAGAAAAAAATACTTTAATTGGTCAAAAAGAGTGTCAGCATATTCTGAAAAAATCGGTATAGTTGCTAATGATAAAATAATAAATAATGCCACCCCTATACGTTCTCCATCTAATAATATATCTAGACCGTATAAAATTTTCGAGTTATTGATTTCATCACGGGTGAATTTTCTAGAGATAATATTATTATAGCCAAATATAAGTTTAACCTTTTGCATAAATAATATAGGAAATACAAAAGAGAGTATTTGCAAGCAAAATAATAGCTTATGAAAAGCTATTTGTTCTGTAAGTCTAGAGTTTATTAATATAGAAGCTTCATATAATTCTTGGTAATAAAAACCTAAAATAGTAATCCATAGTGCAGATTTTAGAATAACATTATTATTATTACAGAAATTTTTTATTTTTTTATATAGCATTCTAATTTAAGCAAGAGGTTTAGTTAAATATTCACTAGGTTTAAAGCTAACAATACTTTTTTTAGCAAGTTTAGCAAGGGCAAGTTTATTTTGATGATTAATCTCTTCGGGAAACAAAGGAATGCTCCTAAACTCACCGATTTCATCAATATTAACATTAGTGCCAGAACAAATTAATTCTTGCAAGCAATCAGCAAATATATCTACAAGAGTTTCAGCTAGAGATTCATCAATTCCGTATCTTTTAGCTGCGTATTCTATAAATTCAAATTTTTCCATAATAGTAATTCTATAATATTAAATATCATCGTTTAAAACTTATTCTTATTTTAATTTCAATTTACAAAAAGCAATAAAGGGGTGGCGACAGCAGGGGACTTTTGTCCCCTAAAATATAACCCCTTATCAATTCAATAAATGTTAAAAATGTAATTGACAACAAGCAGTTTCAAGAAGTAGTATAAAGCAAATTCACAACGTGCGCAATACCCAATTATGCCTTCGACATAAATTGGCTGCGCTTAAAGACAAAAAAAAACCACAGTAGCAAATTGGAAAAATAAACAGATAAAACCAAAAACATGGCAGTATTGTTTGGCAGAATGAGATCGATATCAAAAGGGCATGGTAGTAGTGCAATGACTGCTGCTGCATATAGATCTTGTTCTAAACTAGTGCAAGTAATTACTGATCACGAAATCAATTTAGCTACCGATATTACCTATGATTATAGTAGTAAAAAAGGTTTAGTATTTAGCGAAATATTCGCTCCAAAAGTTTTAGATAAAGATGGTAACGTTTTAGATATTCCTGGATGGCTTTATGATCGTCAGAGTTTATGGCAGAGAATAGAAGATATAGAAACTAGAATAAATGCTGAATTTGCCAAAGAGTATGTTGTTGCTCTGCCGAAAGAGCTTACTACAGGACAAAACATTGAATTATTAAAGGAGTTTGTAGAAACTTCTTTTACGTCACGCGGTATGGTAGTAGATGTAAATTATCATGCAGATAACCCAGAAAATCCACATGCACATATTATGTTTCCTATGCGGATGCTAGAATTAAATGAGCAGGGAGAAATTGATTTTGGTGGTAAGGAAAGAGTATGGAAATCATTTGGATTATTAAATCAAATTAAGAACGAACAGCAAATAATAATCAATGAATATTATGCAAGATATGGATTTGAATATAATTTAAAATGGGAAACAGTCCCAGAATTAGAAGCTACATTCCATCATGGCGGAATTCAAGGTCTGCAAATTCGTAATCAAGAAATAATTCAAAGAAATGCGAGTAGAATAATAGCAGACCCTAGCTTAGTAATTGATAAATTAGATCATAATAAATCAGTCTTTACAAGAGCTGATATAGAGGTAGAACTTGAGAAGGCACTACAATTAAATGTTAGTTCTATAAAACAAAAAAACGAATTAGACAGTACAACAAAGAGTCTTTCAAAGAGTAAAACATCATTAGATATTTATGTAAAAAATGAAGTAACAAAGATGCTAGATATAGTGTTATTATCCCCAAAACTTACACTGGTAAATGCATCTGATTTAAAAGGAAGAATGTTATTTGCTAAGACTAATCAGATTGAATTAGAACAACGTTTTATTTCGCATATTAAAGAATTAAACTCAAAACAAACACATCATATTGGTATTAACGATACTGACATTAATCCTCTGAGCATAAATAAATCAGGCGAACGCCTGGAATTTACTAATCAGCAAAAAGAAATAATAAAAAAGACTTTAGCAGGACGAAATATATCAATAATAGAAGGTTGGCCAGGTGCTGGTAAAACTACTGTAACTAAGGAAATAGTGCGTCATTACCAAGAATCAGGTTATGAAATAATAGCAGCAGCTCCTACTAATAAGGCAGCGCAGGAGCTTGGAGAAAAGCTAGGTGTAAAAGCTTGTACATTAGCAGGTCTTAGAATAGAGTGGCAAAAACAAAAAGGCTTTGATACTTCTATAGGATTGAGGAGTGATTATTATAAAGAAACAGAGTATGCCACTAGTATAATTAATAGTAGTGATAGCCTAGTAAGGAATAACAGTATAATTAACAAAAAAACTATATTAATCATGGATGAGATCTCCATGATTGATTTGCCGACATTTGATTATTTTGCGCATGAGGCGGCCCAAGCTGGTGCTAAAATAATAGGCCTTGGTGATAACAATCAGAACCAGGCAATTGGTATGAAGGGAGCAGCGGCTAAAGCTATTGAAATAGCTGGTTCTAATTTACTGACAGAGATTAATCGTCATCAAAATAGCGATGAGTATATTAGGAACCTACATATAGAAGCAAGTAGCGCGCTAAGTAGATATCAAGTAACAAAAGCGTTGTCTATATATGATCAGTTAGGATGTATTAATATACATGATACAGAAGATGCCAAAGAGCATGCAATGTTTAACAGTTATATAGATAAGCTATTTGAAGTAGCAAATTCTAAGCAAATAGATATACACCTAGCTACGTCGAAGGTAGCAATGATAGCTTATACTAATGCTGAAATTGACCGGCTTAATGTAATGGTGCGTGATTCGCTAAAAAGGTCTGGAGTACTTAGCAAAACTGGTGTTCATTTATTATCGGGCGGAATACATGGCAAGTCTGAACTTGTTGAGATATGCGAAGGAGATCAGATTATATTTAAGAGTAATCAGCCACAAATTGATGGTTATGGTGGTGTATTTAATAATGAAATTGCTACTATCCGTAAAATAATTAAAGCATCAGGAGATGGCCTGGGAGAGTTTGTGGCTTCTGTTGCTAGAGGAGATGAGACACATACAGTTATAATCAGGACCGGAGAAGAAGGGAGACCAATATCATTTAAGCATGCATATGCTCTTACTAATTATGCGGTGCAAGGAAGTAGTATTGATCATATATTAATGTCGGTAGATAAGCATAGCGGTTATGAAGTAACAATGGTGGGGCTTACTCGTCACAAGCAAGATTGCCAGATATTTGCTGCTAAAGAAACTTTAGAAAATGAGGTGTATAAGACAAAAGATCTTGATATAGAAAGGGTCAAAGAAGAATACCAAGCTCTGGCTTATGAGTATAAGGAGGGACAGAAAGTTGATGTGCCTTTATGGAAGATAGGACTTAACTTACTTACATCTAAACGCAGTGACTTAAATTTTGCTAGTGATTATAGAGTTGGATTCAATCAGCAAGATAAATCAAGATCAAGTAAAATAGAAGAGCTAATAATAGCTCAGATAGAGATATCAGAGCTTAGAAAAGAGTTAGAAAGTGATTTGTATATAGTTAATAGTTATGAGCACTGTGCTAATAGTCCATATGGAGATAAGAGAGAAGAAAATAAGCATTTTACCCGAATAGAGTTATTGGCTAAGAAGCATTTTTATTTAAGGGCAGGTGATATAGAGTTTAATTCTAGAGATATGCTAGATGCTCATGCTAAATATAATAAATTAGTAGAATCTGGAGATGAGCATTTAACTGTAGAAGAGCATGTCAGCGCTCTAAAAACTGGTATATTAAAAAATGAAGAAAGGGTACCTTTATGCTGGTCAGACCTGAGTTACTTAGATCAAAATCTAGTAGTTGCTAGTTATTTGGAAGATGGAATTTATCAGATGCTGGAAACTCATATTAACAATATTGTAGTAACAGAAGAGCATATTAGAGATAGGGCAAATGTGCATGCAAACTTGTTATCACAGATAGCTGAAGAAACTAAACCGAAAGCTAAAGATTTAACCGGTAATTATGCAGCTGTACGTGATTATTTAGAAGCAAAAAAAACGGTGCAAGATATATATGAGGCACGCGAGAAAGGAGTAAATGGTAACGGTGACAATAATCACAATTTAAAAACACCTATATTAAGTAAGGAAGATTTAAATACTGCATATAGTTTAAGAGAAGCCAGAGCTAAAATACTTATAGATAATTATTATGGGTATGTAGATGGTAAAATAGGTATTAGATCAGGCGACCCTACTATGAGTAAGGTAATATCGCAGCTTGGTTTAAATTATCAGACTATTGCAAAACATGCTGGAGTTGAAAGTGGTAAGCATTATTTTAGGAAAACGCGTTTTGTCAGTATTGTATGTGATGAACATTATTCTGTAATAATGAGGGCAGCTCTTAAGGTGCCTCAAGGCATGCTAACAGATAGTGATGTTAAAGACTTAAGCGTAGCACATGGCACAATAGTTGAAAAAATAGCAGCAACAGATGAATATTTAGATCAGTTAAAAGATACTAGGAAGCAATTTTCATATGCAGAGGCAAAAGATAGGAAAGCGTTTAGTGCAGCTAGATTATTTACAATCCAGGAGTTCCATAGTTATATATCTAGTATTTTTACAAGTCCTATGGAGGCTAGAAATAATCTAGATAGCTTACTAGCTGAAAGTGATAATAAAGATCAGTTAGTATTAGCTATATCTAAGAATCCAGACATGTTGGGTGAGTTAAAAGAAAGGGGGATAGTTGCAAAGCTACTCAAACCCGAGGAAGCAAATAAGGTAAATACAAATTTAAGCCATTTTACTGAGCGCTTAAAGCAATATATTGCAGAGGTTAGAATTATGTCAGAAATAGAGCCAAAACTAGATAGTAACTATTATGGCAAGCAAATATCTATTATTGATAAGGAAATAGCTAGTATTAAAGCTAGTCTGCCAAACAATGAAGAGATTGAATTGCTTGAGAAGATAAGTCAGATAGAATCAAAGAGTATTGATAATAATAGCAACAAATTAAATAGTAAAATATTTATACATGGAATATCAGAATTATTTAAAGAAGATCGTCAGGTAGATTTACTATTGAATTGGCAGATGCACCAAGCAAAACTGGAAGAATACAAACTAGGTAAAGTGAAGTCAGATTATCAGAAAGGGAAGGAATTTGAATATGATAATCGAAATACAAGACAAAACAATTTACAGTCTCAGCAACATCAGCGATTAGAAAGGCTTAATTTTAATGATGTTTCTAAAGAGCTAAGCGCCAGTGATTATGAATCAATATTCCGCAGATATGCACAAGTAATTAATCCAGACGGCAAGATAGTAAAACGTGGTAGTTCTATAGGTTGTGGAAGCTTAAAGTTGCAAACCAATACTAGAGGAGCAAAAGCCTTTGAACCAGATAACGATTTAAAGTTCATGCTTAAGAGCAATAAAATAACAGATATATATGAGTATAAAAACATATACAGTGAAACACTTGGTTATACAGTGCGTATGGAAGATATTAAAACTCATAAGAAGCAAGTATTACCTGTAACATATTGTTATAACGAAAAACTCAATAAATCACGCTGGCAACTAAAAGGCTTTACTGTTGCTAACACTAAACCAATATATGGTATTGAAAAACTAGCTAAGCATCCAGAAAAGCCAGTATTGATAGTAGAAGGGGAAAAAACGGCAAACAAGGCTCAGGAGCTATTACCTGGTCATAATGTAATTAGCTGGATGGGTGGAGTTGGAAGCGTTGATAAGGTAGATTGGTCTAAACTAGCTAGCAAATCAGTTGTTATATGGCCAGATAATGACAAACCTGGGATAGATGCTGCAAATAATATAGCTAATCATGTAGATTGCCATAATGGATATAGCGGTCTTGTATCTATCGTAGATACAGAAAAACTTACATTACCAGAAAAATGGGATTTAGCAGACAATGTACCAGGTACAAGTAAGCTTGCAAATGTCGGTATTAATTGTGCTATAGAGAAAACTATGATTGATAATAGAACAATCAGTAATAAGTTAGAGATGAGCCAAGAAATGTCTAAATATTCTGGGAAAGGTAATAAGGTTCTTGGCTCAATTGCAATGTTAGTTGAAACTGGCACAATAAGCAAGGATGAGTATGTATCAAAAGCAATATATTTTAATACCATTACTTCTATATCCGATTCTAAAGGGTTAGATTTGAGCACTATAGGTATAGAAGATCATAAAGATTTTATAGAGGCTATCAATGATGTAAGTTATGAATATCAGTCTTTACAAAATAATTACGCAAGTGAGCAAGCAAGGCAAACAAGTAATATAGGAAAAGACCCTAGTCAGCTACCTGTACTTAGCAGCAAAGAGCAACTGGCGCATAACTTAATTCGTGATATATCTATATTACACCAAGTTCAGCTGGGTCAGAGCAAACTAACGACAGTTCATGCAGAACATATAGAAAAGACTGTAAATGCTGAAATAGAAAATATGCAACGATTTACTGACAGTGATAAAGAACATGCGGCAAATAATATATACAAGATAATTAATAGTAAGCAATGGAGAAAACAGCTAAAATTTAAGAATCAAGAATACATAGAGCATGCTAATAAAAAACTTGCAGCTAAGACTATAGGTGAATATACAAGCTTAATGCACGAGGCAAATACCAAATACAATCATAGCTCTGGTTCTATAGCAGATCAAAATCAGCATAATCAGGTTATGGCAAAAATCAAAAATGCTAGCGATTATTTAGCAGATAATAATATTAAAACTAAAGGCCAATTGTTAAAACTATATAAAACTCATGTTACTCCAGAGTCTATTCATAAAGCTTTAGTGCATGAATGTAGGGAGCGTAATATCCACGTTATAAAGCATAATTTAGACATATTAGGAAAAAACAAAATTATCCATATTGGCGATAAGCCATTTACTTGTCCTAAAAAATATTTACAACATGTTCTAGATCATCATCATAATGAATATATGCCAAGAGATAGAATTACCAAAGTTATTGAGAAAATAAATCATTTTGAAAAGCACCTAGAAAAACAACATGAAATACATCATGGTCCTGATCTGTAGAATGTTACAAAATAGAAGGAATATTTGCCTTAGCGCATACATCCAGTAATTTTTTATCCAAAGAAGCAATAGATGCCTCAAGACGAATAGCTAAATCTAGGTAGCTTGCATCATAGGATGATAAATTATGTTTATTAGCTAATCGAGAAATAGAATAAATAGATTCAGAAGTGGCAGAAAATTTATCTACTGTAATTGGCATTAACTTAAGTAAATTACTATATTCTTCGAAACTCTCTTGGTTAATACGATTTCTACTAAGAGAAGATACTAAAACATTGCTACATTCCAAGTAAAAAATAGATGGTACGTATACTATAAATTCTCTTTGTGAAATACGATAAAATATCTCTTCCACTTTATTTTGAGTTTCATCTGGAAGTATAGATGACATAAAAAAAGAACAATCCACTACTAAGTTCATTTTCTGCCTTGTGTTTTCATTTTAAGAATAGCATCTGATGCACCTAATGGAGAGCGTTTTTTTAACTCAATAAATTGCTCCGTGATCTGCTTATATTTATTATTGTAATATTTATCAACAGGAATAACAAAGGCAACTTCACGCCCTCTATTGGTAATACAAAGTTCTTCACCTTTTTCTACTTCTTCTATTAACTCAGTTAAATGAGTTTTGGTTTTATACATTCCTACTGTTCTCATACTATACTCTAACTAGTCTATTACTCTAGTCTAGTTTATAATATAAACAATGTCAAATTTCGTCTTTAGCATACTCAGTTACTAAAACTTGCGTATCTGTAGTAGCAGTTTTATGCATATCATCTGCTAAATCCTTATCTTTTTTCCTTGATAGAGCAGAATCTGTATCTGTTTCTTTTGTTTCCAAAACTTCATTATGCAACTGATTGTCAACAGGCTCTGGTTCTTTAGCCTCATCAAACCAATTATTTTTATCTGGTAATTTTGCTTGTGGAACTTGCATTTTTGACAACCTAACTGACGCTAGGGGAAGCAGAGTATAACATTCTCCAACATTTAATTTGCCAAACTCCTCATACGATACTAAAGGCGTCTTTTCTTTCCTTTCATTATAACTTACACCATCACGAAACTCATTTGCTCCAAAGCTAGTATTTTTTTGCTGACTTATGATAGTTGAATTACCACATAACTTGCTATAAAGATCTCCCATACGTGGGTCATCACTAGCAAACATGAACTTTGTTTTAAATAATCCAATTAAATTAGAGCTATCTGCATCACCGTAATGCTTATATAGCTGACTTGTAGATTGCAGACCAGCTAAAACACATGCGCCATATTTTCTACCCTCCGCCATCAGCTCTGCTAAACTAGGTAACTTTCCAAGACTTGGTAATTCATCCATCACTATCCATAGTTTATTATTCAAATTTGTTCGTGTGCGTCTCATTCTTGATATTAAAAGCTCAAGCAAGGATGCGTTCAATAGTGCAGTTAATTCTCTAGCCGATGGGTCAGTAGATAAAAACAACCAACTACCACCACCTGTATTAATATTATTTAAATATCCCTCTATAGAAAACTTTTCATTTTCGCTATTCTCTCGTACAAATCTAAGGGGCTTAATATTAGATACTAGTACTGACATTATTGATGCAACGGTTTTCTCATTATCCTTGGTAAAGTGTTTTGCCACACCAGTATTTTGTAGCATGTTGTACATATCTTTACGCTCAGTTTGACATAATATTTTATACAAATACTCTATAGAATATTGCTTCTGTTCTTTTAGCTTTTCTGCGGTTGCAACAAAAATACTTTGAGCGCTTTCTTCCCAAAAATCATTTGCTCCTTTATGGTTCTTTCTGCTATTAAAGCCAACTAGTATATCAGCAAACTTCTCAAGATCTTTTTGTTTGGCACAATCCTGCCAAAAATCCCAAATATGACTGCGTGCATCAAATGGATTAAATATTATATCTCCACGTTCTTTGTTATAGTATTTTGCTATCATTTCACCAGTATTATCAATTACTACTGCTGATTGTGCTTTTTTCTCTATCTGAGGTAATAAATTATGCATGAGGTTAGTTTTTCCAGAGCCTATAGAGCCAGATACTAAAAAATTCATTGTTTCCATATCCTTAACTAGTGGCATTTTACCTATTGTAAGATCACTAGCCATACGAAGAGATTTTAACGTGCGCGCTACTTGTTCAGGAGTTAAGATAACTCCACTCCCTTCTTGCTTTTTATCTGAGCGCACTGATTTGCCAAATCTTGCCCAAAGACCAAATACTATCACTACAGAACAGATAGCAATAAACAACATCATCACTAAGCTACTAAATAGAAAATCCAGTATATTGATATAGGCAGATTTAAATTTATTTGATGCAATAATAGCTTTAGCTGGTACATTATTCTTAAACAAACCTCTGCTAGTATAAGCATTAATAGTTGGAGCTTTTCTATTGCCTGAATAACTAGGGATGATTTCATGAAATTTCATTGCAATATGAGCTCTGACATAAGTCATGCTTGCCGCTGTATCCAAGCTCTTAAACTCAGGTAATCTAAAAAACACTGTAATGCAAATACCTATAAGCAAAGCTAGCTTAAATGTACTACCAGCTACTTGTTTAAACATACGCACCTTGTGTAAGAATACTTGGCCACCGCCTATAAAATTATTTAACATGCTATTTTACTCTCCAACTTTTTATTTTTACCTAAAATCATTTTCTGATTTTCTCTTTAGCCAATTCTGCAAATATTCATTTGCTACTGATTTATCATTTATAATTATTACATTCTCAGTATTGCGGTTTTCCGCTGCTCTAGTGAAATTATAAGAGCCTGTAATCACGGTTTCTTCATCAATAATCATAACCTTATTGTGGGCAATACCAGAAACCTCATCAATTCCAACATCAACGCCAGAATCGACTAATACAGACCTTTTAGACCACTTATCTTTTAGATTGCTCTTATCAAGTAATATTCTGACTTTTACACCTCGCTCATGTGCTTTGATTAATGCATCAGCAATAGTTGGAGAAGTCATACCATAAGCTTGTACATATATACTCGATACTGCTTTTGATATTTCTCTCTCAATTACTTCAGAGCAGCCAGATGGTGGTGTAAAACATAATTCTATATTTTTAGGTAATAAATCACCCGCTCTTGTAGTATCTTGCCTAATACCCAGATCTTTGAACAAAACACTATACGGGTTCTTGCCATACTCATAGCCCAGCATTGCTCCTACAAATAGTGAAGCTATTATCCAATATAATAATGCATTCTTAGATGCTTTTACTGAGCGTTTTTTCTTCTGCGTCATTTTTCCTACTTACTTTTTTCTGGAGTTAATTGGCTTAATTCTGCTTCTATTTTCTCTATTGATGGCAAAGACGTTTGAATATCTTTGGGTAACTCTTTGCTAATATTATATTCAGCTAAACCTATTGGTTTATTTATATCTCGAAGTGCGTATTCAGCCTTAATTTGTTCCCCTTTATCCCTGCAAAGTAAAATTCCAATAGAAGGTTTATCATCTTTGTGTTTTAAAATGTCATCCACAGCGGATAAATAGAAGTTTAGTTTTCCTGTATATTCTGGTTTAAATTTTCCAGATTTGAGCTCTATCACTACATAACATCTGAGTTTTAAATGATAAAAAAGCAACTCAATAAAATAATTTTCTTCTCCAATAGAAAGTTGATATTGTTTACCGACAAAAGCAAATCCAGCTCCAAGCTCTAATAGGAATTTTTCTATATGCTTTACTAACTCTTTTTCTATTTCTCGCTCATGAGCTTCTTTCCCTAAAGAAAGGAAATCAAATTTATATGGGTCTTTCATTATCTGATTTGCTAAGTCTGATTGACTAGGTAAAAGATGTTTGTCAAAGTTGTTTATAGATTTACCATCTCTAGAATATAAATCTGATTCGATCTGATGTAGTAATATATTCCTAGACCACCCATGTTCTATAGTTTTTTGGGCATACCAAATACGTTTATTATAGTTTTTAATTTTAGAAAAAATAGTAATATTGTGACCCCAAGGAATTTCTCCAATAGCTTGTTGGAGTATTTCTTGATCTCTATATTCAATAACAAATTGGCGCATATATGATATATTTTGATAAGATAATCCTGTCATTTCTGGAAATTCTTTTCTAAGATCTTTTGAAATATTCTCAATAACCTTACTCCCCCATCCTTCTTGTTTTTGCCGCTCTAATATCTGATTACCAATACTCCAATAGAGATTGATCATTTCTTTATTAACTGACAAATGAGCTTGTATACGCGCTTTACTAATCTCAGCCTTTAAATTCTCCAATAACGTTATATAATTTTTATCTAACTCTTTACTCATCAATTTAACTCTTATAATAATTCATTTGCTGCTTCTATTGTTTGATATAAGCATTTATTAAAAATTAATCCTAAGCTTCATATATCCAATATGTGCCCTACTCTTATCTTGAATAACATGCTCATAACCACCACCTAACTCCATTCTGTCAGCAAGTACATTAAGTCCAGCTCCGAGCTTAACAGCACCTTTGTTATTACTAATCTTTTGTGATATGATTGTTTGATCTAAACGATTACTGATCTTTACCTTGTTCCCTTTGCTCCAGACTGTATGGCTATAATCAGCACTAAGCTCTGGCATTAATGTGAAAGCATTTGTGTCATAGAAAGAAGTTAGCACTAATCCTGCATTTAAATCTAATTGCTGCTGATTGATTTTTGCTATCTTGATAGAGCCATCTTCATGACCTTTTATTTTAAGATTACTATAGGATATTCCAGCTCTTGGTTCTATTATTACAGATTCAGTTTGATATAGATTATAATTAGCAGTTAAGTTAGAACCAAACAGATCACCTTTTTGTTTGGATGATCTAGCAACTCCTGTATGAGTTGTTTTGATAAGCGCCTTACCGTAGGCAATACTGCCGTCTAGAGATATATCTTCATCAAAATTACAGCTTCCATATATTGAAAATATATGAGAGCTTATCTTATCTGTATTAGTAGATATTCCAGATATCTTTTGCTTAGTATTAGATGCAATATTACTATAGGCTAATCCTATAATTAAATCCTCATCAATCTTAGTGTCTGCGCCAATTACAAGGCCATGAATATTACTCTTACTTCTGCTTGTATTTGAATTAGAGCCACTGCCAACATTTGCCTTATCTATCTCTTTGCCAATAAAGCCTTTTATCCATGCACCATAACTTGGTTCATCATCACCAGCAGCAATTCCCCTTGTAAAACTATTTGTATTATTTGCCCTATTTAAGCTGTTTAAACGATCATTAGTTAAGCTAGCTAAATTAATGATATTTCTGATTAATTGTCTATTCTGACTTTTAAATTCAGCAACTGCACCTTCAGCTCTTGGCTTTAGTTCGTTTACATCAAATACCCCCTCTCCTTCATACAATAAATAGAAATGAGAATTACGTATAGCTGCTGCATCATTAATACTAGCTAAAGTGCTACGAAGCTGGTCATCAGTGAAGTTACTAACATCAAGCTCTGCTATCTTAATTAGATTCTCTGCTGTATATGCACCGCAACTTGTGCCATCTGTTTGTTGATGTACCTGTAGGTCCACTATCTGGATAGTCGGGTCAATCTGCTGTAATATATTAGCAAGCAGTGCGCTATTAGCCCTACCACTTATTGGGCTACCAACTGAATCATTATAAATCACTTTAATCGTTCCAGCATTTGTACGCTTAATAGCAAGAGATGTCCAGTGAACGTTGCCGAAGTTAATTGGAATTAGAGCAGTTCCCCTTGCTCTTGCCTCACCTACTGAATCACGGACAATATCTGTAACCAGCTCCTGACTTTCAAAGGGAAGTGCAGGAGCTACATATACATTATTCTCATCTAATCTATTCTTAAGTACCGCCCTGATATCTTCATCTGTATATAGATATCCAGAATCTATTAAATTAGTTGGGTTGACAGCAGCAGATACCGTATCGCTATAGGTGAATGTTGATATAGCAGCAGTTGTACTAAGTAGTAATAGTAATTTACTTGCTGTAGAAATAGTTTTATTTGTTTTGTTATTGTTACTCATTTTATCTTATTCTCCTTTATTTTCTGTATTTAGTTGTTAATTATTTCTTTTTGCCAAAGTTTTTTTAAAAACTCCTCCACAGGTAAAATCAAGACTTCTTTGCTGTCTTTCATTAATAATTTTCTAGGTTTAAGTTCAAGACAAACTATATACCCTATAGATAATTCATGCTCTTCCATAAAAGCCTTTATTGGCCTTAATTCAGTTTTATGAAGATTTTTGGATATTTTAATTTCTATTGGTATTGGTTTAGATACTCCGTCAGATAAAATAAAATCTACCTCAAGACCGTTATTAGTTCTCCAATAAAACAAGTTATAATCTGAATCATTCAAACCAATATAGGCAATTAATTCCATCAATAGATAATTCTCAAGAGACTTACCCGCATCTGCTCCAGCAAGTTCCGAATAGTTTTTTTTAGATAAGCGCGTAGCAAGACCAACATCAAAATAATAAAATTTAGGTGTATGGGAAATTATGGCTCTGCTAACTTTTTTTGTATAAGGGTATATTAAGTATCCTAATAAAGTATCAACCAATATCTGGTAATATTCTTTAATAGTTTTTGAATCTATACCAACTTCTCTAGCAATATTAGTATAATTTACCATCTCCCCACAAGAAAACCTTGTGCTATCAAGAAATCTACTAAAAGCAGTAATGTTACGTACATACCCTTCTGCTCTTATTTCATTAGTAAGGTAGTCTTCTATATAGGATTGTAAAAGCTTACGTGGATTCTTGCTAATAAAATGAGCTGGTACCAAACCATGATTAAATATCTTTAGCAGATCAAACTCTTGTTTATACTCAGGATATATTAATGGATAGAAATTATACTTAATTGCCCTTCCCCCAAGCAAATTAGTGCCTTCCTTTTTTAACCTACGACTACTTGAGCCGCATAAAATAAAAGTAGCTTCTGTATTTTCAATTAACCAATGTATTTCATCTAACAATGCAGGGACTTTCTGTACTTCGTCAATTATGATGGGAAGCTTTATTTGCTCTTTCGATAATGCTAATATTTCTTCTCTTAGCAAAGAAGGTTGCTTGCTATATCTAAAAAATAGTTCTGTCTTAAGTAAATCAATATAAATTGAATTAGAAAAAGTATTTTTTAAGAAAGTAGACTTACCAGTTTTACGCGCTCCCCATAAGAATATAGATAGCCCTTGATCAATGTCTAATTTTAAATACCTATTATATTTATACATAATTATTCTCTTTATTTAGATGTTACTCCATAATTATATAATAAAAACAGAGCGTACTCCATATTTATTTATTTTTAGCTAAATTATAATACATTATCTATTCCTTTTATTAACTGATGTTGCTACATTGCACACTCGGTACAAACCTAGGACGAAAACTATCATAACCTTCATTATTAGTTTTAAAACATGGTGTGAGTTTGATACAATGGAGCTATAAGTTTTAAACCAATAATTACAGTAGGTTTTCATGGAAGATTTTGCTACATTCTGTAAAACAGAGAAACGTAATAAAGCTATCGAATTACAAAGCTCAGCTAACAAACAAACTGGCTTTATTGCTTCTAGACTTAATAGAGATAACTTTTTGGAATGTAGTATTTGCATTTCTTTTATTCTTAGCATGGACAGCTGGTCTTATTATTCCACAACCTTTTGGTGGTATAATATTTTGGTTCACTCTTCCCGGTGCTATATTACTTCTTAAATGCACCTCATATTTAACTTTCGATAAAGAAAAATTAGAATTTACAACTTCTAGTGGTACTAAAATACGTAAAACAGGATTGTTTTTTATTCCACTGATAGCCCTTTCCTTTATAATTGCAGGAACATTAAGCCTAAAATTAACTGGAGCAAAAAATATTGAAGACTCACTACCAACACAAATGTTAATAGCTTTCTTCGCTGCCCTATTACCTTCTCTATACTGCATACTACGTAACTTTCCTATCTCTGTTTATTTTCATAAAAAACGCCTGGTATGTTGAAGGAGCTAATACTTATAATTCTAATAATAGTGTTGGCAGATCTCACAACTCCTTTTCCAGAGATATAAGTCAAATAAACTCTCCATATAATCGTCGACATAATCCAATTAATAATTATTCTGCTACAAATTCTCATTACCGTAGATAATCTATTTCTTTTTATTGTTTACGTTGCTAGCCCTTTGTTGATCACCTTGGTAATTCTCTTGAAAGCGCCTTTCTTTGTTAGGACCACCAACTACTTTTGAACTAACACCTTGCCCTATCCTATCTTCTTCATATTTATCCGCTCTTTTCTGCATTCCATGTTCTAATGTTTTATTGTGCCATTCTATTGATTTACGTTTATCATTATTCTCTTGCTGAATCTGCTTACCAGTTTGCTGCAATTCATCACTTTTGTTGGTAATATTTTGCTGCATTTTGCTTCTATCTAAACCTTTTTCAAAAGCTGCTTGATCAACATATTGCATAGAACCTTCATTTACTTTATGTGCATGCGTATTTTCAAAGAGCTGCATTTTAGCACTAGCTGCTGGGCCGCTCACGTTATCTTTGAAGGTACTAATTGGACCTGCTATACTATTTATTTTTTCATTTACAATATTATCCCAAGCTCTAGCAGCTCTTGGGTCTTGTTGTTCAATCATTCTATGTGCATCCTGCTGACTTACATTATGATCTTGCATTAGACGCTCTTCGACTACATGATACATCTCATGATTGCTACTAGAACCCATACTATCTAGCACATTTGCAGCTTTGCTATATGCTGCTGCCTGCTCTTGATGCATTGATAGATTTCTAGCAAAAGACTGCATTTCTTCATGACTGCCTCTGATATCCTGAGCATAGCTAGTATCCACACTATTTTCTTTCATCCAATTCTCATTCGATGCAGCTCTTACTATATTATTAAAGTTCTTACTTGCATCATTAGATCTGCTAATTCTTTCATCCTCAGATAATGACTGATTACTTGTATTGTTTGCAGTAAGAGTAGCATCCACACCAATACCAGCTGAACCTTTTACAAAAAGCACTGCTTCAGGCACTTTAACACCTGTATCAACATAGGCTTTTACACTTGTACCAGCTGCTTGCTCCCAACCATAGTTATTTTGGGTCCATCTAAACAAAGGTACACGAAGTACCACGGGAAATTTCTGGAGCCGTGGAATGGTTTCATTTTGCAGTAATTTTATACCTCCCATTTATCAATAGCTTCACGCAGCGATTTTCGGGGATAAAATTCCTATAGAATCCTTGCGCTTTTCTTCAGAGAAGTCGTATTCACCAAGCATGTTGATATGCGCCCAACTCATGATAGAATGCCTAGAAATAACACTCCGCAACTGTTCTTTTTTATTACCATCACTCATATATTTTAGTTTATGGGTAAGGTAAAGATAGTTCCAACAAATAATACAATTTTTGATTAATCGATTGCATGTTTCAGCAATTTCTTGATCCTCTTTTTCAGCTTGCACAAACTCACGGGGACTTCCAACAGCTACAGCACGAGTGAAACGATTTGCTAATTCTATCTTGTTTAGTTGTTTTTCTATTGCCTGCCGTAATTCCACTTCATCTAGATAACGTAAAATAAACAAGGATTTTATAATCTGACCAAAGGCTTTGATGGTCTGATATAGAGCGTGTTGCTTTGAATAAGAATTAAGTCGTTGAAATATATCTGAAGCTGTATTCTCCTTTAGCTTAATAGTTGCAACTAAACGCAGTAAATCATCCCAGTTTTGGTGTAGAAGTTTTTCATTAACATAGTGATCTGGTGTAATTTTCCAGCCTTTTCTTTTCTCTTTACTGTGATGCCTGAATATATAAAGTTTTTTATTTTTCAAGCCCTTTAGTCGCGGAGCAAAAGAAAATCCGAGCATATGGGTTAGGCCAAAAATAGCTTCACTATAACCATGCGTATCTGTTGAATGAATATCGCTTTTGACAACATCATTACGCATAAGGCCATCAATCACATAGGTGCTCTCACGGTCAGATGCGCTAATCATAGTAGAGTGCCATAGAAAATGACGTTCATCAATAAAAGAGTAAGCACTTACTCCTTTTCCTTGTCCAAAATATTTAAATGAACGGCTGGCTAATAGAGATTCAGTACGCACTTCAAATTTCTGTCCATCACTGGCGGTATGCAGCTTATCTTCGTTGTTACGTGTAGCGGCTTGCTTTCGAAAATGCCTCGGCTCGCTTTCATAGAAAAAAGCGGCTCAAATTAAATGACTTTATAAATTAACTCTGGCTCGAATTAATTGACGCTGAAAATTCTTCGGCTCACATTAATTGATTCTATGGTGTCGCCTGGCTCACTTTATTTGACTTTATCCAGATGGCAAGTTTTGTTTTGCAAACTTATATTATTGTAATTTTCATTATAATCTTATTCAAGACTAAATAATTAGAAATAAACGCTCATTATTCAAATAATAAAAATTAAAATAAACTCTTTGCTAATTAAATAATTAATATTATATAATTATAGCAAGAATTGGGTTTTTATTTAATAATGACTTTTAGAGATATTTTTATGAATAAAACAGTAGCATATTTACGTGTTTCCACTATTGATCAAGATTTGGAAAAAAATAAAGCCGATATTTTGCATTTAGCAAATGAAAAAAACTTTGGCAAAGTACATTTTGTAGAAGAAACTGTTTCAGGAAAAATTACTTGGCAAGCCTTTGGCTACAATTTCCGAGTTGCAGCGTTTAGAGATTGATAAATTAATTGCTGAAAGCTTGCACAAGGCAACACTTTTAGGAAAGGTTCAAGAATATTTTAAATTAAAATTGGTAATTAATGATATGAGGAGTTCATAGAATGAATAATGAAATAATGCAGTTTTTTGGCTTAAACAAGCATTTTTATAATGTATCATTTTTAGAAACAAGTATTATAAAAAAGCAGGTTGATAATATTAAATACGCAAGTCATATTGGTGGCATTGTTGCATTAACTGGTATGGTTGGTACAGGTAAAACAACACTTCTATGGCAGATTCAACAGCAACTACGTGAGGAAAAGACTGTAGTCGTGAGTCGCTCTCTTTCAACAGATAAGAAACGAGTGAATATTAGCACTTTGTATACGGCATTATTTTTTGATTTAGTTAAAGATAAGAATTTTAAAATACCAAACCAAGCAGAGCAACGAGAACGTAAACTACTGGGGTTGGTAAAAAAACAAGATAAACCAATAGTGCTTTTTATAGACGAAGCGCATGATTTAGCTAGCCAGACTCTTATTTCGTTAAAAAGACTTATTGAACTTGTGTATAGTAGTGGTAGTATTTTAACGGTTATAATGGCTGGACATCCTAAGCTTAGCAATGATTTAAGTCGTCCCACTATGGAAGAAATTGGAGCCCGCACTCAAATTTTCCAATTAAATCATTGGATAGAGAATAAGGAGCACTATGTTAAGTGGTTATTTAAGCAATGTTGTCAAAAAGATATAAAATTAGTCGACATTATCAGTATAGAAGCAATGGAATTACTGGTGAATAGTTTAGTAACTCCATTACAAATAAATCATTATTTAACCAGAGCATTGGAGCAAGCTTATCTATCAGGAACAAAGCAAATTACACCCGAAGTTATTGAATCAATACTTGTGCCAGATTTTAATGGAATAGCTGCTAAACTTGCACGTAATGGCTATAATTTACAGGCTTTGTGTGAAATACTCAATGCACGCCCTAGTGAAGTAAAATCTTATCTACTTGGTAAGCTAGATACCAGCAAACTTGTAGAATTTAACAAAGAAATTAATAAGCTTGGAGTAATTTAGAAAAACTTAAATTTGGCTTTTACCTAATTTGGTATAAAATCAAATAAAGTGAGCCCAATTAAACAATAGAATCAATTAATTTGAGCCGAAAGATTTTCAGCGTCAATTAATTCGAGCCAGAGTTAATTTATAAAGTCATTTAATTTGAGCCACTTTTTTCTACGAAAGCGAGCCGAGCTGTTTTTGAAATCAAGCCGCTACAACTAAGCAGTTTATTGTAAAATTCTGTATATCTTATATTGTTACTGTTATCAAAATTTATTAGTAGATTATCTTGGCCAACTCTGGACACTATCCTTATGTTAGATAGATCCTGCATATTTATTCCATAAAGGCTATTTATCGCAGTTTGTCTTCTCCAAATCTCATCATAATCATCTTCACACATTACCGCATAAGTACTTGATGATTTTAGCTCTACTCCAAGGAATGACTTTCCAACGGCTAAAGCTGTCATTAGTTGCTGCATAAGTAGTGATTTTCCAACACCTCCATCTCCATAAAGTGCGGTAACACATCCACGGGGTAGCCAGTTTTCTATCAGCCATTTACGCTGTGGTGGTAAATCTTGCCAATTTGCCGGAGTAATTGAGTTAATACTATGATCAGCATGATTTTCTTGACCATATTGAGGTAGATGCTTGTATTTGTTAATGTGAGTATTCCAAATTCCATTAATCATTTGTCTGAGTTTATTATCTGGCCAGGAAGGAATAACATTAGCTAAGTTGTAGCTGGTTATTTCATAAATAACCTGTTTTTTGCTAATCAAACCATCATAATGACGTCTAATCCAATAACCTATTACCTTGCTTAAATGATTGAATCTGGTTTGCTCTCCACATCCACCTTCATATATTTTGCTGGTTAGTATCTGTTTTATGGGTAGAGCTGATGAAGTGTTAAGCTGATTATCATTGGATAGATTATTAGAGACCTGATTTGCTAAAGCTTCTACAGATGCAACTAATTCAGCCAATGTGTATTCTGCTGGATTATATGATCTTATTTTGACTAGCTTTGCATTTCCTCCCTTGTGATATATAGAACCTGCTACTCTAATTGGCTGGTGAGCTGATTTAAAATGCAAATCCCCACCAGCATATAATGCTACCTTGTATCGTAGATTAAGTAATTGCTGCAATTCCTTTCCTTGAACTGCTTTTACCAGCTGCCAGTATATATGCAGCTTTTTACTACCTCCTGCAGTAGTACCCCCAGATTCAACAATTAACGTTGGGTTCTCCTAAAGTTTTAGAAAGAAGTTCTAGCTTTTCTTCTGTATTACCAGTATCAATATCTATCAGCAAAGCTTGCATTTGCAATATATCGCTACTCTTAGCTTGCCCAGAAATTTTAACTGTACCAGGTATTACATAACATGCCGCTTGTACTTGATTGCTAAGTTTTGCAAATTCGTAGGCATTAATTGCCATCACTTCATCTGCTCCAATCCAGATATTTCTTGGTGGTAGTTTTTGAGGTATTTTGCTATTATCACTGTTACAAGTTTTTTCTACAAAACTACGACAAGCTATCAATCCATCACAATAACTAAACAACACAAAGAAAAAAACCTGTATGTCAGATTTTGATGGTAATAGCTGATTTTCAGTATTTAGTTCAATCTTCTGTTCTTGATCATAATTGCTATTATCCACTAATCTCAAATGCCTGTTTTTCAGCCCGTGCATAGTTGTATTCATATTCATACATGCCTCCAGCTTTGACGTTTTACAATTTGTAAAATAGTTGTTTTTGATACTGTAAACTTTCTAGCTAATTTTCTTATTTGCCTAATTTTTTTGTCATTTAACTTGGCAAAATTTGACTGCTTACCTCTTCTGATAGGCGGAGGTATATTTCTGTCTTTAGCAATCATATCTGCTATATTATCTGCTTGAGTTCCTATAAAACAGATGCTGTGGATTAACACAAGCTGGATTATCACAAATATGACAAATACAATTATCTTTTTCCAGTTTGGTAAAATAGAACAGCTCATAATAAATGCGATGAGCTTTACTAATTCCCTGTTTTCTGGTTCCATTGCCAATAACTCCATATCCACGATCATTTCTTGCTCCTATCCATTGCCAGCAATTGTTTTTGATATGATGTTTATTATTTCCATTGTTATTATTTTCATTATCACTGCTATTACTACCAGCATTGCTAAGATAAACATAACGACCAAATCTCTCTAGTAAAGAAGCATGAGCTCTTGTTTGAGCTTTTATTTTTTTCGTTTCAATTCCTGCTGCCAATCTCATTTTTCTACCTCCTTATTACATGCTTTATCAATTTTGCTGAGTTTATAACTTGGGTTACCAGATCTAACTGTTCTAGCAAGTAAAAATATTTGTTGAGTTGATTTAGGCCAGCTAATAAATTTATGCTCAGGAACTTTGTAGCTTATATCGATATATTCAAGAGGATCACTGCCCATTTCTACTATGTCTTCTACAATTTCAGATAATTGCTTTTGATTCCATTCTACCTTCTTTGGTATGTCATGGCTGATCTTTATTCCAGCATCTTCAATATGGACTATCCCTGTTTCCTTGTTGCTGCTATCTCTTTCCTGTTTTATTCTGGTAGAGTATTTGATTGACATGGCTCCTTCTAACCAGCTCTTAGCTCTTTTAGCTTGACCAAGATGATCATTTACCTCAGCAAGTAAGCTACAAAGTGTAAAGGATGAATAGCTTGCTACTCTGCCAATAGGTAAATGTAGCAAATCCTGAATTGTAGTTTCTTTCCTGTTCATATTTTTTTACCTCTTTGCTTAATTTAAAACTAACTGCTGGGTTTAAGGTACTGTATGTTAGCTTATGGTATTCCCAAAAGGCAGGTATTGTATTTCCATAAGAACCCAGCAAAGGAATTTATTCCAAAAAAATTTGCCCCTTAATGCTATATACGAAAGACGAAGACAAAATGTGTCACCAAAATTGCAATTTTTTTTATTTTTTTACTGCAATTTCTCCTTTCATTAGCCTGTAATGTGCATGAACATTAGCTTTTAGCTATATAGACTTTTTTCTTTTTTTAGATTTTTTCTTTTTTTGTACTGCTTTATTAAGATTGGGTGAGTTGGTAGATTTTATATTTGAGATTAAAATAAAAAAAATAGATAAAAAAATTATGTTATCCCTTTTTCCATAAATAAGGTAATTATCTTAAATAATTACCCTTATTTATAAGGGGGTAAAATATGCAATCTGCAAATGCAGCTTTTGCAATTCTACACAGCTGCATCCGTAAACTTAAAAATAATCATCAAAATCACTCTCAATTAGAATTGTTTTTATCTTTTTCAAATATCTATGAATAGTACTACGTGATACTCCAGTAGTTCTTACAATTTCATTAATACTCATAGTTTGCAGTAATTTACATAAATCAGCTAAATGATCTGGCAAGAGATTACACATTAGTTCTATGTCAAATGACATTTCTAACTGCTCAATAATGTTAATGATGGATCCATCTCCAAGCAAATTATCTGTTTCTGATATACTATCCATTAGTAGTTCTAAATCAGTATCAGACTCAAGTTCTGCTTTGTATCTCAACTTTTTATTCTAATTAGATCAGTAGCTTTATTATCGATGATTTTTGATATAAAGGTTTTTAAAGAAGATTTGTTTGTATTATAATGATTCAGATTATTTAGCACTGTAATAGTAAACTCTTGCTGTAAATCATCAAAATCACTTTCAGTAAAGTAATGATATTTTTTGATAAGTGATTTGGATTTTCTACGTATGGTTGCAACGATAAGTGGATCGATACCATAATAGGAATTATGAGAAGACATGGTTTACCTCTAGATTGAATTGATAAAAAGGCAGAGAACCTGCCTAATGTGAGTATTCAATCCAGAGAAGAAAGCGTTAAGCTTTTAAACTGTGGTTATCTAAATTGCTGTGATTGCAGAGCTTGTTGAACTGCTAAGATAGGAATCATTCAAAAACAACTATTAGTACCTAACTGTTAGAATGAGAAGACAATGAAGAAATAATTATGAGTATTGTAGACAAACAAGAACCAGAGTATTTGTCGGGAACTATTGAGAGGATTACCTATCATAATTCTGAAAATGGATTTGCAGTTCTAAGAACTAAGGTAAGAGGGCATAAGGATTTGGTTACTATAATTGGTAATATTCCATCAATATCAGTCGGAGAATATGTTCAGTGTGAAGGAGTATGGCGTAATGACTATAATTACGGTTTGCAGTTTAAAGCTGATTTCCTGAAGAATATGCCACCCAATAGTTTATATGGTATAGAGAAATATCTTGGCTCAGGGTTGATTAAGGGTATAGGACCACATTTTTCTAAAAGGTTGGTAAGTAATTTCGGTGAAGATGTATTTGACGTTATTGAAAACAAACCTGAGCTTTTATCCACTATCGAGGGAATAGGTAAAGTTAGAGCCAATAGTATTTGCAAGCACTGGCAGGAACAGAAAATAGTCAGGGAAATTATGATATTCCTACAGTCTCACGGAGTTGGAACTACGAGAGCTACCAGGATATATAAAACATATGGTAATGATGCTATTCAGATCGTATCTGAGAATCCATATAGGTTAGCTAAAGATATAAGGGGTATAGGCTTCTTATCTAGTGATATGATTACTAAAAATATATGAATAGAAACTGATTCACTTATTAGAGCAAGAGCTGGAATTAATCATATTCTCCTTGAAGCTACTTCTGATGGGCATTGTGGTTTACCTATAGAAGAATTAATTGTCAGAACCGTAAAATTACTTGAGATTGATAGGTCAATTATAGAACATGCTCTAGATCAGGAATTAGAAGCAGGAGATATAGTAAAAGATAAGCTATCAGGTAGTAATAATATAAGTGATACTATATTTTTAGGCAGTTATTATTTCTATGAGAAAAACATAGCTACTATGTTACTTGAGCTAAAAGAAGAAAAACTAGCCTGGTCAGATATTGATACTGAAAAAGCCCTGCCTTGGGTAGAATCAGAACTGGAGATCAAATTAGCTGATAATCAGCAATCAGCATTAATTACAGCACTTAAGACTAAGGTAATGGTAATTACAGGTGGTCCAGGTGCAGGCAAAACTACTTTAGTCAATTCAATACTGAATGTATTTGCAAAAAAGAATATATCAATCAAACTATGTGCTCCGACAGTAAGAGCAGCAAAACGTTTGAGTGAAACTACCAATATGGAAGCCATCACTATTCATCGCCTTTTGGAATTCGACCCAAGGAATGTTAGATTTAAACATAATGATCAAAATCCCATAAATTGCGATTATTTGGTTATTGATTAGAGTTCCATGGTTGATATACCATTATTCTACTCTCTGATCAGAGCTCTGCCTAAAACAGCAGCTCTTTTATTGGTGGGTGATGTTGATCAGTTACCATCAGTTGGAGCTGGAGCAGTATTATCTGATATTATTGCATCTGGCGTTATTCCAACTGTAAAGCTGAATAAAATATTCAGGCAAGTAGCTAGCAGTAATATAATCACTAATGCACATCTTGTTAATCAAGGTAAAATGCCTGTTTTGACTTATAGCAGCAATCAGTCAGTTAAAGCAGGACATGAACCTAATGATAAATTATCTGATAATAAAACTATAAATTTACAAACAAAACCTATATCAGATTTTTACTTCTTACCAGTTAACGATATGGAAGAGCTACCTCAAAAACTAATTTATCTGGTAAAGGATAGAATACCAAAAAAATTTGGCTTTAATCCAAGAGATGATATTCAGGTGCTTTGCCCTATGCAAAGAGGAGGAAGCGGTGCTAGATCACTTAACGTCGAGTTACAAAAGGCATTAAATCCAGATTATGAAACTGGTATCAGTAAATTTGGTCAGGTTTTTGCAGTTGGTGATAAGGTAATGCAGCTTGAGAATAATTACGACAAAGAAGTTTATAACGGAGATATTGGCGTAATTCATCATCTAAACGATGAAGAACAGAAAGCTGTAATTAGATTTTACGATCGTGAAGTTGCTTATGATTATACTGACTTTGATCAAATTACCCTAGCGTATGCAACTACCATTCATAAATCTCAGGGGTCAGAATACAAGGCTGTAATTATTCCACTTACCATGCAAAGCTATATGATGTTACAGAAGAATCTACTTTACACAGCCATTACGAGGGGTAAGAAACTGGTATTGTGGGACAGAAAAAAGCTATAGGATTAGCTGTTCGTAATAATAAGGGATTAATGCGTTATACAAAGCTTAAAGAGTGGTTAGAAAATGGTTAGAAAAATGAAAAGCTACCAATTATACATAAATATAAAAAATAACGTTGAAATTAAGATTGGCAAGCTGGGAAGATTTAAGTTTCCAAAGGGTGATTATATTTATACTGGATCAGCCAAACGAAATATTGATTCCAGAATAGCAAGACATAGATCAAAAGATAAGAAGTTACATTGGCACATAGATTTTTTGTTAAATAATGAAAATGCTAAAATTACAAAAGTGGAAAAAGCTGATGAAGCAGAATGTATTTTAAATCAAGAAACTAATGGAGATGTTATAGTTGATAGATTTGGTAGTTCTAATTGTAAAAATGGATGTAAATCTCATTTGAAAATAATAAAAAATAGTGCATTATATTACAGTAATTTGAAATTAAGGCAATTGTGATAAGAAGGTTTTTGCAGGGATTTTTACCGGATGCATAAAATCAAAACAATTTATATTTTTTGGGGGCATATCTAGTATCAACTGAAATGCATGTTTTGCATTTGTTAATTTTTAAAAATACTTTAAATTTTTACTCAAGCTAGAATTATTGGAATGTTTGACTTCAGCTATAAGCCATACTTTATCATCTTTTGTAATTGCAAAATCTACTTCTTTTTTTTCCTTATCCTTTAAATAATACATGCCATATTCACCGTTTCCTGATTCATTCCAAAAATTTATAGCTTTTTTTAGATGGCATGCTATGAAGTTTTCTGATTTTTTACCTATATCTTGAATATTGGACCAATCTGATAAATAGAATTTTGGTTCCTTTATAATAGATCTGGTTATATTTTTGTGCCATGGTCTTATAGTAAAACCATAATAAAAATTCTCTAGCATATTGATCCATTTTTTTACAGTTTGGTCGGAGATCTGGATTTTTGCAGCTAATTTCGAATAGTTTAACTGAGAAGTGGTTTCTTCTTTAAGGATATAAGCAAGAGTTTCAAGTAATTGGACATTTTTTATATCCTCAACAACATTTATGTCTTCAGCAAACAATTGTTGGTTTCGTAATTTAACCCACCTATTATGAAAATTATTGGACCTTTTAAAAAAGGGATCTGAAAAACCTCCAAAATTAAATAAAGTTTGGAATAAGTTTTCATCAATAATACTTGAAGAAGTTAGTGCTTTACCTACCTCGTAATTTTGTTTTATCAATTCTCCAACACTTAAAGGAGTGAACAGTGTAATTAAAATACCTTCCCATTAAACTATCTTGTCCTTTTTTATAGATGGATAATTTAGAACTACCAGTTGCTATTATTTTTAACTTCCCCTTATATGTATCATAGAAACCTTTTAAATAATTTTTCCAATTTGGCATTTTATGAATTTCATCAAAGATAATAATAGGTTTTTGGCTTGATGCTTCGGTGAATGGTTGAGTATTTTCAATAAAATCTTGTCCCTTCAGCATAAGAGTTCTATCCTTAACATTGTCCCAGTTTAAATAAATGGGTTAGTTCAAAATATTTAAGGATTTCTTTTGCAATGGTAGTTTTTCCAGCTTGTCTTGCGCCTTCAATAAAAACCATTTGTTCCCAATTCTTAAGGTGATCTAGTATTAAGGAAGTGTATATTCGTTTCATAAGTGAGATATTAATTAATATAATAGAAAATATATAATACAAAATCGAAATAGTCAAAAAAAGTTCGATTTAATCTGCGAAATAGTCGTAATCTTTCTTCAAAAAATAGATAGTTGCTTATGATTAGCAACTATCTATCCTTACTCTTA
>CBDBTV010000015.1:0-201609 GCA_965211855.1 Rickettsiaceae bacterium
GGTGGGTCTGGTACGGATACGGCTGTGTTCTCAGGCAATCAGGCAGATTATCAGATAACCGATAATGGAGATGGAACATATAATGTTACAGGTGCTGATGGAACGGATACAGTAACTAATATAGAGAATTTACAGTTTGACGATGGTTCTGTTGCTGTTGATTCGATGGTAAGTGAATATGAGTTCAGCGGTAATGCATCAGAATATAGCTTCACTGATAATGGCGATGGAACATTTACTGTAGAAGGCAACGGCGAGACTAAAATAGTCAATGATGATAGCGCCTTAAACTTTGCAGATACTAGCTACAGTACAAATTCTGGTACAATAATGGGCAGCGATGGGGCTGATGTAATAACTGGCGGCTCAGGAGATGAAGCGATTGCAGGGGGCGCGGGTGATGACGAATTATCTGGCGGAGATGGAGCAGATATATTAGCGGGTGGTTCTGGAGATGATTCCATTAGTGGCAATGATGGTGATGATACTGTCTTTGGAGGTTCTGGAGCAGACACTATAGATGGTGGTTCAGGTATGGATACTCTTGTTGGAGGTACAGGGGATGATTCTATAGAAGGTGGCCTAGATTCTGATGCTCTTTTCGGTGATGAAGGTAGTGATACGCTTAGTGCAGGAGATGGAAATGATTCAGCATATGGAGGAGTAGGTGATGATACTATTTCTGGAGGAGCTGGTGATGATATTCTTTCTGGTGGAGACGGAGCTGATACTGTTGATGGAGGAGCTGGAGCTGATACTATTTTCGGTGGTGAAGGTAATGATTCTTTAGATGGTGGAAGCAGTGATGATGAGATACATGGAGGGACTGGAGCTGATACTATTTCAGGTGGTAGTGGTGATGATTTAATAGAAGGTGGTGCAGGAGGTGATTCCATCGATGGCGGTGATGGTTCAGATACGATTACTGGTGATGCGGGAAGTGATCTAATTTCCGGAGGAATTGGAGATGATTTAATTACGGGAGGTGCTGATAATGATACTATAAGTGGTGGCGATGGTTCAGACACAATTCAAGGAAATAGCGGTGATGATTCGATTGATGGTGGTGATGGACAAGATCTATTAGTAGGTGGTACCGGAAATGACACAATTTCTGGAGGTAGCGGTGATGATCTTGTTGTTGGTGGAGAAGGTGATAATCAACTCTCGGGAGGTGCTGGCCATGATTACGTAATAGGTGGTGATGGAAGCGATAATTTACAAGGTGATGCTGGTGATGATCACGTTTATGGAGGAGCTGGTGATGATACTATTTCTGGTGGCGATGGAGACGATACATTATTTGGTGGAGAAGGTTCAGATGTAATTACTGGTGGCGATGGTGATGATGTTATATATGCAGATGATGGAGCATTTATAATTAATGAATCATCTGACTTTTCAGGTTGGAATGATAATACAACTGAGTCTGGAGGAGCAACGGGTGAGTATTTAGGAAGGCATGGAGATTCGGATGGTAATCAATCTTTGTATAAAACTTTTGATATTTCTGAAGCTGATGGAACGGTGACGGTTGAGTTTGATATTCTTGAGATAGATGACTGGGAAGGTAGTGGCAGCATGGCAGATGAATTAACAGTATTTGTTAATGATCAGCCAGTTTTGTTACAAAGCTATGATGCAAATGTTGATGATGGGGAAGTTAATGCAGATGGTCTAGGTGATCTTGGCTATGGAGGATCATATAATGATGAAATTCATCATATTAAAATGGAATTTAATATTAATGAAGATGGTTCATTGACTATGCTTAATCCAGATGGGTCTGAGAGCGGAACAATTGTCAACGCCTTACCAGACGCATCTAGCTTGAAGCTTGGTTTTGGAGCTGATATGTCTTACGGTATAAGTAATGAGTCTTGGGGAATTGATAACGTTAAAATTTCTTCAGGTGATATTGAGGCAGGAAATGATACTATTTCAGGCGGTGCTGGTAATGATATGGTGGTTTTCCAAGGTGCATCTAGTGAGTATAACATTACAGAAAATGCGGATGGAACTTTTACTATCGAAGATACAGTAACAGATAGAGATGGAACAGATGTTTTAGATCAAGTTGAATTTGTTAAGTTTAGTGACGGTACATTTGAAATTAATGATTTTGCTTCTGGGTCTTCAGTTGGGCCGCCTGCAGGAAGTAGTTTTAATGAAATATCTGGTAATAGTAGCGATAATTCTCTTTACGGCGGATCAGGTGATGATCACATTGAAGGAATGAGCGGTGATGATGACATATATGCTGGATCAGGTGACGATTTCATAGAGGGTGGATCAGGTGATGACTATTTACAAGGCCAGTGGGGTAATGATACTATAGATGGTGGTGATGGCAATGATACGGCAGCTTTTGCTGGAAGTATTCATGACTTTACGATCACTAAGAATGCAGATGGAAGCTATACTATGCAGGATAATATAGCAGGTAGAAGTGGAACTGATCTTGTTGATAATGTTGAGAATTTTAGTTTTAGTGGTTCAAATTATACGGCAGCAGAGATCGATGCAAGTCATTTGGATTACGATATGTCATTTGATATTCCAGCTGCGTCAAGTGGAGATTGGACTGAAGAGATTGATTCAGATGGTAATTTTGCTGCAGTTGAGCCATCTAGTTGGCTAGATGATGCAAATATTGATACTAATGACGAAAATGATGATCTTGAGGATGAACCAACTCCAGATATTCAAGATTCCCCAATAGTGTTGCCTGAGCCAATGGATATTTGATGTTATTTTTATTAATTTTGCTTGTATTCCACTTTTCCATATTTTCCTTACGCAATCAGAGTTCAACTAAGAGTTTTTTTGATTGAGCTATATGTTAAATCATTGGATTTGTACTTTGCACAGGAGTCGTAAAGCTGTTGAATAAGTCTACAATTTGGTTTTTTTCTTGTTCTAAACTTGCGTTTTTAGGAAACTGATTTGTAAACTTTTACGCTAAACTCTTTTAGTTCTTCTAAATATTCATCTAATGATATCATGCCAATACAAGGGCAAGCCCCTTGGTAAGTAAATTTTTTATAAAATAGCTTTTTAGCTAGAATAATTGTAGGAATTGTAGGGATTTGTGGACCATCACCATCTTTAGCTACGATAAACCATTTGATTTCTTTAGAGAGATTTTCTTTATCAATTCCACTAATAATCATATGCATGCCACCATCATCAGTTCCGAGCCAATCAAATAGATGACTCGCGCGTAATAATAAAGGAGCGTAGTTAGAAAGCTTTGATATTAAACCTACTCTGACTAGCCACGATACTGCCCAAATAGATAGATGTAATGAAGAGCTTTCCATACCAGCAGAAAAGTGAATCTTTTTAATTCCATATTTTGAAGGAAATAGATTTAGATCAGGGATTTCACAATTTGCCATCCAGCGTTTTCCTAGTTCAGGATATTCCTGCTGGTAAATATCTTGCCATCCGTAACGTATATTATTGTTGTTACCTGAGATTTTTAAGGGTTTTCCAATATAGCTTAAAATCCCTTTGGTTGTAGCTAGACCTCTTTCAGCCTTTTGTCCTGGGCTAATACCATAGGTAAGTGATTCAATTTTTGTGAATTCATCTTTATATTTTTCTAATACGGCTGAGGATAGGCATGGTACAGTGCTTGCTCCGCTGATTGCTGCAACATTATGTTGCTTTGCTAATTTATCCAATGTATTAATTCCGCATACAAAATCTATTCCATCAGCTAGGTCTATATAGTGTATATTCTTTTTTATACATGTTGTGGCTATATCGTAATTACTGGTTTGGAATGGACCAACGGTATTTATCGCAATAGAAGGTTTAATCTTTTCGAGTTTATCGGCAAGATCTAATTCAACGTCAATTTCACTATATTTAATAGAGCATGTAGGATATAGTTTTTGTATAGTTCTTTGCAAATCTTGTAATTTATTACTATCTCTGCCTGAAATTATTATTGGAATACCAGCTTTAGCAAGAGCAAAGGCTATTCTTTTGCCAAAATTACCAGAACCACCAAGAATTAATATGTTTTTCATAATGTCATTTTGGTTATAGTGAATTTTCCTCTGTATTCGTATATCTTTCCTAGTAAGGGATGATTTATAGTCATTTTCATACTAAAATCATCATTTGATAAAGCTGTTTCTTCTGCATAAATCTTACCAAATAATAAATCTATAGGAAAAGGTACTAACTTACCAAAGATCTTCCAAACATATCTATGGTGTTTTAAGGTAATAGTATTTTTATCATGATAAAAGTGACATTGCCAGCCTATGCCAAACCTCATTGTTTCGACGACTAAGTTATCTTTGATTGGTAGAAATTTTGAGTAAAAAGAATAAGTCTCCTTATTTGGAAAATAAAATTGTCTATCTAAACAAAAAGCATTGGAATTGCTTTCGCTAAGGAAATCAACTGTTACTGGTATATTTTTACCTTCAGATAGCACCAACGCACCAATTATTTTCAGAAAAGGTTTGAGTATTTTAATATACCAGCCAAATGTGATATCCATTTTGCCACTGGTGCTTACTACATCATCGCAATATGGTCTATTAGCATAATGTTTATGCATAACAGGAGGTAATTGTGACCAATTTTTACCAAAAACAGAGTAAAATATAGGTTTTGTCATAAGGTGATATTATTGTATAACAATTAATTATATAACTAAATTTTTAAAATGGAATATTTAACTATAAAATGGCTACATATTTTAAGTTCAACAATACTGTTTGGAACTGGTGTTGGTAGTGCTTTTTACATGTTTATGGCCAATTATAGAAAAGATATTTCCGCAATATATTTTGCAATCCGGCATGTAGTAATTGCTGACTTTCTATTCACAACGCCTTCCATAATTATTCAGCTTATTACAGGTTTGTGGATGGTACATCTTGTTGGTTATGAATTAACGGATACTTGGATAATGTGGGGATTAATATTATACTTTTTTGCAGCAGGGTGTTGGCTACCAGTAGTATGGATACAAATAAAAATACGTGACATTGCAAAAGAGGCACTAGAACACAATAAGGAATTGCCAAAGCATTATTGGAGAATGTATTTATGGTGGGTGACTCTAGGTTCGCTTGCATTCCCCGCAATAATAGTTATATTTTATTTAATGGTGATGAAACCGGTTTAGATGCTATTTTTCGAGTATTTTAGAAAATTATCTCTTTTTCAGATCAAGCATTACCTAGAATCATGTGATTACTACTATAGACAAATTCATTTTCAAATGTCTTTGGATAAAGTCATTCAGAAATGCATTATGGAAATAGACAGCATTATCGAGAAAGCAGAAAATTATATAAAGAAAATTGACGAGGTATTATCTTAACTATATTACCTTTAATTTCAAGATCTTACTTATCCAGCAATGGCGGGGCGTATGGTACGTGATTCGAACCTTGCAAGAGAAAAGATTGGATATTCTTAGTACTTATAATCCTTTTGCAACGAATGGCGCATAATCCGTACCAAGAAATATCGGGAGAAGTTAAGCTTTTAGCCTCTACTAACCTTACTATAAATCTGCTAATAGTCCACGCTCATTAGGCTATCATGTAGCAGATCAGCATCACCAGTAGCAACAATTTCTGTAATCAAATCTTCAGACAATTTCGCACTCAGGTCTATCATTTTACTTATACTACCCGAACTATGGATAACAAAAAAGCTGCATAGTAGTTGGTATTGGGGTATTCTGGCTTTTTTAAACAACTAAAGAGTACCCCAATGAATATAGACTACGATACTTTGTTCTGCTTTGTCGATGATTTTTATAAAGGATTTGAAAATTGGTACAAAAAGTCTCTTCTTACTAGCGGTTTAAGAAAACGTAATAGACCAAGCAGTATGAGCTTATCGGAGATAATAACAATCTTAATAGCTTTCCATCAATCTGGTATGGCTTGCTTTAAATATTTTTACTTAGAACTTATGAGAAATAACAGAAATTTATTCAATTACTTAGTCCATTATGATCGCTTTATATCATTGATAAAGCTAGCCTTTCCTGCTGTATTATGCATGTTAAAATCCCTTGAGGGTAAGATAACTGAATACATGTTTATCGACTCTACTCCAATGGTTGTATGCCATAGGCTGCGAGAGAAACGTCATAAAGTTTTTAAAGACTTAGCTGGAAAAGGTAAGACTTCAACTGGTTGGTTCTTTGGCTTTAAGTTGCACTTTATTTTTAATAGTCACGGAGAAATTGTACGCATGCATGTTACTAGCGGGAATGTAGATGACAGGTCTCCAGTAAAGCAAATGCTAAAAGATATCTCTTGCAAACTTATTGGTGATAAAGGTTATATCTCCAAAAAATTATTCACTGAATTATTTGAACAGGGTACAACTTTAATCACTAAAATCAGAAAAAATATGAAGAATTGTCTAATGGATATAAATGATAAAATGATGTTAATGAAACGTCCATTTATAGAAACAATCTTCTCATCTATAAAGTCGTTAAACACCTTGATACATAGTAGACATAGATCTCCAATAAATGCATTTTGTCACTTATTTGCTGGACTAATAAACTATCAGCTTCGTACTGATAAGCCATCTTTAGAACAATTTATAAAATGAAATCGCTTATCCACAGTTCGGGTTTATACTGTAATCTAAGTCTTTAGATGCCTCTGCTATGAGGTCTGGATAATTCAGTAATGTATTGTTATACTCCAACTCTCTTACCTCATTTACTTCGGTATAGGTTTTTTTATCTCGGATCAATCTGATTTCATCTGTAAAAAACTTAACTTGTTCATCAGTTAGTGTTTTTTTATGATTTCGTTTGCCTCATGAATACATTTTCTTGTTTCTTCTGAAATATTCAACCCAGCAAATTTCTGGGATTGTGGGTCAATCCACCAATACTTTGCGTGTTCCGAAGGATTTAAGGTTACTTCACTGTCATCTACTTTAACAATAAAGTTAAACTGACGTGTTTTTTTGCCGGACCTGGAGAGATAATCAAATGAATTGGTATAAGCTGTAACCTCCGACACATTCAGGCCTGTTTCTTCGCGAGTTTCTCGAATAAGTGTCTCTCCTATGCCTTCGCCCGGATCAACGGTTCCACTAGGAATTTCATCAAGCTCTGCCATAAAATCTTCCGTGCTTGCACGTTTGACAATAAGAAATTTACCATCCCTAACTATAAACGCACCCGCAAGAATTTTTTGTATGCCATCACTTTTAGCTTGCTTTTGTAATGCATCAAATTCTTCTTTTTTAACCATCATATTTCTCCTTTATAGTCAAGCTTAGTTCCTTGAAAACAATCTGCAAGGATTTTCCTCACCCTCCTACAATACATGTGTAAGTTGATAAAAGGAAGCAATAAAAATATTGTAAAAATAAACAACAAACATATAGGCAAAGAATAACAAAAATAGAACAAAAAGAATCATCAACTTCATGTTTTCGAACCTTTTTGTTAACGGCTGCAGGTTAGAGTATACCTTGCGTTCACCGTTTTGTGAGTTGGAAAAATCAACCAACTGTCCCACGTGGTGGAGAGGAGGGGATTGATCCGGATTACTATTAGCGTAATCCTCACCCCTGCGGGGTTGCTCATGTACCATAAAATAGCCCATTCGCACTCCTTAGCGCCTCCGGCCCTAAGAGCAAAACCTTCTTTGCCAGGTTCAAAATCCCACCTTCATCCTCACATAAAAAAAGCAGGACTACAAGGTACGCTATCGCTTTACTCCTTGCACTCCCGCTTTTTTTATGTGATGGCGGAGAGAGAGGGATTCGAACCCTCGATAGAGATTGCTCCCTATACTCCCTTAGCAGGGGAGCGCCTTCAGCCACTCGGCCACCTCTCCGTAAATAAAGATATGATATGTATAACATTGAATTTACGATTTTTCCAGTGTTATTTTGCTAAAAAATACTCATAGAAAATTTTGTGTTAAGTATCTTGAGTTTACGAAGAATCGAAATACTGGTAAGATAGTCTGCGACATAGTTTATATTATTAGTTATTATGAGATATTTTGTACAATTTGTTGTTTTATCATTAATTCTTACAGGGTGTTATTCTGCTGAAACATCTAGTACTTATAACCAAGGATTTACTTGGGGAAGATCTAGTTCAAAACCTATATATTTATCATTTAGAAGGGCAAAGGAATTACCATTTTACTTTATGCTAAATCGCGATTCTAAAGAAGTCGATTATAAACTTATTGTTCGTTGGAAAAGTCCAAGAAAAGGGGATTTACTATTTAATGGCTTTGAAACGACACTTAAATTTCTTATAGATAACGAAAAAATTCTTACTTATAAACCAATAAAAAGACCTCGAGTTGTTGCATATGATTTAAATTCTAGAGGTCATGAGGAAGAAGCGACGTTTTCAATTAATCGTGAAGATTTTATGAAAATTGCTTACGCAAAATCAGTAAGTGCTGAATTATCAGGAAGGTTTAATACTTCAATTGGCTACTTTTCTCGTCGCAATACAATAAGAGCATTTAGAGAATTTGCTGAGAATAGTCACTAAGGCATTTTTATTTCGGAACAGAAAAGGACTGTTTTTATAATTAACTAGCAGTATATAAGTAAAATCCCATTGAAATGGTGCACTTGATTGGATTCGAACCAACGGCCTTTGCCTTCGGAGGGCAACGCTCTATCCAACTGAGCTACAAGTGCAAGATAGTGTATCCTTTTATCCCCAGACGTCTATTGCTGCATCGCTCACCTATTATCATAGGCTTCGCTCTTTGTTCCTATTCTGGGAATAAAAGGATACACTATCTCTTTCGTATCTCTCCCCAAACTTATATATTTTCCTTTTTATATAAGTTATTTTTAATAGATCTTATATATCTTCGGTATTTCTAGTATTTTCAGAGATTGTAATAGGAATAGCGTATTTGAATCAATCAATTTTTATTTCAGTATAATTCAAAATATATATTGGTATTAAGAGCAAGTGGGGCGAGTGACCGGAATTGAACCGGCGCCCCCCAGAATCACAATCTGGTGCTCTAACCAACTGAGCTACACCCGCCACAATCTTGAGCTAAACTAGAATAAATTCGATTTTAAGTCAAGAATATTCTGGATCAATAGCCTATTTCTTAAGCTCTTCATTTGATTCTTTATCTGAGGTTTCTGTCGAGTTATCTTCAGTTGAATCTTCAGAAGCTCTAATCTGTAGAATGATTTGTTTGAATTTATCTTCGGGAATAAAACCTGGAACAAAAATGCCATTTATAATATAAGATGGAGCTCCAGATATGTTTAGTGATCTGGCAAGATTGTAGTTTTTCGTAATAAGTTGTTTTGTCGAGTAACTATTTATTTCGTTTTCTACTATAGAGTAATCTATATTATATTTTTCCATAAGTTTTTTGATTGATACTTCATCTAAAACTTTCATTTGCATCATGTCATCATGTATTGCTGGAAAATTTTCTGCAGATATCTTTTGTATAGCAAGAGAAGCTTTTGCAGCATATAGTGACGTTCCTCCAAGAATTGGAATAGGTCTTAGGATAATTTTTACCCCTGGGTCTGAGCTAATAATTTTATTAGTTTCAATATTAGCTTTTTTACAGAATGTACAATTATAGTCATAGAAAACAATAATCGATATATCCCCATCTTTATTACCTAAAATTGGTGGATTTCCTGAAGTTTCTATTTTATCTCTATTAGTTTCAAGATATTTATTTGCCTTTTCAGTCGATTCTAATACTTTCTTTTTATGCATATTTTCGAGTGAAGTAACTAAGATATCTGGATTATCTATTATGTAGTTTTTCACTATTAGCTCGATCTCTTCTTTTGTGTATGAGCTTTGAGTTTTTTCTGATTTAGCAATATCTTCTTTCTGTTGCTTTGAATCACTTATAGGAACCTTTGTTATTTCAGGTTTATTAACTACTTTGTAGGCGTAGAGAGCAACAAGTACAATAAATGTAATAGCAAGCGCAAAATTGAAAATATTTCTTAGCATAATTATATTTGGTTTATTAATTTGTGATTAACTAATATTCTTTTACAGGATATATATTCTTATTGCAAAATAAATCAACTAAAGGATTTCAATCTTATTCTGTAGCAGCAAGAATATCACCAGCCTTATACCAATCCGGAGACTTTTTTGGCAATGTTCGCATTGCAGCCGCTGCGAGAGTTCTAGCATCAGTTGTCCTTCCAGATTTAAGTGCAATAAGAGCTGAGTTTAGATGACTTTTACCAATAAGCCCTTTCTTTTCATAATAAATCGCAAGGTAATGAAGAGCTAAGAGGTTATCAGGGTCATGTTTGATAACAAATTTTAGATCTTTGTAAAAGCGTGTAATATAGTGTGCATCATCTATATGCGTTGTTATTCCAACGATTGCCATTCCAAGTCTTATCAAAACATCATTTGGTCGGGCTTTACTTGCAATATCGTATTCTGTAAAGGCGGCTGATTTTCCTGCTTCAAAATAGATTTGCGCTTTTAGTTCATGATAAAATGGATCGTCAGGATGTTGCATTAGAAGTCGATTGATATGATTCAGTGAATCATCAAAATTACCTATTCTAAAACATTTTATAGCTTTCATATAATGTGTTAGCTCATCAGAGTTTTCTTCATATGTACAATCCAGAATTTTGTCTAAATCAAGCGTAAATGCTGCTAATTTTGCAGAGCTTCTTGCATATTTATAAACTATATCATCATGATTTTGGCTGGTTTTGAATTTTGAACGCTTGTTATAACTTCGTAGGATAAGCAATCTATCGTTACTAAGAGGATGTGTCTGTTCGTACGGATTGATCATGTCAGTTTTAGAAAAGATTTGCATTTTTTCAAAAAAGTTAATAAGTCCAACTGCGCTGTGAGAGCTTTTTTCAAGTAGTTTCAGAGCTGTTTGATCGGCGCTCGATTCAAAAGTTCTAGAATACGCATATATTGATCTTTCAGAAAAATGCGTTCCTCCCATAGCGATTGCTAAACCTTCTGCTGCACCACCGCTGATTGCTGTAGCGAGACCAAGAGCTGTTGCTCCTATGGATGCTTTCATGTAATTGTCAATTACTTCTTGTCGGCGAATAATATGATTGCCAAGTATATGACCTATTTCGTGAGCAATAACTCCTCTTAATATATCAGGATCTGGGAAATCAATAATGAGTCCACTATTTACGAAAATATCATTTCCACCTGCCGTAAAAGCGTTTGGAACTGGATCGTCGATAATATGAATTTTAAGGTTTGGTAGATTAGCTGCTTCTTTAAGTGGTTTTACAATTATGTCAACTGCTTCTTGAATCTCAGAATCTCTAATTATATTTGCTCTAGCTGAATTTGTCAGGATTATTGAAATGATAATTAGAAGATGAATCAGCCTCATAAATGTAACACTTTTATTAATTGCAAAGATCATACTAGCATTTTTTGGTATTTTAGGAAGGTGTAATATGTAATATTGCAAAGATAGTCTAAGACATATTGTAATAGGGCCAGCTTAAGATGAAATTTGAAATTCAAGATATTCCTCTAGATATAGAAAATAGAATGATCGAAAAAAAAGTTTGGTCTTCGGAATGTGTGATTCCTATTCAAAGATTAAAGCTACTAAATGTGAGTCATTATAATTTTGAATATGAAGTTACGGCTGGCCAAATTATAGTGTTAGATAGTATGGTAAATTCTGTAATATCAATTTTTAAAGAACTATTTAATCTAAAATTTCCAATTCATTCTATTAGGTTAATTGATGAGTTTGATGGAGATGATGAATTGTCAATGGATGCAAATAATAGCTCATGTTTTAATTTTCGTAAAATAGAAGGTTCTGAATTATTATCTATACATTCATACGGTTTAGCTATTGATGTCAATCCTTTGCAGAATCCATTTATTCAAGAAGGTAAAATATTTCCTAGTAGCGGAAAAGAATTTCTAGATAGAAGTAATAAAAGACCGGGCATGGTTGAACCTATTGTAGAAATTTTCTATGATTTTGGTTTTACTGTCTGGGGTGGAAATTGGCAGGAACCAGTTGACTACCATCATTTTCAAGTGCCGCGGGATCAAGTGGAGAAATTGTTGTAATAGCTAATAGTTTCTGAGTAGATACAATTAAAAATCTTGTTGTTCAATTGCCAGTGTTCCACGTACTCCAGAAAGATTCTGGTTTAGCTGGTATATGTCAGCTATGTGAGAACGTATATGTGGCTCAAGAGTGTTTTTTGCACGAACGGTTAAATCAAAATTCTTTGGTGTTCTATTATCATTTTCAAACCTTATCAATCCATCAATTTGCATTGGATTATCAAGCAAATTAACATCAACAATAAATCTTAGAAAATGTTCACGAGATCTTTGAATTTTTACTTCATGTTCTTCTACATTTCTTCCATTATGAAAAGGGATTAAAACAGTTTGCCATTTTTCTGGAGTTTCTCCTTCTCGAATTGAAGGGAGAATTAGTTCCTTTAAGTTCATTAGTTCTGAAGAAAGTTTGCGGATTTCTTCAGTTTGCCCAAGGTTTTTAATTACACTATTAATACTCGCTTTCTCTTTATCTTGAGTAGTTTGGATTTGGTTATTATTTTTTTGTTCAGTTCTAGAACTTCTAGGTGATTGTATATCCTCTTTGCTAGTGCTGTCGCTTCTATTACGTGATCTGACATTCCTCGGAACTATTGTTTGTAGTTTTTCAGCGTTTGCAATAAGTTCTTTTGTTCCGATGAATGTTTCTTGAGCTAATGTTTTAGCGGCAATCTGATCTCCGGAAGGGAGAGATATATTTGGAGATTTACCTATTGCTTGAGTATCAGTTCTAGAAATATTAGCTGATTGGTTTGGGATAGGTGTTCTTGTATCCACATTTGAAGATGACGCAGTGCTGTTTTGCTGTGTTTGCAAAGTTTTTGTACTTTGAGTGTCAGTTGCAACATTAGATATTATTGAGTTAGCTGGATTATTTTGCTGGGCTACGCTACTATTTGAGATAATAGTTGCTGATTGAGTTCCAGTAGTACCGCCACTTCCTTGAACCGTTTGAACCAAACTTTTTAGAAGAGGCCAATTTTTATTTGCAGAGAATAAAAAGTCATTTACGCTTCTGCTTGTAGCATTTGCTAAAGATTGATTATTTACACTAGAAATTTCTAAATTTAGCTTTTGACCCACAAGCATATTTGTGTTTTTTGATAATATAACGCCAAAAGCAGTTTTAATAAGCTGGCTTCCATCTTTTGCATTTCCACTTACTTCCCCAGAAATAGTAAAAGCTGCATTTGATACTTGCTTATTAGATACTATATTTAAGCTTATACTTATTTTGCTGTCATCTGGCGTAGTTATTGCATTTAGTACTCGAAACAAAGGTGTATTCTTGTCAATTTTTGACAGGTTAAGATATGAAATTTCTCCATTAATACTTTTCGGTATATTACTATTATTGCTAAAACTTACTGCGCTTGATGTCTTATCAGTTGATAATGTTGATTTTGTATTTTCGGTTGTGGGTGGTAAGCTTAGTTTTACAGGTTCTACGTTATCTCGCTTTTTATCATTAACTGAAACTATTGTGCCCGATAGATCTTTGTTTTCATGCGCCAATTTTAGACTGATAGTATCTCCGCGCACTAAATTTATATCGTTTTTTGCCGCAAATCTTCCGTGTGCAGTATGAAAAATAGCTTCCCCTCTAGGTGTAGTGCCAACAACTAAACCTTTAACAATCGATCCAGATTGCAACTGCCCCAATATTTCTGATAGAGATTTGCCGGCATTATTTTTTAAATCTAGTGAGCCGGGTAATACTCTGATATCCTTAATTTTAATATCTACCATTACAAAGTTGTTAGCATATGATACAAAACAAACATATCATTAGATTTTCATTTATAGGTTTGTTTCTCAATATTGTAGCAAATATCGTGCTATATCGATATTTTATGATAGAAGAAGTTGTTCTAAAGCAAGTGGCTGATCAAAATCTACACGTTGCAGAGACATATAAGAACAGGGTTTGGGACGAAAATAGGAAAGTAGTTTCTAAATTACAAAAAATATCTTATTTGGAACTTTTGCAAGATCAAAAATTTATTAATTTTATTCAAGATTCATCGGGTTTTTTAAAAAGTATTGGTTCAGATATTGCCTTATATGATCATTCAGGGACTAAGTTTTTAGTAAATAATACGAATAATATTGTTAATGTTGATAAACATAATAGTTCTCGATATTACGATAAATTTTTATTACATTTAGATAGATATTTTTTACAAAATTATATTACAGAACAACCTCTGACCGAAGCTTTTAGAGGTAAAACATCGCATTCTCTTGTGTCTCGTGCAATTATTACGGATAGTAACTATAATGTGTATGAGAAATCCTATATTAGCAGCTATATACCACTTATTGAATCTTCAATGGGAGGATTCAACATAGTTGGTGTTATTGAAATTACTACTGATATTACCGAGCAATGGGATAACATTATATATCTCGAGAAGCGTATATTCATTGCGTTTGTAATTGTATTTTTAGTGTTTTTTATAATAGTTATGTATAATACAAATTACGCGCAACGCATTATTAATAAGCAATTTGAGACAAATAGAGAACTTGAAGAAGCAAAAACTAGAGCGGAAACAGAGAGTTCAGCAAAAACTGATTTCTTAGCAAATATTAGTCATGAACTTAGAACTCCATTAAATGCTATTATTGGTTTTTCTGAGATTATGATCGCTGAAACTTATGGTAAGATTGGTAATGATCAATACAAAGACTATGTCTCAGATATTAATGGTTCAGGAAAGCATTTGCTCAGTGTAATTAATGATATTTTGGACTTTTCAAAAGCTTCTGCTGATAAGCTGCAAGTTGATAAGGTTGAGCTTGATTTGAATAAATTGGCGTCGTCTAGTATGAGGTTTGTAAAGCCTAGAGCGGATGAGGCAAGTGTAAAACTAATAGAAAAAATGCCGAGTTCGCATATAATTATTGTTGCGGATCCTAAAAGATTAAAGCAGGCTTTGTTGAACCTACTTTCAAATTCAGTTAAATTTACGCCACCAGAAGGTTCAGTGACGCTTACCTTGAAAAAGGATGATACTAAAAAGTTAGTTAATATAATTGTAACTGATACTGGCATAGGGATGAGTGATCAGGAAATTCCAAAAGCATTATCATCATTTGGACAAGTTGATAATAAGCTAAGTAGAAGGTATGAAGGAACAGGTCTTGGTTTGCCACTTACAAAAAAATTAATTGAGCTTATGGATGGTAAATTTGATTTGCAAAGTAAACCAGGCAAAGGTACAACAGTTACAATAACTTTTGAATATAGTGATAGTATTGATTTATAAAATATTATACTAAATCCATTTAAATATAAGATGTACAGTTTGACCTTTAAATAGAATATTTAATTTAAAATGAGAATTAGTACCGCATAATGTTAATGTTTGTAAATAAGCTTGCATTTTCATATATTATGTTGTATCAAAATTGTAAAAAATATTTGGGTAAAATGATTAAAAAAATACTATTATCTATTTCGTTGATTTCTATTTGTAGTTCTACGCTTGCTGATAGTCAAAGCTATGGTCCAATTATACAACGTCAATCAAAGCAAATTCAGGAATTGAAAGGAAGGATGCTGGATCTTGAGAATAGTATCGAAGAAATGAAATCAATTCTTAAAAAAGCTGGTCTTTCGACGCATAAAACTGCTGGAGTATCTGTTGCATCACTTGGCGAAGTGGTTGGAGATAATGCAGCAGAAGCTATTTTATTGCCAGATGCAGATAATACTTTTTTTGGTGACAAGCCATCTAAATCAGGGCCTAAGGATAAGGTTGATTATGATTTAGCTCTAGCTACATTGAAAGATGGAAATCTTGCATTAGCTGAAACTAAATTCGCTGATTTTATTAAACAATATCCTTCTAGTAGACTTCAGAGCAATGCTACATTCTGGTATGCTGAGACATTTTATAGAAGGGGTGTATATAATAAAGCTGCAATTAACTATCTACAGAGTTACAAGAAATATCCAAAAGGATCTAAAGCGCCTGATGCTTTATTGAAGCTATCATATTCACTTGCAAGCTTGAATAAGAATAAAGAAGCGTGTAGTATGCTTGAAAAATTGGAATTGGAATTTCCAAAGCGTCCAATTAGCTCAATTAAAAGGGCTAAAGATGCTAGAACTAAGTTTCGTTGCAAATAATGCAATATATTTTAATAAAATTATAATCTGAAGGTGCCTGGTGGCTGATATTCTTGATGAAGCGTTAAGTGATGAGAAAGATGAAAAGAAAATCATGCTTTTTCGCAAAATATTTCCAATAATAATTACACTTACAGTGATAATTGCAATTGCTATGGGTGGTTTTAGCTGGTATCAAAATCGTCTTGAGTCTCACAATCAAAAAGTTGGAGACATGCTAGTTGACTTAATCAGCGGTGAGTATGGTGAGAAAAAGCTAATTAATGAATCGCTAGATAATTTAATTCAAGATGGTGACAATCTTCAGGTTGAAATGGCTGAAATTCAGAGGGTTGTAAATGTAATTGAATCTGGTGATTCGCCTGCTGCGTTTGAACAATTAGAATCGATTATTGCAAATACAAACTACAATGATATCACTAGATCTTTTGCAAGATTATTGTGGTTGAACCTTATTTTAGATGAAAAAAGTATTTCTGATGAGTTGAAGATGAAAGCACGCAACCATATGCAATATTTTAAAGAGCCTAGCCAAGTATTTTTTATAAATGCAACTTTATTAAAGGCAGTTTTTTACAAGAAGAATAATCAAAATGATTTGGCGGCTGAATATGCTAATACCATTTTAGATTTAGAAAGTGCTTCTTTAATAGCAAAAGAACAAGCTAGAGCGATTTTATCAGGTCTTTAAAAACATAAGAAACTATAATTTTAAAAGTATAATATTATGAAAAAAATTATTTTATTTGGATTACTGCCAGTATTACTCATATCATGTGATCGCTTTGGTGGCGGTAGAGTTAAAAATTTAATTGATCTGACCCCTAAGCTTGAGGTTCAGAGCAAAGAAAAATTAAAATTTAATGCATCGCAAATCAAGAAAAATCCATTCTCGGATCAAAAATCTAAATCTTATAGTCTAGCAAAAAATACAATTATAGCAAAACCTGCTTTTGCTAAAGGTGTTATGTACAGTACAGATTCGAAGGGATTTGTTTCTGCATATTCTTTGAAGGAAAAGAAAATATTATGGCAAACTGATATTGCTAAAGGTGTTCTAGATAGAAACTTTAATGATGGTGGAGTTCTTTATAGTAATGGAAAACTATATGTAACCAATAGTTCAAGATATCTTGTCGTACTTGATGCTAAATCTGGAGATGAGATAATTCGCAAGGAATATCCTGATATTGTAAGGAATAAGCCTGTTATGGCTACAGACAGACTGCTATTAGCACAGACTGTAAGTAACCAACTTATTGCTTATGACATCAAAACGTCAAAATTTGTGTGGTTACATGAAGGTGAGCTTGAGACTATTTCTACAAGAAGCCATGTTCATCCGGTAGTGTATGATGGCAATGTGATTGTAAGTTATAGTTCCGGTGAAATAGTGTACCTTGACGCTCAGTCTGGAAAAGAGAAATGGCGTTACAATTTAACTAAGATTAGTGATATTGGTATACCAAGTTTTGATCCATCAGTTATCGTTACAGTTCCAGTAATAAGTGGTGAATATGCATATTTTGCCACAAGCAATGGAAAAATTATTAAGATGGATCTGGATAATGGTGCTCCGGCATGGATAAAGGTTGCTGATGATATTCAATCTCTTAGTTTAGTTGGAGATTATTTGTTAGTTACAAATAATGCAAGACAAGTTGCTGCATTATCTTCACATAATGGTAAAGCTTTATGGGTTGGTAATTTGATTGCGCAGAAAGATCGTAGCAAAAGAAAAGTTCGTACAGCTTTGTTCCAAGAGCCATTTGTTGCGCAAGATGGCAATAGCTTCTCGATTAACGTAATTGCATCTAATGGTGAGCTTTACCAATTTAAGCCAGATGCTTCCGGTTTTATTCCTTCGGAGCCAACAATTATTTCAATTACAAAGAATGTGAAATACCATTGGATATCATGCTGCAATGGCAAGATGCATCTAATCACTGGGCGTAATATTGTTTATTAGAAGGTTTGAAGCAATAACTTATCTATTTTTGCAAAGAAATTTTTAGTTTACAGAAGTCTATTTTTTTGTTGTTACAATAATAAGACTTTTTGAAAGATGTTTTGTAATGCATTTGTTTGCAATAACAAAATTCGTTTAACTAGAATAACCCGAACTATGGATAACAAAAAAGCTGCATAGTAGTTGGTATTGGGGTATTCTGGCTTTTTTAAACAACTAAAGAGTACCCCAATGAATATAGACTACGATACTTTGTTCTGCTTTGTCGATGATTTTTATAAAGGATTTGAAAATTGGTACAAAAAGTCTCTTCTTACTAGCGGTTTAAGAAAACGTAATAGACCAAGCAGTATGAGCTTATCGGAGATAATAACAATCTTAATAGCTTTCCATCAATCTGGTATGGCTTGCTTTAAATATTTTTACTTAGAACTTATGAGAAATAACAGAAATTTATTCAATTACTTAGTCCATTATGATCGCTTTATATCATTGATAAAGCTAGCCTTTCCTGCTGTATTATGCATGTTAAAATCCCTTGAGGGTAAGATAACTGAATACATGTTTATCGACTCTACTCCAATGGTTGTATGCCATAGGCTGCGAGAGAAACGTCATAAAGTTTTTAAAGACTTAGCTGGAAAAGGTAAGACTTCAACTGGTTGGTTCTTTGGCTTTAAGTTGCACTTTATTTTTAATAGTCACGGAGAAATTGTACGCATGCATGTTACTAGCGGGAATGTAGATGACAGGTCTCCAGTAAAGCAAATGCTAAAAGATATCTCTTGCAAACTTATTGGTGATAAAGGTTATATCTCCAAAAAATTATTCACTGAATTATTTGAACAGGGTACAACTTTAATCACTAAAATCAGAAAAAATATGAAGAATTGTCCAATGGATATAAATGATAAAATGATGTTAATGAAACGTCCATTTATAGAAACAATCTTCTCATCTATAAAGTCGTTAAACACCTTGATACATAGTAGACATAGATCTCCAATAAATGCATTTTGTCACTTATTTGCTGGACTAATAAACTATCAGCTTCGTACTGATAAGCCATCTTTAGAACAATTTATAAAATGAAATCGCTTATCCACAGTTCGGGTAGAATAAGTATTGATTACTTAAAATTTCTTAATTATATGTTAACTTAATTCAATTGCAAGGAAGTATTTTATATATAATCTTATGCTATATTTTTCAGCTAAAGAAAGCAATCTAGAAGTAACTCAATTCTTAATAGATAATCATGGAGCTAATGTAGATGAAGGATTAGAGATAGCGGCACAACACAGCAATATAGTTGCAGCTCAATTCTTAATTAATCATTATGGTGCTAATGCAAGTGCTGCATTAGAAATAGCAGCGCAACACGACAATATGGCTGCATTGCCATTCTTAATTAATCATTATGGAGCTAATGCATGTGTTGCTATTGGAATAGCGGTGGAAATGTTTCCGCCTAATAAGCTTGCTATTGAAAGCTTAATTATGCATTTAGAACAATCAGATTTTGAAGAAGCTATAGAAATTTTAGGAAATCATGATTTAAATCAATATGTACATATGGTCGAGAATTTTTAATGAATTGTTCTACCCTAACGGTGGTTTCGATCTATGTATTAAGCTATTCCAAGAAAATTTTCTTTGCTGGTTTTGCTTTTGCGGTTGTAGCATCAGATTTTTTGCTTTTCTTTGGTTTTGACTCTTGATGATTAAATGTTGACCTTAGATAATCATCTATTTCATTATTGAGCAGATCAATCTTCTCTCTAAAGAAATGGTCAGCTCCAGGGATCATTCGATAGTCCACATCAATATTCTTTTGTTTGGCCAATCTCTGAGCTAATTCATGGACAGATTCCTCTGATACTACGCTATCCATATCACCTTGTACTATTAGTCCTGGGATTGGGCATGGGCTAAGGAACGAAAAGTCGTATTTATCGACTGGCGGTGAAACTGCTAGGAAATTTGTGATTTCTGGGCGGCGCATGATAAGCTGCATTGCAATCCAAGCACCAAATGAGAAACCTGCAATTAAATTTACTTTGCTCATAGGGTAGTGTACTTGCAGCCAATCAAGAGCAGTTGCAGCATCAGTCATTTCACCAACACCTTCATCATACTCACCCATTGATCTGCCCACGCCTCGGAAATTTATTCTAAGAACCGTAAAGTCATTTTCAAATAATGTTTTATATACATTGTATACAACTTTATTATTCATTGTTCCACCATACATTGGATGTGGGTGAAGTACTAATGCGATTGGTGCTTTAGGGTTTGTGGATTCTGCGTACATCCCTTCGAGACGACCAGCTGGACCATTGAAAAAAATTTCAGGCATTTTTTAAGACGCTTTAATTAATAAATATATTAGCGCAAGTTTATTACTATCTGCGTAAAAACTCAATAAGAATTTAATATAAGGATTTTCAGCGCTATTTTTCTTTCCATCTATTGTGAAACCAAAACCACTGACCAGGGTGTTGGCGAATCCATTTTTCTAGCATTTGGTTGATTGTTTTCATAATATTGTAGCAATCTTGTTCAGTATTGCCTGTTTTATCAATTTTTAGCGGTTTATAGATTTTAATTTCAAAGTTGCTTGACCGTCCATTGCGAATCAGTTGGCATGGAACTATTGGGTAATTATACTGTAGGGCAAGTCTTGCTATTGCTGGTGCTGTCATAGCAGGTTTTCCAAAGAATGGAACTTCGATTCCATCATTCATTTTTTGATCAACAAGCATGGCAATAGACATTTTAGACTTTATAGCGCGCACCAACCCTCTAGCACCTGAGGGCCCCTTAGCAATCATTATAACATTGGAATCATTATTACGTTCAGAGAGTATTTCCTTGTCAACAAGAGGGTTGTTTGCCTTACGATAAACAATACCAAATTTAGGATAAATATTATTTATCTTGCGTATGACTATGTCCCAGTTCGCTTGGTGTCCTAGGAAAAGCATAAACGGTTGATTATTTTGGCATAAATCTTCTATTTTTTCTAGCCCTGAGAAAGTGACTCTTTTGGTGAGCTCTTCTTCCGATAGTTCGTTAATAAATGGAAATTCACCAATATATCGGCCAAAATTATCCCAAAGATCATCAATAGTTTGGTCAATATCTATATTGTCCTGATAAATATTTTCCAGATTTCTGCGAGCGATTTTAGTGACGCCAATTAGAGGTCCTATTTTTCGCGCTAAGAAGCTACAAAGACTTGCAGATTTATCCATTGGTAGTAGCTTTAGTAGACGCGTTACTAGGAAAAAAATTATATATTCAAGATAATGTTTCATTTATTAGCTTTATAAATTCTGATTTATTTTCAAAAACAATATCAACTACTGCGCAATCAATTTTTTCAGTATCATGGATTTTAACATAGTCTTTTTTTGTTGTGATTAAAGTATAATTGTTCTTTTTTGCTATAGTTTTTAATTCTAAAATTTCATCTTTTGTAAATTGGTGGTGATCTGGGAATGTTTTAGTTTGCTTTATATTAGCGCCGCTGGTTACTAGAGTGCTGAAAAATTTATCAGGATTGCCAATTGCAGAAAAAGCAAAATATTCAGTATTTTTTAATGCAGAAACTAGTTTGATTTTGGCTTTGAATATTGGTTTATTATTGCTGGTTGCATTTTGTATAATGGTGAAATCTTTGCAGTCATTATCACCAATTGTAATGAGAGCATCACATTCTTTGATTGCTATGTCACTTTTAGTTCGCAAAGGTCCTGCAGGAAAAATCTTTCTATTTCCTATTCCACGCAAATTATCAATAACAATTATTTTACAATCTTTGATAAAATTAGGGTTTTGTAGCCCATCATCAAAGATAATTATCTCTGGTTTTATTTTCTCAATAAGCGGCATTGCATATTGTATTTTTTTAGTAGCAATAACTTGTGTTATTTTGCTTAGAAGAATTGATTCATCTCCTACATTTTCAGCTATATCGGTTTTGTCGACGAGTTTTGCGGTTTTCAAGGATGATCCAAATCCTTTGGTAATTACCAATATGCTCTTATTCTGCTCTTTATAGTATTTTGCCAGTGATTCGACTATCTGAGTTTTTCCATTTCCTCCAACCGTAATATTACCAATACAAATTACTTTTGCGTCTAGCTTGATTGGGTTTGCTATGATTTTTCTAAAAAATCCAAGACAACGATATATCCATGATAGTGGAGTTAATAGTATAGGAATGAGGCCATTTCTTGCCCAAAATTTTGGATATACTAGTTTTATCATAAAAACTTTTTTATCTCTTTTAGATAATTATCTAATGTTTCTTCGCGGTTTTCTACGAATTTCCGTGCATTTCCTATTAATTCTTGTGATTTTTTTTCATTACTTCTATCGAGGAAGAATAATATTTTTGTGGCAAGCTCTTCTTTGTCGGTGATTTGAATTGCACATCCGCCTTGAATCATATCTGTTGCAATATTTTGGAAATTGCTCATATCAGGGCCAAGGATGATAATATTATCGAAATAAGCAGGTTCTACTAGATTATGACCGCCTCTTTTAAATGATCCACCAATGAAAGTAATGTTTGATAGGCTATAAAATAGTCCTAGTTCACCAAAACTGTCTACGATATATAAATCATCTTGAAGAGAAGGAGATTTGTTTTCGGATCTTAGAGTATAAGATAGTCCAAGATCGCGGCATTTTTTACTTATTTCACTGCGTCTTTCTGGGTGTCTTAGAATGATGATAGGATAGTAATCAACCTTGTCTTTTTTGAAGTCTTTGATTATTTGTAAAGTTACTTCCTCGTCTTCAGCATGGGTGCTACTTGCTACAAAAAGCTGCTTATTTTGAAAAATCTTTTTTAAATCTTTTAACTGATTCTCATCAACATCTAGTTCTTTGTTAGCAAATTTTAAATTGCCTAGATTTATAGCTTTTTCACATCCAAGATCTTTATATTTTTTAAGATCAGTCGCGCTCTGTGTTGCAATTAGTTTAAAGTGTGAAACTATTGTGTTGAATAGTTTTTTTCTATCCATCCACCTGCTGTAAGATTTGTCAGATAATCTTGCATTGACCACTATTATATCAAACTTTTTAGCTGATTCGCTGACAAGGCAAGGCCAAAATTCTGATTCGATAAATATGCCTAAATCTGGTTTCCAGTGAGATAAAAATCTCTTAACTATTATTATGTTATCCAGAGGTACAAATTGGTGAGTTGCATTTTCAGGAAGTGATTTTTCTAGTATTCTTGCAGAAGATAATGTTCCAGTCGTTATAAGAAAGTTTACATTTGGGTATAGTTTGTTTAATGCCTTTGTTAGAGTAATTGCAACCATAGACTCTCCAACACTTGCAGCATGCATCCAGATTAGCTTGCCTTTGGATCTTTTTATCTCTATTACTCCTAGTCTTTGAATTGCCGATTTTGCATTATCTTTATTCTTGAAGATTCTAAACAATAATATTAGGCAATATATTGGGTAGAATATTAAATTGGCTAGGTTGTAAAGGAAAATCATTCGGGTTTTACCGGAGTTGAAAGTTGAGTTAAAGTTTGTTCTAGCAAAGTATCATTTGCTTCTGCGTTTTCTTTTAAATCTATTGGCTTTCCAAAGCGAACAGTCATTTTAGAAAAAAATTTGGGGATAATCATTTTATCCCAACTTTTTAGTTCATAATATCTATTAGCAGTACATGAAAGTGGAATCAATGGTTTATCAAATTTTTTGGCAATCCTAGCTATACTGCTATTGATTTTATATACGGGACCTCTTGGCCCGTCAGGCGTTATAACCACATTATTTCCAGAATTGATTTTAGAAATTATTTCTTTCAAGGCTCCAGTTGGATTACGGTTTGTTGAGCCTTCAATTACACCAAATCTCATTTTTCTAATCACATCTGTAATAAGTCTTCCATCTGTGTGAGGTGAAGCAAGTGCGTAAACATTATCTACTTTCCGAAAGATATGCATACCAAATGCCAGACGGTTATGCCAAAGAGCAAATAACGCACCATCTAGCTGATTGATCTTTTCTTTGTCTAAGTCCTCAGGCCAAATAAATTCCCATTTACTAGTATAGTAAGCAGTTTTTAGATATAAGAATAATATATTCACTGATAGATTGTGTATCAGATCACTGTTTTTCAAAAAATTTTTAAAGCCTTTTTTGAGCATTAATTTAGTTGTGATATTGCTTCAGCAATTCTGTTGCAGCTTTCTGTTAAAAGCTTTTCAGAAGTTGCGTATGAAATTCTAAAATATCCTTCCAATCCAAAGCCTATACCAGGAACAACTGCAACATTTGCGCTTTCTAGCAAATATGTTGCAAGATCAGAGCTATTTTCAATAGTATCTCCATTTGGAGTTTTTTTGCCGAATAGTTTTGAACATTTTGGGAAAAGATAGAAAGCGCCTTCCGATTTATAGCATTCTAGTTCTTGGACATCGCCTAATAAGGATAAAACTAAATTACGTTTTGCACAAAAATTCTCTGCATTAGAATGTATGAAATCTTGTGTTCCATTTAGAGCTTCAACAGCAGCTACTTGGCTTACAGAAGATGGGTTTGATGTACTTTGAGACTGAATCACAGTCATTGCTTTGATTATATCTTTGTTTCCTGCCCCATATCCAATTCTCCATCCAGTCATTGAATAGGCTTTTGAAACACCATTTACTATAAATATTCTATCTTTTAAATCAGGTGCAACAGTTGCCAAAGTTTTAAATTCAAATCCATCGAACGTAATATGTTCATAAATATCATCACACATTATATTTACGTGTGGATATTTTCTGAAAACCTCAGCTAGAGCTTGTAGTTCTGACTCAGTATAAGCTGCCCCGGATGGGTTGCTTGGAGAGTTTAAAATGAACCATTTTGTTTTGTCAGTAATTGCTGCTTCAATATCAGATGGTTTAGGGCGAAATCCTGTGCTCATATCTGACAATACAGTTACCGGACTTCCGCCAGCAAGTAAAACCATATCTGGATAAGAAACCCAGTATGGAGCTGGTATAATTACCTCATCTCCGTCATTAATTGTTGCCATAAATAAATTATAAATAACTTGTTTTCCGCCAGTCCCGACAATAATTTCACTTTGATCATAATCTAGCTGATTATCTCGTTTAAATTTATCGCAAATAGCTCTTTTAAGTTCCATAGTACCAGATACTATAGTATATTTTGTTGCACCATTTGTGATACCTTCAATTGCAGCTTCTTTGATATTTTCAGGAGTATCGAAATCAGGCTCTCCTGCTGCTAGGGAAATAATATTAATTCCTTGAGCTGATAGTTCCTTCGCTTTTGCTGTAACAGCAAGTGTTGGGGATGGCTTGACTGCCTGTAATCTAGTTGCAATAAGTGACATAATTTTACGCTCTATTTATTTAGTTTTTCGTATTAGTTTGAACTTACCGAGATTATATGAGAATATTCTTTGTAAAGCAAATCAAACGCAAGTAGAATAAATCATATGGCAAGAAAATATTTTTCGTCGATATCAAATCTATTTAAATCTTCTGCATCCTGCATAATGTCTATACCTAATTTTTTTAGACAACAATTTAAAAGATTTACTGATGATATTAAGAAGCTACGCTATAAGCTGAAGAATTTAACCGAGAGTAATTTGGATCTTGGTGTGTATCATTTAAGATGCAGAAATTATAATGATGCGATTTTTAGATTTAAATTAGTAGATCGTTTTCTTGATCCGGATAATAAATTAGCAAATTACTGGCTCGGTTGGACCTATTTTATGAAACAAGACTATAGTAAATCTATAGTTTGTTTAACTAAGGCCAAAGAAGTTGATGAGATTGGTTTGCTATCATTTGTAAAGTCAATAGATAGTACAACTTTTATTCCTTCGGCAATCCAATCTATGCATAGAGATATAATAGCAGATATTATTGTGGATAAATATGTAACTGAAGAGCAGAATTTAATTGTAGAATTAGTATCTGAGTTTAATAATCAGGCTAAAAATTTACCCGAAGAATATAGTATTTTAGAACTTGGTGCTAATATTGGCATGCTTGCTGATGAGATGCATAAAAGAATGCAGGAATCTTATACTCTTACGGGTGTTGAAATATCAGATAAAATGATCCAGCTCCAGCCAAAATGTTTTCCTAATAGTAAGCCTTATGATGATATAATTAATGCGCCTATAGATGAATTCTTAGAGAAAGAAGTAAACTTATATGATGTAGTTTATAGTTTAGACGGATTTGCCACTAATATTGATTTAAAAAAGATTTTTACTAGTGTGTTTTCTGTGCTGAATACTAATGGATACTTTGCTTTTGTAGTTAGAACTGATAAACAGAATGGGTTATCTGCTAAGCTATTAGAATTTGCTTATAATCCTCAATATGTAAGGGATATGCTGGAAGAGACAGGGTTTATGATCTTGTCAGTTAATGACTTTTCTCTAGAAATAAAAAATAATTACTCTATATTTGTGTGCACCAAATAATTTTTAGGAGGTAAATGTGCTTTTAAGATCAATAATCAATACCACGATATTAGCTATTATTTGTGGATTAGCTAGTGTTTCTCTGGCAGATAAAGGTTCAAAAGACAAATATTCATATAATTACGCTGCATTAAATAATCGTTGCCAAGTATATGATCCGTATGAGTCATTGAATCGTAAAATTTTCTTTGTTAATGGTGTTTTAGATACATTCATTTTGAGACCGATTGCAAAAGGGTATGGTAGGTTTACCAATTACTATACTAAGCAGAGGGTAGGAAGTTTCGTAGATAATATATCTGAGCCACTATCAACAGTAAACTATGGCCTACAAGGCAAGTCCAACGGGATGTTTAAAACTTTTTGGAGGTTTACTATAAATTCGACTTTTGGAATATTAGGACTTTTTGACGTTGCAGGTAAGTTTGGACTTACTGCTGAGCCCCAGACTTTCGGTAATACGCTAGGTCATTATGGTGTTGGATCAGGTCCATATATTGTTCTGCCGCTTATTGGTGGTACTAGTGGTCGTGATGTGATGGATCCATTACTGCTTAATAGTTTACTAAATCCAATCAAGACTATGCTAATTCCTGCAAACTATCAGATGCATCGTGATTTTAAAAATGTAGTGACTGGTGTAAGAATAGTGCATAAACGTGAGATGATTATGCCATTTACGGATCATGTTAGTAAGAATTCTACTGATCCTTATGTTGCTATTAGGGATGCTATTATACAACAAAGAGAAGCCAAAATGGATTATCCAGTAGGTTTCAAATGTCCTACAGTTAATAACCAATAAATTAGGTTATACAATGAGAGCTATAGCATCAATTTTTTTATCTTTTATATTTTTTGTCTCTCCTGTATATGCATCAAACGATGCAGAATCAGAAGATCTTAAAAAATATGTAGAAGATCTTATAGATGAAGGATATAAATTAGTACACGATAAAAATTTAACAGAATCTCAAAGATACAAGAAGTCTAGTAGATTAATTAGATCACATTTACACCTGGATTGGATGGCTGAATATACATTAGGGCGTAATCGCCGTATGATATCAGACAAGAAGATTGCTGAGTTTGCCAAAATATATTCACAATTTGTTGTCAAAGTGTATGCAGATTTGTCTAGCAATTACAATGGAGAAAAGGCTGTTCTAAAAAATGTCAAAAAAATTGACGACGATATGTTTATTGTTAATATGGAAATCGTTCGACCTTCTGGCCAACAACCAGTGAAAATTGACTATTTAATACATAAGCTAGAAAATGGAACAAAGAATCCGTATAGAATTGGTGATATTATTACTGAAGGAATCAGTATTCTTAATTCTCAACAATCTGAGTTTAACAGTGTTATTTCCTCAAGGGGAATCGATGCGTTAATTACAGAGCTTAAGCAAAAACTTGAGAAGCCTGAAGAAATAAAGCAAACTAAAGTTAGGCATAGATATTAGTTTATCTGAAGATATACTCTGAATATGAGTGTCATAAATTGTACTTCTAAAGGTATGAAATCACTTAAGATTTTATTATTTAGATTTGCCAATTTTAAATGAAAGTATTCTTATGAAATTTTTGTATTAAAAGGGGATATTTGTGAGTAAGAAGTCTCAAAAAGAGATACTTGTAGTGGATGATTCAAAAGTTTGTCGTGCATTACTAAGTAAAAATTTTGAAAGGCTGGGTTATAAGGTATCTATTGCTCACAACGGCCAGGAAGCATTGGATTTAATTGATGATAGACTACCAGATTACTCGTTTGAAGTTATAATTTCTGATTGGGAGATGCCAATTATGGATGGTAAGACTTTTATTAAGGTATGTCGATCTTCATATCCAAGCTATGAAAACACTTGTATTATATTGATTAGTTCTAAGAAGGTTAATAACTTCAAAGAGGCTAACTACTTTTTTTTAAAACCAATTGTTCCATTGCAAATACAATCCCAAATAGAATTGTTCTGGCAAGATGAACAAATAGTACAGTTGGAGTATGCAGAGGAAGTAGAATTAACCGGTGAGGACTCAATATAATAGCGTTTATATAATTGCTGCTAGTAAGTGCTTGTTTTTATGCCTTCACAATCAGTGCAAATCCCAGAGACTAGTTTTTGCTTGTTAATGTTATAGAAGTTGTTTTTTAAACCAGCTTTTAGCATTATCAGATAGGTGAGGTGCAACTGAGGTTTCAATATTGTAGTAATACTCCTTCAGATAGGATAATTCGTCTTCAGTAAGCATTTCCTGAATAATTAGATCTTTAGAGTAAGGGACTAGTGTTAGCATTTCAAATTCTAGGAATCCCGGATATTGCGATTCTTTTGCATACATCATGTTTTCTATACGAATTCCAAATTCACCAGGGATATAATATCCAGGTTCATTAGACATGACCATACCTTTTTTAATGGTAGATTTTGTGCTTATAAGGCTAATATTATGTGGTCCTTCATGAACGCTTAAGAAGCTGCCAACGCCGTGTCCTGTTCCGTGCGCATAGTCTTTGCCAGTTTGCCAGAGAAATTGGCGAGCTAAAATATCAAGATTAGCACCAGTGACTTTATCTTCTGGGAATTTCGACAATCCAAGAGAAATATGTCCTTTTAGAACTTTTGTATAATATTCCTTATGTTTTTCTTTTGGGGTTCCGATTGGAATTGTTCTAGTTATATCAGTGGTTGCTCCTAAATACTGTCCACCAGAATCTATCAGAAGCAGTCCTTCTCCATCAATTTTTTTTGCAGTTTCTTTTTCCGCGCGATAGTGAATTATTGCACCATTATCTTGGAATCCACAAATTGTTGGAAAACTATCCATTATATATGATTTACCTTTTTTTCGAAGTTTTGTAAGTTTTTCCCCGATGTCATATTCAGATAAATTAGAGATATCTTCACTATCAATAAAGGCAAGAATTTCGCATACTGCAACAGCATCTTGTATATGGCCTTTTTGCATATATTTTATTTCGGTAGCGTTTTTCTGAGCTTTCCAATCGACGCACGGATTGCTAATATGTTTATGATTCTTATTTTCAATAATAGTTGAGATATAATCTGAACATAAATTTTTATCAAATAAGATTTTTCCTTTTAAACTGTCAATTATATTTGAAAATTCTTTATCAGGTAGGATTGTTATATCTTTATTATGGTCGTTTTTATATCTATCTTCATTAGTGAAAAGATATATTTTATCCAGTGTGATAATAGCGTGTGCAAGTAGTAACGGAGAAAATTCCACATCATGAGCTCTTATATTTAAAAGCCAGCAAACTGAGTCCGAATTTGTAATAATAAGAGATTCTGCTTGATGTTTTTTAATAAATTCTCTGGTACGGCTTATTTTTTCAGCATAATCTTCGCCAGTAAATTCAGGTGAATAATCATATATAGTTGAATTTGGTTTAGTTGGTTGATTTTCCCAGATTTGATCAATTAAGTTTTCATTATGAGGTTTTAAATTGAGTTTTTTTAGATAGTTTAAAGATTTGCAAGAGAATATTTTGGGATCATAAGCAATTTTTTGATCATGTTCTATATAATCTTCCCATAGAAATTCAGGAAGTAGGTGCTGATCAAATACTTCAAATATATGGTCATCTAATTGGGTAAGTGATTGGTTGATATATCTTCCATCAGTAAAGAACAGAATAGTATCGGTTAGAATAATTGCAAGACCGTTTGATCCAGTGAAACCAGTTATATATTCAAGTCTTTTGGCGTATGTCGGAGTATATTCGCTAAGATATTCGTCAGTAGTTGAAATAATATAACCAGAATAATTGTGCTTTTTAAGATTTTCTCTTAATACTTCTATCCTACTTTCAATCATTTACTTACTCTCCTCTATAATTTTTTGCCAATCTTCTTCTGATATTACTTTTATTCCTAGTTCTTCTGCCTTTTTTAGTTTACTTCCAGCTTTTTCTCCGGCTACAACCAGATCTGTATTATTTGAGACAGAGCTTACAACTTTTGCGCCAATCTGTTCTGCTTGTGCCTTTGCTTCGCTTCTAGATAGAGAAGATAAGCTACCAGTAAAAACAATGTTTTGCCCAGACAAAGTGCTAGATTTTATATTATCTACAAAATCTTCAATATCTAGAATATCTAATAATTCTCTAGCAGTATTAATATTTTGTTCACATTCGAAAAAGTTTTTTATATCAATGAGTATTTTATGTCCAATTCCATCAAGATTTTCTAGATTACTAAATATTTCTTCATCTCCTTTTTCTAGTTTAATCATTGAGTCTATAAATATTTGAGCATTACCAAATTGTTTACTAAGCACTTTAGCATTACTTTCGCCTATATGACGAATTCCTAAGGCATAAATAAATTTTGGCAAAGTTGTTTGTTTGGCTTGCTTAATATTATTAAAAAGATTTTCTACTGATTTTGTTCCCCATCCTGGCATGTTCTCAATCTTTTGCAAAGAATTGGAGTTTAATTCTTCTAATTTAAAGATATCAGCAGGGTTTTGAATCATATTTTTTGTGATAAAGAACTCAACTTGCTTAGCGCCCATTCCATCGATATTAAGGGCATTTTTTGACACGAAGTGTTTTATGGATTCGCCGAGCTGTTTTGGGCAATTTAGCCCGTTATCACACCTAACAATAACATCAATAGGGTCTATATGTAGTTTTGAATCACAAGATGGGCAGTTAGTTGGTGTGGAATAAGGCGAAGTATTTTTAGGGCGCTTGCTTAAGTTTACTTCTGTTACTTTTGGTATGACATCACCAGCGCGATGTAGTAGTACAGTATCATCAATGCGAATATCCAATCTTTCAATTTCTTGAAAATTATGTAAAGTGGCTCGTGATACTTGTACGCCGCCAACATTAACTGGTTCCAATTCAGCTACTGGCGTTAGCGCTCCAGTTCTGCCGACTTGCACTGTTATATCAAGTAATTTAGTTTCAGCGATTATAGCTGGAAATTTATGAGCAATTGCAAATCTAGGGCTTCTTGCAATGTAGCCAAGCCTTTCTTGAAGGGCAAAATCGTTCACCTTATAAACAATTCCATCAATTTCATGAGCAAGCTTATCTCTTGCAAGCATTTGCTCGTTATAAAATTTCAATATGTCGTTGGTATTATTTGCTAGTACTCCATTAGGGTTTACTTGAAAGCCGAGTTTTTTAAATTTATCTAGTAATTCTGCTTGTGAGTTGGCAAAAATCTCGCTCGAATGTCCAATTGCGTAAACAAAATATTTTAGTGGCCTATTTGCAGTTATACTTGTATCCAGCTGCCGTAGTGATCCAGCGGCAGAGTTTCTAGGGTTAGCAAATCTGGGTTTTCCTTCTTTTTCTTGTTGGTCATTTAGTATTTCAAAATCTTTTTTTTCAATAAATATTTCGCCCCTAATTTCTAAGAAGTCAGTTGAATCACTTATTGTATGGGGGAGGTTAGCTATAGTTTTGATATTTTGAGTAATATTTTCCCCTACATACCCATCGCCTCTGGTAGCGCCAGTAGATAATTTTCCGTTTTCGTAGGTCACAGAAAAAGAAACTCCATCAATTTTTGGTTCACAAAATATTTCTGGGAATTCAATGATTGATAAGAATCTTTTTATTCTATCGATAAAATCAATTAAGTCATCTTCAGAAAAGCAATTGCCAAGAGATAGCATTGCTTGTTTGTGTTCATGCTTAGTGAATTTATCTTGGATCGTTGCCCCAATAGTTTGGGTTGGACTTGATTCTATTATAAGTTCTGGAAATTGTTCTTCAATTTTTTGTAGGCGGTGAAATAGTTGATCATATTCAGCATCAGAGATGACCGGAGCATCATCAAGATAATATGCTTTATTGTGCTTTTTTATTTGCTCTGATAAAGAATCAATTTCTTTCTTGGCTTTTTCTTTTGAGATCATGTTGTTCATTTTATATCTAGCCCAATATCTGCTGATGGTGCAGAATGTGTTATTTTTCCAACAGAAATATAATCTACTCCAGTTCTTGCTATAGATTCTACTGTTTCTAAAGAGACATTTCCCGAGGCTTCAATTTTTGCCCTTCCATCAATTATATTAATAGATTCATTGATTTGATCAATAGACATATTATCAAGTAATATTATATCTACACCTTCTTCTATTGCGCTTTTTACTTGCTCTGTAGTATCGCATTCAATTTCTATTTTAGCATAGTGAGGGTTATGTTTTTTGGCATTTTGAATAGCTTTTTCTATTCCACCGCAAATAGCAATATGATTATCCTTAATCATAATACTGCTATCTAAGGCTAATCTATGATTATGGCCACCTCCGCAAGTTACAGCATATTTCTGTAGTGAGCGTAGCATAGGCGTAGTTTTTCTGGTATCGAGGATTTTAGCTTTTGTACCAGATGTTTTTTTTACAAATTTATTAGTGAGTGTAGATATACCCGTTAGGTGTTGCATATAGTTTAGAATGATCCTTTCAATTAGCAGCACTTCTCTGGCATTACCTTGTCCTGAAATAAGTTTGTCTCCAGTATTAATAGTATCAGAATCATTCTTATGGATAGTGTATTTAATAGAAGAATAGTTATCTAGATAATATTTAGCGATTTGTATTCCGCATAAAATAGCAGCTTGTCTGCTATTAATAGAAAATTCTATGTTTGCTTGTTTGTCTATGACTGAATCTGAAGTGATGTCACCTTTTATTCCGAAATCTTCTTTAAAACTGCTATCTAATAGATTTTTTATTATATTACATTTTAGTTGCATAAAAATCTCACCTTATAAAAGTTATTTTTATGTAAATATATACTATTATTTTTTTTGTGGTAGCTAGTATTAAATAGTATTAGAAGTAGCGCTTTAATAAGGATGATAGTGATGCATTGGAGTGATATAGAAGAAATAGCGACTGGGCTTGAAGAAGCTTATGCTGAAGAGGAAATACCAGAGTATAATCTTGGTTATCTAAAAGAAATGGTGCTTTCTCTGCCGGAATTTGAGGATCAAGAAGTTGAAGTTAGTGATGACAATCTAAAGCAAATTTTAGAAAGTTGGATTGAGCTGCGCACAGAAGAATAATATTTTTGTACATTATTCAAGATTTCTCTAGATTTTCGCAAAGATAGGTAATATAACTATCTGTGAATAAACCTAATAATAGAGGAAAAATGACGAAGGAAAGTGCGTTGGCTGCTGCACTCAGCCAAATCGAAAAAAATTATGGTAAAGGTTCGGTGATGAAGCTGGGCCAGAGACAAGAGATGAATGTTGAAGCCATTCCTACTGGCTCTGTTGGTCTTGATGTCGCTCTGGGTGTAGGAGGAATTCCAAAAGGTAGGGTAATAGAAATTTTTGGCCCTGAAAGTTCTGGTAAAACAACTCTTACTCTACATGCAATTGCTGAAGCTCAAAAGCAAGGTGGAACATGCGCTTTTGTTGATGCTGAGCATGCTCTTGATCCAGTATATGCAAAAAAACTTGGTGTTAATATTGATGATCTTATTATTTCTCAGCCAGATACTGGTGAACAGGCTTTAGAGATAACCGATACTCTAGTTAGGTCTGGTGCGGTTGATTTGTTAGTTGTTGATAGTGTGGCAGCTTTGGTGCCAAAAGCAGAGATCGATGGCGAAATGGGAGATTCTCATATGGGCCTGCAAGCAAGACTAATGAGTCAAGCACTCCGTAAGCTCACTGCTTCTACATCTAGGACAAATTGCACTATTATTTTCATCAATCAGATTAGAATGAAAATTGGTGTTATGTTTGGTAGTCCCGAGACGACTACTGGAGGTAATGCTCTTAAGTTCTATGCGTCGGTTAGGATGGATATTCGTCGCATAGGTTCAATCAAAGATAAAGATGAAGTTATCGGCAATCAAACTAGAGTTAAGGTTGTAAAAAATAAAGTTTCTCCTCCATTTAGAACTGTTGAGTTTGATATTATGTATGGAGAAGGTATTTCAAAGCATGGGGAGCTTATTGACTTAGGTGTTAAACATGATTTGGTTGAGAAATCTGGAGCTTGGTTCTCATACGGTGAGGAAAGAATAGGTCAAGGACGTGAGAAAGCAAAGCAATATATGAAGGATAATCCAGAAGTCGCTTTGGAGTTGGAGAATAAGTTAAAGGAATTATTATTAAATAATAATAGCGGCTTTACTGAAGAAAAAACTATGGAAGAGAATTAATAGTTATTTCTTGGTTAACCTCAAAACTAGCAATATGATGTGGAAATATATCAACATCATATTGTTCGGATATATTACTTTAGTTGCTAGTTTGACTTTTGTTTTTTACATGGTATTAAATAATCTAAAATTGATATGAAATAATCTTGGAGATATAAGTATGATAGATTTATCTGGAAATAATGCGTTAGTTACGGGTGCAAGTGGTGGAATTGGTAAAGCAATTGTTAAACAACTACATAAGCTTGGTGCACATGTATATATTAGTGGAAGTAATATTGAGAAATTAGAAGCGCTTGGATCCGAGCTTGGTGATTATTATACTATAAAGCAATGTAATTTATCTGATGCAGATGCATGTGAGTCACTATTTGATGATATAGAAAAATTGGATATTTTAGTTTGTAATGCTGGTATTACAAGAGATACACTTGCTATTAAGATGTCCAATTCAGATTTTGAAGATGTAATAGATGTGAATTTAAAAGCTAATTTTATATTGAATAAAGCGGTAATTAAAAAAATGATGCGTGCTAGATACGGTCGAATTATCAATATATCATCAATTGTAGGAGTTTCAGGAAATCCAGGCCAAGCAAATTATTGCGCTTCAAAAGCTGGTTTAATTGGAATGACAAAGTCTCTAGCAATTGAAGTTGCAACAAGAGGAGTTACAGTTAATGCAGTTGCGCCAGGATTTGTTAAGTCGAATATGACAGATGCATTAACAGATGCTCAGAAAGATGCAATTATGCAAAAAATTCCATCAAAAACTTTAGGTCAACCAGAAGATATTGCGAATGCTGTATCATTCCTGGCTAGCCCTTTGTCTTCCTATATTACAGGCCAAACTATTCACGTAAATGGTGGAATGTTGATGGTATAATTATTTTTTCCACTAGTAAAAGATTTTTTTTTATGGTAAAAAGTTGAAACTAAGAATTTTGGCAGTTGCTGAAGTTTTTAAAATATAACTATAATGAGGTTACTTATGAGTGAGAATATCGAACAAAAGATTATAAAAACTGTTGCTGAAACTTTAAGAGTAGAAGAAAGCAGCATTTCACCAGAATCTAAGTTTGTTGATGATTTGGGAGCAGATAGTCTAGATTTAGTTGAGCTAATGATGGCGTTTGAAGCTGCTTTTGATTGTGATATTCCTGATGAAGAAGCTAGTAAGATTGTAACTGTTGCTGATGCAGTCTCATATGTTCAAAAAAATATCAAAGCTTAATTCCTTTTACATATAAATATTTAAGAGTTCAAAGCTATGTCGTCTAGAAGAGTAGTCATAACAGGTGTTGGTCTTATTAATTCTTTAGGTTTAAATGCAAAAGATTCTTGGTCGGGCATTTTATCTAGTAAGAGTGGTGTAAAAAATATTACACATTTTGATACAAGTCAGTATCCATGTAAGATTGCTTCGATAGTCTCTGAGTTTAATCCAGAAGATTATATTTCGCCGCGTGATATACGTAAAATGGATAAATTTATCCATTTTGGTATTGCAGCAGCTACCGAAGCTGTAGAAGATAGTGGATGGGAGCCTGAAGGTGAGATAGCAAGAGAAAGAACAGGTGTCATGATAGGTTCGGGTATTGGTGGTCTTGGCACAATAGAAGAAACATCAATTGAACTTCGCCAGAGCGAGCGTTGCAGAGTTAGTCCTTATTTTATTCCTGCGTCCTTAGTTAATTTGTTATCTGGTCATATTTCAATAAAATATGGTTTTGCTGGTCCGAATAGTGCAGTTTCTACTGCTTGCTCTACTGGCGCACATGCGATTGGAGATGCAGCTAGAATGATTAAATATGGTGATGCAGATGTAATGATAGCAGGCGGTGCAGAAGCTCCAATAACTCCTGTCGGCGTTGCTGGATTTGCGGCTGCAAAGGCACTTGCTATTGACTTTAATGATAAACCAACAAGAGCCTCTAGGCCTTGGGATGAAGATCATGCTGGTTTTGTTATGGGTGAAGGCTCTGGAGTTGTTGTGCTTGAGGAATATGAGCACGCAGTTAAGAGAGGAGCCAAAATCTATGCAGAAATAGCTGGTTATGGTTTAACAGGTGATGCTTTCCACATTACTTCTCCAAATGGTCGCGGTGCATTCAGAGCGATGGAAAATGCTTTAAAAGATGCAAAAGTGAATCCAAGCCAGGTGAATTATATTAATGCGCATGGAACATCAACAAAAGTTGGTGATGCTATCGAACTTACAGCAGTTCAGACTTTGTTTAATGGCAATGACTCCCTGAAAATGTCGTCTACAAAGTCAGCTATTGGTCATTTGCTTGGTGCTGCGGGCAGTGTTGAAGCTATTTTCACAGCGCTTGCAATTCGGGATCAAGTTGCTCCGCCAACATTAAACCTTCACAATCCTATTGAAGAGGTGAAAATGAATCTTGTGCCACTCAGTTCGCAAGAGACAGAGATTGAGTATGCTTTATCAAATTCATTTGGATTTGGTGGAACAAATGCAAGCATATTGTTGCGTAAGGTTTAACTTGTACTTCTATTAGACAATAATAATTATAGACAAGTAGAAAAGTTTTTACTGCCGGCGCATTTTATTTTGAGGTTTGTAAATGAATAAAATTACAAAACTATCTCTTGTTGCGGTAATTTATACGGCATTATTCAATATACCAATTTTTTACTTGAAATCAGTAATTGGAAATACCTTAATTGCAGATTTTGTAATGGAGATGGCGAGTATTATTCCCATTACAATTATCCTTTTTTTTATATTATCAATGTTTCCATATATAGGAATATTATGTATTTCTATTTTTTCGTATTTGGCATTATCTCCAACTTTTTTATTTATAATTTTAAGAAAGGTTTTGATGAAGGTGTTTTAAATGACATTTTATCAGTAGAGTTAGATTTGATTGTTGAGTATATAAATGTGCTCACGGTATTATCTGCAGTAATAGGTTTTCTATTAATATATTATTTGCTATATAAGTTTTTGGGTTCAAGTAAATATGGCGAAAGTAAAAAATATAGTATAGCTACTATAGCCATATGCATATCAATTTTGGGCCTAGTGAGTAAGGGTTTTACAAGTCGATCTCTTGGCTATACGCTTACGAATTATATTCCATATAATATTATATGGAGCATTAAGGAATATAATAAGAAATATAAAAAACAGTTAGAGAGACGTAATAACAAAACTGATTTAACTAAAAAATATTCTTTTAAATTTGATTCAGATGAAAACAAGCCTTTAACTGTAGTATTGATTATAGGTGAATCTATGCGTGGATCGACGGTTTCTGAGAAGAATATGCCTCTAATTCATGGTAGAAAAAATTTGGTACTTTTTAAGAATGCTAAAAGTTCTGAAACATCAACACGCGAGTCTATACCATATATGCTAACATCAGCAAAATCACCAAATATTGAGCAATCACTCAGTGAGAAGAGTATTATTTCTATTTTTAAGAGTCTTGGCTTTGAAACAAGTTGGATAGGTAATCAGGGTATCTTTGGCGTTTTTGAAACTAGTTTTGCATCAATTGCGCTGGAGGCTGATTATGTTATTACAAAATTAGAACTCCGCAAGAAATTCCCAAATAATAATATTATTGATGAGTATTTAATTCCATTTATTGATCAAAGATTACCAGAGGATTTTGAAGTTCCATTTATGCCTGAGTGTAAAAATTCAATACCAAGTCAGTGTTCTAAGGAACAATTAATGAATTCATATGAAAATTCTTTTTATTATACAGATATGGTGATTGATAGCTTGCTAAAAAAATTAGAGCATAAAAATGCTATAGTAATTTATTCCTCTGATCATGGTTTTTCTTTAGGAGAGAACGGCTTTTTTGGCAATGCTAGTAAGGATCATCTTGCTCAAAAAGAACAGACTGATATTGCAATGTTTATGTGGTTGTCGGATTATTTTATAAAGAAAAATCCTGCTATATTGGAGAAAATTAAGAAACATAGTAAACACTCTGTTTCCCAGGATTATATATTTCACTCGATTTTGGATTGTTCTGGAGTGAAATCAAACTATATTGATTCATCACTTAGTTTTTGTAGATAGATAATACTAATTCTCATTTTAAATTATATGTCTGCAGTTTACAGAATTCAGTTATGATTACGGATTTATATATGCTATGTCGTCTTATCTTGAAACAGGAAGCTATAACTCAAAATAGGAATTGATAAAAAATTATGGTTTAGTATTTTTCCTGCATTTTAAAAGTTCCGGAAACCAAACCGCGATGTTTCTTGTTTCCAGTAAAAATCCTACCAACTATTGGTATGGATCCAATTATTTTACTCGCCCCATAGAGTGCAGGGTTAACATGGCCTTTGAGATCAAGTAGTCTGTTTTTTGTATCAATCGATCCTTTCATGCTAAAATCAAAATAAGGACCCGTTGCAAAGCTATTACTGATTTTGAGCAAATTATTTTCAAAACTAAAATTTCCATTCATACCTGAAAAAGCAATGTCTTTATTACCGCTGATTATGCTTATAAATCCTGGTAGAGAAACAAAAGATACTAATCTAGTAATTGCGGGTGTATCTTGAAGTTTAAATCTTTCAAATGTAAATGTCCCATCTAAAATAGGAATAATTTCACCGGGACGTACTTCTTTTCTGCTAGTATTAATTTTAAGTACCATGCTGCCAGATTTCATAGAATCATAAGCACCAAGTCCTCTTAAGAATGCTCCAGCATTTCCACACTTGATTAGCCAGTCTTCACGGTCATTTTCTGCAGTAAGAAGCATTTCAATATTTCTCGAACCAATTTTAGAATCAATATATCCTGAATAGCACCTACTATTATCACATTTAAACATTAATTTAAGATCATCAAGCCAAACATTATTCTTAAGTTTTACTCGATCAATATTTATTCTAAGCTTCGAATTTCCTCCATCTCTCTCTTTCTCAAGGAATTGAAGCATATCAGCATCTGAAAGATCAAGAGTTTTACCTCTTAATTCAGCTATTACTTCATCATTAAATAGGTGAATTTTTCCATTTATATTTGTTCCTTTATTTTTTATTTCTTCTAATTCAATTTTTGCTTCATTATTCTCAATCGTAACATCACCTTTAATACTTAGATTTTTGTCATTATATGTATGAAAATTAATAATCCCTTGTGTTGGATCTTCAAACAAACCATCTACCTTAACCCTCGCCGGCGCGTTTTTTGCCTTTCTTATTCCAAGTTTATCGAAATATAATTCTAGATTTGATATGTCTGAATCGACTTTGATATAGCCTTTGGAGTCTTTATTTAAATATTGTACATCGACTATTGAGTCCCCACCAAGTAAGCTAATGAAAGCAATTTTTTGCTCTTTCTTTGTTTTGCTTACTTTAGTTTTAAAGTGAGTTTTGATATCGAGCTTATGATTGAACTCTGATTGATTTTCTACATTATATACGAAATTTAAGTCAGTATTAAAGCTATTTAATTTACCTACACCATGAAGTTTGAGTTGCTCTCCATTAAATACTCCTGAGATTTTTGCTTTTTCTAGTTTAACATAGCCTTTAAAAATATTAAGAGAAGCATTTGGAATCTCTGCTTTAATATCGTATAAGTTTTTTGTACCAGGTTTTAATGGGATTTCTACATAAATTGTAGTATTAACTTTGCCTTTTATTTTCCGTAGGTCAATATTGGCTTTATTCATTGACGCATGCTCATCCTGATGTATGAAATCAGTTAAACTTTTTGTAGGTCCATTAGCTGTGGCGTTGACATATAGGGTAGTATAATCTAGCCCTTTCCAATCCATATCGATTGTTCCGTTTGAAAGTAGGATCTCAGAACTATATGCTTGGTTTATAGTAAATTGTGTTTTTGCACCTTCTATTATAACATCAACGTCCATAGAGTTTAAAATAGGGAAGTCATCATCATATTTGTAATCTAAATTTAGTATTTTTGCTTTACCATTTAGGTTTTCTTTTGATAGATTTGCTGTGTTACTATTGAAGTTAATATCAGCATTTTTTATATATCCATCTTGAATTGAGGATCTGAAGAATTCTAGTAAGCTATTATTTGGCAGCATTTTATCAGCAATCTTATAAAATAACAGTGGAATATTTTCTGCATGCAAATGTAAATTATCTTGTCGTTTTTCTGAAGGTGAAATACTAAGTCTAATTGATTTGCCAAATTGTAGATCCCCTTTCAATATACTCTGATTTAGATTGTTAGAATATATGAAATGTGCAGAACCATCTTTTATCGGTTTTTTATTTATATCTTTGATAGTTTCTATAATGTTTATTTCAGGTAGTACTAACTCTATATCTTTAATGCCATTAATGTCAGCTATAAGTGATCCATTAACGGAAGCTTCCATTATTTTTTTAGAATGCTCGTCGATAATTTTGAGATTTGTTGGTTGTAATTTTATGGATAATTGAAAATTTGATGATAATGATGTTTGGAGTTTAACGTTGTTTATTTGAGTAATACCAGTTCCAGCCTGGATATTAAGTTTTGATGCTGAAATAGTACCGTTTTTGAATTTTAGATTGTAAAATTTAGCTTTTACTCCCAAATTAGAAAAGTAATATTGCAATCCAACTTTGATTTGTTTATCTAGCGCTCCATTATTAGCGGCACTTATAAGGCCAAAGGCAATTGCGGCCAGTAGCAAAATAATAGATAATAATTTTATGATGATTTTCATCTATAGGCCGCATTTACGATTATTACAGAATAAATAATATATAGGCTTTTATAGCTAATAGCTAATAAAAGCAATAGTTTTAATTTTACTTTTTAGCTTTTTGAGTTAAGCTATACCCATTTTGAAAATTATAGTTAGAATTTATGAAAATTTCGTTTATAGGTACTGGCTATGTTGGTCTAGTATCTGGTGTGATGATGAGCCATGTCGGACATAACGTAGTATGTATAGATGTTGATGAATCAAAAATTGCAAAATTACGCCAGGGTGGTTGTCCAATTTTTGAGCCGGGACTAGATGATTATATTAGTAAGTATGGTAATAGCGAGCAACTTAAGTTTGTTTGTGGATATGATGAGTCAATTAGTGGTTCAGATTGCCTATTTATTACTGTTGGTACTCCTCCAAAAGAAAATGGTGAAGCTGATTTGAGTGGTGTCTTTGGATGTCTTGAAAGTGCTGCCCCTTATATATCTTCGAAATGTATTATAGTAATGAAATCAACAGTTCCTCCTGGGACATGTGAAAGAGTAGTAGAGTTTTTACGTAGCAAAGATTTGAGTAATTCTGTTGTTTCTAATCCTGAATTCTTAAGAGAAGGTGATGCTATAAAAGATTTTTTAGAACCAGATCGAATAGTAATAGGGGCAAGCAATGAAGAATCTTTTGCAGTAATGCGTAAAGTATATGATCCACTGACAAAAGATGGTGTTAGCCTTGTTGAAACTGATCTAAATACTTCAGAATTGATTAAGTATGCATCAAATACATTTTTAGCAAATAAAATTGCTTTCATTAATGAAATGGCGGATCTGTGTGAAGTAGTTGGTGCTGATATATCTCAGCTATCACGTGGTATTGGTTTAGATAAAAGAATTGGTGGTGCATTCTTGCAAGCTGGACCTGGTTTTGGGGGTTCTTGTTTTCCCAAAGACATAATGGCGCTTCAGCAATTATCTAAGAGTATTGATTCAGATTTTTTGATTTTAGATGCAGTAATTGCTGCAAATAGTAATAGGCCGCAAATAATGCTTAATAAAATTGCAAATGCAATTGGCGGAGATATGGCGAATAAAAAGCTAGCAGTACTTGGTCTTACTTACAAAGCTGGTACTGATGACTTGCGCAGTAGTCCATCGATAGAGTTAATAAATAAGCTACGAGAGCAGGGCGCAGACATAATAGCATATGATCCAGAGGGAATGAAAAATGCAGATCGCTATTTTGATAATTTAAATTGTGCAAAGAGCATGTATGAAGCAATTGAAAATTCTGATGCAATTATTATTATTACAGAATGGCAAGAATTTAAAGATATTGATCTTAAGCAAGCTAAAGATATGGTAAATCAGGCTGTGATAATAGATTTGCGTAACATTATTGATGGTAAATATGCGCAAGATTCTGGTTTTAAATATTATTCAGTAGGGAGAAAGAGTGGCAAATAGATTCGTTCATTTTCGTGTGCAAAGTTCGTACTCAATGCTTGAGAGTACGATCAAAATTGATCAGCTCGTAGATCTTGCGAAAAAGAATGATATGGGTGCAGTTTGCTTGTCTGACCGTGGAAATCTCTTCGCATCCCTTGAATTTTCTATAGCGGCTTCAAAAGCCTCTCTGCAGCCAATACATGCTTCAATTCTCAATGTATTATTTACAAATAATGGTACGGAAGATTTTGCCGAGATTTTACTGATAGCTAAAGATCAGATTGGCTACCAGAATCTTCTGAAATTAGTTAGCCTAACATTTACACAAAATGATCGAAAGATCTGTAATCATATTACTTTTAATGATTTACAAAAATATAACGAAGGTATTGTTGTCTTATCAGCTTATACAGAAGGTGTAATTGGCAAATTATTGCTTGAATCATCCAAGGATGCTGCAATGAATGCTGCTAGGAAATTACAAAAACTCTTTGGTGATAGATTCTATTTTGAGATAACTCGTCATGGCAGAAGTAATGAAAAGAAGATTGAAGCTGAATATTTGGATATAGCAAGAGGGCTTGGAATTCCTTTAATTGCCACGAATCAAGTTTTGTTTGGTGATATCTCAATGCATGATTCACATGATGTATTACTTTGTATTTCAGATGGTGTTGTTCGTGAAGTACAAGATAGGCGAAGAGTGAGCAATCAGTGTTATTTTAAATCGTCAGACGAGATGATAAGTTTATTTAGCGATTTACCTGAGGCGATAGAAAACACTGTTTGTTTAGCGCAGCGTTGCTCAGTGATGTCAGAAACAAGGCCTCCGTCACTACCAAACTTTACCGATGGATCGCTTTCAGAAGATGATCTAATTCGCAAGGAAGCAAAGGATGGTTTGGATAGTAAATTATCTCAGAAATTTTCTCATGAAAAGATTAAGAAGAATGATCAAGAATCAATTATAAAAGAATATAATGAGCGCCTAGATTATGAGTTAGATATAATTTGTAAAATGGGTTTTTCCGGATACTTTCTTATTGTTTCTGATTTTATAAAGTGGAGCAAACAAAATAATATTGCAGTAGGTCCTGGACGTGGTTCGGGTGCTGGTTCGATCATAGCATGGACAATGCAAATAACCGATCTAGATCCAATTAAATTTGGTTTGCTATTCGAGCGTTTTTTAAACCCTGAACGTGTTTCAATGCCGGATTTCGATATCGACTTTTGTCAGGAAAGGCGTGAAGAGGTGATTTCCTATGTTAGATCTAAATATGGTGATGAGCGTGTTGGTCAGATAATTACTTTTGGTAAGATGCAAGCTAAAGCTGTAATTAAGGATGTATCAAGAGTTCTTGGTCTTAGTTATACAGCAGCGGATTATCTAACTGAGCTTGTGCCTTTCAACGCAATTAATCCAGTGACATTAAATCAAGCAATTAGTGATGTTGCTGAGTTAAAAGGTGCTGCTAAAGGTAATGGGCTATATAATTACGATGGTGATGAGGAGCTAATTGCTCAAGTTCTTTCAACTGCACTCAAGCTTGAAGGTTTACAAAGACATGCATCTACACATGCAGCTGGAGTAGTCATCGCTAATCAGGATATGACTGATATAGTTCCAGTTTATAAGGATATTAATGCTGAAATGCTTGTAGTTCAGTATTCTATGAAATATGCGGAAGCTGCAGGGCTTGTTAAATTTGACTTTCTGGGTTTGCAAACTTTAACAGTTATTACAAAAGCTCTAGAGTTGATTGAAGATAGTGGTATTAAGGTAGATATTGAATCTATTCCATACGATGATTCTAAAACTTACGCTATGCTTTCAAATGGTTTGAGTACAGGGGTATTTCAGTTTGAAAGTGTAGGAATGAAGAATGCTCTGCGTAAATTAGGACCAGACAGTGTAGATGATATTATTGCTCTTGGTGCTTTATATCGTCCAGGACCTATGGATAATATACCAACATATATTGCTTGTAAGCATGGTGAGCAAGAAGTTGATTATTTGCACCCCCTTTTAGAGCCGACATTAAAGACAACATATGGAGTGATTATTTACCAAGAGCAGGTAATGGAAATTGCTCGAATATTGTCTGGTTATAGTCTCGGTGGCGCTGATTTACTCAGAAGAGCAATGGGTAAAAAAGTAAAAGCTGAAATGGATGCCCAGGAAGAAATGTTTGTTAATGGTGCAGTTGAGAATAAAGTTCCAGCTCAGCAAGCTAAGTCAATTTTTGCAACTGTTGCAAAATTTGCTGGATATGGTTTTAATAAATCGCATGCTTCGGCATACGGTGTTATTTCATATCAAACTGCGTATTTAAAGGCTAATTTTCCTGCGGAGTTTTTAGTAGCCTGTTTGAATTTGGAGATGGATAACAGTGATAAGATTAATATTTTTGTACAAGAAGCAAAAATTTTTGGAATTGATGTCATATCTCCAGATATTAATCTTTCACATGGTAAGTTTAGTATTGATGTTATTGATGGTAAGAAATCAATAATTTTCGCAATCGGTGCAATTAAGAATGTTACTGCTAATTTTGGAGAGGCGGTAACATCTGAGCGAACAAAAAATGGTGAATTTAAATCTATTATTGATTTTGCCGAGAGGATAGATCCAAAGCTGATTAATAGACGTCTTTTAGAGAACGTAATTAAAGCCGGATGTTTTGATAAGATTAATCACAATAGAGCAGCTTTAATTTTAAGTATTCCAAAGATTATGGCATATTGTGCTTCTTATCATGAAGAAAAAAATTCTAATCAATTTAGTCTGATATCAGTTGGAGCTAATAGTTCTGATATTATATTGAGTGCCGATGAATATTCTACAAAAGAATTAGCATACTCAGAATTTGAAGTGATGGGATTATTCTTAAAAAATCATCCATTTACTGAAATTTTACAATCACTTGATAAATGCGAAATAAAAACTTCATCACATATTAAGAACGATATTAATGATGGTTCACATAAGCTAAAGCTGGCAGGTGTGATTACTAAGAAAGATGCTAGAATGTCACCAAGGGGTAGGTTTATTACACTCGTTCTATCCGATCAAGAAGGCATATTTGAAGTTACAATTTTTGATGAAGATATATTGCGTGATTACGTTCATTTGATAAATGTAAAAGAAGCTGTGGTTGTTTATTGTGATGTCTTTAAGGACAAGGGAGGCTTGCGCGTCACTGCTCTTAAGTTCATGAGTATTGAAGATGAGCTAGATGGTGTAGAGCACAGTCTTAAACTGTACCCCAAGGGAGAAGACGAGGTTAAACAAATTATAAATGTTCTTGCTAGTAAAAAACATGAATCGAAAAGCAATAGCTCAATTGAAATATTTCTTCCTGTAGAAGGTGAGTTTGTTGCTAAAGTTTCAATGCCCAAGCAATTTGTTTTAGATGAAAGTGACGTAATAAATCTTGAAAAGAAGTAAGTCTTTAAGAAAAGTATTAACCTAGATCTATCTACTTGCTCCTTTATTTTGGTCTTGCTTTTTGCTTGCTGATATTGGTGTTGGAGGTGAGCCTTTAGAAGCTGATCCAGTTTTTTTGCCGGTGGAAACATTTTTTCTAACATTTTCAGCTTCTGCTTTAATTGATGGAGCAGTTTCTGATGTCATAGCATTTGCTCTTGGTCTTGATACGGAAACGGTTTTCTCTTTTTGTACTGTCTTATCTGGTCCTACTTTTTTTGTTTCTGGTTTAGTAGTTTCAGGAAGACTAGTTTTAGGTTTATCTGATTTTTTAAATGCTGATGTAACAAAATCTTTTACCGCTTTTCCAAAGTTTTGAATTTTTTCTTTAAACCCTTTAAAAGCATTGGCAATTTTTTCGCCAATATTAGTAGTTTTAGGTTTCTTCTCAGGTGGAGTGACTTCTTCAACGCTAGGAGTACTTGGTTTTAGGTCAGGAGGAGTAATGTTAGAAAAGTCAACAGTAACACTCTCATCTGGACCCGGAATTTGATCCATTAATCTATCTCGCGATCCTTCGATAGATGGACTATAAACTGATTTACAAGTTTTACCACTTGTTCGAATAATATTATTTCGTTCGTTACCAGTAAGTTCAACTTTCGCATACTCATTAATAGAGGTTGTTAGAGCATGAAAAGTTAAATTAGTTGCAGCGCCTTGAGCATTGCCATTCTCTTTATAAAATTCACCGATAGTAGAGTAATGATCTTGCAGGTAGTCAGGTATATTAAATTCTTGAAATTTTTTAGTTGCCGCTTCAATATTATTTTCTTTTAAATCCTTATATATATCGTGACCTAAACCATTTTTTGTACATTCATGAAGCATTGCGTTTTTTGCCAGAGACGTGTTTCTCATATATTCAGCACATCTTTTTTTCATATCGGCTTCTTGCTGTTGTACTGGTTGAGTTGGATCAACTGGAAATTTTTCAGTAACAACTTGTTTTTCTACCTCTACAAGATTTGAAACAAAATCATGATATTTTTCATGTGTTATTCCACTATTTTCTAGATCTTCAATCACACCAGATATAGCAATTCTTTTATCCGAGTTACCGACTATTGTGTTGCATGCATCGTATAGTTGCCTCGTCTCTTCGACAGAGATAGAACCATCTAAAATTTTGCTTTTTAGTGCATCATAAGCATTTTGAAACTGATTATCTGTTGCTTTGTCTATATTTTCATCAGTCTTTGACATAAAGTAAAATCAGCAAAAAGTTTCTTTCTTACAAATTTTTATGTTAAAAAATCAACTTTTGTCAATTTTTATGATTGTCTAGACATTCTTTTGCGCTCATGCGGGTCAAGATAGACCTTTCTGAGTCGAATAGATTGAGGAGTAACTTCAACTAACTCATCATCTTGAATGTAAGAAATCGCTTGTTCAAGCGACATTAGCCTTGGAGGTGAAAGTTTTATCGCTTCATCCTTACCACTAGCTCGTACATTTGATAATTGTTTTGACTTAATTGGATTCACCTCTAGGTCATTGTCTCGATTGTGTTCACCAATGATCATTCCTTTATAGACAGGAACACCAGTCGTGATGAACATATCGCCCCTATCTTCAAGATTCCATAGTGCATAAGCAACAGCGCTTCCATCTTCCATAGATATTAAAACTCCATTACGTCTGCCTTCTATTTTTCCAGTATATGGTCCATAGGAGTGGAAAATACGGCTCATAATACCTGTTCCACGAGTTTCTGTTAGGAAAGTTCCGTGATAACCAATCAATCCTCGTGATGGAGCGATAAAAATTAAGCGTGTTTTACCAGCACCAGTTTCACGCATATCTTGCATTTGGGCTTTTCTTAAGTTCATTGATTCAACTACAGATCCAACATATTCAGAATCTACATCGATTTGAACTTCTTCTAATGGTTCAAGTTTTTCACCACTATTTTCATCTGTTTTAAATAGAACAGAAGGTCTACTTATTGATAACTCAAAACCTTCTCTTCTCATTGTTTCAATCAAAACTCCAAGCTGTAGTTCCCCACGTCCCGCAACGTTAAATGAATCTGTTTGTCCTGTTTCAGAAATTTTTAGGGCAACATTACCTTCTGCTTCTCTCATTAACCTTGCTCGAAGTACACGTGAAGTTAATTTGTCTCCTTCCTTACCAGCTAGTGGAGAATCATTGATCGAGAATTTCATTGATAATGTTGGCGGGTCAATTGGTTGTGATTCGAGTGGTGTTTCGACTTCTGGAGCGGCAATAGTGTCAGAAACGTTTGCTTTTTCAAGTCCTGCAATTGCAATAATATCTCCTGCTTTTGCTTCGTCTATTGGCAACCTTTCTAGACCTTTGAAGGTAAGCATTTTAGTAATTCTTCCGCTTTCTACTAGATTGCCATCACGGTCCATAACTTTGATTGGCATATTAATTTTAGCAGTTCCAGTTTTAATTCGGCCAGTTAAAATTCTTCCTAAATATGAATCATATTCACGTGTGGTGGCAATCATCGAAAAAGCTGAATCAACATCAGATTCAGGTTCGCTTACATTTTCTAATATCACATCAAATAAAGCGTTTAGATTTTCTCTTGCGTCAGTCAGTTCTTTTACTGCCCAACCACTTCTTCCAGATGCGTATACTACCGGGAAATCAAGTTGTTCGTCACTAGCATCAAGAGACATAAATAGCTCAAAAATTTCATCTAGAACTTCATCTTCTCTTGCATCAGATCGATCAATTTTATTAATAGCAACAATCGGCTTTAGTCCAAGTTTCAAGGCTTTTCCAAGTACAAATTTTGTTTGAGGCATTGGGCCTTCTGCAGCATCTACTAGGAGTACGACACCATCTACCATACTAAGTATTCTTTCTACTTCACCACCAAAATCAGCGTGTCCAGGTGTATCAATGATATTAATTTTGTCTCTTCCCATTTAACAGAAGTACATTTTGCTAAGATAGTTATACCACGTTCTTTCTCGAGGTCATTTGAATCCATAGCACGTTCCGCAACTGCTTGATTATCACGAAATAATCCGCTTTGCTTAAGCATATTATCAATTAAAGTAGTTTTTCCATGGTCAACATGGGCTATGATTGCTATATTGCGTATTGATGATGTCATTTAAACTACCTATGATAAATTACTTATTTACTAAAAAACTTTAATGCGCGATTATATACTATTATGCCTTCTATAGCAATTTTTAAAATACCTGATTAAAATTGTATGTTTTATGATTGCGTAGGCGCAAATTATTTACTAGAATATTTGAAAAGATGAAAAATGGGAAATTAATGAAGAAATCCCCAAATAATAAAAAACAAAAAAATTATGCCTTAATGGCGTGTATAGTAGCAATGATTGTATTGATTTATACTGTTACTATCATAAAGCTTTCAGTGTAATTTTCTTCAATAAAAAGGTTTAATGTCGATGAAAACAAGACTATTATTTTTTTCTATACTATTTTTACTGGTCCAAACCCCAGTTAAAATCGTGTTTGCTGGTTTTGTAGAAGTTGATTTAATAATAAAAGATCATAGATTTGAACCTGAAATTCTAGAGCTACCTGCTGGTGAGAAAATTCGTATTACTGTACATAACAAAGATAATACGATTGAAGAATTTGAAAGTATTGATTTAAAAAGAGAAAAAATAGTTTTAGCAAACTCAAAAGCTAGAGTAATACTTGCACCATTGAAACCAGGAGAGTATAAGTTTTTTGGAGAGTTCCATGAAGATACAGCTCAAGGCAAAATTATTGTAAAAGAGAAGCAAGAAGATAATGATTAAATTAGCAATAGTAGTTTTTCGTGAATGTATGGAGATTGCGTTTTTATTGGGCGTAATTTTGGCAGTTACAAAACCAGTTAAGGATTCCAGAAAATATGTTATTTTGGGCTCAATAACCGGTGTATTTTTGGCAGCTTTATTTGCCTTTTTTGCAAAAACGCTTTCAGAAAGTATGGGTGGAATAGGAGATGAAATGTTTGACTCATGCGTTATCCTAATTACAGCCATATTGATTAGCTGGACTGTAGTGTGGATGCAAGGATACACTAAAAAAATTCGTAAAGATTTAAGTAAATTATCAGATAAAATAACTGCTGGAGTAGTTAGTAAGCTAATGTTAGTTTTTGTAGTTGCTGCTGCTATTTTTCGTGAAGGGGCTGAAATAATATTATTTGTATATAGCATTACATCTGCCGGAAATATAGATGGTAATGAATATATTACAGGTATTGGGATTGGAGCGTTCGGTGGTTTGCTTGTGGGGACGCTACTTTATCTTGGTCTTATGAAATATGCCGGTAAATATGTATTTAAAATTTCAACCATTTTACTTACTTTAATCGCAGCAGGTCTTGCCGCGGAGGCAGCAGGTATAATGACTTCATCTGGCATTATAGAAGTATTATCAGATCAACTTTGGGATACTTCGTGGCTTGTTGAAAATAGTAGTATAACTGGTAAAATTCTGAATATTACGGTTGGATATGACTCAAGGCCAAATGCGATGCAAATAATTCTTTTATTTTGCTACAATTATACTTACCTTCGGTATGATGAAATTTAGATCAAGAGTTTCTAAAGATGCTTAAATTTGTTACAGAATTTGGTCCAGTAGTTGTATTTTTTATTGGTTATAAAGTCGGTGGAATTCTAGAAGCGACTTTATATATGCTAGTTGCTTCTGTTGTAAGTCTTATAGTTACATATATTAAAGAGCGCAAAATTAATAATATGAATTTGATTTCATCTTCGTTATTATTGGCCACTGCTAGCTTAACTCTTTTAAGCGGTAATAGCATTTTTATTAAAATGAAGCCTACAGTTCTATACTGTATTTTTGCCTGCATATTTTTGGTTACAAATTTTAAATGGAAGCCGGCAGTTCAATATCTTTTAGGCACTGCAATAAAATTTAGGGAAGATAAAAGTTGGTATAGTTTAAATATCAGGTTTATGTGGTTTTTCATTTTAATGGCTTGTGCTAATGAAGTGATATGGAGAAATTTCTCTGAGGATATTTGGGTTAGTTTTAAAGTTTTTGGTGCAATGCCAATTACGATCGTATTTATCCTACTACAGATGCCGTTTATCATGAAAAATAAACTTCCTGACGATGCTTCATCTTCTTAAGACAGCCTTAATATAAAATAATTTTCTATGAAAGATTTATTATGCAAAGGTAAAGTTTTGCTTGGAAAATCTACGTCATAGCGAGCGAGGCGTGGCTATCTTGCTATTATATATTGTAAGACAGCTATAAATGGGTGTATTAATGCATAAGTGTTTACTTAAATCATTTTTAGTAGCCGAGGAGATTCAGTAATCTACGAGGTCCATGCAATATTTTTTATAATGAAGTAAGTCCTAGATTGCCGCGCTTTGCTCGGAATGACAGAGTTTTTTAATTCTATAAGACGCTTCCTATTTTAGGTTACAGATATTTTTCTCAGAAGATCCGTTAGGGACTGCCAGTTAGTATAGTTCTATATTAGCTCAGTCCTATAAATGAGAATTTAGTTTAAGAGTATAGGAGAATGATGCTTAAACCGCGTACGAGGGAGCCGAAGGCAGACGCGGTAATCCACGAATGGATCGCCGCAGTCGATAAAGATACTTCGCGATGACGCTGAGCAGTAAAAACAATAAAAATCAATAACTAACACGCTTCTTGTCCTGAACTCACGATTACAGTTTTTGATTTTTTGTACGATTATTCGGCAAAACTTACATATCAAGCAGTAATCTCTCTGGATCTTCTATTGCTTCTTTTACCTTTACTAAGAAAGTAACAGCATCTTTGCCGTCAATTACTCTGTGATCATAAGATAGAGCGATATACATCATCGGACGTATTTCGACTTTGCCGTCAATAGCAACAGGGCGTTCCTGTGTCGCATGTAGGCCAATAATACCTGTTTGAGGAGGATTAATAATCGGAGTAGACAGAAGGGAGCCATAAACACCACCATTAGTAATGGAGAAGGTGCCACCAGTAAGCTCTTTCATAGATAATTTCCCCTCACGCGCTTTAACAGCTAATGATACTATTTCACTTTCTATTCCTGAGAAGCTTAGCTTATCAGCATTACGAACAACAGGGACAACTAAACCTTGTTCTGTTCCAACAGCAACACCAATATCATAATATTGTTTGTAGATGATATCATCACCTTCCATCTCTGCATTTACCGACGGAACTTGTTTCAAAGCGCTACATACAGCTTTTGTAAAGAAAGACATGAACCCAAGTTTTATACCATGTTTTTCCTGGAATTCGTCACGATGCTTTTTACGCATTGCGATTACATTAGTCATGTCAATTTCATTGAAAGTGCTTAAGATTGCGGCAGTATTTTGTGATTCTTTCAAACGCTGAGCGATTGTTTTGCGAAGTCGTGACATGCGAATACGTTCAACAGGCTTTTCTCCTCCTTCAAGAGCTGGAGCGCTTACAACACCAGGATTGCTTAATGCATTAATCACATCACCTTTATTAATTCTACCATCTTTACCAGTACCAGGGATATTCGCTGGATTTAATTTGTTTTCTGCAACCATTTTTTGTACAGATGGTGGCATGGTAGTTGCCGGATCAACAGTTTTACCAGTGCTTGATGCAGCCGGAGTAGGAGCAGAAGCTGTAGGTGCTGCTGGAGCAGATCCTTCTTTTATTTTACCAACTACTTGTCCAACTTCAACCGTTGCATCTTCTTCTACATCAATTGATTCCAGTACTCCTTCTGCAGTAGCATTAACTTCTAAGGTTACTTTCTCGGTTTCTAGTTCGAGTAAAAGTTCGTCAACACGAACTGCATCACCAGGTTTTTTATACCATTTTGCAATAGTTGCTTCAGAAACAGATTCGCCTAAAGCTGGTACTTTAATTTCAACGCTCATAATTAATCTCCAAAATGCTCTTTCTTTTTTATTTTAATTTCAAACCTAGTGCTTCATGCACCAATGTTTCTTGTTGTTTATTATGTACATACATATATCCAACAGCAGGGGATGAAGCTTCGCTGCGACCAGCATAAGTCAGATGTTGTTTAATCCCAGCTTTTGCAAATGCAGCTTCCATGTGTGCTCTAATAAATCTCCAACACCCCATATTTCTTGGTTCTTCTTGTGCCCAAACATATTCTGTTGCTTTATTATATTTTTTTAGTACTTTGACAATCATATCTTCGGCAAAGGGATATAGTTGTTCTAAACGAACTATAGCTGTATCATTTTTCTTTGCTTCTCTACGTTTTTCAAGCAAATCATAATAAACTTTTCCGGCGCAGAAAATAACTTTTTTCACTGAAGAAGTTTTTACTTCAGAATCAATTTCGTCAATAACTGGTGAGAATGTAGTTCCTTTGTCTAATTCCGAAATGTCAGATACTGCTAATTTATGTCTCAGTAATGATTTTGGTGACATTACCATTAGTGGCTTTCTAAAATTACGCATTACTTGTCTTCTCAGTAAATGGAAGATAGATGCAGGAGTTGTTGGATACACTACTTGCATATTGTCTTCTGCGCATAGTTGCAAGAAACGTTCTAGTCTAGCAGAACTATGCTCTGGTCCTTGGCCTTCCATGCCATTTGGCAGTAAACAGACAAGACCGCTCATACGAAGCCATTTTGTTTCGGCGGATGAGATGAACTGATCGAACATTATTTGTGCGCCATTACAGAAATCTCCAAATTGCGCTTCCCATATAACTAAATGTTTTGGATTAACTAGTGAGTAGCCATATTCAAAGCCAAGTACTCCATATTCTGACAAGTTGCTATCTGCTATTTCAAAAAAGGCTTGTTTATCTGAAATATTATTTAGTGGTTCATAAATTGAACGATCAACCTGAGAATGAAGCACTGCATGTCTATGTGAAAATGTTCCTCGCCCGGCATCTTGTCCAGTAATTCTAATTGGCGTGCCATCTTCTAAAAGAGTGGCAAATGCAAGTTGTTCTGCAGTTGCCCAGTCGATAGGTTGCCCTTTTTTCATAGTTTCTGTTCGGTTTGCAAATAATTTTAGTAATTTCTTATTTGCTTTAAATGATTCAGGTATTGAGCACAGAGAAGTAGTAAGCTTTTTTAGATGAGATTTTGTAACACCTGTTGTTAATTTTTCATCATTTTTTCTCTCTAGACCTGACCAATGTCCTTCTAGCCATTGAGCTCTTGGTTTATAGCTTTCAACTTGTGAGAATTCTTTATCAAGATGCGCTTTAAATTCTTGTTTCAGCTTTGCAAAATACTCATTATCTATTGTTGATTGCTTTGCAAGTTTTTCAGCATAAATTGCGCCTGGAGTTGGTTTTGTTTTTATAACGTTATACATCAGCCCTTGAGTATACATAGGCTCGTCACCTTCATTGTGACCATATTTTCTATAACAGACTATATCGACTACTACGTCCTTTTTGAATTTGGACCTATAATTACATGCAATTTGTGTAGCAAGAACTACTGCTTCAATATCATCGCCATTTACGTGCAATATTGGCGCCCCAACCATCTTTGCCACTTCAGTACAGTATCTACCTGGTCTTGAATCATAAGCGTTTGCGGTAAAGCCAATTTGGTTATTGATAACTAAGTGAAAGATTCCTCCAACATCGTATGGTTTTAAACCTGATATAACTAAACTTTCAGCGACTATACCTTGTCCGCAGAATGCAGCATCACCGTGGACTAAAATTCCAACAACCGATGCTCTATCTCTTCCCATATAATCTTGTTTTGCTCGGACTTTTCCTGCAACAACCGGATTAACTGCTTCTAAGTGAGATGGATTAGGAGTTAGAGATAAATGTATTTTTTTATTTTCATTTATTACTTTGTCAGATGAAAAACCCATATGATATTTTACATCGCCTGCAATTCCTAAATCCGATGGAAATGCACTAGAGCCCATAAATTCTGAAAGTACAGCTCTATAAGGTTTTTGCATTACTTTTGTTAAAGTTGAAAGGCGACCACGATGTGCTAGTCCAAGTACGGCCTCACTTGCTCCAGCAAGAGCAGATAATTCTATTACCTTATCAAGACAAATAATCGATGCGTCTCCACCTTCAACAGAAAAACGCTTCGCTCCAGGGAATTTTGTATGCAAATACTGTTCAAACCCCTCAACTTCAACCAAATCTTTTAGCATTTTCTTTTTGTCGTCGTCGGAGAACATTGTGTGAGTGTGAGCTCCTTCTAGCTGATCGTATAGCCATCTTTGCTCGTCTGTATTTTCGACATGAGCAAATTCAGCTGCAACACTACCCGAATAAGTTCTCTCTAGAATATCACGAAGTTCTCCAATTGTGCAGATTGTAATGTCACTGAGCTCTCCAGTAATATCTACTTCTTCATTCATCTGATCAGTACTAAATCCAAAATCTTCTATGTCTAATTTTAGTTCACTATGAGTTTTTTTTACTTCTAGCCCTAGAGGGTCAAGATTAGCTAATTGATGACCATGTTCACGGTAACCCATGATCATAAACTTCGCTCTAAGAGAATTTTCGGATAAAGTGCTTCCAGTGACTACAGATTTTGCTTTATCCGATACGAGTTTATCTGATTTGGGTTCATCTTTAATAATAATTCTAGATGTACTTTTCATTGGAGTGAAATTTACTTGATCCTTGAAAAATTCAACCCAACTAGGATCAATAGAAGACGGATCTTCTAGATATTTTTGATATAGTTCTTCAATAAAAACTGAGTTGCTTCCAAATAGAAAGCCTGTTTGTTCAAAATCACTACTCACTCTCTTCCCTCATATACAGATAAACTTTTTGCACCTAATATATTTCATAAGTATCAAGTGCACGAATAGTTCATTTTACCCATGTATATCAAGTAAATGCAAGGAATTTGTACCAATAATTAGATTAAATTATATGTTCGTATTTTACAGGTCTCTCTTGGACTGATGTATTTATTATTTACATATGCTATTCGCTTTGAATTATGAAGATGTAGCGTAGTTCGGTTTTTAACTATAGTATCGTGATTATTTGAGTAAAGATTTTATTTATACAAATTCTTTTCTGTTTTCAAATGCAGCTGTGAGTGTTCCTTCATCTAGGTAGTCTAGTTCTCCACCAATGGGAATGCCGCTAGCAAGGCGAGAAATTTTAATAGGTACATCCTTAAAGAATTCTGTAATAAAATATGCCGTAGTTTGGCCATCAAGTGTTGCGTTCGTGGCAATAATTATTTCTTTAGTTCCATTATTTTTGCAGCGCTCTAGTAGTGCAGGAAGCTTAAGGGAAGCAGGATCTTTATTTGCTGAATTGGCTAAATTACTGCCAAGGACATGATATCTACCGCGGAAGGTTCCGCTACGCTCTAGTGCCCAAAGTTCCGCAACAGTTTCAACAATAGTAATGAGAGAATCTGATCTGGATTCATCAGAGCATATCCCACAAATTTCTGAGTAATCAACGTTACCACAAGAGTTGCAGATATTAATTTTATTTGCAGCATCTTCTAGCCCTTCAATTAATCCTTTTAAGCGAAGCTCCTTATCTTGCAGTAGGTGCAATACAATGCGTCTTGCAGATCTAGTTCCAAGGCCTGGGAGTTTTGAGAAAAGATATATTAATTGATCAGGGCCAGAGTTTTTTTGCATAATTTCGGATATAATTTAGAAATTGAGACCAGGAGGCATACCACCCATATCGCCAAATGCTCCAGACATATTATTTTTAGATTCTTCGTCAGCTTTAGCCTTAGCTTCGTTATATGCTGCAACAATTAGATCTTCTAGCATTTCTTTTTCATCTTCTTTCATAAGCGATTGATCAACATTGACTTTGCGCATTTCGCCGCTACCGCTCATGATAACTGAAACTAAGCCGCCTCCAGATTTACCTTCAAACTCTTTTTTGCAATTTCTTCCTGCATTTCCTGCATCTTTTTTTGCATGGTTTGAGCTTGTTTCATTAATTTTTTTATATCCATCACTTCCTCTTATTTATTTGATGATTTAAACGTGAATTTATGTTTTAAGGATTATATCCGAAATATTAGTATCTGGAAAATTATTTTTTATTGTTTGGTAATCACCAGTTAGTTTGACTTTTTCAAGCATTTTATCCTTTAGACTATCGACTTTATCTCGCTTTTTTATTGCGACTTTCCATTCTGAAGAAGACCACTCTTGGAGTATTCGTTCCAACTTGTTTTGCATATAGCTTGCAATTTTTCCTGCTATTTCCATTTTGTTAGATGCAAATGAGTCTATTTCTACTTCATTAAGTAGAAGATAATATACATCCATTTCTTTGTTTTTATGGCAGAATTTTAGAAAGTCAAATATTTGCAAATTATCGTTATTTGTTTGTTTAGTTGGACTTGTTTTCTTTATATCTTCAAATTTTTCCTTTGGTTCGGATTTGATAATTTTAGGATTTTCTGTATTTTGATGACCTTCTTGAGTAGGTACATAATTTACTTGAGCGTCCATTATTTCTTCTGGAGTAGGCAAATTACAAGAGTAAATAGCTTTGATGACAAGCATTTCAGTGCAGCTTAGTTCATTATGCGATTGCTTGATTTCTTGCGTTCCATTGCTAAATATTTGCCATAGAATCGTAAGTCTAGATAGGCTAGTACCAATGAGTATATTTGCTATCTCTGTTGAATAGCTCTGAAATAGAGGATTATGATAATTAGGAATTATTTTAGATTTAGAAAGCTCAGCAAAAAAGTCGGACATGCCTTGAACGAAGCTTTCTAAGCTATTTGCATTTGCATATATTTCTTTTAGTAGCTTAATAGCAGATTTCGGATCATTTGCTATGATTAATTGCGCGAATTGAATCATTGTACTGGTTTGTAAAAGTCCAAGCATACGCCCGACAAGCTCAGCAGTAATGATATCACCTTTTCCAGCATTGTGCATATAGCTTGCAGCCTGGTCGATCATAGAAGTTGCATCACGAGCTGAGCCTTCTGATTTTATTGCAATAATTTTTAAAGCTTCTTCTTCAAAATTCAGTTTTTCTTGTTTGATAATATTTTGTGCAAGATCGTGCAATTCTTCAAAAGTTAGGCGTCTTAAATCATATCTCTGACATCTCGAAATTACAGTTAGCGGTATTTTTTGTACTTCGGTAGTAGCAAAGATGAATACCACATGTTCTGGTGGTTCTTCCACTACTTTAAGCAGAGCATTAAATGCACTTTTTGATAGCATGTGTATTTCGTCAATGATGAAAAACTTCATTGTTCCAAGGAGAGGCCTATATTCACTGCTTTCAATAATTTCACGAATATCATCAACGCTTGTTCTACTTGCAGCATCTATTTCGATAATATCTGGATGGCTATGATTGTTAAAACTCTCGCAATTTTTACACTTCTCACACGGTTCTATATAATCATTTTTTGATTTTTTATCGGTGCAATTAACTGTTTTAGCGATAATTCTTGCTGAAGATGTTTTTCCTACTCCTCGAATACCTGTAAGTAGATGCGCTTGTGCTAAACGATCATTCTTAATACAGTAAGATAGGGTTTTTACAAGAACTTCCTGACCTAATAATTCATTGAAATTTCTAGGGCGATATTTGCGTGCAAAAGGTATATATGTAGAAGATTTTTTAGACATATGGGGCTCTATTTCAAGGTACTCCAATATAACGCAACTTAACTAATATTATAAAGCAAATGGTGATCGTATTTGATTCTCAGATACCATGCTTAGCTCATAGGTGACGCCTGTGCATCATTAAAATATACAGCTGATAAGTTAATGCATTAGCCAGCAATTTATTTAGTTAATGCTGACCCGCCTAAGAATACCCTGGCTGCTTTCTTTCGAACCTGACCAACTAGACAAACAAAACGCCCAGCATTAACCAAAGATAGGATAATAGTTTTATCAGTTTTGATCAAGTATTAACTTAAATCTTTGTGAACCTTTTCTCTAAATCTTTTTTATTCAATCTGCTTGGTTTGCCAAAAACATCTGGATCTTTCATGATAAATAAGCTTTTTGCAACGTTTTTAATTTGTTTTGTCGGTCCAAAGCTTAGAGTAATAGTATTATTATCTTCATAGATTTTCATTTGCTTTATATGTTTAGTTTTCTTATCAAAAGAGATTTCACTGATTTTATTTAAATCATTACTCTTTAATTTTAAAACATATTTATTGCCCATGGTTTTTGCAGATAGAATTTCAAACTTATTTTCAAAATCAATGTCATTAACGAGCAGGAAATTAAATATATTATCTTCCGCTTTTATACGACTTAAATGTTCCATTTCATAATCATATACGGAAACATAATTACTACCACCAACTATAACTAACGGAAATGGTTCATAATAGTTACAAAGAAATTTATGAGGTTTATCAATAATTAGCATACCTTTGGATTTTGAGCCATTTGAGTCGCTTTGTGAAAATTCAACTGCAATTGATTTAATGCTTCTTATATAGGTTTTAATTTCTCCAGAAACATCTGATGCAATTGCTTGCTGCATGCTTAATGTTAGAAATAATGAAAAAATAATTTTTGCCACATAGAACTGTGACTTACTTGTTTTGTTTAACATAAAAATCCACTTAATAAAATAATTACACTATTCACAGTCTAGGGAATGGGTATTATAAGTTCAATAAATAAAAAATATATTTGGAAAATTATGAAGATTGTAGCGCTTAAGGAACGAGCTAAAGGAGAACATAGAGTTGCGATTACTCCTGAGACAGCTAGGCTTTTTTGCATGAAAGGCTATGATGTTTTTGTTGAAAAGAATATAGGCACATCTGCTAATTTTACTGATAAAGAGTATGAAGAGGTTGGTGCAACGGTGTCGGCTATTCCGCTCGAGATTCTTTCTGATGCAGATATAGTTTTGAAGGTTCAACCAACTCCTCTAGTGGATCAATATAACGAAATTGAGATGACTAAAAAGGAAGCTACCATCATCGGTTTGCTTTCTCCTTATTCAAATTCGGAATATCTCGACAAAGCATTATCAAAAGGATTATCTGCGATTGCGATGGAACTTGTTCCCCGTATTACTAAAGCACAGAATATGGATGTGTTGTCATCTCAAAGTAATCTTGCTGGATATCGAGCTGTAATTGAAGCTAGTTATTATTTTGATAGAGCACTGCCAATGATGATGACTGCAGCAGGAACAGTTAACCCTGCGAAAACTCTTATTTTAGGAGTTGGGGTTGCTGGGCTTCAAGCAATAGCTACAGCAAAGAGGCTTGGAGCTGTAGTGTCTGCATATGATGTAAGAGCTGCTACAAAGGAGCAAGTGGAGAGTTTAGGAGCAAAATTCATTTATCCATCAGAATCAGGCGGCGATGCAGAAGATAGTTCTGGTTATGCAAAAGAAGTAACTAAGGATTTTGCGGCCGTTCAAGAAAAGTTTTTATCTGATGTGATAGATAAATTTGATATTGTGATTACCACCGCTCAAATTCCAGGTAAAAAAGCTCCTACTTTGCTTACCAAGTCAATGGTTGCCAAGATGCGTCCTGGTTCTGTCGTTGTTGATATGGCGGCAATTAGTGGAGGTAATGTTGAAGATTCATCGATTGACAAAGTTATAGCAAAAAAAGGTGTAAAAATTATTGGTTGGAGCAATATGGCATCTAAAATTGCTAGCGATAGTTCCAAACTATATGCCAAGAATCTTTATAATTTTTTAGAGTATGCAATCAAGGATAATAAAATAAATTTCAAAGATGATTTAGTTGAAGAAATGCTAATTGGAATGAATGGCCAAATGGTAAATAAGAAATTTAAGGTATAATATGGAAGAAGAACTAGGTAAAGCAATTACAGAAGCGTCAGAAATATCCGGTAAGGCACATGCGCTTGCAACAAAACTACAAGAGATTAGTGTTGCAAGTCAGGCGGCGGAGCAGACTGTTAGCGGAGTTGATCCTTTAGTGTTTGCAGTAACAATTTTTACTCTAGCTTGTTTTGTGGGATATTATGTAGTTTGGAAGGTTACTCCTTCACTTCATACGCCTTTGATGTCGATAACTAATGCTATTTCAGGAATCATAATTCTTGGAGCAATGATCGCAAGTTCTTCGCCAGTTTTCGGAGTCTCATCAATCTTTGGGTTTGTTGCTGCTTTTTTCGCTGCAATCAATATTTTTGGAGGTTTTGTTGTTACTGAGCGTATGCTCGAAATGTTTAAGAAAAAATAATTGATATGGATACACAAATAATTGAATTTTCGTACCTAATTGCTGCGGTTTGTTTTATTTTTGCACTAAAAGGTTTGTCATCTCCAAAAACTGCTAGAAGTGGTAGTATTGTAGGTATTATTGGTATGGCAATTGCCTTGATAGCAACGTTTAATTTACCTAATTTTTCCCATACAATACCGCTTATAATTACAATAGCCGCGGGTGGTATTGTTGGTACTATAATTGCCCGCAAAATAGCGATGACTGCTATGCCTCAGCTGGTTGCTGGTTTTCATTCATTCGTCGGTCTTGCAGCAGTTCTTGTTGCATATGCTGCACTCCTTGCGCCGCATAATTTTTCTATAGGGATTTCTGGTAATCTTCCAGTAGGAGCCTTAATAGAGATGTCACTAGGTGCATCAATTGGAGCTATAACTTTTAGTGGTTCAATAATTGCTTTTGGTAAGTTACAAGGTGTGATTGGGGCAAAGCCGATGAAATTTGTTGGGCAGCAATATGTTTGCCTTCTTATGACGCTTGCGATTATTTTTTTAGTTTATAAATTTACAAATAATGAGAGACTCTTTTTATTCACTGCTCTTGTTGTGCTTTCTCTGATTATCGGCGTGCTTCTAATAATTCCAATTGGTGGTGCAGATATGCCAGTTGTTGTTTCAATGCTAAACTCTTATTCAGGCTGGGCGGCGGCCGGTATTGGTTTTACCCTTGGTAATAGTTTGCTAATAATTACTGGAGCCTTAGTTGGAGCAAGTGGTGCAATTCTAAGCTATATAATGTGTAGAGCTATGAATAGATCGCTTATAAATGTAATATTTGGAGCTTTTCAAAAAGTTGATATTAAATCTGGTGCTGAAGAAAATGATGATCGAGTTGCCAAAGTAAGTAGCGCTGAAGATGCTGCGTTTATGATGAATAAGGCTGAATCTGTGATAATTGTTCCGGGTTACGGAATGGCAGTTGCTCAGTCTCAGCACGCTATTAAAGAAATGACAGAGATTCTAAAAAAAGCAGGAGTGAAAGTTCGGTTCGCGATTCATCCGGTTGCCGGCAGAATGCCTGGGCATATGAATGTTCTACTGGCTGAGGCAAATATTGACTATGAAGATGTGTTGGAGCTTGATGAGATAAATAATGATTTTGGTTCAACTGATATTGCATTGGTCATTGGTGCTAATGATGTTACTAATCCTGCCGCTAAAACCGATGAGTCTAGTCCAATTTACGGAATGCCTGTTCTTGATGTTGGAATGGCTAAATCTGTTTTATTTGTCAAAAGATCAATGTCGCCAGGATATGCTGGAATTCAAAATGAGCTATTCTTTCAGGACAATACTCTGATGTTGTTTGGAGATGCTAAAAAAGTAGTTGAAGATATTGTGAAATCTTTGCAGGAATAGAGTTGGTATATTTTTGTTTATATTGATATTTAGATTATTTAGCTAAACTATCAACCAGACTTTGAGCTGCTTCAGGAATCTTATTTGCAGCTTGTAGAGCTGCAATAGATGCGACGATAGTTCTGATATTTTGAGCGTATTCCTGTGCGGTCATCACATAATCGGTCTTCAGATATGAGTCAGCTGATTTTTGCACTGCATTAGTAGAAGATCGTAATGCATTAGTAATTTCTATAATGTTTGTCTTCTGGTTCGCAACATTTGCTTGTTCTGCTCGAATTGTATTAATCGCATGGGTAAAAATATCAAGCGCTCTTAGTCTAGAATCAGAATTACCAACACTAATTAAATCTTGATTATCATAGAATGTGTTAGATATTTCGGGAGTAAAAACAGCCATAGGCGGTAACGCAAGAGCTAGTTGATTTTGATTGGCGTTTGTGAAATCAACATTTGGATCAGCTGGAACTACGACTAATGCAGCTGTAGTTCCACCAGCTTTCATTCTTGCCAATCCTTCAGGTAGGAAGTCGTTTAGTAAAACTCCAAGAGATGGCTTTGCAGCTACCGCATTCATTACAGCAGCTACGACTTCTGTATATAGTAGTTGTGGACCTGTGCCAGATCCATTCATAAGTGATGCTGCATTTAATAAGTTTACGTTATTGTCTATATCCCTATCAAGTTCTTGTTGGGTTTGATAGTATTGCAAAGAGCCAAGGTTGCTAGCAAAGTAGTCATTCATTTGTTTGACTATAGTTGATCTGAAAAGTTTTGATGACCCTATATCCTTAATTTTTACAGTAACTTTATCTGTGCTAGATAACCCTGCTCCCACTTCAACTGCTGATGCATCACCTCCTAGTAGTATCTTTGAATCAAATTTTGCAGTTCTCGTAAGCATTGCTATTTGTTCTCTTTTATCATCAAGATTTTTTTGAAGTACTGCTATTTTGTCTTTAGAAAATGCGCTAGCATTTGCTACAATTTTAAGGTAGTCTTGGAATGATTCAGCGATTATTTTTAAATATTCATCTGCTACGTTTAGCATGTTAATACTATATGTAGTAGTTTTTGCTAGTGCTCCAAGCATAATTTCCTTATCTCGAAGTGAACTTCCAAGAAAACCATCCACTACTTCAACGGATTTATTATTTCCTGTAGTTAAACTATCACCTAAATTAGATGTATTGCGTATAGCATTTTTAGTTTCACGAGATGCGCTACCTGATAGATGATTTCCTAGAGTTAAAGACATAATTAATTAATTTAACCCGAACTATGGATAACAAAAAAGCTGCATAGTAGTTGGTATTGGGGTATTCTGGCTTTTTTAAACAACTAAAGAGTACCCCAATGAATATAGACTACGATACTTTGTTCTGCTTTGTCGATGATTTTTATAAAGGATTTGAAAATTGGTACAAAAAGTCTCTTCTTACTAGCGGTTTAAGAAAACGTAATAGACCAAGCAGTATGAGCTTATCGGAGATAATAACAATCTTAATAGCTTTCCATCAATCTGGTATGGCTTGCTTTAAATATTTTTACTTAGAACTTATGAGAAATAACAGAAATTTATTCAATTACTTAGTCCATTATGATCGCTTTATATCATTGATAAAGCTAGCCTTTCCTGCTGTATTATGCATGTTAAAATCCCTTGAGGGTAAGATAACTGAATACATGTTTATCGACTCTACTCCAATGGTTGTATGCCATAGGCTGCGAGAGAAACGTCATAAAGTTTTTAAAGACTTAGCTGGAAAAGGTAAGACTTCAACTGGTTGGTTCTTTGGCTTTAAGTTGCACTTTATTTTTAATAGTCACGGAGAAATTGTACGCATGCATGTTACTAGCGGGAATGTAGATGACAGGTCTCCAGTAAAGCAAATGCTAAAAGATATCTCTTGCAAACTTATTGGTGATAAAGGTTATATCTCCAAAAAATTATTCACTGAATTATTTGAACAGGGTACAACTTTAATCACTAAAATCAGAAAAAATATGAAGAATTGTCTAATGGATATAAATGATAAAATGATGTTAATGAAACGTCCATTTATAGAAACAATCTTCTCATCTATAAAGTCGTTAAACACCTTGATACATAGTAGACATAGATCTCCAATAAATGCATTTTGTCACTTATTTGCTGGACTAATAAACTATCAGCTTCGTACTGATAAGCCATCTTTAGAACAATTTATAAAATGAAATCGCTTATCCACAGTTCGGGTTAATTTAAGTGAATTTAAAATAATGCTTGACGAATCATAGGGTATTTTTCATAAATATCAATATAGGCAATGCTTATATATGGGATTAGTTTTATTTTAAATATATTAGGGGTAGAGTTTGGTATGATTCTGGTCTAGAAGCTATAGGTAGATATTATAGTAATATTGAATTGACAATAGCTAGTTAATTTTATGACAAATTGAGAGGAGCATGTTTTAACTAACTTTACCATTTGATTTGAAGAGTTAGGAATGGAAATTTAAACTAATATGAAAATTTTCAATGGTTTAGTTCTCCTCAATAATAGAATTTTTAGCTTCTTCTCCTTCTGGTACAAAATGCAAGGCAAGTGAGTTCATGCAGAATCTCTTTCCTGTTTTATCATCAGGTCCATCATCAAATACATGGCCTAAATGCGCTCCGCAGCGGCTACAAGATACTTCAATTCTTGGGCCGAAAATACTGAATATACTCTTTTCTTCTGTCAAAGTAACGCTGGAATCCAATATTGGCTTCCAAAAACTTGGCCAGCCAGTGCCAGAATCATATTTTGCATCAGAAGAGAAAAGTGGAAAGTCACCACCACAACAATTACAGTGATATGTACCTTTTTCATAAAACTTATCATATTTTCCAGAGAAGGCTCTTTCTGTGCCGTTTTCTCTGCATATATTATATATTTCGGGCTCTAAATGCTCTTTCCAAAATTCGGGCTTTTGGTTTTTAAAATCAAACATAGTCATATCTCCTGTTTTTGCTAAAGCATGAGTTTGCCACAATGATAAAAAGATAGCTAAAGTAAATATAGCTGTGCGTAGCATTTGTTTCCTTAAAATTTAATTACTTATAAAACTTTAGCTATTATAAGTTTTGGTGACAAGTAGAGAACATTATGATTAAATGTTTTTTTTGTTTAAGTGGTATAATTTTATGAAAATCCAAATCATATCGGTTGGAAAATTATCATCTGAAATAGCAAAGATTTCTGATCAATATCAAAAAATGACAAATTGGCAGATTAAGAACAGCGAAATTGTATATTCGAAAAAACTTGCTCCAACTCAAATTAAGCAATATGAAGCAAAACTTATTGAAGATAAATTAACTAGAGGGGCATATATCGTCGCTTTGGACCTTTCTGGGAAGCAATATAGTAGCGAAGAGTTTAGCGTAATATTCTCGAAGCAAATGATGGAAGGTAAGAGTATTGATTTTATAATTGGTGGAGCATTTGGCCTTGATGGGTCAATCTTGAATTTATCGAATGCTAAACTGTGTTTATCCAAAATGACTTTACCTCACCAAATGGCTAAACTAATGTTGCTTGAACAAATTTATCGTGCCCAAACAATCCTTGACGGGCATCCATATCATAAATAATCATTACTCACCTAAATCTTGATCACCTACAGGAACCATTTCAACATCATTATCATAGTCAACAGTTTCATGACAAAATAGGACAATATCCTGATTTTCCGAAGTTGTTTTTGTATCAAAGAGTTTTAATATATTTTCGAATAAATTTTTAGGTAATACTTTTGAGTATTTCGTTATAAATTCTTCTTTGGTTCCCTTGAAATCATTTACTTCATTGTAAGTCTTGATTATTTTAGTTAAGTGGCATTTTATGCTGTAAGGTGAAACCTTCTTTGATTCAAGATTCTTAATAAAATTTCTGAATTCTTCTGTATAAAACGCGCGCTCCATTATATCTGCTAAAAATTTTTCTATTAACTTAGCCGAATTTAGAGATGAAGTGTCTTTTATATGTTCTTGTAATATCAAGAGTTTTTTTTTACTTATACTTCCATCTAAAACCTTTTTAAGTAATCTTTCGTAATGTGGGTATGTTTCGCAGTAGATTTTTAGTGCCTCTCTATTTTCTTTAGTATTCTTCCAATGCTCTAATATTTTTGTTAGCGGAGCGATTCCTTGTCCATAAATAGTGCTTAAAACAAGTGATTCAATTGGCATAATATCTTCTTGCAATGTATCAAAATACTCTAATGTTTCTTTTATTAGTTCTTGAGGTAAGGCTGTTTTATATTTTTCTATAAAGAGATCTTTGTGTTTCTTGAAGCTATTAAAATTGATGCCATATTTTTGGAAATGATGTTTTAGTCTTGTTAGAAATATATCTTTCGAGATTTTTGAAGGATCAAATTTTATTTTTAAATCTTTTTTTATCATAAACTGTGTCAGCGGCGTAGGCATTTACTGTGATTTCAGGAAGAATTTTATATAAATCTTCTATGAGTTGTTTTGTAAGTTTTACCCCTTTTTTCAGAAGTAATTTAATTATATTTAAGTATTTTTGAGAATTTAGGTTTGTTGAAGGAAGTTCTTTATATTTCTTGATTGCAATAGGTAGTGGTTTTAAAGAGTCAATGATCTCTCTTTCTCTGCTGTTGGTTGGTTGTACGTAGGCTAATGGCTCATCAATGCGAACAATTTCTTTTTCAATAAGATATGTAGCCATATCTAGCTCTTCGCTTACAATTACTATGGATAAAATACTTTTACATGTGACAAATGAGAGGTTATTTTGAATAAGATACCTAACAATTGGTAAATGCCCCAATGTCATAGCTAAGTGCAATATTTCGTTTAAGTTTTCTTACGATGTATGGTTGCTAATCAAGTTGTTTGTAAAGATATAATCGACAAGTTTTAAATCATCTATTACAACAGCTAAGTTTAGAACTTGTATAGAAGTATTACTAGATTCAATAAGATCAGGATTACTATTTGGATTACTGAATTTATATATTTCTAATAGAATATCTTTAGCTGATTCAAGATCGTGTAGAGCCAGCGCTTCGCGTAGATTTTTCCTTAAAATAATAGTTTTAAGATGGAGTCTTTGATTTGAGCTTTGACTACGTGTTTTCATTTTTTTTCTTAAATATTAACTTTTGTAAGTTAATTTATATTAACGTTTTTATCAATCTTTTGCTCTGGAACTGGTATATTTGCTAAATTAAAATTAAGAAGCGGTAGGCCTTATAAAGCGTTATGCGTATAACTGAATATTTATAGCTTACCCGAACTATGGATAACAAAAAAGCTGCATAGTAGTTGGTATTGGGGTATTCTGGCTTTTTTAAACAACTAAAGAGTACCCCAATGAATATAGACTACGATACTTTGTTCTGCTTTGTCGATGATTTTTATAAAGGATTTGAAAATTGGTACAAAAAGTCTCTTCTTACTAGCGGTTTAAGAAAACGTAATAGACCAAGCAGTATGAGCTTATCGGAGATAATAACAATCTTAATAGCTTTCCATCAATCTGGTATGGCTTGCTTTAAATATTTTTACTTAGAACTTATGAGAAATAACAGAAATTTATTCAATTACTTAGTCCATTATGATCGCTTTATATCATTGATAAAGCTAGCCTTTCCTGCTGTATTATGCATGTTAAAATCCCTTGAGGGTAAGATAACTGAATACATGTTTATCGACTCTACTCCAATGGTTGTATGCCATAGGCTGCGAGAGAAACGTCATAAAGTTTTTAAAGACTTAGCTGGAAAAGGTAAGACTTCAACTGGTTGGTTCTTTGGCTTTAAGTTGCACTTTATTTTTAATAGTCACGGAGAAATTGTACGCATGCATGTTACTAGCGGGAATGTAGATGACAGGTCTCCAGTAAAGCAAATGCTAAAAGATATCTCTTGCAAACTTATTGGTGATAAAGGTTATATCTCCAAAAAATTATTCACTGAATTATTTGAACAGGGTACAACTTTAATCACTAAAATCAGAAAAAATATGAAGAATTGTCTAATGGATATAAATGATAAAATGATGTTAATGAAACGTCCATTTATAGAAACAATCTTCTCATCTATAAAGTCGTTAAACACCTTGATACATAGTAGACATAGATCTCCAATAAATGCATTTTGTCACTTATTTGCTGGACTAATAAACTATCAGCTTCGTACTGATAAGCCATCTTTAGAACAATTTATAAAATGAAATCGCTTATCCACAGTTCGGGTTATAGCTTAGTCAATACGAAATATATATAAGTAAGGAGAATAAAATGCTAAATGGTGAGCCCGCCGGGGCTCGAACCCGGGACACCCTGATTAAAAGTCAAGTGCTCTACCAACTGAGCTACGGGCTCATTATCTTTAGCTTAGAAAAACTAAACGATTATGTGAAAGCCGTATTTGATATTCACTTTAAGTAGTTAAAATATCAAAACTCACCACCGCATGTATACATTTAAAAAGCTTAAGCAAATTATACTATGATTGCCTTCCCTTGAAAATGTGATTTACTTTATCGTAGAAAAACTATAATATGTCAACAATTATTTTATAAAATAAGGTATATATTTAAGTGACCTACTCAGATGTAGCGTTTATAATTCCATCTAGAATTGGTTCGACTCGTTTGCCAAATAAAGCGCTTGCAGATATTGGTGGTAAGTCGATGATAGAACATGTTGTTTCGCGTCTAAACGCTGGATCTGCGAGTAATTTATATGTAGCAACTGACTCTGAAGAAATTGTGGAAAAGGTGTCATATGCAGGCGGAATTGCCATAATGACTTCCGAAGATTGTCCAACTGGATCTGATAGAGTTTATGAAGCTTTCCAAAAAATACCACATAATGATAAGATAAAATATATAATTAATGTACAAGGTGATATGCCTTTTGTTGATTATAGAGTGCTTGAGAAAATTATAGAAAAATTGAAGAATACTGATTTTGATGTAGTTACTCCAGTTGTAAAAGTTGGCAACGATATTGCTAATAGTGACTCAAATGTAAAAGTTGTAGCAGATATAAATGATAAAGCGCTGTATTTTTCGAGAAGCGTAATACCTCATGGGGCAGAAGAATTTTTGTATCATGTAGGTATATATGGTTATAAATCTGGAGCGCTTGAGAAATTTGTTAAATTAAATGAGACTCAATATGAGTCAGTTGAAAAGCTAGAGCAGCTCAGGGCGCTTGAGAATGGCATGAGTATTGGTGTTGTCATGTCAAATGAAATACCAATTTCTGTGGATACTCATGAAGATCTGGAGAAAGCAAGAGAATATTATGCAAAATTGGCAGCAAAAAAATAATAAAATGTTTATGAATATTAGAAATATAATTATTACTTCGCTAATTGCATTGTTGCCCGTTATGGCAAGTGCAAAAACAAGAATCAAGGATATCGCTGCTGTTGAAGGTGTGCGTGAGAATTTACTTGTTGGTCATGGTCTTGTTGTTGGGCTTAGTGGTACTGGTGATAATCTAAAAAATACTGTTTTTACCAAAAAGGGTCTAACTGATTTTCTTGAACGCCTTGGTGTTAATGTACAAGGAGCAGATATCAAAACGAAAAATATTGCGGCAGTGACTGTTACTGCAAGTCTGCCACCATTTGCAAGATTGGGTACCAGAATTGATGTAAAAGTTGGTGCGCTTGGTGATGCAAAAAGTTTGATGGGAGGTACGTTGCTTGCAACTCCGTTGCTAGGTGCAGATGGTAATGTATATGCAGTAGCGCAAGGAGCGGTATCTCTTGCAAGGTTTACTCCAAATTCAGGAGATGTTAAAACAAAATCATCCTCTGTTGATACTAATGGTTATATACAAAGTGGTGGAATTGTTGAAAATGAAATTGATTTCTCGTTTGGAGATTTGCAAACAGTAAAATTTTCTCTTTATTCACCAGATTTTGCAACAGCAATAAGAGTTGCTGGTGCTATTAATGATAATGTTCCGGGTAATACTGCTGGTGCTCTTGATGCTTCAACTGTTGAGGTGACAGTGCCGAGTTACAGGCAAGGTGATATCGTTGAGTTTATTGCTGAGATTGAAGGTTTGGAGGTGAAACCAGATTACAAGGCAAAAATTGTTATCAATGAGTCAACTGGCACAGTGGTTATAGGTGATAAGGTTAATATAAGACCGGTTGCAATTGCGCAAGGAAACCTAATAGTAAATGTTGGGCAGCCAGATGTAATTGATGAAAAATATGTTCCAGATACTGATGAAAAAAAACGTGATTTAGTAAATGCTTTTGTTGATAGTAGGCGTGGTCGCGAGTTGCACCAATTAAATGAGAGTGCGACTTTAAGTGATCTCGTAGCCGGACTTAATAAGCTTGGTGTGTATCCAAGAGATATAATAAATATTTTGCATAACATGAAATCTGTTGGTGCACTAGATGCAGTAATTGAGGTAAGATAATATGCCTGGTATTGGTGGAGGAGGTGTTGCAAATGTTGGCAAGCCTGCAGAGTATTATCAAGTAATTGATCGGGGTAAGGTTAATTCTTCTAGAGATGCATCTTCATCTGGTGAAGTTTCGGGATCTTCTTCGGTACATCCCAATAAATTTGGTAAGGTTTTGGGTGCTCAGCGGGCTCTAAACGAGAAGCAAGTAAAGGCCAGAAATTCAGTTGATTCCAGGGTAAGTAGAGCTCAGCTCGCTTTAGATAAGCAGGTTGCCAGATCAAAAGCATCAATAAAGCCAACTCGCGCAGATATGAATTCTCTGATTAGTGCTAGTGGTTTAACAAATGAACAGGTAAAACAACTTATGGGCTCGGGGGCTAAGGGTTCAGCTAAAGGCGTTAATACACCGTCTGGGCTAAATGATGATAAAATTGGCACAAATCTTGCTCTTAAGAAGTTAGCGAAAGAAATGGAAGTCCAGATAATGGGTATGTTCTTTACGCTTATAGATAATGCAAGAGAGACGGAGCCAGAAGGTGGTTTTGGCGAAAAATTATTCAGAGGGCAGTATTTAACAGAAGTAGTTAAAGATAGTGCTGATAGAGAATTAGGAGAGATTGGTCTTGCAATTTATCGTAATTTAGTTAAAGAAGATAATATTAAACAAGTTCGTGATGTTAGGAAATAGTAATAAGGGAAATAGCTTAAGTCAGAGAGAGATTGTTAGTAATCTAACAAAATCTCTTAAAGACCTTATTGCAATTATTGAACAAGAGAACGCGTTGTTAAAAGCTGGCAAAATATCCAATATCAATGTAGTAGTTGAGAAGAAAGTTGATTCAATAGCAAAATTTAATGAAGCTCAAAATGATGTTGAAGATTATGCAAAGGCTGGTGGGCAGTTTGATCAACAATCATCTGCATTAAAGAAATTAAAAGATTTGTTTTCTAAATTAAATCTAGCTAAGAAAGATAATGAAATATTGATTAGAAGTAATTTAGAAGTCAGCGATCAAATGATTGAAATGTATAAGGAAAATAAGGCGCAAGAGACAATGCGTCAATTTGGATATAATAAAGATGGTAATGTTTCTACTGATAAGGTAAAAAACGCAATGCCTTCTGTTGGTTATAGTAATAAGGTATAAAGTTATGGTATCATCTCTAGAAGTAGCAAATAATTTAGGTGTAGCATCAAGTGTTCTTGGGCAAGGATCAGCTGATAATTTGAATCGTCTTGGTGATCCAACGGCTCGTAAGCTGAGTGCATCAACTACTGTTGATCGTTTAGGTAGTTCTGGAATACTGAGAACAAGCCTATCTTTAACACGTGGGACAGATCCTCTTTTAGAAAAGGCTATGAGGGTTCAGGTGTCACGCCTTGAGGCTAATAACACAACTACTTCATATTTGAGATCTATGCAATCTGTTATTGGAGGGAGTAGTAATTCACAAGAATCGGTTTTAGTTACTTCGGTTAATGAGTTTTTTGCTCAAGCAAAAATTTTGGAGTCCAATAGTAGCATTGCTATGAAGCAGTCATTTATTGACAAAGCTGAGACATTAGCAAAAAGGGTGACTGACATTACTTCAAAGGGTGTTAGCCTCCAGCTTGAAGCGGATAATCAGATGCGAGAGAGTATCGCGAGTGTGAATTCAAAAGCAAAAGCTTTGTTTGACTTGAATCAGAAGCTACGCATTACGACTAATCCGATAAAACTTCATGATTTGCGCGATAATCTAGTAAATGACATTGCAAAATATATGGATGTAAAGGTCACTTTTGAGGCTTCAGGGTCTGTAATGCTGCAATCAAAAAGTAGTGGTACAGTTTTAGTATCTGGAGAGCACTATGCTCAGTTTAATTATCCAGGTATTCAATCAGAGTCAAAAATACAAAATGGAATTGATTTTCCACCTATGACTATGACTCACTTTAATGTTGATGGAACTAAAGCACGTGAACCTATAGTATTTATGGGCGGATCTGATGACCCAACTCTTCAGTTTTCTGGTGGGCAATGGGGTTCGATAGTTGAACTTCGCAGAGAAATTTTGCCTGAAATGGTGAGTGCTGCAAAGGTTGTTGGTCGAAATATCACAAAAGCTGTAAATGATATACATAATAGTGGTACTACGTTTCCTCCGAAAAGCCGTTTTGAAAGCTCAATGGATGTTTATGGTTCGCAAACATTTGATTGGAAGCCGTTTACAATTCATGCAGTTAGTAAAAATGGTGATCCACTTCGTGGTGGTGCAGGACTTTTAAATCCAATTACTATTGATATGAGTAAGGTGCCATCTGCTCAAGGAGAGGGTGCTGCAACTCTTGCAGATATGGTAAAAGAGATTAATGTAGCACTTGATACGGGGCCTTCACGTGACCGCGCGGCAATTGGCGCAATTACTAATGGTGGTGGTGCTCAAATAGCTGGTGAATATCTTGTTAATAATATCCAACTAAAATCAAATGGCCCAGTTTTTGGACCAAATAATAGTTTTACTTTTGAGCTTGATTTACAAGGAAACTCACATTTTGGAAGTAATATTGAGGTGATGAGTGTTGTAACTGGAGGTGGTTACAATGTCCCTGCTAATGAATTGCCAGACAGTTTTGAGTTAAAGCAGGGTGTGAATACTGCAACAGGTCAAACAATTACTGTTGATGGAATTAATGCTCCAACTACTATAACTGTTGAGATTAGAGTTACAGGTGAGAATGGTGTAGTTCAACGGGGCACAATCACTTATGATGTGAATCCTAATGTTGAAGTTAATGATAGAATTGCGATTGATCCGGCCACGGCAAACCCAACTGGCAATTTTGCTAATCCTGCAGCAATTAACGGCTTTACTTCCGTTGCAAGAGCAATGCTAGTTGATGAAAATGGTATTGAGATAGATGTTAATGCAAATCCTTCTGCTAGAGGTAAATTTGTAATTCAAACTGCAGATGCTTCATATGGTTTAAGTGTTGAAGGTGATCTTGGTCAGATTTTTGAATTTAATAACATGTTTGAATTTGATGAAAACACTGGTAAAATGAGTGTGAATTCTCGAGTTTTGTCTGATGTAAATGAGCTTGCGATTGGCAAAGTCGCAAAAGGAGATGGAATTGATACAGTTCACACTGTTGGTGACGCTAAGGCAAGTGCAACACTTACTTTTGCTGGTGGAGCAATAGCTAATGGTGATACAGTGTCTGTCGGAGGTCAAGTCTTTACATTTGCAGCAGCACCAGTAGGCCCAAATCAGGTTCTTACTGGAGGAGGTATTGTAGCTTTGAGAGATGCTATCAATAATCATCCAGATGTTGGTGGGATAGTCAGAGCAACAGATGTTGGTAATGTATTAACGATAGAGGCAAAAAATGCCGGTACTGGTGCAAATGCGGGAGTAGGTGTGGGTATTCATGTTGCATTTGCTCTTGGTGGTGGTGGCGTTAGAACAATTGATTTGAATGGATTGGGTGCTCAGGCTAATAGTGGGGCTCTTGCTCCAAATGTTGGATTAGCTGGTGGGACAAACAAACAAGAAACTTCAAAAGTATTTAACTATACTATAAAGCCTGAAAGTGGTGAGATAATTGAAGAGTTAAGCAACTTGCAATTTGGTCTTGTTTCGGTTCAAGGAGATGGTTTGATTCCAACAACAGAAATTTCCCTTTCAAATTTGGCTACAATATTTACAGGAGTTCTTTCTGATAAGTTAAGTGCTGCAGAAATTGAATCAAGCGTAGCTACTAATGTATTAGAGCAAATGCATAATACGATTCAGGATAAGTTTGGAATAAAAAGGGATGAAGAGTTTATTAAGGCAATTGAGGATGGGCGTTTGATGCAAGCGCTTGCCAGATTGCTTAGTATGATAAATAATATTCAGGTAAAAGCTGAAGACATTATATTTGGTTAAGAAAACGATAAATTAGGAAAAAGATTATGGTAGGTGCATTAAAATCTTCTACAGATATTTTAGGGGCAGGATTTGGGAGTGCAAGAGATATTGGTACTACAGCTAGCCAGTTGAAAGAGGCTCAAGCTGCAGTGACTAACCCAAACAAATTTACTTCAAGGTCAGATCTTGATCAGTCTGGTTTAGCAAGAAAATTCGACGAATTACAAGGAACATTGCTGAATGTGAAGTCTCAAGATACTACAGCAAATATTACTAAATCTAGGCTTGGAAATGAACAAAAAGCCTTAAAGCAAGTAAATGATATTATGGTTCGTTTTGAACAAGAAATGTCGCAATCCAATAGCGTAGCTGGTTCAAAGCAGGATAAAGTAAATCGTGCTCTTGCAGAGCTTGAGACAGCTTTGAGAGCCCAAGATACCTCAGGTAAATATGTTTGGGGCGGAAAAGATGCAACAACTGATCCACTTTCTAGATTAGATGCAGCTGGAAATAGGGTGGCAGTAAGCTTAGTAAATGAATCTAATGTAGTAGATGGTGCAGATACGTCTGGGGTGATCACAAATGATTATAGCACTAATTCATCGAATTCAACAATAGTTACAGTTTCTTCCCAGCACGAAGTTAGAGAGAGTTTTCTCCATCCTGGGCATGATGCGATTGCAAAAGCAATAGGATACTTAAATATGGTAAAAGCAAATGCAGATGCTGTTGATGCCGGTGGTGCTGGCGCTGCAATATACACAGGTCAAGAGCTTTCGGACGCGCAGCGTGAGCAGTTGGATGCTAGAGGGGCGTTGAAAGTCGAGATTGATACGGAAGTTAAGAAAGTTGAGCAAGCTTTTGATGTAAATAAAAGAGATGCAAAAGATGCATTGAAGGAGAATAATGATTTATTCTCTGCGAATCTTGTTGAAAGAACTCAACAAGTGCATAATCTTATTGTAAGTATGGCCGCGCTGATATCGGTTTCAAATGTGGATTCAAAAATTTCTGGTATTTTAGAAGGTTTGAGAGTTTAGACTTTTTAATTGTACTGCAGGATTTTATTATATAAATAAGTAATTCTAGTAGTATCATGATAATTTTAGACAGACATTTAGAAATAAAATCTAAACATTTTATGGTGATTATTAACCACCTAAACTCTAGTGGTGGTGATTCTCGTCTTGTTGGTGGCGTTGTCCGCGATAGTTTGCTTAGGAGTGATTCTTCAGATATTGATATTGCAACTGATCTTGTACCAGATCGAGTTATAGAAATTCTTACTTCGTATGGTATAAAAGTAATTCCTACTGGTATAAAATTTGGAACAGTTACGGCTATAATTAAGGATGAATCATTCGAGATAACTACCCTTCGGAAAGATATTAATTGTGACGGGCGGCATGCATCTGTTGAATATTCAAATGATTTTGCCGAAGATGCTGCGCGAAGGGACTTTACTATTAATGCACTGAGCTATTGTCCGATTCAGGAGAAAATTTACGATTATCATGGTGGGCTTGCTGACCTTGAAGCAAGGAAAGTGGTATTTATTGGAGATGCAGAAAAAAGAGTTCAAGAAGATTATTTGCGTATTTTGCGTTTCTTCCGTTTTTCTTCTAGATATGCGAAAGAAATTGATTCAACTGGGCTTAAAATTTGTACAAAGTTTAAAGGGCATCTTAAGAGTCTATCACAAGAGCGGATTAAATCAGAAACTGATGGCTTGATGCTTAGTGTAAATGCTCCAAAGATGCTTCAAGTAATGAGTGATAACAGTATTTTAAGTGAGATATTACCAGTTGAAGATTATGATTTAGATATGCATTTGCAAGCTTTATCATTGTCTGAGCAGTTTAAAATTTCTCCAACATTACCAATCATATATTCTGTTTTATTTATGCATAATGAGAATATTACTTTTTCTAATCTTATGGATTTGAAATTCTCGAAGACTCATGCAAACATAATTATGAAGATGCATTTACTGACGGAGTTGCAAGATAAACAAGATCTTGTGTATTCTTTAAAAAATATTTGGCTTGAAGAAAAAGGTTTTTTGCAGTATTTTATAATTTCCTCTCTGCTTTTTGAGGATAACCAATTTATATATAATTTATACAAAGAGTTAGCAGAAAGAGAGGTGCCGGTTTTTCCTATTGTAGGTGATGATATATTAATTCTGGGGTATCAAGGGAAAGAAGTCGGTAGAATTCTGGGATATTTAAAGAAAAAATGGATTAAAAGTGATTTTAAAGATAAAAAATCATTTTTATTAGATATGGTTTTAGAAAATGAAAAATAAAATTTTATTTTTGATATTGATCTTATTTGTGAATATTAATGCTTATGCTAAACCTAAAATATCAACTAGCATTACGCCAATTGCAAGCATTGTTTCGATGCTTACAGAAAACAATGCCGAAATTTCTGCGATAAATTTAGTGGCGGGTTGTCCACATCATTACCAAATGAGACCTAGTGATAAAGAAAAATTAGCTAGTGCAAAGATACTAATTTATATCGATGATCATTTTGATGGTTATGCTGCGCATTTAGCTTCTAATTTTAAAGGCAGGGTGGTCAAAATTAGTGAATTTGAATCTATTAATTTTATTGATGGAGATGATCACAAGAATTGGCATTTTTGGTTTGATTTAGATAATGTTTTAGCGCTCCAAGAAGAGCTAGCGACAATTATTAAGTTAGAGATTCCAGAACTTGCTAAAATTGTTGACGATAATATGAATAAAGCGAAAGCTAAGATTAAGTCACTTAAGCATCTTAAGAAACATGACTTAGCATCGCATGGAGAGATTGTTATGCTTAGCCATAGCTTGGCTCACTTCATTAAAGGAATGGATGGTCCGATTATAAAGCTTTATCAAAAGCATAGTTCGAGTTTGAAAGATTTTGATAATCTCGAATATATTTTAAATACTGATCAGCCTCAATGTATTGTGCTTGACAGTTTGCAGGATCCAAAAATATTCGAAAAGTATAATAAGAAAATAGTTCAGCTTGATTCAGAGAATTGGGAAATGCCTAATGATATGTCTGATAGTAGTGATTTATTTTGTACTAAATATCTAAAAATGATTAATCAGCTAAGGACTTGTCGTTAGTGTGATAAGTAAGAGCATTTTTTATGCATTCAGATATTTTTTGAGTGCTTACAGGTTCGTCTCTTTTGAAAATAATTGCTCTATTTCCTTCAAAGTGTAAAAAACCTTTATATTTTTTTCGGAATGATGAGATTAAAGTAGTTTTGCAGTTAAAATATATTCCGCATTGATCTGGTTTCTTTTTGTTCCATGCGAGTCTAATAGTACTTCCGCTTTTGTTTTTAGTAAGATAGCTGGGCTCACCCCATTTTAGAGTTTCTTCTATTTCTCCTACTACGGGAGTTTGTTTTGTAATGTCAAAAATTAGTGTGCGTACTAAGAGAAGTTTTTCTCGATGTAGAGATGGGTAAGATGAGTAAACTTCTCTTATGTATTGTTGCATTTATATGGTTATTATTTCATTTTCTTTTGACTTCACATTGGCTTCCACTTTACCAATAAATTCGTCAGTTAATTTTTGTACTTCATCGGAATATGTATGGTGCTCATCTTTGGAAATTTCATTACCTTTTTCCATTTGCTTAAGCTTATCCATTCCATCCCTGCGCACATTACGAAGAGCGATTTTTGTATTTTCCCCATATTTATGTGCAATTTTTACCAGTTCTTTTCTTCTTTCCTCACTTAAAGGCGGAAGATTCATACGTATCAATTGTCCATCTGAGCTTGGGTTAACTCCAAGATTTGCATCAGCAATTGCTTTTTCAACAGTTTTAACCATTGCTTTGTCCCATACTTGAACTGTAATAGTTTTTGCATCAGGTGTTGAAACTGTACCTACCTGGGATATTGGCATTTTGCTACCATATACTTCCACTATAACGGGATCAAGTAGATGTACAGATGCTCTGCCAGTACGGAGTCCGCTAAACTCTCTATCTAGCATATCCATAGCTTTTGTCATTTTTTCGGATAGTTCATTCTTTAAATTTTGGTCCATTAGTTTCCTCGTATAATTGTATATTCACCTTGGTCTTTTAACACTTTGGCGAAATTGCCTCTTTGCTTTATGGAGAATACTTTTATTGGTAAGTTATTCTCTCTAGCAACGGCAATAGCCGCCATATCCATTACCTTTAAATTATCTCTTAGTACGTCAGTATAAGTTATTTCGTGATGTTTTTTGGCATCTTTGTTTTTATTTGGATCTTTATCATATACTCCATCTACATTTGTGCCTTTAAAGATATAGTCGCATTTCATTTCAACTGCTCTTAGGACTGCAGCGCTATCAGTAGTAAAGAATGGGTTTCCAATGCCTGCTGCAAAGATTACAACACGTCCTTTTTGCATATGCCGAGTTGCTCTTCTCCTAATGAAAGGTTCAGATATGCTTGTCATAGGGATTGCTGATTGCACTCTAGTATATATTCCTTGTTTTTCTAATGCGTTCTGTAGGGCAAGAGCATTAATAACTGTTGCAAGCATTCCCATGTAGTCACCTGTTGCTCTTTCCATGCCAAGATTCGCAGCATCAACGCCTCTATAGATGTTACCACCTCCGACAACAATACAAACCTGCACTCCCATTTCGCAAACTTCTTTTATATCTTCTGCGATTGCCTTTAGGGTATTTGGATCATGGCCATATGTTCTTTCCCCCATTAGGGCTTCGCCAGAAACTTTGAAAAGAACTCGTTTGCAATTTATATTTGTCATTTTTTAGCATTAGAATATTTTTGATCATGCTAACGTACATGTTGTAATTGTCAAGTGTCGGTTACTTTTTTAAGTGTTAGTAGGGTGTTATTATTAGTCAGCTAATGGATAAACGTATCACTAAATTAGGTAGGTTTATAATTAATTAATTTTTTATATGAATTATAATAAAATCTACTTCATGGCAACAGTATTTGATGCAAAAATGCATTTTCCAATAAAAACAATGGTTTTATTGACCTTCCTTGGGTATGCTTGATGTGAATGATAAGATAAGTCTGGTTAAAATAAAGGATGCCAAAATTAACAATTGATGGAAGTGAGATTGAAGTCGAAGAAGGCTTAACCGTTATGCAAGCTTGCGAAGCAGCTGGTATTGAAATTCCACATTTTTGTTTTCATGAAAGATTAAAAATTGCAGGAAATTGCCGCATGTGCCTTGTTGAAATGGAGCGTGCTCCCAAGTTGATAGCTTCGTGTGCAATGCCTGTGTCTGAAGGTATGGTAATCAAAACAGATACACCAAAGGTGAAAAAATCCCGTGAAGGTGTGATGGAATTTCTGCTTATTAACCATCCCCTAGATTGCCCTATATGTGATCAAGGTGGTGAATGTGATTTGCAGGATCAGGCTTTCAAATATGGAAAAGGCAAGAATCGTTATACAGAAAATAAACGTTCAGTGAAAGATAAAAACCTTGGTCCCTTAGTTAAAACTGAGATGACAAGGTGTATACATTGCACACGCTGTATTCGTTTTTCTACTGAGGTTGCCGGAGTCCCTGAGATGGGTGCAGTCAATCGTGGTGAGCATATGGAGATTGCAAGTTACTTAGAAAAAACACTTACGTCGGAATTATCTGGTAATATTATTGATCTATGTCCAGTAGGGGCTCTAACATCAAAGCCTTATGAGTTTACTGCTCGTAGCTGGGAATTAGAAAAAACAGAATCTATAGATGTTATGGATGCGGTAGGTTCAAATATTCGTGTTGATTCCAGAGGTTTGGAGGTAATGCGAATTTTGCCAAAGCTCAATGAAGATATTAATGAAGAGTGGTTGTCAGATAAAGCAAGATTTTCGTATGATGGCCTGAAGGTTCAACGTATTGATACGCCTTATATAAGACAAAATGGTAAGCTAGTTGAAGCGAGTTGGGATGAGGCAATTTCTAAGATTGTTGAAAATATAGGCTATATTAAAGGTGAATCAATAGCAGCTATTGCTGGTACGATGGTTAATGCGGAATCTTTGTTCCTGCTGAAAAAAATGCTGGGCACTCTTGGTAGTAAGAATGTTGATGCAAATCAGTTTGGATACAGAATTGATTCTACTAGCCGCAGTAATTATTTGTTCAACTCAGGTATAGCGGGTGTTGAAAAAGCTGATATATGTTTGTTAGTTGGTGCAAATCCAAGACAAGTTGCTCCAGTATTAAACGCAAGAATTGGTAAAATGGTCAGAAATGGACATATGCATGTTGCTCGTGTAGGAACAGAAGATGACCAAACTTATTCTATAGAGGAACTTGGAGAGGAGTTAGCTTCTCTTGAATCAATTTTAGCAGGCAAAGGAGATTTTGCTAAGAAATTGCAAGATGCAAGTAAGCCGATGATAATTGTTGGTGATGGTGTTTTAACACGCTCGGATTCTCATGGTATATTATCATTATTGCATGATATAGCTGAAAAGTATGATGTTGTCAGTTCTGAGTGGAATGGGTTTAATATTCTGCATAATCATGCGTCAATGGTTGCAGCGCTTGATTTGGGTTTTTATTCTGGTAAGAATGGATGTGGAACATCTGATATTTTGAAGGCCACGAAAGAAGGTAAAGTAAAGACTTTATATCTTCTGGCAGCAGATGACATTAATGTGAATGAAATTGACAAAGATTGTTTTGTTATTTATCAAGGTCATCACGGAGATGCGTCAGCTAGCCGTGCAGACGTGATATTACCTGAGGCTGCATACACTGAGCAGGATGGAATTTTTGTAAATATGGAAGGGCGTCCTCAATATGCAAGAGCCGCAATTTCTCCACTTGGCCAAGCTAGAGAGAGCTGGGATATAATTACTTATTTGGCCAAGAGATTAGATGTGCCAATACAAGCAGATAGTTTAGCTGCAGTCAGGGATATGATGGCTAAAGAAAATATTATATTTGCTAATATTGATGAGATTATACCTACTAATTTTGTTCCATTTAAGTCGTCTGTGAAGCTTCTTAAAAAAGGTGTTCAGAAAGTAGAGATGAATTATTATATGACAGATCCAATTAGTAGAGCATCTGTGACAATGGCAAGATGCACTAAAATGCAATCAGGAAACGAGGTGTCATCATGATAGATTTGTTTTTTGAGTATGGTTTGCCAATAATTTATATTGTAGCTAAAATTTTACTTATAACATTGCCTTTGCTGCTTTGTGTTGCTTATTTAACTTATGCAGAAAGAAGAGTAATTGGTCTGATGCAAATGAGAAGAGGACCAAATGTTGTAGGTCCTTTTGGTCTTCTGCAGCCAATAGCTGATGCTGTGAAGCTTATGTTTAAGGAGGTAATTGTTCCAACTCCTGCGAATAAAGTTGTGTTTATACTGGCGCCGATGATTACTTTTATTTTAAGTCTTATAGGTTGGGCTGTTATACCTTTTGGAGCTGGACTTGTTCTTGCAGATATTAATGTAGGTGTTCTCTATGTTTTAGCAATATCATCACTAGGTGTTTATGGCATTATTATGGCTGGTTGGGCGAGTAATTCCAAATACGCATTTTTAGGTGCAATTAGATCTTCGGCGCAAATGATCTCCTATGAAGTATCTATGGGACTTGTGATTGTTACTGTACTCCTAGTTACAGGTACATTAAACCTGTCGGAAATCGTTGAATATCAAAGAACAATGCCATTATGGATTCAATTACTGCTAGCTCCAATGGCGGTTGTCTTCTTTATTTCTGTTTTAGCTGAAACTAATCGTCTGCCATTTGATTTACCTGAGGCTGAAGCTGAGCTTGTTGCGGGATATAATGTAGAATATTCGTCAATGGCTTTTGCTCTATTCTTCCTTGGGGAATATGCTAATATGATATTAGTAAGCGCGATCACAGTAACATTCTTTATGGGGGGATATTTGCCACCTTTTAACATTGAATTTTTGGATATTGTTCCAGGATTTATATGGTTTGTTATAAAAGTTGCATTTCTATTATTTGTATTTTTGTGGATCAGAGCGACTTTACCTCGCTATAGATATGATCAGTTAATGCGTATTGGTTGGAAGTTTTTCTTACCATTAACGCTTTTTTGGGTTGTCTTAGTTGCATCGCTTTTGATGTGGACTGGGAATTTGCCTGGGTAGGTTATAGTTATGATAAAATATATAAAATCTTGTGCTCTATATGAAATAGTTTTAGGCATGGCTTTGACTTTGAAATATTTCTTTAAGCCAAAAGTTACATTAAATTATCCATATGAAAAAAGTCCAATTAGTCCAAGGTTCAAAGGTGAACACGCACTTCGGAGATATGCAAATGGTGAAGAGCGTTGTATTGCTTGTAAACTGTGTGAAGCAATATGTCCAGCTCAGGCTATTTTGATTGAAGCAGAAGATCGCGAAGATGGTAGTAGACGCACAACAAGGTATGACATTGATATGACAAAATGCATCTATTGCGGTATGTGTCAGGAGGCATGCCCAGTTGATGCAATTGTTGAGGGGCCGAATTTTGAATTTGCAACCGAAACTCACGAAGAGCTTTTATATGATAAAGAAAGATTGCTCAAAAATGGTGAGATGTGGGAGCAAGAGCTTGCTAAAAAACTAAAAGATGATTATCCGTACAGGTAGTATATATGGCATTATTTTTCTATGGATTTGCAGCATTAATTATTCTTTGCAGTATTATGGTTATTTCAAGCCGTAACCCTGTTCATGCTGTACTTTGGCTGATTTTTGCTTTCTGCAATGGAGCTGGCCTTATGGTGCTTATGGGTGCGGAATTTATTGCTATGATGTTAATTATCATCTATGTGGGCGCAGTTGCTGTATTATTTTTATTTGTTGTAATGATGCTTGATATTAAGTTTACAGAGCTTAAAGGAGCTGCTACTTCAGAAATGGCATTTGCCTTCTTTTTGTCAGCTTTCTTATTTGCAGATTTAGTTATAGTTGTATTGCTTGGATCTAAAGTAATTGTTCCAGAAGGAAATACATCATTTGCTATTTCTCCGGATATTGGTAATGCTTACGCTATTGGTAGGTTACTTTATACGGAGTTTGTACTACCTTTTCAGACTGCTGGAGTCATATTATTCGTAGCTATGATTGCAAGTATTGCTCTTACAATTAGGCTAAGGCCTGGAGTAAAAAGACAGAAAGTATCGCACCAGTTAGCTCGAAACAAAGAGAATAGTCTGGCAACGGCTAAATTGGATGGAAAATCAGGGTTAGATAATTTGAATTATGACGATTAGTGAAATTTCTTTAGAACATTATTTGATTCTTTCTTCGCTACTTTTTGCGATAGGAGTGTCTGGTTTATTTATGAATAGAAAAAATGTCATCACCATTTTGATGTCTGTAGAGCTTATGTTATTAGCTGTGAATATTAACTTTGTTGCTTTCTCTGTACACCTTCAGGATATAGTAGGACAGGTATTTAGTATTATTGTTTTATCAATAGCGGCAGCCGAAGTGTCAATTGGCCTTGCGATTTTGGTTCTATATTATAGAAATCGTGGTTCAATTGAGATTGAAGATATTAACCAGATGCGAGGTTGATCTATGGAATTAATGTTAAAATTGATTGTATTTCTGCCTTTAATATCTGGATCAGTAAATGGTATTTTTTGCAAAAAATTCTCAAATAAAACAGCTAGTATTATATCGAGTAGTGCAATAGTGTTTGCTGCTATTTGCGCGGTTTTTGTTTTTAATAAAGCAGGCATTGAGCAGGATGCAATACATATAATATTAACAAGCTGGATTAATATTAATTCCATCAATGTAAGTTGGGCAATCTATGTGGATCAGCTAACCTCTATTATGATACTGCTTGTGACTTCGGTATCTGCTGTTGTGCATATTTATTCACTTGGTTATATGTCGGATGATAAGAACTTACCAAAATTTTTATCCTATCTTTCATTGTTTACGTTTTTTATGTTAGCACTTATTTCTGCGGATAATTTTCTGCAGCTATTTTTTGGATGGGAAGGTGTTGGTTTATGTTCCTATTTGCTGATTGGTTATTACTATGAAAAAGCATCGGCAAATAATGCGGCAATTAAAGCTTTTGTTGTTAATAGAGTAGGAGACTTTGCGTTTATAATTGGAATTGTTATGATTGCGCTATATACAGGAAGTCTTGATTTTGAGCATGTTTTCGTTTTGGCAGAAAATTTAGCGCAAACAGATTTAGAGATATTAGGTATGAATTTTATTGTGCTTGATGTGATTTGTTTAATGCTATTTTTGGGCTGTATGGAAAATCCGCGCAGATAGGAATGCATGTGTGGCTTCCAGATGCGATGGAAGGACCGACTCCGGTTTCTGCTTTAATCCACGCAGCAACTATGGTGACAGCTGGTGTATTTTTAGTTGCTAGATGTTCATTTATGTTTGAATATAGCCCATCAGTTTTACAGTTTATAACTATTATTGGTGGTGTGACGTGCTTATTTGCAGCGCTGGTTGCTATTGCTCAAACTGATATTAAGAAGATCATAGCTTATTCAACATGTTCGCAATTAGGCTATATGTTCTTTGCGTGTGGCGTTTCAGCTTATCATGCAGGAGTATTCCATCTTGTAACACATGGTTTCTTTAAGGCTCTTTTATTCTTATCAGCAGGGAGTGTTATTCATGCTTGTCATGAGCAAGATATATTTAAAATGGGTGGTTTGAGAAAAAAACTACCAATTACTTATGCTAATTTTTGGATTGGATCGCTTGCAATCATTGGGATATTCCCGTTTGCAGGATTTTATTCAAAAGATCTAGTTCTTGAGTCTGCATATGCTGTAGGCGGAGTCGGATCGCTTGCTTTTGTTCTTGGTATTATTGCAGCAATTTTGACTGCAGCATATTCACTTAAGATTATTATGCTGACGTTTCACAGCAAGACAAAGCTTAGTAAGAAAGCTTTTGATCATGCGCATGAATCACCAAAAATTATGAATGTACCATTGCTTGTTTTAGCTGCAGGAACTCTATTTTCTGGTATGTTTGGACATTACATTTTGAATATATCAAATCCAAATGGATTTTTTGCTGGTAGTATATTTAACTTAAATATTGGTGATCATGAACATCATGTGAGTCTTGGAATCCAGCTATTACCTTTGATTGTTGGTATATCTGGCGCTTTATTTGGTATTTATGTTTATAGTAGCAATATGTCAGAAAAAATTGCCAACCAAATGAAGTATACATATTGCATACTTAAGAATAAATTCTTTTTTGACGAAGTGTTCGATCGTATATTTGTCAAAACTACTAAGCATTTAAGTAATTGGTCACGTAAGTTTGATATCAAAATAATTGATCGGTTCGGACCAAATGGTTTTAGCATAACTACGCGAGGCTTTAGCTGGTGTATGTGTCAAATCCAAACTGGTTATATATTTAATTATGCATTCTATATTATCTTTGCGATAGTTGTATGCATAACAGTATTTGTTGCAAAATATTTATTTGGGGCGTAAGGAGTTATTATAGATGTCAGATTTGCCAATCTTATCAATTAGTATTTTACTACCGCTATTTAGTGCGTTGTATATTACGTTTTTTATCAGCCATAGCAAATCAAGCCGTAAACAAATTTATGCTATGTATGTAGCAATTCTTTCATCAGTGCTGACACTAATTGCGACAATATATCTATTAATTAGATTTGATCCTGACGTACAGTCATATCAATTTGTTGAGAAATATAGTTGGATAAAATCTATAGGTCTTGATTTTCATATAGGAGTTGATGGTCTTTCAGTTTACTTTGTTGTTTTAACTGCGCTTTTAACCTTGATATGTATAGTAGCTAGCTTATTTACGATTAAGAAAAATATCAAAGAATATTTGCTTTGCTTTTTGCTTCTAGAGTCATTTTGCATAGGTGCGTTTTCAGCATTAAATCTTCTACTATTCTATGGATTTTTTGAAGTTATATTAATCCCAATGTATCTAATTATTGGTATATGGGGCGGCGAAGAAAGAGTTTACGCCGCAGTTAAATTCTTCTTATATACATTCTTTGGTTCAGTATTCTTATTGATTGCATTAATTTATATTTATGGTCAGACAGGGACATTTGAATTTACTGAACTTGCAGAAAAAATGCCATTATTGCCGCTTGAAGTTCAGCAATATCTGTGGCTTGCTACCTTTATATCATTTGCGATTAAGGTGCCAATGGTTCCATTTCATACATGGCTACCGGATGCTCACGTGCAGGCTCCAACCGCTGGGTCAGTTATGTTAGCGGGGATATTGTTGAAATTAGGAGGATATGCTTTCTTACGTGTTTCTTTGCCTATGCTACCTGGAGCATCAGAATATTTCGCAGTTTATGTAATGTGGATTAGTGGATTTGCTGTTATCTATGCTTCATTGGTTGCTCTTGCACAAAAAGATATGAAAAAGATGATAGCATATTCATCTGTTGCGCATATGGGATATGTAACCGCTGGAATATTTAGTCTAACAATATCTGGTATTGGTGGTGCAGTATTTCAAATGATTAGTCATGGGCTAATATCATCAGCATTATTTTTGATTGTTGGTATGCTTTATGAACGTCATCATACAAAAGAAATCAGTCGTTATGGTGGTGTTGCCTCTAGTATGCCAATGCTTGCTACATTTTTTATGATTGCAATGTTGGCTTCAGTTGGCCTACCTGGTTTAAGTGGTTTTGTTGGTGAATTTTTAAGCATAGTTGGTGCTTTTGATGCAAACCCTGCTGTTGGAATAATATGTGCATTTGGTGTGATTCTAGGTGCGGTTTATATGTTAAAACTATATAAATGCGTGATGTTTGGAGAAGTGACTGATAGTTCAATTTTGAGCTTTAAAGATTTGAAAAAATATGAAGTTGCTGCGCTTGTCCCTCTTATAATTTTAGTGATTTATATTGGTATAATGCCAGTGGGGATTTTTCGTTCAATAGATATTCCGGTAGAGAATTTAGCTGGAATTTATGATGCATTATAGAGTTGGAAAATAAATATGTTGAATCAAATTACAATGATAATACCAGAGATTCTACTTGCAGGTCTTGCGATGACTATGCAGATTGTTGGTGTTTATTATAAAGGGAATTCTAGATTGGTCGCTTCAGCAACAGCTGTTTTATCTCTTGGGGTTATTTATTATTTACTATTTAATGCACCGAGTCTTACATTTGGTTTTTCAGAGTCATTTGCTATTTCAGAAAGAATATTCTTGTATAAAGCATTGGTGTTAGGACTAACTGTAATGAGTTTGGTTGTTTATCATGATTTAACAAAGATTGCTAAATCAAATTTAAGAATGGAATTTGTTACATTGGTTTTGCTTTCGACTGTTGGTGTGTTTATATCAATTTCTGCAAGAGATCTCATATTATTATTTTGCGGTCTAGAGCTTCAAGCTTTGGCTGGCTATGCTTTAGCGGCCTTTAATTCTAAGGAGTCTAAATCATCAGAAGCTGGACTTAAATATTTTGTACTTGGTGCTCTTGTTAGTGGCTTAATGCTTCTTGGTATTTCGTTTCTCTATGGATTTAGTGGAAGTATGAAATTTGCTGATATTAGAATGGCATTAAATGGTGATTTAAATATAGGCCTAATAGTTGGTGCTGTTTTACTACTAACGGGAATTTTATTCAAACTATCTGCTGCACCACTGCATATTTGGACTCCTGATGTATATGAAGGTGCTCCAATTTCAGCAGTGACATACTTTTCTGCAGCGCAGAAAATAGGCATGTTAGTGGTGCTAATAAATATAGTTGATGCTGTGATTGGCGATTATATTTACATTTCAGTCGAAATTATAAAAATAGTCGCAATATTATCAATGATCGCGGGAGCTCTTGGAGCAATTATGCAGGTTTCCCTAAAACGTTTGATGGCATATAGTACTATACTTAATATGGGTTATGTACTAGTTGCAATTTGTCTTCATTCACCTGTTGGTAACTATGCAGCATTTATTTATATGCTAATATATGCTGTAGGTGCAATGGGCTTTTTTGCATGTCTAGTTGCATTATTTGGTGAGAAAAGTGATGTTGCTACATTTGAAGATTTAAAAGGAATTGCTAATCAAAGAAAGTCCTTAGCAGGTGCAATATCAATTATAATGTTCTCGATGATTGGGCTGCCTCCGCTTGCAGGGTTTTTTGGTAAATATCTTGTATTTTACAATGCAGTATTGCAGGGTGAGATAGTGTTGGCTCTTCTTGGTGTTCTGACAAGTGTTGTTGCAGCTTTTTATTATTTGAAAGTTATAAAATATATGTACTTTATGGAAGCTAAAGAAGAAATACAGGCTATAGCAACAAACCGTGGTTTGCTAATGGTCACAGTAATTAACGTGGCTTTCATAATGCTTTTCTTTGTCTTTGCTCACAAAAATATTTTATAGTTAATTATGAAGCTAGATTGGCTACAGAAGTATAGTTTATTTGCATTTGATGAAATTGACAGTACGAATTCTGAAGCTTTAAGAATGGCAAATTCAGGAGCTATAGGTGATTTTGTCATTTTATCAAAAATCCAAACAGGTGGTAGAGGAACAAAGGGAAGGCAATGGGAGTCTCTTGAAGGTAATTTGCATGCAAGTATTTTGCTGCAAACAGAATTTGATCTTAAAAAAAATTCTCAACTACCATTTTTAGTTGCTAATGCAGTTTTTGAAGCAATTAATCACTTTGCTAAGGAGAAAGATATAAAGCTTGATATTAAACTAAAATGGCCGAATGATGTATTAGTTGATAATAAAAAATTAGCAGGGATACTTCTTGAATCTGTTTCGCTGCAAGATAAAAACTATGTGATTATAGGTATTGGGGTAAATATAGATAAAGCTCCGGATATTAATAGGCAAGTAATATGTATGAAGGACCTAGGTTTTGACTTTGAAAATCCAAATGATTTTTTAAATATATTGATGGCTAAATTTGAAAAGCTATATACACAATGGAAATTAGATAATAATTTTATAAAGACCCGAAAAGACTGGATGCGTCGTGCATATAATTTAAATAAAGTTATAATAGTTGATGATGGGTTGAGAAGAATATCTGGAGTATTTAAAGAAATTGATTTTGATGGTTCTATGCGACTTCAGTTAGCTGGTGGACAATATTGTAATGTAGCTTCTGGTGAAGTTCTGTTTCAGGATGATGTATAGTAGTTGGGTCTATAGTCGTAGCTAGTTGAATATCATATGAATATAAGTTTTGACCTTGGGGCCTAGCAATTAAATTCAAATTAATAGAGTTTTTGGTGACATATGAGCAGTGAGACTTTCCCTATAAGAAATATTTCAATAATCTTAGTTGAACCTCAGATGGGAGAGAATATTGGGGCTACCGCTAGAGCTATGAAAAATTTTGCAATTGCTGATTTGCGTATTGTAAATCCAAGAGACGGATGGCCTAATGAAAAAGCCAAAAGTATGTCGGTAGGTGCAATTGAGATAATAGAAAATGCAAAAATATATGATTCAGTACGAGAATCTATAGAAGATTTGGAATACGTTTATGCTGCAAGCGCCGTACCGAGAGATATGAATGTTAATTATGTTTTATCACGTGATTTGGATAATGATATGTCCGGTTACAAGCGTTTAGGTATTATGTTTGGCAGAGAAAGTTCCGGTTTGAGTAACCAAGAAATTTCTTATGCAAATAAAGTCGTTACAATCGATACAGATGTAAATTTTAGCTCGCTGAATATTGCCCACGCAGTTGCCGTTATTTGTTATGAAATATTTCAAAAAACAAATCAGCGGCGTGATGATTTAAATAATTTTCCCGATCTTGCTTCGCATAGTGATTTAGATTATTTTTACGATCATCTGTTTAATGTATTAGACAAGAAATCTTTTTTTAGGACAAAAGATAAGAAGGAGCATATGAGCCTAAAAATTCGTAATTTATTTAATCGAATCGAGCGTCTTTCAAAACAAGAGGTGCAAACTTTAAGAGGTATTATTACTACTTTAGCAAACGATAGGTAAAATAGGGATGTTAGAAGATTATTTCCAATTATTAGATTTACAGAAAAAATACAATATTGATAAAGCCGAGCTTAAATCTAAATATTTATCAATGCAGATTAAGTTTCATCCAGATCGAGCTACTAGTGAAGAAGAGAGGCGTATCTTTTTAGAGCAATCAATGAAGTTAAATGAAGCAGAAAAAGTTTTGAAGGATGATTATTTTCGTGCTGAATATATGCTTAAACTAGCTGGTTCAAAGTTTGATGATAAAACATTACGAGATGCGATTAGTGCTAACGAGCTTGAAGAAATTATGGAAATGCATGAGATGGTTGATGATGCAGAAGATCTTGACGAATTGAAGCAAATGGAGCAAATCAAATTGCAAGAGAAGGATAAGATGGTTCAAGAATTAGAAGGTTATTTTAATGAAAATAATCTTGCAAAAGCACTTGATCTTACAGTCAGGCTGAAGTATCTTACTAATTTAGTCAAGAATATAAAATTAAAAGTAAAAAATGCAGATAGTAGGAATCTCTGAACCAGGTGAGGCGGATGAAGGAGATGAATTAGTTGTTGGTATTGATTTTGGGACTACAAATTCATTGATTGCGATTTCGCAAGACTATAAAGCCAAAATAATTAAGATGGAGAACGGCGCGGAGCTTGTACCATCAATAATTAGCTTTGATTCAGGTGAGGTTATAGTTGGAAAAGAGGCGAATAATTGTAGTGATAAAGTCAGATCAATTAAGAGATTATTAGCAAAATCATATTCTGAAATTAATTCTAATCCGAATTTGTTGAATTTAAGCTCAGTAATTTATGATGATAATAATATTCCAAAAATTGAACTCTTAGGAGCCGGTAAGGTACTAGCTGAAATTGCTTCGGAAATATTTAAATATTTAAAAACTCAAGCTCAAATAGAGCTTGGAGCAGAGCTTGAGAAAGCTGTTGTATCAGTGCCTGCTTACTTCGATGATGAAGCAAGGGGGCAGGTTCTTTTAGCAGCAAAACTTGCTGGTCTTGAGGTAATTAGGCTTATCTCAGAACCAACTGCCGCTGCATATGCATATGGCTTGAGCAAGTCAACTAAAGGTTCATATTTAGTATATGATCTTGGAGGTGGCACTTTTGATGTTTCAATTTTAAATATGCATGAGGGAGTACTGCAAGTTGTTGCAACTGGTGGTGATAATATGCTTGGAGGTGATGATATTGACTATGTTATTGCTGAATATATTAGCTTAGAGTTTGCGAAAGAAATGTCTGCAGAATTGATTCAGTCGGCTAAAAAAATTAAAGAAGATTTTTCTTTAAAAAGCGAAATTACAATATCCATTGAAGGTTCTGAAATTACAATTTCCAAAGAAAAATATGAAGAGATTATATCTCCCATAATTAATAAGACAATAAAGATTGCTGAAGAAGTTTTAAGTGATGCAGAAGATATTGAACTTGATGGAGTTATTTTAGTAGGGGGATCAACAAGAATAGCGCAAATATCAGATAAACTGCAAGATGCATTTGGAGTGCGTATTTATAATGATATAGATCCAGATAGAATAGTTGCCCTTGGTGCGGCAATGCAAGCAGAAAACCTTACAGCAAAATCTAACTCTTTATTAATTGATGTTGTGCCATTATCTGTTGGTTTAGAACTATATGGAGGTATTGCTGAAAAGATTATAATGCGTAATACTCCAATCCCATATTCAGTTACTAAGGAATATACAACTCATACTGATAATCAGAATGGGATGAAGTTTCACGTTGTACAGGGTGAGCGTGAGATGGTAAAAGATTGTCGCTCTTTAGCTCATTTTGAATTGACAGGTATTAGGCAGTCAAAAGCTGGAAAAGCAAGAATTAATTTAACATTTGCAATGGATGCTGATGGTATATTATCAATTAACGCAGTTGATGCGGATACTGGTAAAACTCAGAATATAGAAATAAAGCCAAGTCATGGTTTGGATGAAAAAAGCATAAATGATATACTGGAAGTAGCTTATAAAAATGCAGCTACTGATCATGAAACTAGATTACTGGTTGAATCTCAGGAGGAAGGGAAAAGCTTAATTCAAGGGATTGAATCTGCTTTAGAAGAAACGCCAGAGATATTGAGCGACTTAGAACACGATGAAATGAAGAAAGCAATAAACTCTTTACAAAAAGCAATAAATTCTGATAATCGTGATATAATTCTCTTAAAAACAGATAATCTTAATCAGCTTGCAGCTAATTTTATTCAAAAGCACTTGGATAAAGGGGTTGATCTGTTCTTAAAGAACCGTCATGTTGACGAAATTAAATTTGATAAATAAGTAAGTATTAAAATGGCAGCAGAAAAAATTAAAGTGATCTTTATTGAAGGAGATCAAGAACGTGAAATAGAAGCTCTTGTTGGTCTTTCTATTTTAGAAGTGGCACATAATAACGACATAGATCTTGAAGGTGCTTGTGAAGGTTCTCTTGCTTGTGCTACTTGTCACGTGGTATTAGAGGATAAAATATACAACATGTTAGACGAACCAGAAGAAGCTGAAGAAGATATGCTTGACTTGGCATTCGGGCTTACTCATACTTCGAGGTTAGGGTGTCAAATTATTTTGACAAAAGAACTTGATGGTATGAGAATTAAGTTACCATCAGCAACAAGAAATATTAATTTATAATTTGCTGTGATTCGAAAGATTCTTTTTTGTATTATTACTCTAGCTATTGTAGTTTGGTTATCAGGGGCCTACTATATAAAAAGTAAGTTGCTAGAGTCATTGACAGCAATGGAGAATAGTAATGTCGATTTTTCCTATAAAGATTCTAGCATTGGCGGCTTTCCATTTAGTTGGAATATTTCGATAAAAGAGCCTAGGATTGCTCTAATTAGCCAGTCGGCTGCTAGAGAAATATCAGCGGAAAAAGCAGAGTTTTGTTTCGATTATGATTTAAAATCAGTCAGTGTTAGTTTACCTGGAGCAATTGAATATAGTTTCAATAGATCTGAATCTTTGTACAATTACTCATTGTTAAGTGAGGAAGAAGTAAGTGCGGAAGTGAATTTTGTAGATTCATTGTACAAAATTCCTGGCGACAAGAAATGGACTGCAAAATATATTAAAACTATTGATCTTAGGCTTCCAGATATGAAAGCAATTCATGAAAATGAAGAGATTTTTTATGTCAGCAATTCGAGTATAAAATTATTGCAAGATTATGCGGATGATATTGACAGATATAGAGTTAAAGTTTCTAGTGATTATAGGTCTGACACAAGTCACATGAAAATAAATAAGGCTCATCTACTATTAGATTTTGATTATGTTGTAAGAAATAATAGTGATTTTGAGTATGAATCTTTAGAGAATTTTGATCATAAATTTAGCATTAATAAGTTTCTATTTAGGTTTGATAATGCCTATTTAGATGTTGTAGGTTCGCTTAAATTAGCCCGTAGCAGTCTACCTGATGGCAAGGTAAAGATCTCCATGATGCAATACAGAGATGTTGTAGACTTTGTGGTTCCTGAAGATTTTATTATTTCTAGATCTTATATTAAAAAAGTAATAGCAAGATCAACAATGGGTTCTTTAAACAAAGTGGCTTCAAATGATGATGATGTAAAATTTGAAATTACTTTTTCTGATAAAGGTATATTAATTGGTAATTTAAATCTTCTTGATTTAAATTTAGATAAATAAAAGAGGTAATTTATATGCGTAATATTGATGAAATTTTTCATGATAGAACTTGTAGCAAATTTTTAAGTGACCCTATCGATAAGAATTTATTGATGAAAATTCATGATCTAGCTAAATTAGGTCCGACATCTGGTAACTCTTGCCCGCTTAGGATTGTTTTTGTTCAAAGCGAGGCAGAAAAAAGTAAGCTTTATAAATGCCTTATGGAAGGTAATATCGAGAAGACTAAATCAGCGCCAGTAACGGCGCTTTTTGCGTATGATGAGAAGTTTTATGAAGATATGGAGGTGATAAATCCTGTTGCTCCTGATTTGATTAAGTTTTTTGCATCCTCTGATGAAGTTGCGCTTGATACTGCTGTTAGAAACTCCACTCTACAAGCAGCTTATTTTATGCTCGCTGCAAGAGGAGCTGGATTGGATTGCGGTCCAATGTCTGGGTTTAACAATGAAGCAATTGAAAAAGAATTTTTCGCAGGTACTAGTTTCAAAATCAATTTTATATGTAATCTAGGCTATGCGGATGGTGTAAATGAGCATTCAAGGCTACCTAGATGGGATTTCGATAGAGTCTGTAAGATTGTTTAATTCCAATATTTTTCATACTTAAGTATTTGTTGACTTGAATAATCGTTAATGTTAGTTTACGCACCTTGCAAATATATGTTGTAAAATGTTAAATTAATTTTAAGGTTAAGGTAATGAAAATTAAAAAGGATATACAAGTTGAAGAGATAGTCAAAATTATAAATACAAACACTAAGGAAACTGATTTTTATCTGAAGGACAGCAATGATTTAAAAGTCGCCGATATGATCAAAATTCTTAAGGTTGGAGTATCTGGTAAGAGCCTGCATATTTCATATTGTGACGTGTATGCTAAATTTTGTGGATTAGCTGAAAATTCAGAAGAACAAAAAAATGATATTAAGGAGCTTAAAGATCTTATATCTGCGATTCAGGATTTTTCTAAAAATAATAATACGGTTTATTGGTATGATGAAGCTGAAAATCAAGAAAAGGAAACTAATGCTAGCCTTATAGGTAAATTAGCTGAGGATTCAAGGAAAGTTTGGCAAGAATTTGAATTATTTTCTGATGAACTTAATGTTGATGTTAGCGTTTATGATCTTTTTAGTGAGTATAATGATGATGATAAAGTAGATTCAAATAATCAAGAGATAGAATTGATAGGTGATGATGCGTAGGTTTTTTACACTGAGGGTCCATCTAAACAAAGGTACACGAAGTACCACGGGAAATTTCTGGAGCCGTGGAATGGTTTCATTTTGCAGTAATTTTATACCTCCCATTTATCAATAGCTTCACGCAGCGATTTTCGGGGATAAAATTCCTATAGAATCCTTGCGCTTTTCTTCAGAGAAGTCGTATTCACCAAGCATGTTGATATGCGCCCAACTCATGATAGAATGCCTAGAAATAACACTCCGCAACTGTTCTTTTTTATTACCATCACTCATATATTTTAGTTTATGGGTAAGGTAAAGATAGTTCCAACAAATAATACAATTTTTGATTAATCGATTGCATGTTTCAGCAATTTCTTGATCCTCTTTTTCAGCTTGCACAAACTCACGGGGACTTCCAACAGCTACAGCACGAGTGAAACGATTTGCTAATTCTATCTTGTTTAGTTGTTTTTCTATTGCCTGCCGTAATTCCACTTCATCTAGATAACGTAAAATAAACAAGGATTTTATAATCTGACCAAAGGCTTTGATGGTCTGATATAGAGCGTGTTGCTTTGAATAAGAATTAAGTCGTTGAAATATATCTGAAGCTGTATTCTCCTTTAGCTTAATAGTTGCAACTAAACGCAGTAAATCATCCCAGTTTTGGTGTAGAAGTTTTTCATTAACATAGTGATCTGGTGTAATTTTCCAGCCTTTTCTTTTCTCTTTACTGTGATGCCTGAATATATAAAGTTTTTTATTTTTCAAGCCCTTTAGTCGCGGAGCAAAAGAAAATCCGAGCATATGGGTTAGGCCAAAAATAGCTTCACTATAACCATGCGTATCTGTTGAATGAATATCGCTTTTGACAACATCATTACGCATAAGGCCATCAATCACATAGGTGCTCTCACGGTCAGATGCGCTAATCATAGTAGAGTGCCATAGAAAATGACGTTCATCAATAAAAGAGTAAGCACTTACTCCTTTTCCTTGTCCAAAATATTTAAATGAACGGCTGGCTAATAGAGATTCAGTACGCACTTCAAATTTCTGTCCATCACTGGCGGTATGCAGCTTATCTTCGTTGTTACGGTAGATATTAGGTAATTCCATTTTATCCATCAGCATCAATACCTTGTCATTTGCTTCACGAATATTTTCCAACGAAAAACGCCAATTAACACTGTGATCTAGCTCATTCTCACTAACATGGGAAGATATTCTCGCCATTTTACGCACTCCTATTCCACAGCCAAGACCGATAGTAGAAGCCAATAAGGCTGGACGTGAGGTAAATTGTGAGGCGTGAGTCTGTTGCCAATGTTCAAAAGCCGATAACATATCGGAATGATGATGCACCGTTTCCAATATTTCAGCCAGTGATATATAGTGACGTTTGGGGAACCAGGCTTGTAATGGATCAGTTTCCTGAGGATCAAGTGGAGGAGTTTTTACAAAGAATGACCCATCCGCTTTAAAGCTTAGATGCTCATTTTCTATAGCTCTAGCATTGGTGGATTGATATTGCTTATAAAGCGACTGATCGAGTTGCTTTAATACAGCTTTAGAATCAAGTAAATTGAGTAACCCAGCACGCTCTAAAAGTTGATTCTTTTCTTCTTTCCATCGCTCCACACTGATCATATATTCATCCAATGGACGATATTTATAGGAGTGAGCTAGGTTTAGTTTGCCAGATTTGATTGCAGATGCCACATGTTTAAACAGAAAAACTTTATACAACGAGATACGGAATGTTCCATCTTCTCTATAGAGTGCTTTACGCTCTGGTTCATCCAGAAATCCTACTGGAGCTTGCTCGGTAATGTGACCATCTTTGATACGAAAATGCTCAACCGCTTCTATCAAAGATGATGTTTGTTGTTCAGCTTGAAGATTTAAAGCTTTCAATACTGAACTTAAACGATTTTGCAAACGCAATGATTTGCTTTCTTGTAGATCATATAAAACTGAATCAGTAGCTAAATCTACAAATTCCTTGCGGATATTGTTAATGTGAAGTGGCTTCTCACGATTTAGCGCTTTTTTGATGCGGCATATTTTCTCGCTATCTAAAACAGTATTATCATTTGCAATAATACGGACTTCCTGCATTACACTTAATACACCAGTTTCCAAATTTTGCATTAGTGTTTGAAATTGATTCTGTTGTATCCCTTGTTGCTCTAAGGCTTTGTCCTTACATTCATTAGTAATCGTAGTTTGGAATGCGGTTATAACATTCAGAAAAATATTAACTAAATTATCCTGCATACGGTAATATTGATGCACAACAAATGCAGAAGCATGAATATAACGATCTGCAGCTGAACGTCGCTGCATCTGGAATATTTGTGATCTCATTACACTCCCAGCATAATAGCGAATTCCAACTGAGTCTAATTCAAGAATGTCCAAGGTGTCTGATAATTTTTTGTATAACTCTGAGATTACATGAAAATCTTTTACACATTCTCGAACTTTGGTTGGTTTTGTAGATTGTGATAATTTTTTTAATAATGTCAATCGGTAGCTTTGACCTTCGTGATCTTGGGTAAATAAAGAATCTAACAATACGGATATATCAGGAGTTAGCTTCTTGTTCATACGTAACATTAATGTTTTTTTATGAGATTGTAGTGATTGGCGTATCAATTTGCATATACTTCCTGAATCGGGCAAAATGATACGTTTTTGAATCAAGATATCGCTACACCTATCAAAGATTAACCTTGGCTTCAAATAGTATGATGCCATCGAATCGATCTCACTCTTAATTACCTCCTGAGTATTTTTATTAAAAACTTGAAACCCATAATGTGCTGATATGATTTGTTGATGCCGTAACCGACTTGCTTTTTTGTAATCACTTGCAATAAACTCCAAATCAGAATAGTTGAGTACCTTTGCTACGGCAGCAATATCTCGTTCATGAAAATCTTGAGGTAGGAAGAATCTTTTTGCTGCTCTAAAATACCCGCACAATAATAAAAAACCTACCTGACTGATTGGATTTTTTAGGCTATACACTATATCCAATAATTTCTTCGAAAAGTCAAAAAACTGTTTACGTTGTATATGATCAAATAATGGTGGTTTATTAAAATGATACTGCTCTTGTGTAGTCAATATTTGCATTCTTGGCATGATTATACTCCCTCGTAAAAATAATTAGATTATAACTGTCCAAAAACGACCGGTTTTGGACATACTACATTCTAGTGTCCATAAATTATATTGACTTACTTTAGAACAGGCTTTATATTTAGTACAGCCTTTTTAATGCATTTTATAAAAATTATGTCCCGTACCTTTGCTTATGTTCGTGTTTCCAAAATGCAGCAAGAAACTGAAAATCAGATTAGAGAAATCGAATCAGCTGGATTTGCTATTCAGCCACATCGAATAATTACTGAAACAATATCTGGGTCCATGCCAATAGCTAGGCGCAAAGGATTTGCACTTCTATTAGATAAAATGGAAACAGGAGATGTGCTAATAGTCACAAAGATGGATAGATTAGGACGTGATGCTATCGATGTAAGCACCACTGTGACCAAATTAGAGACAATGGGAATCAGAGTTCATTGCCTAGCACTTGGAGGCGTTGATCTCACAAGCTCAGCTGGAAAAATGACCATGGGAGTAATCAATACCGTTGCTCAGTTTGAACGCGATTTATTGATCGAACGTACACAATCTGGGTTAGATAGAGCTAAATCAAATGGGAAAACTCTTGGTCGTCCAAATACTCTGTCGAAATCACAAAGAAAACAAACCATACAGCAAATCCAAGAAGGAAAAGCAATTGCTGCCATTGCAAGGCAATTCAATGTTAGCAGACAAACCATTATGCGGATCAGAGATACTCTTTACTCATAAATCCTCGTGATACTTCGTGTACCTTTATGGTGATGTTAACTACATCCTCTCGCGGTAAATGCTCTGATAGTTTAATCGATTATATCAGTTACAGTGTCACCAGTAACTTCGATACCGTCTAATACTTCCTCAATTTGAGGAGAGTGATTCGTAAAATAATGCCCGTTACCAGCAGCTAGTTTAAATATATATTCTCTAATTTCACATGGTAACATGATTAAGAAGGAAGAATCCCGCAGTACTTCTGTTTTAGTTGAAAAATGCTGGTTACCAGCCGTACAAATATTATTCAAATACAAGGCATTTTTAATTGCGAATTGTGATAGCTTGTCAAATGAAGATGTATCAAAATCATGACGCCCGTCATAGAGTTCTACCATGTTTTTATTAAATACTGTCATTAGATTTAATAGATTATGAAAATTCTCAAAACTATTTACATAATCAAATATAGTATTACTATATCCCAGGTCTAGGCTATGTTTTAAATTATATACGAAGTTTCCTAGTTCTCTTAAATCACTCTGTCTGGAAGAGAAATCATTATATGATGACATGTCAATGGAACCAGAAGTAACAAGAGTATTGCTGTTGTATATAGCTTCCTGGAGATTAGGAAATAACTCATGATCAGAACCATTCCCAATACCAAATATTTCTAATTGAATTAAAGAATGATTATTGAGGAATTCTATTAAGTTAGCAAAGTTTAAGGGATTGTCCATGCCCCAATCCTTAATTAGCGTGAGTTTTAGGATATTACTTCCTTTTAGAGCTTCATAAGTTGCTGAGTGCCTATCTGAAAGTATTTGCTCCTCTTCTTCTGGTGAGTCGTATACAATACGCTCTAAATCTCCATTTTCATTCTCATAATTTAGCTTTAGCGCAGATATATCTAGATCTTTTATAGATGAGGTTGCAATTTTTTCTAGTAATTCTAAATATTTGCCTTCTGAAAGAGTTGAGCAGTTTAGAGCTAAGCTGTTGTTTAATTTATTATTTGCCACTAGTGATATTAGAAGATTAGCATTTTTCGTATCAAAGTCATGACCGCTTATAGTAAGATTCTGTAAGTTTAGATTTTGAAGCAATGCGTATAGATCATCATTATCAAGATTAATGTTGTTGATTACTAAACCACGCAAGGAATTGGAATTTTCTTGAATTAATGTAATTAATGACTGAGCAAGTGCTTTTTCTTCCGCTTTATTGCCAACCAAATCTTCTTCTATAATAAGATTCTGAAATATTATAGCTGCAACTTTCTTACCATCAAAATAATTTTGGAGTTTTCCAATTTTCTCAACAGAAATTGTTCCTTCAATAATTACGCTTATTATATCACTGTCAGAGGGAGAAAAAAACTTGAATTGTTCGATCGATAGAGTGTCATCATATTGAGTTTTCATAAACTTGTAGAAACCTTTTTAATTAAAAAGTAATTAGTCTATTTTAATTAAATTAAAATTATTGCCAATGTTTTTTCATAAAAATACTATGATTTTGATATATATCAGATTCCAATTTTATAGATTCTATGGGAATTTTGCTCCTGGAAATCGATTCCTGAAGCTTTTGATAAATGGGAGGTATAAAATTACTGCAAAATGAAACCATTCCACGGCTCCAGAAATTTCCCGTGGTACTTTGTGTACCTTTGTTTAAATGGACCCTATATATAGCTCTGACTAGATCTCCAGAAAAATTTAGTGCAGTCGCTAGGGTTCTTACAACCATATTATTAGTTATGAATCTAATAATTCCAGTATCTTGATTAACTTCTAGAACTTGAACTTCTCCATCGCTTTCAACTCCTGATGCGGTAGTTAATGCTTGTAGTACATGTTCTACATCTCTTTCATCACCTGATGTTTGATCTATATCAGATCTTTTCATAATATTTCTCCCAAATTTATTTGTATTGATTTATTTCTTATAGATTTTTTAAAACTAAAAGTAATATTATTAGTTATTACAAATTCTTTATAATTGCAATAGCTTAATTAAAAGTTTTTAAGAAATTAATTTTGATTTTTCTTCTTTAATTCAGTGCTGATTTTTTTATTCATCAGTTTGCGATAATGCTCTTTAACAGATTCAAGTGAATATTCACCTTTATATTCAGAATCAAGATCACCAATTTTCTCAAGATAAAAATTCATTTGCTCCATTTGATTTTCTAAATTTTTAGATGAATTTTTGTTATTTTTTGAGTTTGTATCTGGATCAAAATGGGAAAATATTTCTTTTTTAGTGTTGGTGATGAAGGCGCGTAGCTCTTTCAGTTTTGATATTATTTGTGGTATATCTTCTGGCTTTACAACTAGAAGAGACACAACCAATATAACTAATATTTCGAAAAGAGACATACTAAATTTTGTGTTATTTAGAGCTTAGGAATTTTTACCGTAATCCCATTCCAGGATATAAGATTTATAGGCAAAACTCAAGGTAAACTCTGAGTGCATAAATTGAATAATAAAACTAATAAATGCATATTTTCTATGCATGCTCTTCAAGTAACTGAATCTCTGTTTTTAACAGTGCGAGTTTCTCCTCTACGATTTTAATCCAGTCGGTTAAACTTTCCTCTTGGTCGTATTCTAAGGCTTTATTAAAATAATTTAGTGATTCTCTGTAGTCATCGGTTTTATAAAAACAGATACCAAGATTATAAAGGGCATAATATTCCTCACCAAAAACACTTAACGATTTCATGTAGTATGGAATTGCTTTGTCAAACATTTCGATATCGTGAAGAAATATACCTATATTGAAAAAAAGATTACTTGTATTTGGAATGAAATAAAAATTCTCTGCTACCTTATGGATATTCTCTGCTAAATATTCTAATTCTGAATATTTAGCAGTTTTCACAAGTTTAAGTATTTGTTCATTAAGAACATTGTAAATATAAGGATTCCAATCTGACAATTCTAACGTTGAAATACAAGTATCCAAAGTGGCTTCTTGATCTTTACTATAAATATGGAAGCTAAGTGAAAAATATTCACGAGGGCCAAAATTCTTAATATAATTCCCTAATTCAAATCTAGTTTCAGGTAGTTTACTAAAATTTAGGTTACTAAAAAAAGCTGCAGTTGTAATACTGGTGTAAGAAGTTTGTAATAATTTGCTACCAGACCAATGTTCAAAGGCTCTTCCTAATGCATCAAAATTAGCCATCATCGAAAAGCTGTTGCCATGAATGGCTGTGTTGGGAAAGCCAAAATGTTTATGTTCTTCGATCATTGTATGAGCCTTATCAGACGCTAGAACAAATATTTTATCAGATGCAAAAGATTTAAGTTTTCTTAGAGCATTCAGAGATGCAATTGGAAATAGGAAGTGTGAATTATCTAATTTGGTTCGGTATAGTTCTAAAATAGCGTTAAAATTAGCATCATTATAATATTCACCATCTATTTCTTTATCTTCATATTCAATATGAATTTTCTTCAAATCTTTAGGATATTCATTATCTATATTATTTTCCTTACTAGTTAGAGAAATTAAAGATTCATGTAGTGTATTGTTTTGAACAGAGAAGATGTCATTACGTAGTGCACTAAAAACATAATTTGCAATGATAGTTAATGGATTTTTTAAACTATGTTCTTTAGAGAGAATAAAATCACTTTCTTGTAAAATTATTTCATTAAAATCGCTTTCAAGATCAAGTTCGGCAAAATATAAAATATCTTTCCGAAGAAACGTATTAAATGCGTTATTATCTTTCCAAAAATTGATGTTCTTTTTAGATATATCCGACATTACGTAGCGGATGTTTACTTGCTTCATATCTAATTCACTAAGTAAACTAATTAAAGCTTTAAGGAAATAATAACTAAATTGTCCTGTTCCTGCGCCTAATTCCAATATATAAAAAGGTTCTTGAGCTGTTTCGGTATTCTGCCTAGAGTAGTCTTGAATAAACCGAACAATAATGTTTGCATAAGAACTCGCTATATATGGATTGCTTGTGACCTCAAAAGGCACATCATTACTGGACCAAGCTTCAATTCCTTTAACACTGTAATAACCACGCTGCCAATCCCAGAGTTTGGAGTCAGAAAAAGGTACTTTATTTTCAATTTGAATGCTCATCTTACTAAATGACAATTATTGATATAATAGTTTTTTATATACAGGCTAGTATAATATTTTTTGTAGTTCAAAATATATTATTAGCTTCTATTCTTTTTATAAAAATTTACAAACTCACTATATATAAATGTCACCTTATTTGTAAGATTCCTACTATGTTCTAGGCTAATTTTTTATGTCTATATTTAGGGTTTTTCGTATCTTCGCCAACTACATTAATCATATAGTTATTATAATCTTCATAATTACCCTCAAACCAAGTTGCACTTCCGTCTTGATCATATGCAATGATGTGAGTAGCTATGCGGTCAAGGAACCATCTATCGTGACTAATTACGAATACACATCCAGCAAAGTCTAAAATTGCATCTTCAAGAGCTCTGAGCGTGTCGACATCCAGGTCATTTGATGGTTCATCAAGCAAAATTACATTTGCGCCTTCCTTTAGCAGCTTTGCAAGATGTACACGGTTTCTCTCACCTCCTGATAATTGCCCTACTTTCTTTTGTTGCTGAGGACCTTTAAAATTAAATGCAGAACAATATGCTCGGCTTTTTACCGATGTGTCACCCAGCTCTAGCACTTCCAAACCTTCAGAAATTTCTTCCCAGACAGTTTTACCATCATCGAGATGATCACGTGATTGATCAACATATCCAAGTTTTACTGTGTCACCAATATTTACAGATCCAGAATCAGGTTCAACTTTACCAGTAATCATGTTAAATAATGTTGATTTACCTGCACCATTTGGGCCAACTATTCCTACAATTGCACCTGGCGGTACTCTAAAGCTAAAATCTTTTAGCAAATCTCTATCAGTAAATTTTTTGGATAGTTTATCAACTTCAATTACTAAATCACCAAGTCTTGGGCCATTTGGTACAATAATTTGTGCAACTCCATTGCCTACATCACGTTTTTTGTTTAGTAATTCCTGATATGCGTTGATTCTGGCTTTACTCTTTGATTGACGTGCTTTAGGAGATTGCTGTATCCATTCAAGCTCGTGTTTCAATTGTTTCTGACGATCACTTTCTTCTTTTTCTTCATCAGCTAATTTCTTTTGTTTCTGCTCAAGCCAGGAAGAATAATTTGAGTGCCACGGAACGCATCTACCATGATCTATTTCTAAGATCCATTCAGCTACATTATCTAGGAAATATCTGTCGTGAGTAATTGCTACAACTGTTCCCTTATAGTCTTTTAAATAGTTTTCAAGCCAAGAAACAGATTCCGCATCTAAGTGGTTTGTAGGCTCATCAAGAAGGATCATATCTGGCTTTTCGAGCAATAATTTACACAAAGCCACCCTTCTCTTTTCACCACCAGAAATTTTAGTAACATCAGTGTCTTTAGGAGGGCAACGGAGAGCGTTCATGGCAATTTCAATTTCGCGCTCGATGCTCCAACCATCACAAGCATCAATTTTTTCCTGAAGATCAGCCTGTTTTGCAAGCAAATCATTCATCTCATCATCAGTCATTTCTTCAGCAAATTTCGCACTTACCTCATTAAACTCATCGATAAGAGCTTTTTTCTCAGCCAAACCATCCATGATATTTTCAAATACGTTTTTATTTGGATCAAGTTGTGGTTCTTGAGGTAGATAACCAATTTTTACTCCATCTGCAACAAATGCTTCACCTTCATATTCTTTATCAAGTCCGGCCATAATCTTCATTATGGTAGATTTACCTGCTCCGTTATGGCCAATAATTCCTATCTTTGCACCTGGCAAAAATGATAGCCAAGTTTCTTTTAGAATTTCCTTTCCATTTATAGACTTAGTCAAGCCTTTCATTACATACACATATTGATATGACATTGATGAATTCCTTCTTTTATTATTAGCTTAAAAAATATAATTAAATTTTCATTCCAGACTTTGCCCAGTCTGCATTAAATTTTGCCAGTCCCTTATCAGTTAAATCGTGATTAATTAATTGTGATAATAGCTTGCCTGGTATTGTTGCAACATCTGCGCCGCAAATGGCAGATTCTGATACGTGCTCAGCTGTTCTTATTGATGCAGCCAGTATTTTAGTTTCAAATTCATAATTATCATAAATATCACGAATATCAGCGATTAGTTGCATGCCATCAGATCCTATATCATCTAATCTGCCTATGAATGGTGAAATATAGGTAGCACCAGCTTTTGCAGCAAGCAGTGCTTGGTTTGCTGAAAAGCATAAAGTCATATTAGTTTTATGGTCCCTATCTGTGAAATATTTACAAGCTTTTATTCCATCCCACGTGACTGGAAGCTTTATAACTATATTTTCAGCAATTTTTAGTATTTTTTCTCCTTCCTTGACCATATTCTCATAATCATTTGAAGGCACTTCAATACTTACATCACCATCAACTAAAGAACAAATTTTACTTGCAACTTCATGAAAATCAACATTTGCTGATGCCATTAATGATGGATTGGTTGTAACACCATCAATAATTCCATATGATTGGTATTTAGTAATTTCGTTAAAATCTACGCTGTCTAAAAATATTTCCATATTTCTTACTAATCAAATTTTGTTAAAATAGAGTCTAACTCTTCAAGATTGCTATAGTAAATCGATATTCTACCGCCATTATTAGAATTTTCAACAATAACTTTTACACCAAATTTCTCACTTAGTGAGTCACTAAGCATTATTAGATCTTCATCTTGTTCTTGATATTTTGGTTCTGACCTTTTTAATTTTTTAGGTTTTCTAGGATCGTGGATATTTTTATCAGCAGAAACTAGCTCTTCCGTTTTTCTCACACTTAAATCATTCGCGATTATTTTTTTAGCAATTTCTTCTGCATTATCAAGGCCAACTAGACACCTTGCATGTCCCATGCTTAATGATCCATCATTAAGCATGTTCTTTACAGATTCAGGAAGCTGATTTAGACGTAGTAAGTTTGCAATGTGCGAACGACTCTTGCCAATTACTGAAGCGATTTCGCTTTGAGTATAACCATATTCATTTACTAGTTTCTGATATCCTTGTGCCTCTTCTATAGCTGTTAATTCATCTCTTTGGATATTTTCGATTAAAGCAACTTCAAAAACTTCTTTTTCATCAAAATCTTTTATAATAACTGGTATTTCTTTGAGCTGAGCTATTTTTGATGCTCGATATCTCCTCTCTCCGGCTACTATTTTATATTTTCCAGAAGTTTCTTTTCTGACAATAATTGGCTGAAGAAGTCCATGAGTTGAGATTGAATCAGCAAGTTCTTGTATCTTTTCATCATCAAAGTATTTTCTTGGCTGATCACTATTTGCATATATTAAGTCTATATCAACTTGATTTGTAGATTCTGTAACTTCTATTGGTACTACTTCTTCTTTTAATAATGAAGATAATCCTCTTCCTAAAGCTTTGTTTTTCATAATAATTTCTTAAAATTTTTATGCGGAGGCCGCCAATTTTTTGTTTCCTACTTTTTCACGTTTTACTATTTCTTTTGCCAAATTAATATATGCTCTTGATCCAGAGCAGTTATGATCATATATAATTACAGATTTTCCATGTGAAGGGGCTTCTGAAACTTTTATATTCCTTGGTATAATAGTATTATATACAAGCTTACCTAGGCAATTTCTGACATCTCTTTCTACTTGCTCGGTTAAGCGGTTTCTTTTATCATACATTGTCAGCAAGATTCCACCCACTTTTATAATAGGATTTAATTTTTTTTCAACTATCTCTATAGTCTTAAGTAAATGACTTAAACCTTCAAGAGAGTAAAAATCACATAACATCGGAATGATAACTTCATTGCTTGCAACAAGAGCATTTAAAGTCAGTATATTAAGTGAAGGTGGGCAATCTATAATTATGTAGTCAAACTGATCTAAAATACTTGATAGCTTGTTTTTTAGTACATTTTCATGATTATCTTTATCAATCAAATCAAGCTCAATAGCAGCTAAGTTAGTGTTTGCAGTAATTACTGATAATTTAGGGATTTCTGTTTCAATTATTGCATTCGAAGCAGAGTCCAGATCGCACATCACATGATAAGAAGTAATTTTTCTGTCTTCTTGTTTTATTCCAAGTCCACTACTGCTATTTCCTTGAGAATCAAGGTCAATTAGCAATACTCTTTTTTCCATCACAGCAAATATTGTAGACAAATTAACGGCAGTTGTTGTTTTCCCTACCCCGCCTTTTTGATTCACAATGGAAATAATTTTTGCTGTCATCTATTTACGCGTTAAATCAGTAATTTCTAGGATTTTGCCAGTTTCTGAAGTGATGCTATCATGAACTGTTTTATTAAACAACCAATGTTTTTGAGCTTTTAGTATTTCATTTTTATATCCAGCGCCCTTATGCAACAGAAATTTATTTCGTATTTTTATTTTAGAACTATATTCAAATATAGAATTTAATTCAGCAAATGCTCTGGATGTTACTATATCACATTCCAAATTATCAATATTCTCAATTCTATCATTAATTACTCTAATATTATTGTTCGAAAGCTTTGATGCCTGAAGAAGGAATGCTGTCTTTCTAGAATCACTTTCAATTAGTGTAATATCCTCAATTCCAGCAATGCTCAAGATAATTGCTGGAAAACCAGCTCCCGATCCAAGGTCAATTATTTTTGCGTCTAGGTCAATAAGAGGCAAAAGCTGCAATGAATCTAAGATGTGGCGATTCATTATATCTCCAGATGTTTTTGCTGATATAAGATTTATTGTTTTATTCCATTTGAGTAAAAGTTTTTCGAATTCAACAATTTGTTCGAATGCTTCACGTGAAACAAAATCTCGTATCTTATCCATATTAAATTCAATTTATTTATAGAGAATTAGTTTTTATGTGAACAATAATAGCAGTCAAAGCAGCTGGTGTCACGCCTGGTATTCTCCTAGCTGCTCCGATTGTTGCAGGTCGGTGATAAGACAGTTTCTCTTGCATTTCAAGTGAAAGACTTTTTACCAAAGAATAATCAACCTTACTAGGAATTTCGCATTTTTCTTCATCATTGAACAGCTTTATATCTTGATTTTGTCTTTTTAAATAAGCTGAATATTTTGATTCAATTTGCAGATAATTAAGAATTCCAGGACTGATTTCAAGAATTTCAGGAAAAATTTCTGCAGTTTTATTAATCCCAAAATTAGGTAGTCCTAATAATTTATATGCTGATTTTTTGCAACCATCTTGAGAAACTGAAATGCCAAACTTTGCAAGTTCGCTTGTAGTTATTTTTTTCTCGCTTAGTATGCCTTTCGCATTACTAATATTATCTATTTTTGCTAAGAATTTCTTCTTCCTTTTATTACCAATGACTCCTGCTTCAATCCCTTTAACAGTAAGGCGAATATCTGCATTGTCGGCCCGAAGTGATAATCTGTATTCTGAACGTGAAGTAAACATTCTATATGGTTCGGACGTGCCTAGTGTGATTAAATCATCAATCATTACGCCTATATAAGAATCAGATCTAGTTAGGATAAATTCCTTAGGCGATTTACATGCAAGTGCAGCATTAATTCCAGAAATTAACCCTTGGGCACCTGCTTCTTCATAGCCGGTTGTTCCATTGATCTGTCCTGCGAAATATAGACCGTTAATCTTTTTTGTTTCTAATGTGTTTTTAAGTTCTCTTGGATCAACGTAGTCATATTCAATAGCATATCCTGGCTGTAGTATTTTAGCATTTTCTAATCCTGGAATTGTCTTAAGCCATTTTTCTTGTATATCTTCAGGTAGTGATGTAGAGATCCCATTTGGGTAAATAGTTGAATCATCTAATCCTTCTGGTTCTAGGAAAATTTGATGGTTTTTTTTCGAGCTAAATCTAACAATTTTATCTTCTATAGAAGGACAGTATCTTGGCCCTACTCCTTCAATTTGCCCAGAATACATTGCTGATTGGTCTAGATTATCTCTTATTATTTTATGTGTTTCTGGTGTCGTTCTGGTTATAAAACAATTTATTTGCTTTACCTCAACATTATCAGTCATCTCAGAAAATGGTCTTGGAATCTTATCCCCAGGTTGCGTTTCTATTTTACTATAATCGATAGTATTACCATCTATTCTAGGTGGAGTTCCAGTTTTTAAGCGTCCCAATGCAAAATCCAATTTTTTTAACGTATTAGATAAGCCGATTGACGGATCTTCTCCAACTCGTCCGGCTGGAATTGTCTTTTTGCCTATATGAATTACTCCATCTAAGAAAGTACCTGTTGTTAATATTACTTTTTTACAAGTAATTTTATTGTGATTTTTAGTAATTACAGAATCGACTTTTCCATCTATTATTTCTATATCTTCAACTGAATCATACAAAACAGAAAGATTGGGATAATTAGTAATTTCCTCGTGCATTGCAGCTCTGTATAGTGCGCGGTCAGCTTGAGCTCTTGGACCCCAGACAGCTGGTCCTTTACTTTCATTGAGCATTTTATAGTGAATTCCGGCTTTGTCGATTACTCTAGCCATTAAGCCGTCCAGAGCATCTATTTCTTTGACTAGTATGCCTTTAGCCACGCCACCTATTGCAGGGTTACATGACATTTCACCCAAATTTTCAGGCTTTAGCGTAATCAATAAAGTATCGGCGCCGGTTCTAGCTGCAGCTGCAGCTGCTTCACAACCAGCGTGCCCTCCTCCAATTACAATTACGCTAAATTCTTTTTTCACGTGAAACAACCATTTAAATGTTTAGGCTACTATTTCACTTTCGTTAAAGAAAAATTCTATTTCTCTTTTTGCGCTCTCTAAGCTATCTGAGCCGTGAATACTATTTGCTTCTATATTTTGAGCAAAATCCTTTCTTATTGTGCCATTATCAGCTTCTTCTGGATTAGTTGCACCCATTACTTCTCTATTTTTAAGCACTGCGTTTTCACCTTTTAAGACTTGCAATACTACTGGAGCTGATGTCATGTATGAAATCAGGCTGCCAAAAAATGGTCTTTCACTATGCTCAGCATAGAATTCCTTTGCTTGTTCTTCAGATAAATGAACCATTTTTTGAGCGACAATTTTTAAATCAGCTGCCTCTAGATATGAATTAATCTTCCCAGTTAGATTTCTTTCAGTTGCGTCTGGTTTGATTATAGAAAAAGTATATTCGATTGACATACGTAAACCTTTGTTAATTAATTAAGTGAGTTATTTATATGAATTTTGGGTAATTTTTGCAAGTGTTTTTTGCATTTTCTAGGGATAAATTAAGTAATGCTAATAGTATTGCGAAGTTATAAACGCGAGCAAGTAATAATCCATAGGTATTAAGTATAGTATTAGTTACTTGCACTTAACTTATAATTCCCGCGTAAGGCAAAGATCTATTTCTGTATTTTCTGGCAGCTATTAAGGTAAATTACTAGATTCTCGCCTGCGCGGGAATGACATATGGTATTGAAGATGCCGAATAAGTCTATAATTCAGAATTTTCTTGTTCTAAACCACATATAATAGTCACTTGCTTTAAGCTTGTGGGCTGATACTCCCGCTTTGCTTCATTGGAGCGAGGTAGTATTTATAACTACCTATCTATGCGCCAATTTATTCCTAGTTTATTGGTTTTACCTAGATCCCTTCAGAAACCCATTCCGATTTTTGTCTATCAAACTTAATGATTCTTGGTTTTGTGTCGATACTGTCAAAAGTTATATCCTCCATTAAGTTTCTATGTGCAGATATAAACCCTCGATCAGGAGCAAAAGTTGGATAATATGGTTGGAAGTTGCGATACTCAATATTTATATATTTATCAGCAATTGCTTTGTTTGTAGCTGATATTAATTCTGACAAATTATTAATGGTCGAGCCATTTAATGATTTGATCCATAGCCTATATACGCTTTTGTAGTCCTGGACAAACATTTCAGGTATGCTACTGAAGCTACTACCTGTTTGTACATTTGCGAGCGCTACGCTTCCAATAGGAACACCAGATTTTGATGAAACAAAATCATCTGCCTCAAAGAATAAACCTCCAGCAAAGTCGAGCATTTTTGTGACTTTGTTTTCTTCTATATCGTATAGTTTTACTTCTTTGTCTATTTTTTTGCCATTTCTAATTATAGTCAGAGATACTTTGTTGGATTTTGCGTTATTCATTCCCAGATCGAAGATAGTTAAGTCAGCGGCAATCTTTTTGCCATCAATTTTCCACAAAATATCTCCAGGTTTTAATATTGATTTTGCAGTTCCGCCTGGTAATACTGAATGTACAACGATTACTCGATTTCTTGAATCAGGAAATTCTTTTATGTATTTTTCCATCTCGTTTTTGCTAAATCCTCTATGTTTTACTGCTTTATCTAAAGAGTATAAAGTTGTAATTACTCCAATATGATTTCTTGTCGGTGTCAATTTGTTGGATTTTAGTTCACTTAATACATGTTGGACATATGAGCCTTTAAGGGCAATCGAATGAGTTTTTCCGCCTCCATACAAAACTCCAATAGCTTTGTTTTCTGAATTTAGTACAGGTGATCCACTTGCGCCACCAGCTGAATTCATATTAATTACGTATGATCCTTGAGGCATATCACCATTTATTTCGTATAAGTCTGACAAATATCCATTATGGAAAGAAAATCCCAAACCTTCTGTGTTACCTACAATAAATACGTCAGTTCCAAGTTTTGGCATTTCATCAGTGAAATTAATAGATTCTATTTCTTCTGGAAAATCAGCAGGGTTTATTTTCAATATGGCAAAGTCTGCGTACATGTCATAGTAAGCTACTTTTGCTTCAGCTTGTTTACCGTTATGGAAAGTTATAAAATATGTGCCAACGCTTGCTCTTCCAACTACATGATTATTTGTGACTAAATATCCATCCTTTCCATCAACTATAAATCCAGTTCCTGACCAGCTACCTGTATTTTGATAGGCAGACACTGGTACCCTACTATTGATAGTAACGATAGCTTTTCTAACTTTTTCTATATTTTCTATTTTGTCTGTTGCTACTGCATTCAAATCAATAAAAAGTACTATAGCAGCAAAAACTTTTAATATTTTTAACATTTTCTTACTCTTGGCTCTTGTAAATAAAATATTATGCCCTATATGAACATACATGGATTGATTACAAGAGCAGATTATAGTTCTTAAGTCAATAAACAAATTTGATGAGAGGTTTTTTTATATGGGAAAAGTTATAGGAATAGATTTAGGTACTACTAATTCATGTGTAGCCGTTATGGACGGTAAGGAGCCTAAAGTTTTAGCTAATGCAGAAGGTGAGAGAACTACTGCTTCTATGGTAGCGTTTACAGAAGGTGATGAAAGATTAGTAGGTCAACCTGCGAAAAGACAAGCTGTGACTAATCCAAACAATACATTATTTGCAATTAAAAGATTGATTGGTCGTAATTTTGAAGATCCAACAGTTAAGAAGGACAAAGGAATGGTTCCTTATAAGATTGTAAAGTCCGATAATGGTGATGCTTGGGTTGAGGTTGAGGATAAAAAATATTCTCCAAGTCAAATCAGCGCATATGTTCTGCAAAAAATGAAAGAAACGGCTGAGAATTTTCTTGGTGAAACAGTTACTCAGGCTGTAATCACTGTTCCAGCATATTTTAATGATGCTCAAAGACAAGCAACAAAGGATGCTGGTAAAATTGCTGGTTTGGAAGTGAAGCGTATTATTAACGAACCAACCGCTGCTGCGCTTGCGTATGGTCTTGATAAAATCGAAAATAAGACAATAGCAGTATATGATCTAGGTGGTGGTACATTTGATGTGTCAGTTCTTGAAATTGGTGATGGTGTATTCGAAGTAAAAGCTACTAATGGTGATACATTCCTTGGTGGTGAGGATTTCGATATGAAGATCCTAAATTACTTAATTGAAGAATTTAAGAAAGAAACGTCTGTTGATTTAAAAAATGATCCACTAGCTTTGCAAAGACTAAAAGAAGCTGCAGAAAAAGCTAAGAAAGAATTATCAACTACACAGCAAACAGATATTAATTTGCCTTATATTACGGCAGATGCATCTGGTCCTAAGCATATGAATATCAAGCTTACAAGATCAAAGCTAGAGTCATTAGTTGAAGATTTGATTGATCGCAGTATGGAGCCATGTAAGAAAGCTCTGAAAGATGCTGGAATTAAGCCAACAGAAGTTGACGAAGTGATCCTTGTTGGTGGTATGACCAGAATGCCAAAAGTAATTGAGAAAGTGAAAGAGTTTTTTGGTCGTGAGCCTCATAAAGGTGTTAACCCTGACGAAGTTGTAGCTCTTGGTGCTGCGATTCAAGGTGGTGTGCTGCAAGGTGATGTTAAAGATGTGTTACTTCTTGATGTTACTCCATTATCTCTAGGTATTGAGACTTTAGGTGGTGTATTTACGCGCTTAATTGATAGAAATACAACGATTCCTGCAAAGAAGAGTCAAGTGTTCTCAACTGCTGAAGATAATCAACATGCTGTAACAATTAGGGTTTTCCAAGGAGAACGTGAACTTGCTGCCCATAATAAAATATTAGGTCAATTTAATTTGGAAGGAATTCCACCTTCTCCGCGCGGAATGCCACAAATTGAGGTGACTTTTGATATTGATGTTAATGGTATAGTGCATGTTTCTGCGACAGATAAAGCAAGTGGTAAAGAGCAGAAAGTTACTATTCAGGCATCTGGTGGTCTTAAAGATGATGAGATTGAAGAAATGATTCAAGATGCAGAAAAAAATTCTGCTGATGATAAGAAACGCAAAGAATCTATTGAAACAAAAAATAAGGCTGATGCTTTAATTTATTCAACTGAGAAGAACTTAAAGGATAATAGTGATAAAATCTCAGAATCCGATAAGAAAAATGTCGAAGAGGCTATTGCTGAACTGAAAAAAGCAATGGAAAATGAAGATGATATTGAACAAATTAATGCAAAAACAGAAAGCCTAGCAGCAGCGAGCATGAAAATTGGAGAAGCAATGTACGGTGCTGCTGCTGCCGCTTCAGGCCCAGAGCAGCAACAAGCTGCTGGTGGTTCTGCTGAAGCTGCATCAGATGCAAAAGTTGTTGATGGTGAGTTTAAAGACGTAAGTGATAGTAAATAGTTTATTTGCCAGGTGATTGATATACTTTAGTTACCTGGCAATTAGCATAAATCTTTGAGGTTAATACTGAAGATATGTCAAAAAAAGATTATTATGATGTTCTTGGAATCTCACGCTCAGCTAGCTCACAGGAGATTAAAAAAGCATATTTAAAACTGGCTAAGAAATATCATCCAGATAAAAATAGCGATGATCCGGATGCTGAGAAGAAATTTAAAGAGCTCAGTGAAGCGTATGATATTTTAAAAGATGACCAGAAAAAGGCTGCTTATGATAGATTCGGCCACGGAGCATTTGAGAATGGAGGTGCTGGGGCAGGGGGCTTCGGTGGTTTTGATGGTCAGAGCGGTTTTGCTGGCGCTGATATGAATGATATATTCGGCGACTTCTTTAGCGACTTTATGGGAGGGGGGCAAAGAAGTAGAAAAAGATCACCACAAGTCAGAGGTTCAGATTTAAAATACAATCTTGAGATCAGTTTAGAAGATGCGTTTAAAGGTATTGATAAGAAAATCAATTTTACAACAGAAGTAAAATGTGCCGATTGTGATGGTTATGGAACCAAGGATAAGGAAAATATAAATACTTGCCCTCAATGCGGTGGTTCTGGAGTTGTTCGCATGCAGCAAGGATTTTTTGCCGTTGAGCAGACTTGTAGTAAATGTAATGGGTCCGGAACTGTTATTAAAAATCCTTGTAATACTTGTAATGGACATGGAAGGCATTCAAAACAAAAGCATTTGATGGTAAATGTTCCTTCTGGTATCGAAGATAATACTAGAATTAGAATTGCAGGTGAAGGAGAAGCTGGAATTAGAGGTGGATCTTCTGGAGATCTTTATGTATTTATTTCTGTAAAGCCACATGATATATACCAAGTCGATGGAGCTGATTTGCATTTTAAATTACCGCTAAGCTTTACGAAAGCAACACTAGGTGGTGAGGTTTCTGTACCATTAATTGATGGCTCTAAAGTTAAGCTTAAAATACCTGCTGGTACTGAGACTGGAGATAGAGTTCGTTTGAAAGAAAAAGGTATGTCAAAAGTAAGATCATCTGCAAGAGGTGATTTGTATGCACATGCTTATATTCATACCCCGAAGAAACTAAGTAAAAAGCAGAGAGAATTGCTTGAAGCTTTGGATAAAGAGCTAGGTGAAGTAGATACAAATTACAAAGATGAAGGATTTTTCTCGCGCATGAAGAATATGTGGTCATAATTTGTGGAGAAATTTTAACAAGTAATATGTAAGAAGAGAATTAATAGAAGTTAGACAATGTTGCCAAGTAAATTGTACAATTATATTAATTCTTTTGCTCTATGGAAGGTCTTGTCTGTATTTTTTCTATATATATTTACTACAAGCATTTTATTTACTAGTTCATCCAGCTGGATCAATACTGAAATATTGTATCTTCTGATAATTTTTTCGTCATTTACATTCCTATCTCATTTTATAAATTTACTATTATTTAAACATAAATTTTTTATTAAGTGGCGCAATAAAATTTACTATTGTAATGCATGTATACAGTTTTATTTACGCTTCGATTATATTGGTAATAAAACTTTTTTATCCTAGATTTTTTCAGCCAGTGCATCATTTTATTAGTGATGGAGCGGCATTAATTTTAATTACATTTCCTGTTTATATTCTTGCAGTCACAACAGTGTTTTTTAAAGTAAAATATAATATTGCTTTGTGGAAGACGGGTGGTGTAACAATAATTTTATTATACGGCGCCTATTTTTTAGTATTTTCCTAAAAATTGGGATAATGTCAGAGTGTTATATTGTTAATTATTATCTAACCCTAGATTGTTTATATTAAGCAGTATAAAAATCTTCTTGCAAAATGTTTCTAATAACTGTATAAAGATGGGGCCCATGATAATTTATGGCCCCTTCGTCTAGCGGTTAGGACGTCACCCTTTCACGGTGAAAACACGGGTTCGATTCCCGTAGGGGTCACCATCTGTTTATCTCTTGATCCAGATCATCTAAATTTTTATGCAATCAAAATATATCATCATTTTCGGAAGCTCTAGAAGCAATGGTCATACCAGAAAGGCAGTAGATATAGCTTTTGAAAATGTGGATCACGAATTTATAGATTTAAAACATTTTTCAATATCAGAATTTGACTATGAAGCAAGAAATCATGACGATGATTTTCTTACTGTAATAGAAAAGATGCGTGAATATGATCACATAGTATTTGCAACTCCTATCTATTGGTATGGGCCAAGTAGTAAGCTCAAAATTTTCTTGGATAGATTCAGTGATCTATTGAAAGATCCGCTAAAAGATATAGGAAGATCATTGAGAGGCAAGAAAATATACGTAGTTTCAAGCAATGGTACCGCGTCATCTCCAACTTTTGAAAAACAATTTGAACTTATTTGTGAATACATGAGTATGGAGTATATGGGTTGCTATAATCACCATAGTGGAGAAGATAAACAACAGTTGTCAGAAAGCGAGCAAAGCCTAATTGAATTCAGGAAAAAGATTTCTAGCTAAAGTTTTTAACATTGTTTATTATCAACGCATAGTAAAGATTACAATAAATAGGTTTTAAATATGAGTTTCGGTTTTGGTCAACTAATAGTAGTTTTATTGCTTGTGTTAGTTCTTTTTGGTGCTGGAAAACTACCAAAAGTTATGTCGGATTTAGGGAAAGGACTTAAATCATTTAAATCTGCAATGAATGAAGAGGAAAAAAAAGATGATAGTTCTGGAGAGGATAAGAAATAAATTAATGTTTATTCTAAATGAGCTATAGAATCACTCTATACTTGAAGAAATTTTTCATGTATAAAAGATCAACCGTACAAATACATAAATAATAACTATGAAAATAATCAGATCACTTTTTATTGTTACTGCACTAATATCTCTTGTTGCGTGCCAGTCAAAATCTAAAGATGCAGATAAAATAGTACCTGCACAAGAGTTATACAATTTGGGTATAAAGGAACTTGAAGCCAAAAATTATGGTAAAGCTTCAAATGCATTTGAGAAAGTGTTTTTCCAACATCCAGGAAATAGTATAACAGCTGATGCAGAGCTTATGCAGGCTTATGCACTCTACCTAGATGGTGAATATGATGAAGTTGGTGATGTTTTGGATATTTTCCTGAAATTACATCCAAGACATAAGGATGTTGCATACGCATATTATCTAAAGGCACTAGCAAATTACGTTCAAATATCGAATGTAAAACTAGATCAATCAAGAACAAGATATGCAAAAGAAGGATTGGAAGAGGTGATTCGCCGTTATCCTGGGTCTAAATATGCGATAGATGCAGCATTGAAGATTGACTTGGTAAATGATCATTTAGCTGGCAAGGAAATGCTAGTAGGGCGCTACTACCTTAAAAAGAGAAATCCTGTTGCGGCAATAAAAAGATTTCAGACAGTAGTTGAAGAGTATGATACGACAACTCATATTCCAGAAGCGCTGCATAGATTAGTCGAGAGTAATCTTATGTTAGGCCTTGCTGATGAGGCTAGAAAATATGCAGGTGTGCTTGAGCACAATTATCCACAAAGTAAATGGACGGATTTCAGTAAAAAGCTATTGAAATAATGCGATGTTACAGAGCCTTCATATAAAAGATTTTATTCTTATTGAAAAACTAGAATTAGATTTTTCTGAAGGTTTTACTGTAATAACAGGTGATACAGGAGCCGGTAAATCCATATTATTAGATTCAATACTATTTTGTCTTGGAGAAAAATTTTCTGGCAATCCGGTACGTCCAGGTGCTGAAAATTGTTCAGTTTCATGCGTGTTTTCTACAAATAAACAAGCCAATCAGTTTTTAGAATCACATGATATAGAGTCTGATGAGCAAATTATTATTAAACGCACACAAAATAATCAGTCAAGAAAGAAGTTCTTTATAAATGATCAGATTGTATCGGTCAAAATTCTACAACAATTATTTGATTTTCTCCTGGAAATGCATGGGCAGCATAATCATACATTACTGCTAAACACTAATTCTCATATGGAGATTCTAGATGGGTATGGAGGCTTGGCTAGTCTTAAATCACAAATTTCCAAAATATATAAAGAATGGCAAAATGTGGAGAAGCAAATATCAGAATTTGCTAAGAATAAGTCTAACCTAGAAGATGAAACAGAATATTTAAAACATATATGCGATGAGCTCGAAAAAGCAGAAATAAAAATTGGTGAAGAACAGGAGCTAGCCGATATTAAAAAGAGATTGCAGAATAAAGATAAGGAAGTAAAGCTCTTAGATAATATTATTGCTGAAATTGAAGAAAGTTCGTTTTCTCAAATAATTGCACGTGCTCAAAGAGCTCTTGCTGAAATCGAAGATAATGCGGCTTTAGCACAAGTTAACGCTGATTTGGAACTGGCTTATGATAAAATAGAGGATTCAAAATCTGCATTAAATAGTGTGATAAGAAACTATGATTTGAGTGAATATTCACTCGAAGAAATTGATGATAGGTTATACGAAATTAGGGATCTTGCAAGAAAGCATAATGTACGAGTTGATGAATTGCCTGAATTTTTAAATAAGTCCAAAGAAAGGCTGCATCTGCTAGAAACAACAATAAGTGATAGCTCAGAACTTGAGATAAAAGCAGAAAACTATAAGAAAGAGTATTTTGTAAATGCAAAACTATTGTCAGAAAAAAGAAATAAGGCGTCTTTAAATATTGAAAAAAAGACGATGTCTGAGCTTGCATTTTTAGAGATGAAAAAAGCAGTTTTTAAGGTTGAGTTTGAAACAGACGAACAATTTGCTTCAGCAAATGGTACGGACAAGATAAGGTTTACGGCATCTACAAATCCAGGCATGGCATTATCGCCAATAGATAATGTAGCCTCTGGTGGTGAGCTTTCGCGTTTTATGCTAGCCTTTCGCGTAGCATTGTTTGATAGTGCTCCAAAAAATACTATTATTTTTGACGAGATTGATGTTGGAATTAGCGGATCTGTTGCAGAATCAATTGGTCAAAGGCTAAATTTATTAAGTAAAGCTGTACAAATTATTGTTATTACTCATCAGCCACAAGTTGCTGGAAAAGCTGATAGTCATATTTTAGTTGAAAAATTGCAGGGTGATGATCATACTCATGTTAATGCAAGAATTTTGCAAGAAGAAGATAAATCGCTTGAACTTGCGAGAATGATTTCTGGTAAAACGATAACTAAAGCAGGAATTGATGCTGCAAAGGAATTAATAACTTAAAAGAGGTGCTAGAGGAAAGCTATGACTAAGAAACTACTTACATTAATAATATTTGCTACAACATTTTCATTTTCAAATGCATATGCAGGTGATGATAAAAGAAAAGGCGCGCATTTAAATATTTCTGCTTCAGAGAGTGTAGAAGTTGAAGAGGATCTATTAGTTGTAAATTTACGTTTTGAAACTGAAGGAAAGAATCCTCAGGAAGTGCAAAAAGCAATAAATGACAAAATGACAACTGCACTTGCGGAAGTTAAAAAACACAAAAAAATTAAAGTATCAACAGAGCATTATTCTGTTTACAAATATAGCCCTCGAGTGAAAAAAGGCGAAAAAAGAAAAACTATCTGGAAAGGTAACCAATCAATGCAGCTAAAGAGTAAGGATTCTGCAGAAATACTTAAAACAACTGGTACGTTACAATCTATGGGTTTAGCAGTAAATGGTTTAAACTATGTCGTATCACCTGATCTGAGTGAAGAAACTCGTGATTCCCTTATGGAAAAATCAGTAGAAAAACTTCTGAGCAAAGCTAAGCGAGTTGCGAAAGTTTTGGGCAAAGATGAAATAGAAGTATTGAATATCAATGTTGATTCAAATAATTACTATCCATCACCTATGCCAATGCGTGCTTCAGGTATGATGATGAAAAGTATGGATGCTGAATCAGTTCCTGTAGCATCGCCTGGTCAAAGCAGAATCTCAACAACAGTTAGTGCTACTATTTTGATTAAAGATGATTAATAATAAGATATAGCTTGTAAACGTAAAAATATACTTTTTGGTGATATTTAATGGCAATAGAAAAATTTGCTGCTGCAAAAGTTCTAATTCTGCATCCAACTGAGGATAAATTGCTGCTTGTTTCGAGAGTGATAAATGGTCAGGTCGTTTTTGAACCTGCTGGTGGTAGACTAGATGTTGATTTTGATCAAAAAATTGCAGAAACATTTGAAGAATGTGCTATTCGAGAAGCTAAAGAAGAGCTAAATCTAGACATAAAACTGGGAGAATATGTAGGTAATTACCACTTTTTTTGGGAACGTGTTCCAGATCCCAGTATTAGAGCTTTTACTATTTGTAATGTATACATGGCGGAGTCAATCAGTGATTTTTCGCAGCTAAATAAAGTTGGTGATCTAGACAGTGCTCCTGTTTATCCTCAATGGGTTTCATACGAGTCAATCTTAAATGGGAAAATTCCTTTTGCTGATTCATGCATTGGTCTTAAAGATATTATTTATAGTGTAGTTAAAAACACCAAATCTAGGCTAGAAGCAGTATAATAGTTTAAAATACCAATTGATATCATATTTTGTTATTGCTTTTACTTTACTTTTGTTTCTTTTATATTGTAAAATCAAACCACTAGTATAAAAAATAACCAAAATTAGTACCTATAATGAATATTCATGAATATCAGGCCAAACAGGTCTTAAACAAGTATGGTGTTCCGACTTCGAGTGGGATTGTTGCACTTAAAGAGGAAGAAATTGATGAGCTGATGAAGGATTTTGACGCTGATCTATATGTTGTTAAAGCACAGATCCACGCAGGTGGTAGAGGAAAAGCTGGCGGTGTTAAAGTTGTGAAAGACAAAGAGGAAGCAAGAAAGCAAACGCATGAAATGTTTGGAAAAACTCTTGTTACTCATCAAACAGGTCCAGAAGGGCAGGTTGTAAAGAGAGTATATGTGGAATCAGGTTGTGGTATAGAAAAAGAATACTACTTCAGTGCGGTTTTAGATAGAGCGACTAGCAGAATTACATTTATGGCATCGACTGAAGGTGGTGTTGATATTGAGGATGTAGCGGAAAAAACTCCTGAAAAAATAATCAAAGTATCAGTAGATCCTGCAACTGGTTTGCAACCTTTCCATTGTAGATCACTCGCATTTGGTCTTGGTTTTTCGGGTGATCAAGCTAAGCAAATGATGAAAATGGCTAGTTGTGTATATGATGCTTTTGTTTCAACTGATGCATCGCAAGTTGAGATTAATCCTCTAGTAGTTACGACAGAAGGTAATTTGCTTGCTCTTGATGCTAAGATGAATTTTGATGAAAATGGACTATTTAGACATCCTGAGATTGAAGCTCTTCGTGACGAAGACGAAGAAGATCCACTGGAAGTAAGAGCAAGTAAACATGATTTGAGTTATGTTCGTATGGACGGTAATATTGGCTGTATGGTAAATGGTGCAGGTCTTGCAATGTCTACTATGGATATCATCAAGTTATATGGTGCAGAGCCTGCAAATTTCCTTGATGTTGGCGGTGGAGCTGATACGGAAAGAGTTACAGAGGCATTTAAAATTATTCTGTCAGACAAAGCCGTTAAAGGAATATTAGTAAATATTTTTGGTGGAATTATGCGTTGTGATGTTATTGCAGAAGGTGTAGTTGCAGCTGCAAAAGAAGTTGGAGTTGATGTGCCATTGGTCGTAAGGCTTGCTGGTACTAACTTTGAGCTTGGTAAAGAGATACTTGCAAATTCAGGTTTAAAAATAATTGCAGCTGATGATCTTGGTGATGCTGCAGAAAAAATTGTTAAGGCAATATAATTGGGAGAGTTTAGTAAATATGTCAATATTAATAAATAAAGATACAAAAGTAATTTGCCAGGGTTTTACTGGCTCTCAAGGTACATTCCATTCAAAGCAAGCTATTGAATATGGAACAAAAATGGTTGGTGGTGTAACGCCTGGTAAGGGTGGTCAAACACACATGGATCTTCCTGTATATAATACAGTTCAGGAAGCTATAGATAAAACAGGTGCAAATGCGTCTGTGATTTATGTTCCTCCTCCGTTTGCAGCTGATTCAATCCTAGAAGCAATTGATGCAGAAATAGAATTAGCAATTTGTATTACAGAAGGTATACCTGCGATTGATATGTTAAAGGTAAAAAGGGCTCTTGCTGGTTCTAAAACTAGATTAGTGGGACCAAACTGTCCGGGTGTTATAACTCCAGAAGAATGTAAGATAGGTATTATGCCAGGCCATATTCATAGGAAAGGTAAGGTAGGTATTGTTTCACGTTCAGGTACACTAACATACGAAGCAGTAGCTCAAACAACGGCAGTTGGATTGGGTCAGTCCACTTGTGTCGGTATTGGTGGTGATCCAATTAATGGTACGAATTTTATTGATTGTTTAGATCTGTTCATTAAAGATGATGAAACAGAAGCTATAATTATGATTGGTGAAATTGGTGGAACGGCAGAAGAAGAAGCTGCAGATTTCATTAAACAATCAAAAACTAAGAAGCCAGTTGTTGGATTTATTGCAGGTGTTACTGCTCCTCCAGGCAAAAGAATGGGGCATGCTGGTGCTATTATTGCTGGCGGCAAAGGTTCTGCTGGAGATAAGTTAGAGGCTCTTAAGAGTGCTGGTGTAGTTGTATCTGATTCTCCGTCCGATATTGGAAAAACAATGCAAAAATTACTTGGCTAATTTTTGCATATATAGTATTTTGTATTCAATATTTATAAGATGTGTTTGCCTGCATATTGTTTGTTTCGTCTAACACACTTTTACATTCGTTTGATATGTTTCAAATGCTTTTGCTTCATTTTGAAAAGGTTTAGTATATTCTATCTAAGCGTCTGATCTGTGCTAGTAGAATTATTGAAACACAAATATTATAGGCGAGTTATATTTTTGTGTTGGTAGTTTGGCTCTGTCTCGCAATATTTTTTAAAATGTAATTTAGAGGTATTCATGAATAATTATAAAATATACGCACCACTAGTATTAGTAATGGGAATGTTGATGTTCTTATTAAATTATTGTACCAAAATAGCGGCATGCGCTTTTGTATTTACACTACTTATGCTAACTGTAAATACTATTTCCAAAATCTTTGGTTTTAAAAGAGCATTACAGACGATTTCGGCGTATGTTGGAATAAACATATTATTTTTAGCTGATTATGATTATACGTTTGGTGATCAAGTCTTTGAATATTTAGTTCCAACTTCATTGATAGCGGTTTTATTTGCTTCCTTAGCAATCATGAAAACTACAGCAATACTTGAAGGCAAGATAGGAACATTAAAAAGTACTTTTATTGCACTTATCTCTGCAGCTCTAATTGATGGTGTTGTAATGTCAGTATATTTCGCAAACTATTTGTCGGCTTCTACAATCGGTCCAATTGTCTTGAAGGAAATATCTTTCAAATGTTTGTATGCATTTGTTATTTTATCAGCTGTTAAATTAGTATCAGCTGCTTTAGGTAAGTACGAGTTCCAAGATTTTAGACTTAAGCTGAGAAACTAGATTTTTTCTAATATTAGATTATGCTTCAGCTTTGCCTGCAAGGGTAATAGAGACAAAAACTCTAGTTTCCAGAATCTATTTTTAGTTAACCAGCATGATTGTTTAGCCGATTGCAGTTGAGCTCTATCTATAGCTTTATTATATCAATTATGCAGCAAAGCTTTTGAATTCACTATATAGCTAACATGGAAATTGGCAAAAAGCTATTCGGAACTATCTTATTCAGCTAATTTAAACATAGTGGAAAATACTCTAGGAAAGTATCTGTATCTGGTTAGCTAGCAACTAATTGCAGAATATATAATATATACATAGGAAATAATTGTAAATTATATAATATATACATTATATAATATATATATTATAATAACATATATATTATTTAAATAGGTAGCAATATGGATTGGTCATTAAGAAAACTAACAGCTAGACAAATAGATAAACAGGTGAAGCCATTTAGAAATTTTATAATACCTAGTATTGGGTGGATTAGAACTATCAGAAAGGCTCTTGGAATTAATACAAGGCAACTTGGAGAGAGGACAGGTGTAAGTAGTGAGAGAATAGTAAGGATAGAAGCGGATGAGCTAGAAAGTAAGCTAACTATGGCAACGCTAGAAAAAATGGCAGAGGCTATGAATTGTAAATTTGTATATGCATTTGTACCAGATGATAACTTGGACAAAATTATTGAAAAGTCTGCGCGAGATAAGGCAAAAACTCAAATGTTTAGAGTATCTCATAGTATGGCTCTAGAAGATCAGAAGATAGATTCTAAGGAGATGAAAGAACAGATTGATATTCTGACAGAGGAATATTTAAGAGGAAATATAAAAAATATATGGGAGAAGTAATATGAATTTTATCTTTGCAGAGGGAGCAACACCTTTATCTCCTGATGAGATACATAATTTAATACCAAATCATCTAACTACACAGAAGGAGCTGAATGAATGGGAGCAATTTAATATTGTCAAAGGAGAGAGCTGGGCTTTTAGTACAAAAAGAAAAAATATTCTATCTATAGACTTTGCAAAGAAATTGCATAAACAGATGTTTAATGAGACTTGGAGCTGGGCAGGAGTATTCAGAAAATCTCAAACAAATATAGGCGTAGATTCGATATATATACCTCAAGAGTTAAAGGCGATATTCGATGATGTGGAGTTCTGGTTATCTAATAATACATATGAAATGCGTGAGATTGCTATAAGGTTGCATCATAGATTAGTTTTTGTACATCCATTTCCAAATGGTAATGGACGCTTTTCTAGATTATTTGCTGATTTGCTTTTGCAGAACAACAATGAAGTTAGCTTCAGTTGGGGAAGCTGTAGCCTTATAGAGGATTCGATAACAAGGAAGCAGTATATAGCAGCTTTAAAAGAAGCTGACATAGGCGATTATCGCAAGCTAATAGAGTTTGTAGATAGTTAGAAGCGAATAAAATATTTAAATAAAACGAAAACAAATCAAGAACTAATTCAGCAAGTAAATTATTATTAATGCTAGCAACTAGTGCTGCTATATCAAAATTTGCTTATAGTTATATATCACTTACTGCGGCTAATCCTACTAATAGTAGATTCCGGATATTTGTACACAGATGAGGATATTAGAGCAATACTTAAGAATAGATTAGATGAGAATCAGGTATATATAGCTCATGTACTTCCTTTGAAACTCAGGTTCTAGTTAGTGACATAGTCCGTGATTCAGTCGACGAGGCAAGAACAAGAGGAGTTATTTAGGTATCTTCCATTCTTGTCTTAGGTAATATAATATCCAAATTTTCACGTGCATGTTTTTAAAATTCAATACTTGCATATTCTGAGTCTTCTATTAAATCAAGAATGCTCTGTAGTTTGGTTTAAACATGATCATAAAGCTTTTGGTGAGAAGTATATATCTGATTCTTCTAATTTTTGATGCCAAACTTATTTTCTTCTTTCTTCGAAGATGAACCTATATAAAAAGTATATTTAAATGATAATTCTGGTGGATTTCCTTTTGAAGTTTTGATAGTTCTATCTGCTCCACGTAAAATATATAAAAAATGCTTGATTGTAGGTAGTGGTGCCGCTAGAGAGAATTGAACTTTCGACCTCATCATTACCAATGATGCGCTCTACCACTGAGCTATAGCGGCAAAAAATAGTGGTTTTTACAAAATTTTTAGGTGATAGGTAGACTAAAATTTGTAAGTACAGATTTTTGCCATATTATTAGCATAAGGTCAAGGAAAAATAGAATTTATGACAGATAATTTAAAAAATCAAAAAGTAAAATCCAAGCAAAGGGAAGCAGATCTATCTTCTGCGCTTCGTAAAAATCTTTTAAGAAGAAAGTCACCAAAAAAAACTAGCAAGGAAAAGTCTGATGAATGATTTATATATAGGTTTTATGAGTGGCACTTCCTGTGATGGTGTAGACGCTTCTTTAATTGAGACAGATGGGAAAGATTATTTTAGACCGATACATAATACTGCAATTTCTTATGATCTTAATACAAGAAATCAATTGCAGGAGTTATTTGCTTATTCAGCACCATTCCTTGAAATTGAGAAGAAATTAACCGAGTTTCATATCCAAGCAGGAAACAAACTATTAAATGAGTCAGGATATTCAGCAATTGAAATAAAAGCTGCTGGTTTTCATGGGCAGACGGTTTTTCACAAACCTGATGAAGGATTAACGTGGCAAATTGGTAATCCGCATATGCTTGCATCTGGTCTTGGTATCGACATTGTACATGATTTCAGGAGGAGAGACGTTGCAAATGGTGGTCAAGGAGCACCTTTGATTCCAATTTTTCATAAATTATTAGCAAAAGATCATGATCTACCAAGCGTTATAGTTAATATTGGTGGAGTTGCTAATCTGACTTATATTGACGAAGGAGATTTGATTGCATTCGATACTGGACCTGGAAATGCATTAATTGATGATATGATGATGCAATATTATGGCCAGCCTTATGATGATGGAGGTAAGATAGCTTCTAGAGGTAATATAGATAAAATATTTATAAATAAAGTTTTGTCTGGAGAATATTATAATTTACCTTATCCAAAGTCTCTTGATAGGAATAGTTTCATGTTTTTGATTAAGGAATTAGAGAAAAAAAATCCAGAAGATATTGTCGCTAATTTAACTTATTTGACGTCAGCTGCAATTATACATTCGATTAGCCAACTTCCTAATTGGCCAAAGCAAATATTTATTTGTGGTGGAGGTGCCAAGAATAGTCAGATGCTGCAATGGATAGAGAAACTGTTAAAAGATCAGAACATTGATTGTAATTTACTAGATATTTCACAATTACCAGACATGAATTCAGATTATGTTGAGTCGCAAGGATTTGCTTATTTAGCTGCTAGATTTTGTAATGAGCTACCCTCTGCTTTTCCAAGCACTACTGGAGCAAAAGAGCCTAGTATTTGCGGTTGTCTTGTTAAACCTTAAAATTTTATAGTATTTTTCATTATTTTACGCAAATATCAGTATATAAGCTGATATTTATATCACGTTACTTATTTTATGCATTCAAATGTTTTTCCATTATAGGTTTCAAAAAGATGTAAGCTGTTATATAATTGGTATTACGTATCTTAACTTAAAGCTATTCTGGCTTTATTTAAGTGGTAATTTAACTAAACTTTAAAATCGAAACGGAGATTTAATTATGATTAAAAAAATTGCAGTTGCATTTTTTGCTATACTTCTTCTATCTGGTTGTAGTGCATCTAGAGGTAAGTATGGTGATAATAACAAACATATTGTTGAATTTGAAAGAGAAATCGGAGATAGAGTATTCTTTGCTCTAAATAGCACAGCTATTTCAAAAGAAGGAGCAGAAACACTTATGCGCCAAGCAGAGTGGCTAAACGATCACAAGCTATTCAGCATTACTGTTGAAGGTCACTGTGATGAGAGAGGTACAAGAGAAATCAATATTGCTTTAGGTGAGCGCAGAGCAGAAGCTGTGAAAATGTTCCTAGTTAAGCACGGTGTTGATGCAGATCGTATCGATACAATCTCATACGGTAAAGAAAGACCAGCAGTTATCGGAAACAGCGAAGCTGCATGGAAACAGAATCGTAGAGGTGTAACAGCTATTAGATAAGAATCTAGTTGTTAACTGATTAGTTTCAAAAAAGCCAGCATGCATGTGTGTGCTGGCTTTTTTATTTTTCTAGTACCGATTATAGTTTTAATATTCTACAAAATGCATATCGGTCGAGTATTTTTAACTAATGCTTTATTCAAGCATATTTTAGGATAATCTCAAGGATTATTGTTTTATTATGGATAAAGGTATTTTTACTTGTAATTGAAGTCTATAGTAATCGAAAGATACTCCTTCTTGTAAAAGAATAGAATAATTTATAGTTTTCTATACATTAACACAGCATGATTTAATTAGTTTAATATGGGAAAGTTTTTATGAAATCAAACTATAAAAATACATATGACCTGATAGCAAGCTATCAACCTTCTTATCAAAAAGAATCAGTTTTTCAAGAAAAGATGCTGGAGCTAATTTCTACTTGCGAAGACTGTTTTCTTCGAAGCTGTAGAGTTGGACATTTTACTGCTTCTGCTTTTCTTTTGAACAAAGAGATGACACATTCACTCCTAATGCATCAAACAAAATTAGATAAGTGGATGCAGCTTGGTGGCCACTGCGATGGTAATTCTGATATATTAGCTGTTGCGGTAAAAGAAGCCCAGGAGGAATCGGGAATAAATGAAATAAAGCCCTTAAGCTCAGAAATTTTTGATATCGATATACATTTAATTCCCCCAAATGGTAATGACGAAGCTCATTACCATTTTGATATTAGATTCTTACTCCATGCATATAATAATGATAGAGTTTATAAAAATCATGAATCAAAAGAATTGAGATGGATAAAAAAGGATTCTACAAATATCCCTTCTAAAAATGATTCTGTAACACGAATGTTTGAAAAAGTAAGAAATCCGGAAAATTTTATTGTAAGATAATTCCTTGCAATGTTATGCTGGCAACTGTTCTAGTTGTAATTAATTTTGTACAGACTTCGTCTAATTTTCTTGTTTCGCTTAATTTACTCATATTTTTCCCATATTGATTAATGATAAATTAATTTATTAATATTTAGTTGATGTATTCACGTTAGCTCAGAAATTTTGTAGAAGTAATAGATCAATTGTTTTTTTTAGAAGATTTATATAGAGTAACCCGAACTATGGATAACAAAAAAGCTGCATAGTAGTTGGTATTGGGGTATTCTGGCTTTTTTAAACAACTAAAGAGTACCCCAATGAATATAGACTACGATACTTTGTTCTGCTTTGTCGATGATTTTTATAAAGGATTTGAAAATTGGTACAAAAAGTCTCTTCTTACTAGCGGTTTAAGAAAACGTAATAGACCAAGCAGTATGAGCTTATCGGAGATAATAACAATCTTAATAGCTTTCCATCAATCTGGTATGGCTTGCTTTAAATATTTTTACTTAGAACTTATGAGAAATAACAGAAATTTATTCAATTACTTAGTCCATTATGATCGCTTTATATCATTGATAAAGCTAGCCTTTCCTGCTGTATTATGCATGTTAAAATCCCTTGAGGGTAAGATAACTGAATACATGTTTATCGACTCTACTCCAATGGTTGTATGCCATAGGCTGTGAGAGAAACGTCATAAAGTTTTTAAAGACTTAGCTGGAAAAGGTAAGACTTCAACTGGTTGGTTCTTTGGCTTTAAGTTGCACTTTATTTTTAATAGTCACGGAGAAATTGTACGCATGCATGTTACTAGCGGGAATGTAGATGACAGGTCTCCAGTAAAGCAAATGCTAAAAGATATCTCTTGCAAACTTATTGGTGATAAAGGTTATATCTCCAAAAAATTATTCACTGAATTATTTGAACAGGGTACAACTTTAATCACTAAAATCAGAAAAAATATGAAGAATTGTCTAATGGATATAAATGATAAAATGATGTTAATGAAACGTCCATTTATAGAAACAATCTTCTCATCTATAAAGTCGTTAAACACCTTGATACATAGTAGACATAGATCTCCAATAAATGCATTTTGTCACTTATTTGCTGGACTAATAAACTATCAGCTTCGTACTGATAAGCCATCTTTAGAACAATTTATAAAATGAAATCGCTTATCCACAGTTCGGGTTAGAGTAATAATTAAGTTAAATACCCACCAGAAAACAGGTTAAACTAAATTCACTTTAGTAGTATTTTATTAGAACATCTTGGGCGATTTTTTTTGCTATCGGCGCGGCGGCTCTTCCTCCGCCTCCTCCATGATCGTAGTAAACGGAAATTGCATATTTAGGATTATTGAAAGGGACATAGCCAGAGAAAATAGCGTGATTACGACTTTTCCATGCTATATCTGCTCTACTTAAATTATCATCGACACTCTTTTTTGCTTGGACTTGTGCAGTTCCGGTTTTGCCAGTTAATCTCATTGACTTGTAGTTGAGTCGGCTGAAATATCCAGTTCCACCTGGTGTATTCATAGTGTTGTATAAAGCCGTTTTTATAATATCTAAATGTTCTTTTTTTATACTAACTTGTTTATACTCTATTTCACCTTTAGCTATTCTCGGAGTAAAAAGTTTTCCATCAGAAGCAATAGCAGCTGCAAGTCTTGCAAGTTGTATAGGAGTACACAGTAAGAATCCTTGGCCAATAGATAAATTTAGTGTATCTCCTAATCTCCAACTACTACCATATCTTTTTTTCTTCCAACTTTTTGTGGGAACAAAACCTGCGCGTTCACCAGGAAGATCAATACCAGTAATTTGACCAAAGCCAAAGCGTTTTGCGACCTCAATAATTTTATTTGCACCAATTTTTCTAGCAACTGTATAAATATAGGTGTTACAGGAGTGTTTCATTGCATCTATCATATTAAGATTTCCATGTCCTCTTCTCCTTGCGCATCTGAATTTATTTCCTCCAAGAACGGGGCCACCTGAGCAATGTATTTTATCATTTGGATCAATACCTGATTCAAGTGCTGCTATTATTGTAATGATCTTAAAAATTGATCCAGGCGGATATAAACTTTTTACAGTTTTGTTAATTAGAGGTTTATATGGATTATTAATTAGACTATTCCAGTATTTAGTAGATAATTTATTGAATTGGTTTGGATCAAATCCAGGCGATGATGCACAAACAAGGACTTCACCATTTGTACAATCCATAACGATTACACTGCATCCTTGAGGATTAAGATATTGATGAATTTTTTTCTGTAATTCTATATCTATATTTAAGTTGATATTATTACCCGCAATGCTAGTATTTTTACCAAGTTCTCTAATATATAATCCCCTAGCATTTACCTCTATTCGTTTAAAACCAAATTCACCTCTTAATTCTTCTTCGTAATATCTTTCTATTCCGTTTTTTCCCACTCTAAATGCTTCGTCAACTAGTTTCAATGCTTCACCTTCTTTCTGAATGGGTCTTCCTAAATATCCTACTAAATGTGAAGCTGCATTACCGAAATTATAAAGACGACTAAAGCCGGTATCTATAAAAACTGATTTGAGCTCGGATTTACGTTCCTCAATAGCTGCAACATCTTTCCATTCAAGGCAATCAAGTAAAATGGCAGGAATGCGTCTTCCTCCTCTTTTTACTCTGGCTTGAATTTCTTTTGTTTGTTCGTCATCAAGTTCTAATATTTGCGTAATTAACTCTATATCTTGAGAAAATTTAGGATTACCATTCTTATCAAGAAGCAACCTAAAACAAGTAATATTTTTAGCAATTATTTTATTATTAACATCATAGATTTCACCTCTTGTCGGGGAAATTACAATCATTTTGATTCTATTGTTATCAGAAAGAGTTCTATATTCATCTTTCTTGATAAATTGCATATAAAACATTCTACCAGCAAGTAAAAATAATAGCCCTGCTTTTCCTGCACCAATCATGAAGGTTCTCCTAGTCATGATTTGTTTGTCTGCAATGTTTTTATCAAGCATAGTTTTTTATCATTTCTATGGGTTTGCCTATCAATATTTTCATTATTGGGTATGAGAATATTGTCGTAAAATAGTAGAAATAAACACTATTTCCTTGAATATGATGAGTGCTGTCAATTGTAACTATTAGGAATCTAGAAGCTATTATAAACATACTATATGCACAGAACATACCTATGTTTGTATAATAATCTTTCAAAAGGAATCTAGATCGACTTTGATCAAGCAATAGATTTGCTATGATTAACGATAAAGAGCTTGCACCAAGTGGCATTTGGTATAGTTGATCTATTAGTAATCCTAGCAAGAATAAATGCCAATTTTTTACAGTTTTATACGTACTTAAATAATAGATAATAATTAAATCAAAAGCTGGAAAAATTTCAGGATTTGATCCAATGTAATGCCAATTGAAAGGCATCATAAAAATCAGTCCAATATAGGAAATAGAGATAAGATATACTAAAAATTTTATAGCTAGCTTATACATTATTATACCTATTAACTGACATATTCATGATTAAGCCAAACCCAATAAGTATAGATCCCATCATAGTTCTTCCATACGATAGCAAAGGTAGTGGAACCCCTACAACAGGAAGCAGTCCCATTACCATAGCAATATTAATAAACACATGCGCAAAAAACAAGGTAGCAATACCAACTGTAACTAATGTTGCAAATTTTGATCTACAATGCATTGCAACTGACAAGCAACTTGCTGTAAGTATTGCATATATCGTAATTAGAATTATTCCTCCAAGAAATCCTAGCTCTTCCGTTAAGAATGCAAAAATAAAATCAGTTTGATACTCTGGTAAGAAGCTTAAATGCCCTTGTGTTCCACTCAGTAGACCTTTGCCAAATAATCCACCAGAGCCAATAGCAATTTTTGATTGGATAATGTTATATCCTGCTCCGAGTGGATCTCTTTCTGGATTGATAAAAGTAAGCACTCTCGACTTTTGGTAATCATGTAGCATGTACCAAAAAATGGGTAAAGCTGCTAAACATAGAATGCCAGAAACAATAAAGTAAAGTAGACGTTTACCAGCTGCAAAAAAAATGGTAATTGCAACTATAAGAGTAATCATTCCAGTTCCAAGGTCTGGTTGTTTTATAACAAAAGCGATTGGAATAAGAGACGCAATGATTGGGATAATAATATTATATTCTGGTAGATTATATTTACTGCTTTCGTGGAAATATTTTGCTAGCATCAGTACCAGGGATATTTTTACTAGCTCAGATGGTTGAATGGTAATAATTCCAAGATTTAGCCAGCGTGTTGCTCCCATGGCAGATTTACCTGTGAATTCAACAGTTATAAGCATTATTAATGTTATAAAGTAAAGAAAATATGAAAGTTGATAGATAATTCTGAGATCAATTAACGCAATTAACAATGATATTGGCATGAAAATACAAAAGGCGGTTATTTGTTTTTCTGCCCATGGTCCAAGGCTTCCACCCGCTGCTGAATATAATAAAACAAATCCATAAATACTTAGTATTGATGTAAGCAATGGTATGGATAGCGGAATCCTTTGTATCTTCTGTAAGAATTCTTCACTATTATTATATTCCATGGATTATTTATAATTTATTTGCGGGATCTTTTTCTATTGTATGCATTATAAACTAATTTATATTTTGGGAAAATAACTTTAACAGTTATCCCCTTTTTTTCTACACTACTAACAGAAAGAATCGCATCATGTGCATCCAAAAGCATTTTAACTATAGCTAATCCTAGACCATATGAACCGGTAGACTGGTAGTCAATTCCTTGCAGAGTACCATAAGCGCTAAGTGCGACTGGTATATCTTCTTCTTTCATGCCAATCCCTTGATCCATAACTCTAATTTCCATTTTATTGTCAACTATTCTTGCTGAAATAGTAATGGTTGTATTATCTTTTGAATATTTTATTGAGTTACTTATTAAATTAATAAATACCTGTAGAATTCTTCTTTCATCACATATTAATAGAGGTAAATTTTCTTCTATTTCTTTTTCAATATTAATTTTTCTTTTAGTGAATCTAGCATTAGAAAGCTTAATAGCTTCATCTATGACTTTTGGAATCTCAGTTAAAGCATTTATGGTTTTAAATTTTCCCTCAATAATTTGATTCTCATCGAGGATGTCATTAATAAAGTCTAAAATTAAGTTGGAGTTTTTGTGAATTCCTTCAGCATATTTTTTATATTTAGGTGGTAGTTTACCCCATAGTTCTTTCTTCATAATTTCTGAGCCAGTTTGAATAAAACCCAGTGGAGACCTTATTTCATGTGCTGTGAATGCTAAAAAGTCAGATTTTGCTTTAGTTACACTTTTTGCAACTGCTGTAGCTTTTTCTGCTTTGGTTCTGAGGCGTGTTTCTCTTTTGTATACTGAAATTACCATAAATAAACACGCGATAGCAAAGATACATACTTCTATGAATTTCTTGGTAATATTATCAATAATGTCCTGTTTAATTACTTCATTATCGATATTTACTATTATAGTGAATGGAAGACCTTGCAATGAACTGACAAAGTAATTTATTCCATTAAACATATCGAGATAAGATATTTCATTTAACTCACTTTGATTATTTTTGAGAGATTTGACTATTTTACTTAAATTAGGGTCTAATTCTTCATTATGATCAATTACGTTGCTAATAACATTCCTTGATTGGGCAATAACCTTCATATTCTGATCAAGTATTATAAAATGTGTGCTGCTATTTTTCTTACGAATATTAAGACTTCGAACCATAGTATTAATGTCGTAACTAAGGAGTACTGATCCAAGATATTTTTCGGTAATTGGATCAGATAGATTATCAATAATTTTAAGACTTTTTCCTTTTCTTACACTATTTTTTGTATGAAATACGATGTGATTTCTCCAGTCGGAGTTATTAATCTTTCTTTTTCCAATAATATCCTTTATGTATTCCCTATTTTTAGGTTTACCTATAATACCCTTTGTACTCGAAACTACTTCGTGAAAATTTGCATTAATCCAACTGAATTTTCTCCAACCAAACATCATATTAAAATCATGAGAAGTAAAATGATCTTTAAGAGTTTTATGAATATGTTTTAAATTTTTATGGTCTCGAAGAATATTTCTACCGATTATGTTTATGAAATATCTAGAATAGTTTAAATGGTCTGTAATTACTGTTTCAAGCAATTCTGATTCCATTTTCATGTCTTTTAAGATTTGCTCTTTTTTATTTGAGTATATTCTGATAAACGAAACCAAGGTAAGAATTACTACAACTATCACTACACTAAAAGTTACCATTTGAATGGCAATACTTTGATCAATTGGATCTAGCTTTTTTTCGTTAGATTTTGGTTCCATAAAATAATGATATCAATGTTGCAAATCATTCTTTAAAAAAGACTACAATTTTTTCCTATACTATTCTAGTAGAAATGATGTAAACTCCCAGAATTATAAAATATATATTGTCCAGGTTATGAAGCTATCATTATATAATTCGCTAACAAGAAAAAGAGAGATTTTTTCTCCTATTGATGACAAATTAGTTAAAATGTATGTTTGCGGTCCAACTGTCTACGATCATCCCCATATTGGAAATGCAAGATCAGTAGTAGTATATGATGTACTGTATCGTATATTAATTAATCTATTTGGTTATGATCATGTCAGATATGTAAGAAACATTACAGATATTGATGATAAAATAATGATCAGGGCTCTTGAAGAAAAAATTTCAATTTCCGAGCTAACCCAAAAAACTACTAATTACTTTCATGATGATATGGATTATTTGGGTTGTAAGAGGCCGAACATAGAACCAAAAGCGACTGAGCATCTAAAGGAGATGATAGAAATTATTAATAAACTACTTGCAAAAAATATAGCTTATAAAGTTGATGGTCATGTTTATTTTGATGTGACAAAAGCTCAAGACTATAATAGACTTTCTGGTCGTTCATTTGAGGATATGTTTCAAGGGGTAAGAATTGAAGCAAGTGAGTCTAAAAGACATCCAGGGGATTTTGTCTTATGGAAACCGGCAAGCCCAGAAGATGATGAGTCAGCAAGGTTTGAAAGCCCATTTGGTGAAGGGCGTCCTGGTTGGCATATTGAATGTTCAGCTATGAGTTATAAATATTTAGGTGAAACTTTCGACATTCATGGAGGTGGGGCGGATTTAATTTTCCCTCATCATACTAACGAGATAGCACAAAGCTGCTCAGCATTTCCTGGATCAGAATATGCAAAATTTTGGGTTCATAATGGATTTTTAACTGTTAATCACGAAAAAATGAGTAAATCACTCGGAAACTTTACTACAGTTCAAGATTTGCGAAGAAAGGGTATAAAGGGTGATGTTGCTCGATTGTTTTTATTGAGTAACCACTATAGAAAGCCAATTGATTATAATGATAAAGCTATTTCAGACGCAAAAGGGATGATTTCTTATTGGTATCGGGCAATTGAGAACTTATCTGATATTGAGGTATGTAAGGTTCCGGAAGAGTTTTTTAACTGCTTACTTGATGATATGAATAGTAGTAATGCAATTAAAATTACTAATGACTACGCTAAGCAAATTCATTCAGAAACAGATATTAAACAAAAGGGTAAGTTGGCTTCAAAGCTTCTTGCATGTGCTAATTTTCTTGGCTTAATGAGTGTGTCAGTTGATGAGTGGTTTAAAGGTTCAGACAATGATAAAATTAAACATATTGAGAATTTATTAGCTAGACGACTAATTGCTAAAAAACAAAAAGATTGGCAATTAGCGGACCAAATTAGACAAGAATTAAACGATATGGAAATTGAAATAGAAGATAAGCCTGATGGTACTTCTGTTTGGAAGAAGAAGTAGAACAAAATTTGTTTTTTCTTAACTAAATACGTATAGATTACTTTGTCTCTTGAGTTTTTAGGCATACGTATGGAAATATTAGTCATAGCGAGCGAAGTGCTGCTATCTAGTATTTTAATGCTTAATATTCATCAAATATTTAGAGATAGATTGCTAGCCTTTAATTCAGTCCTATGCAAAGTTGTTGAGTTTAAACTATTATTTTTCATCTAGAGTGGGAGTACAGAGGTCCACTTAACAATATGTATAAACGCCAATTTAGGATAAGAAGGGCGCTAAGTTATTAATTTTCATTGTTTTTTACTGCTTCAGCGTCATCGCCAAGGAGATTTGTCGACTGTGGCGATCCATTTGTGGATTACCGCGCCCGCCTTCGGCTCCTCATAATGACGCAGGTCAAGCGTCATTTTCCTATGCGCTTAAACTAAATTCGCATTATAAGACAGAAAACTATCTTAAACTTTGATTGTGCATAAAAAAAGGACCTAAAAGTATCTACTTCTAGGTCCTTTTTATAAAATGATATAATCAATTATGCTAATTCAATCTTAACAGCTGAAATCTTACCATTTTGCTCTTCAAGTTCGAAAGTTACTGCTTGATCATCGTTAAGATTATCAATGCCGCTTCTTTCTAGAGCGCTGATGTGTACGAATACATCTTTTCCACCTTCTTCAGGTTGAATAAATCCATATCCTTTGGTTGGATTAAACCACTTTACTTTTCCACTAGCCATAATACCTCGTTATTGTTTATAGTGTTTAGCATCAAAATTGGTGCATTATAATATTTTGAGTTAGTTTAATATTCTAATACTTCTGCTGGAAAAAGGCTTATATCAAAGATCTCTTTAAAAATGAATTTTTAGTAATCGAGGTAATTGAATAAATTTATATAAAAGTCATCTTGCGTTAACTATCAACTTTGTATTTCTAAGTTAAACTTAATTACTAAGTTAAAACTTTTCACTCCCAGTTTCTAATATAATAAAACAACTAATAGTCTTCTAACAGTAAGTTTTTTAGTATCTAATCTAAAAACTCATAAGTATCATATATGATATTGCCACTGCTAGCAATCACTTAAAGTATATCTTTTTGTATTATTTCTACAACTTTGTTTATTTCAGACAATGGTTCATAATCATAGGGTTCTAGAAAACTAGTATTTCTGTCTAATCTACGCACTATACCAAGGTCAACTAGTTGCTGAATGAAAAAATTATGTTTTTTTAAGGTGAAATTATCTGGACGATATATATATATTGGCTTCCCTGTACTTGCGGCTTCACTACACATTGATATAGAATCTGGCGTTGAAACAATAAATTCAGCAGATCCAAGTATTGCTGGATATGGATTTGGTTCACCGCTTTCAGGGTCATAACAAATATTAGGCCATGGAAATTTTTCCTGAAAATATTCTTTTACATTTTGAGGAGTTCTCCGACTGAAAGTAATGAATAATGCAAGGGAATGGCTGTCTGCTACATTTATAAGAGATTCACTTAACTCTTGTGCATTCTCCATGGTCAATTTATAGTTTTTGGTAGAGCCACCAATAATAACTGCAATAAAATTTTTTATGTCAGGGTATTTATTTTCAAAACTGTCTCTGACTTTTGGAAGTTTTTCCTGAACATTTGTTAAAGCTCCAAGAATCCTGACAATATTAGGTAATGTATAATTATATATATCATGTTGAGGTAATATAATTAATTCAAACTCTTTCGGATCTAAATTAGGGCGCATTATCTGAATAATTTTGGATTTATTGTTCGATAATTTTTTTAGATGTACTGCAAGAGCTGCCGTGCGTCTTCCAGCCGAAATAATTATATCTGGAATTTTTTCCGATTTAAGTTGCTTAAGAACACTGCCTTTTACGTGTATTGGAAATAAAGATAAAATAGAATTTGGTAATTTGCCAAAATGATTATAGTTAATTTGCTTTACCTCAAACGGCTGATTCATTTTTTCAGCCAAGACAATTGCTTGGTTTGCATTCCCTATTCTATTATCAACCAAAACCCAAATTTTTGGTGCAGTCATATTATTCTTTGCTAAATCTACTTTAAATTACTATAGCAAAAAAAACTTGCTTAGTCTATTTAAGAGATTTACCACACAAACCATTCTATAGACTTAGCTTAATATTACAGATTCGATTTCCTTTACCTTCTGGTCAATAGAAATTTCTTGTCCTTTAGTTTCAAGATTTAATCGAAGCAGAGGTTCTGTATTAGATCCACGTAAATTAAAGCGCCAATCTGCAAATTCTATACTAATTCCGTCAATGTAATCGATTTTTGCGCCTTTGCTTGAGTAATATTTTTCTACATTTTCAATAGATTTTTGGATGTTTTTTACTTGATAATTTATTTCTCCGCTGCATGGATATGCTTCCACGTTTTGCCTAATTAATTCAGACAATTTTATGCTAGATTTACATAATAACTCGGAGACAAGTAGCCAAGGAATCATTCCACTATCACAATATGCAAAATCGCGAAAATAATGATGAGCACTCATCTCGCCGCCATATATTGCATTCACTTCTCGCATTTTTTCTTTAATAAAACTGTGTCCTGACTTGCTTTCAACTGCCATACCACCATTATTCTCTACAATATCAACCGTATTCCAAATGAGTCTTGGATCATGAATTATTTTCTCACCAGTAGTTTTGCTCAAAAAACTTTGAGCAAGCATGCCGACAAGATAATAGCCGTCTATAAATTGTCCTTTTTCATCAAACAGAAAGCATCTATCAAAGTCACCATCCCAGGCAATACCAAAATCCGCGTTATTTTCTATAACTACGTTAGAAGTTACAGTTCTGTTTTCCGGTATCATTGGGTTTGGAACGCCATTTGGAAAATTTCCATCAGGCGATTTATGGATATAAATAAACTCAAATGGTAATTCTCTTTCTAGTAATTTTATAATTTCTCCAGCTGGTCCGTTTCCAGGATTGACAACAATCTTTAGTGGGCGCAAATTTTCTTGACTTACATAATCCAAAATATGAGAAATATACGAAGATTTATCTTCCGACAAAGTGATCTGACCTTTCTTCTTGGATGAAGAAACTTTACTATCTAGTTTACTCAGATCCAAAACGCGATCATGTATTTTCTTGAGATCATCAGCGCCTGACATTGGTCTAGCAGCAGATTTTACCATTTTCATACCATTATGACCTTTTGGATTATGACTTGCAGTTACCATAATTCCACCGCCAACTCCTTCATTTTCTCTTGCAAATGTATGAAAATATATTTCTTCAGTGCCACATAATCCAATATTGACAATATCAACACCCGAATCTGTAAGTCCTTTAATCAAAGCGTTTGCAAGATCTATACTTTCTAGTCTTACATCATATCCAATAATTACTTTTCCTGGATTGATGATTTCCGCATATGCTAAGCCAATTAAATATGCAAGTTCTGTATTCAAATCTTCAGGAATTTTTCCTCGGATGTCATAAGCTTTAAAGCACTGTAATTTTTTCATTTTTCTGTAGACCAAAATTATTTTCTAAACTAGCAATACCATTTTCTAGCATATAATCATCTAATTGAATAGAAAATATAATTAAAGATTTTGAGCTTACATTTGTAATATAAAAATTTGAATCTGCAGAAATATGCTTTGATTCATTGTCAGAAAGGATGGTAACGGATTTGTTACTTGAGAATTCAGCGATTCCTGATACTACCATCCAGTTCGAAGAATAGTCAAAATAATCGTTTATTCTAAAGGTTTTCTTAGGGTAAATGGTGATCTCGATCATATTCGGTCCACCATTTTGTGCAAATCTTTTTGTTTGTCCCCAAGAAAATTGAGTATTTTTGTTGTTTTCTTCTTCAAAAAATAAATTCTTTATTTCGGATGAGCGATTTTTATTTGCTATTAGAATACCGTTATCCGAGTTTATAATTGTTAAATTTTGCACTCCAATTACAGCAATGTTCTTCTCCTTATTTTCAACATAACAATTTTTAGTATCTTTCAATATAGCCGAGCCATTAATTTTATTTCCGTCATTATCGGCAGCATAACAAGCGCTTAATGTTTCCCAACTTCCAACGTCTTTCCATACGAAATTGCTAGGTACAACCATCAAATTCTTAGATTTCTCCATTAATTCATAATCAATTGAATTCGCTTTTATTGATGAGAAACTATCTAAATTTAATTTTAATTCTGAATAATCTTCACTATTCGATAGTTTTGACGAATTAACGCAATTTTTCATATCCTGCAAAACCGATGGTGCATTTTTTTCCATTTCTTTGAGAAAGATACCAGCTTTAAAACAAAGTATACCTGAGTTCCACAGATATTCGCCTCTATCTACAAAATTTTTGGCTAAATCAATGTTTGGTTTTTCAATAAATTCTAAGATTTTCTCATTTTTCTGTCTGATATAACCATAGTTTGTATTAGGATGATCTGGAACAATGCCAAGAGTTACTATCTTGTTTAATTCAGCAAGCTGTTTTGCTTTCGCTACAGATTTTTTAAATTCCGTTTTATCATCAATAATATGATCAGATGGTAGTAATAACACTATTTCTTCAGGTCCATATAATTTATTAACCTGAATTGCAGCAGCTGTTATAGCTGGTGCAGTATTGCGAGTCAAAGGTTCAGAAATAAAACTATTTTTAATAAATGAATCCTGAATATCAGCTACGTTTGAGTACTCACTATTGATTTTGGTTATAAATTTTCTATTTGAAACAGTTATTATACCAGATATTTCTTCAAGATTTTTAGCTCTCAAATAAGTTTGCTGCAGTAAACTCAAATTGCTATTAATTTTAATAAATGGTTTAGGTGTGTTTTCACTGGAAACTGGCCAAAGTCGACTTCCTTTTCCTCCGGCTAAAATTATAGCTTGCATACAGTATATAATCCATTTTTATTTTGATTTAGCATTGCTTATGCGTGCCTATATATAGATTTTGCTACTAGCATCAAACTAAATCATCATTACTTACTCGCGGATTTTATATATAAATTGTCAATATTTAGTTAACAAAATTGTGTATTTAGATAAATAAATACATTTTTAATGCGGAGTTATTGAATATTCCTTAATTTTTGTGGTAAAAGGATGGTTTTTACTGCTTATGAAAAACAATTTCTGCAAAAATATTATAAATATAGATAATATTGCATTAGCTAATTTAACTTTAAGTAATATTCGTGATTCATGAAGTTCTCTGTTATGCGTAACTGCACTCTCACCCACATTGCCGGCAGTTGTTATGTCTTTGGCGGAGCCGCCAGCTAAGAGAGTGGCGGTGGCGGAGAGGAGTTTGGTGGTGGCTTTGATTTTGTTGTTTAGTTGTTGCTGTTGTTCTTGGGTTAGAGGTGGGCTGTTTGCTCCTTTGCCTGATTCCATGAGGCCGGCAACGAACTCGCTGGTAGCTCCACCGATGGCGCCGGAGATTGGGGAGGCGCCGGCAAGAGCACTGTAGGCGGTTTCGGTCAGGGTGTGCATGGCTAGTTTTTCTGCGCTGCCGGTCTTGAAGTCTTTTTCTAGTTTGTATATTAGTTATCAGATTCGTCTTTCAAAGCTTTTAAATCTTCTTCAATTAATTTTAGAGCTATGATTAGAGTTAGATTTGCATCTTTTCCTCTTAAACTTTTTTTATAATCGTGAAAATTAATTTGTTCCACTATGACTGGTTCTTGTGGATCAACTCTGCTAATTTCGATGATATAAATTTCTTTTTTGTCGGTAATGAATGTACGTATGTCTTCTCCTTGTTCAGGTATATAATCGAGCATGTAAGCTGCTTTTAAATTATGGTCAATCTTTAATAATTCATTTGTCCAAAGTTTTCCTGATACTTCTTGAAATAGCCATGCACTACTGGTTTTTAATGCGTCTTCTATTAATTTTTCAGTTCTACTACCTATTAATTTCAATCTAACCTCCGAGGTGATGCTGAACGCAGCTTGCCTTTAAAATCTGTTTTTACAATGATAATTTTATTAGTTTGCTAGTTAGTTATATCCTGCAAACTATTAGTTTTTAATCTTCGTAATCAGCTATAAAAACTACAAAAGTTTCTTTTTCAGTTGAAAAAGGATATTTTGAAATATAATTTTGAGCAACATCAATACTTCGTATACAGAAATCTTTATAAGGTTCGTTTTCTTTTCTATCACAGTACCAAGAGTCGTAACTGTGTTGTGGAATATTATTAACTATATACAAAATGTCTCCTCCATAGACGACAATATTTTCATACGCGAATTTGTCAAGAGCTTGTACAGCTTGATCTTGGGTTAATGCCCAATTGCTGATACCACTATTATGCATAGGGATTCCGCAAGATATTATAGATTCTATTTTTTTGTTCCTTGTCATTATAAAAAATTATTTTGAATTAGGTTTAAAAAAACGGTGATTAATTGTACCATCAGGTTCTTTTATAAATTCAAAATTACCCTTTCTGCCTTTGTAGCTTCCTGGAATTTCAAGTTTTATTCTAACTATGCCATCTTTTCCAGTGATTTTAGATATTTGTCCAGTATTTGTAAAAGACTTAATACTTTCAGGAAATGAGTGTAAATCATTATTTTTCATCTGGGAAATAACTTTTTTGGAGTATTTTGTACTTTCAAAGAAACTATCAACAGTTTCTCCACCGCCATTTCTCTGCTTAATAGCCCGATCAATCTCGGAAATGCTAATTCTATCGCTAGATTTTGCGCCAAACAAGGAAGAAGAACCAGTAGGGGTATTATTTAGTTTATTTGTAGTAGTTATAGCGCTATTTCGTTTATTTCTCTTAAATGCCTGAGGTATTATTTTGGCAAGTTTGGTTCCGCCTTTTATAGCCGATCCAACGCCCATACTTCCTAATGTTAAAATAGATCCGATATGTTCTGAAACATAGCTACTATCGACTTTTTCTTTAAAGGAAGATTGTACTATCGCGCCTTCAGTTGGTCTGTAATCTGGTTCGATGAGACCAAATGCATTAGATAGAGTATGACCTCTCAAATGTAGTGATGCACTATCCAAGGTCTTAGCAGTTTTATCACCCAAGCCAAAAGGCATCGTGCCAACGATTGTTGATGCACCTTTTAATGCTAAAGTACCAGTAGTGCCAATTAAGACTTCCTCTGCACGTTCAAACCTGTATAAACCTTCATCGACATAAGGATTTGAAGAGAATGAGTCAGATATCCAATCTCCTAAATCATAATCAAAAGTTCTTACTGTATATTTGCTCGGGTTCCCACCTAGTCCTTCAGCTAAATACATTTCTTCAATGGTTTTCAATGGGGCGAATTGTACTTTGCGCTTTTGAGCAGTGCTACGTAGTATTTGTTGTTCTTCTAGGTACTTACTACCTTCGATTTCATCTTGAGTTAAAGGTATTTTCTGAGTGTCATTTCCTGAAGTCCCTGCAGAAGCCCTGACCATAAACTTAGCAGCAAGTTCAAGCTTGCGTTGCTGCTCAGGAGTTTTACCTTTTTGTACTTCAGCGAGTATCTGCTCTTCAGAAGGATGGAGTCGTCTGTTATGTTTAACTGCACTCTCACCGACATTAGCGGCGGTGGTGATATCTTTGGCGGAGCCTCCTGCTAAGAGTGTGGCGGTGGCGGAGAGGAGTTTGGTGGTGGCCTTGATTTTTTTGCCTAGATTGATGCGTTTATCAGCATTTATTCTAGCTTGTTCTTTGGTCAAAGGAGTATCTGACGGAGGACCGTTTAGCCCAGAGCCGGATTCCATGAGGCCGGCAACTATTTCGCTGGTAGCTCCGCCGATGATGCCGGAGATTGGGGAGGCGCCGGTGGCGGCACTGTAGATTCCGCCAGTGACAGCGTGAAGGGCAACTTTGCCGATAGAGCCGTTTTCCATTCTAGGTTTGGTTTCGCCTTTAGCTTTAAATCCTGCAATATCACCAACTACTGACTGCCCCAGAGCCAGGCCGCCAGAGAGGGTTTCGCCTCTGACTATGTCGCCTAGTTTTTCACCGGTGCCAGAGGATAAGACGCTGGGTACTCCGACTCCTATGGCTCCAGTTTTAGCTAAGATCGTAGCACGCTGGGCTACGTCCATTCCAGCTTTGATCTGACCAATTTGTAACTTATCGGCAATACCAAATATCAGGCCAGCAGTGAGTGTGATGAAGTCTAGGAATTAATTATAGCACAACTTTTTCATATGCGCCGAGATGCAAAGTTAAACCACATAGAGTCGTTGTTAGTTTAGTCGCTTTTAGTAATTATCAGAATTTAAACCTATTTTGATAATCCCAATAATATACTTTATCTTCGCACTTATTATTGTTTATAATATAACCGTAAAAACCTCCAGATTGATCATCAGATATTGCGATAAAGTTGGAAGGCAAATATGAGTTAGCTTCTTTATTTCTATTAATAATATACCATTCCCCATTTTTATCGCATGAAAAAATATTAGTAAATGCAAAATCGCCGCCGCCATACTCTTTTACAAATTGCCTATACAGTGTTGGTAATGTAACTCCAAGTTCTGCCTCAACATATGTAATGTCAGCTTCACGAACTGATGCATCTCTTTCATCAGATAGCAAAAATGAATCTACTTTATTTATTTTCTGTATATAATTTTTAAACTCTATAAAATTCATTAGCGAAATTATTTTATTATTTTATTATAAATTAAATCAGGGAAAATATCATCAGCGCCTTCTTCTCTAGCTCTATACCACCAGTGTAGTTCTCGATCTTGTTTTCTCATTAATGGAGTTACCCCTTGATTATGCTTATTTGGGTGTAATAGTTTATTTCCTCTGTGAATTCCAGGCAAAATCTCATGAATCCCAGATCCAGGCATTTGATCCGCGTGATGAATGTCAGGTCGACCAAGTCCTTTTGGTGATTTTCCTTTTAAAGCTTCTTTTATGTCTGATAAAGACCATTCACTTTTAATTCTCACTGGTGTATCATGGACCATAACCAGTTTTCTTTTCTCCTACGCTCTTCCCGCCATTTCTCTTCTTAAGCGCTCGATCAATCTCAGATATGCCGATTCTAGTAGATTGACTACCGTTATACAAGCTGCTTGAGTCAGAGTATTCGGAGAGTTTTGAAGAGGATGTTTTCGATACAACATCTGAGGATTTTTCGGATTTAGAGAAGACGGTTTTGACTTTTTGTACAGCCTGGCTTTCTAGTGTTTTACTACCAACATATCCAATTCCTTTAATGGCAGCAGCGCCGGTAAGAGCAATTCCAGTGTCGATTGCAAGCTCCTTACCTTTTTCCCAAACAAAGCTATCAGTTCCGGTCATTGTGCTTTGCAATACTTTGGAACCTTCACTATGGATATAGGTGCCAAAAGCTTGGTTGTATCCATCATATGCATAATATGCAGAAGCAGTCCCAGTGCCAGCAGCAATAACGGCGCTAGCTCCGCCAGTAACTGGTGCTGCTGCGCTGCCCACGCCCGCAGAAGCCATCATTCCGATGCTACCCAAGCCAAACTTGACTCCTCCAGTCCCGCGTGAGACTATCTCATTATTTCTTGAGACAAAATCGCTTCCCAAATCAGACCAGCTATAATAAAACGCATTTTCATTACCATCAGCTCTTGCAAGTGCTATTAGTTCTAGCTGTTCTTTATTATATCCAGAGCCGAGCTTAGTAATGTTTTTAACTGTTTTGTAATTAGGATCTTTTTCATTAACTCCTTTATCTCCTTCAACTAAGCTTAGTGCAGCAGCAATGTATCTTGCTTGTTCTTCAGGAGTTTTACCTTTTTGTAAGGCTTTGATATATTTGAGCTCTTCAGGATGGAGTCGTCTGTTATATTTAAGTGCACTCTCACCGACATTAGCAGCAGTTGTTATGTTTTTGGCGGAGCCGCCGGTAAGAGCACTGTAGGCGGTTCCGGTCAGGGTGTGCATGGCTAGTTTTTCTGCGCTGCCGGTCTTGAAGCCTTTTTCTAGCGCAATGTCACCCACTACTGATTGTCCCAAAGCCAATCCGCCAGAGAGGGTTTCGCCTCTGACTATGTCGCCTAGTTTTTCACCGGTGCCAGAGGATAAGACGCTGGGTACTCCGACTCCTATGGCTCCAGTTTTAGCTAAGATCGTAGCACGCTGGGCTACGTCCATTCCAGCTTTGATCTGACCTATTTGTAACTTGTCGGCAATACCAAATGTCAGTCCAGCAGTGAGCGTGTTTAGGCTGAGATTATATAGAGAATCTGGGGAGGCTAGGTCACTTGCTGTTTTGCCAAGATCGAAATTATTGTTGATTAATGACACAGAGCCGGTAGATGCAAGGCCAGTAAGTGCAGCTTGTCCCATAGTAGTGCCCATAGTCGCAGTAGCTCCTTCAGCCGCAAATAATCCAAACCCACCAGCATACATAGTACCTACTGCTGCAGCTAGGCTGACAATGGTGGCAAATTCAGGGTTTAGGACTTCAGTGTGCTCATCCCAGCTTTTTGAGGAGTCAGATACAGGATTCCATTTGATACTCTTGCCGCTAGCCTCAAGCTTCTTAGCCCAGGATGGTTTTTGGTGCTCTAGAGGAGTGCTGTTTAGGTTCATATCTGCAAATAGGGGCTTCCAAATACTATCGGAATTGTCTTCGCCCGTTTTTCTGGTAAAGTCAGATTCGATTATATCGGAATCTATTATCTGCTCACCGCCGCCAGTGATATTACTGTGGACGTGACCTGTATTGTCATGACCTGTAGAGTCGGTAGTGTTGGTGATGGTTCCTTCATCATATTCGAAATCGGATTTCATATTGCGAAGGGCAGTAGCTAGCATAGAGGTTTTGCGCCCTTTTAAGAAGGTGCCATTGCCGCCATGGATGGTTGCTCCTTGCAATATCTGATCGCCTTGGTTGATCAGCACATTCTTGCCGCCTGCTGTAATGGTTGCGCCTGCAAGGGTTTCAGTTAAGGATTTACGAGACTCAACATGGTCATTGTCGCCGATCATTCCGTTGTTGGTGTATTCTGAGTGGCTATCCTCCATTTCGCTATTGACCTGGCTTATGATCAAACTGTCGCCGCCAACTTTAATAGTTGAATTCCCAACGCTGCTCATCCGGCTGCCAATAAGAGCAAAATTCCCTGCCACAAAACCTTCCGTATCACCAGTCGAGGTGATCGTTGCTGGTTTGTAGACTACGGTTTTTTCTTATGGTGGCCGCCGCTGAAAAGTATTTCAGAGGATTTGCTATCTTCAATTGATTCGTTGATCATACTGCCGCCAACCGCGAATTGTAGGCCACCACTTTCGATGCTGGATCCTTTATTAATTAGGTCGCCGCCAGAGAGTAGGGCTAGTGGGCCTCTGACTTTGATAGTTGATTGTTTGCCGATTGTTGTGAAGTGATTTTTCTCATCACCGTAGCGCTGTGATTTGGTAATGTTTTTGATATGGCGCTGGGCGGTTATAAGGCCAGTTCCACCGCTTTCAATGGATGAGCCGACATTGCGGATATCACGAGAGGAATCTAATGTGAGATGTTGTGATGCGTAAATATCTCCGCCGCCTTCATTGATTATGTCGCCTGTGTGTGATTTTAAGTGGACGATTTCGCCAACTATGCTTGAGCCGTTATTTTCGATTGAACCAGATTCGATATCGATATTGCGGGCAAGTAGACCGCTGGCTCTTTTCTCGCGCTTAGATTTTGCGACATACAGGCGAGGGACGATGATTTTGGTGCCGCGTAGTTCAATTTCTTCTGCCCAGACCATATCATCTTGTAGGGAATTTACCTGCTCCTCTGTCAGAGCAACGCCAGCACTGAGTTTCATCTCCTTGCCGTATTTAATGCCTGTCTCGTAGAGATTTTTGATTTCCTGAACGTAATCTACATTATCTTCGAGTGATGCGTGACCAGTTAGCTCAGTCATCTGACGACGTACGAAATCCATCTGTTTCAGTGAATCACCGAAATGGATTCGTTCTGTCTTTTGGGAGGATACGCTATGTTTTTTTGGCTCAAAACCTTCTATACGTTTGATGAAATTATCAGTCGAGAAATATGTGCCCATGTCAGTAAAGACGGGTGATGTTTCCTGGATGTAATAGCGGCCTGAGCTTTTGGATTTGGTCCAGTCAGAGTGAGTTGCTTTCATGATTTCTGGATCGTCGAATTCCCAGGAAATTTCTGGAGCTTTTGGTATTGATGGCGGAGTATATGTATCGGCAATTGCGCCAGCTAATGTGCTAAGTGATGAGTCATCCAAAGAAATTTTTGCAAGTTTGCCGCTTGTAGTGCCGCTAGTAATGTCTTGTTTTTGCATGCGTGATTTAGAGAGTTCAGCAAGCGACTGACGACTCTCAATTGTTACAGGTGAGAATTTGGCATTTTTTGTGTTCACTACTTCGAGAGATCTGGCTCCAGATCTTGCTTTGCTAACATATGATGCGCCGCTGCCTCCAGGGTTGATTGACTCGGCCTTAACCTGCGAATAGTTGCCAGATCCACCAACTCCACCTCCAGATGGTGATGAGATACCGGATTTGCTTCCTCCACTGCTACTTGAGCCGAGTGTTACATTACCTGCAAGTGAGCCAGATATTGTGCCGCCGGCTTGGATTAGTGAAGGTTCTCTTTTAAGTTCATTAGTAATAAAGTAGCTTGGCGCGGATTTAAAGCTAGGTCCCCATGTAGTCCATGATCCTTTTCCTTTCCAATCCCATTTTCTTTTTTTAATAAATGTTTGAATTTTAGGTTGATCATAAACGTGCTCTTGTCTAACAATATCTGCATTTATTAACTTTCTACCACTAATTGCAATATTTCTACGGGCGCTAATACTACCTGTAGTATTATTCAAGTCTTTGGCACTAAGTGTTATATTACCTCCAGATGATATAATAGTTTTTTGAGGATCAACAGTTATAACACCATCCCTATAAGTAGTTCTTGTTGTAATAATTGTTTCTAAGACTTGGTCATGATATGATCCTCTATTAACTTCTTGACCAAGAATTTGTACGCTAGGTGCAATAGGCATATAAAGATGTAATTTTCCTTTATCAACTTGGACCATTTGATATTTCCGATCATTCCTAATATCCCCACCAGCTGTAATATACATAGTTCCAGTTCCAGTTAAACTGATTTGATTTTTATTAATCACATCGCCTGCAGCGTTTATTTCCATGCCGTTTCTCGCAATAATGCGTGCTTCGTTTGTTATGATTCCACCGGTAGATTTTAATTTTATAGTTCCTCCATAAATGGAAGACTTGTTGTTGATGTTGCTAGATTGGATAGTTGAAAGTGTTCCTGCTGCCTCAAGAACATTTGTATTTGTTAGTGAAGAGCTTTTTAAATCCATGCTTCCATAAGAAGTCATTACTCCTGAGTTATAAATAGAGCTTCCGCCCGATACGGTGACATTACTATTTGATGTTATTCTGCCGCTATTAGTTAGATTACCGGAGATTCCAACTTTATCTTTACCTGATAAGCGTCCATAATTTGTTACTGCTCCTGTAATAGATAGAGCTTTTTGAGTTCTTATATCAGCTCTATTTTCTAATGTTCCACTAACAGTCATATTTTGTGTGCTTGAGATACCTCCATAATTTGTAGTTTTAGTGCCAGCTAGGCCAAGTGTAGTTCCGGATACTAAATATCCAGTAGATTTATTGTTTATGATAGGAGCTGAGACTATGAGTCCGCTTTTACCAAAAATTATTCCTTCATTAGTGAATGTTCCTCCGCTTTTTGCGGTAGCTGTAAAACTTCTTGCTTTGAGAATTGCCCCGGATCTATTAGTTATAGAATTTGCTGTTATTCTAAGATCTGCGCCATCGATATACAATTTTCCAGTATTTACGTAATTGCCATTTATTGTAATATCAGATTTTCCTCCAGCTGTTAGGATATTTGAGGTCAGATTAGTTAAATTTAAACTTGCACCGCCAGAAAGTTCGGTTCGTCCAGTATTATTGAAAGTAGGGGCAGAAATTGACAATCTACGGCCTTTTAATGTCCCTGAATTTATAACAGAATTAATGCCAGTAGTTGCATTCATCACACCAAAGTCAATTAGACCAGCATTCTTAATGGCTTTCGTATTGGTCATAGTGACTATGCTTGAAGATGAGATGCCTGCACCAGACTTGTTATCTACTATTTTTGCTGTTTTTAGTGTTAGTTCGGAAGCATTTATTTCTCCGCTATTACTAATTGTATCTGTGGCTGAGATTTCAAGAGATTTTGACCCTAAAATTAGTCCTGTATTTATAACATCCTTATCTCTTGCTGTAATAGTGGCACCATTACCTAGTTCCATATTTTGACTATTTATTACACTATTTTTTGCGCTAATTGTGCCACCTGTTTTAGAATACATAACACCTGAATTTTCAATATTCCTAGAGGTAGCTGTTACATTTAGTTTATCGCCTTGTAAGTAGCCATTTTGTATACTAGTAGAATCATTTTTAACAGAGGTAGCTCTAATATTTAGAGTTCCATCATTTGTTAGAACATTTCCTGAATCATTATGAAAGCTCCCAATAGTTGTTGTAATATTTATATCTCCTTTTGCTTGTATGGTACCTGTAGAGCTAATATCATCGTGGGAAGTTAGGTTAAGATTGGAGTTAGTTGAAATTATATTACTTTTAACAGTTATCCCTTCAGTTTCTGCATTAATGGTTATACCCTCTTTTGACTTGATTATACCCTTAGTATGACTAACTTCTGTTTTTGCAGTTAAGTCTATAGATCCGCCATCGGATAACATAGCGCCAGAATTTTCAATTGATCCATCTTCGCTAACAACAGTTAGGTCTTGATTTGATTCGATTAGACCTAAGTTTTCTATACCTTCAATTGATTTTGCAGTAATTTTTCCAGATTTAGATAAGATAATTTTTTGGTTTTGTATTTTGTCTTCAGTGGATTCTAATGTAACGTCGCTAGTTGCTTGAATAATACCTGAATTTTCAATTGCTTCTTTAGTTAGAGCATTAATTTTGCCCATAATAATTAGAGAATCTTTACCTTCAAAGCCTGCTGTAATAGTACCTTTATTTTGAAAGCTTCGAGATGGTGAAAGACTATCAAAACTTCTGATATCTATGCCTTTTAGCCCTTGGATGGCACCTCCATTTAGGTTTTGTACGTCGCCATCTACCCTAAGTGCTATGGATTCTCCAGCTATCATATTCCCCGAATCATTTAAGAATGAGTTTGGGGTTAAAATTTCTAGGGACTTTCCAGATTCTAAGTGAGCTTTAGTATTTTCAAAACCAAGGGTTGCCTTAATAGTCGACTTACCTGCTGCAACTATGCCGCTTTCGCTGAACCTACCTGGATCTGAATTTGCATTCTTTACATGGCCTTTTGTACTAATTATTGTTAAATTGCCACCGGATTTAATAAGTCCAGAATCAATATTATCAATATCATCAACAGCTAGTAATTTTGTAGATTGTTTAGAGTTAATTTGTCCTAGGTTTGCAATTGATTTTCCATCTATTTCTATAGTTCCACCGCTTAACGTAAGACCTTTGTTTTCTATAGATGATTCGGCCAGTAATTTTGTAGATTTTACAGCATTAATTTGTCCATTATTTATTACTGAATGTCCAATAATATTTGTGGTTCTATAACTGAGTATGTGGCCATTATTTTCTATAGCTTTTTCTGATCTGAGTAAAACATCACTAGTTACTCCTATTACACCATCATTGGTAATTAATTGTGTTTCAGATAGTATTGTCACTTTTTTTTCAGATTTAACTTGTCCTTTGTGTCCATTAAGAATGTCTTCTTTAGCTTTAATATCAATATTATTTTCCGAAATCACAGTGCCATTATTAACAATTTCCTTATCGGCTATAACTTCTGAGCCAAGTTCTGAACTAATACTGCCGCTTTCTCTATTAATAATATTTTCGCCAGATTTGATATTGGCCTTACCATTTAGTGCTAATATTTCTCCCTCGTTATCTATGTCGTCTTCTGCAAGCAGTGTAAGATTTTTACCTGATCCAATATTAGCTCTTTTGCTATTGATGAATTTGCCTGATGTTTCGAGCTTCATATCATTAGAGGCAAGTATTGAACCAGAATTATTTATATTTTCTGATCCAATAGACGTAATATTCTGATGTGCGATAATTGAACCAGAGTTTTCTAAATCATCATGGGCAGTTAGTGTTACTGAGTTTGTTTTACTTTCTATTTTTCCTTGATTGTTAAATTTGGCTGATTTTGAAGTTATTTCTTGAGATCCTATTGATTTTATTACCCCAGAAACTGAGTTAACAAAAGATTGTACGCTGGATAAAACAATATTACTGTCAGAATAAATACTTCCTGAATTATCTAGAGTGTTACCGATATCTGCAGAAATAGATTTTTTGGCTTCAATATGTCCTTTATTGTCTATTTTTCCATTTATCTCTAGTAATATGCCTCTTTTAGAGACTATACCTGATTCGTGATCATTTAGCAGATTTCCTCCAGTATTTAATACTAAATTTTTAGTCGTAAATAATAAACCACTTTCGTTAGACAAATCATTTGCAAGATTAATGGTTGCTTTGCCTAATGATTTAATAGTGCCTGAATTCATTATTCCACCTTGATTTGAGGTTAGGTCTAGCAAACTAGTAAGTATAGTATCACTATTTTCTATATCTCCTCTGGTGGTAATACTTATTGTAGGGGCTGAAATTTTTCCAGAATTTATTAGTCTTTGCGTTTTTGAAGTAATTTTCAGTGGTGCTTTGACTGTAGCTATATTTCCAGTATTAATAAAATCTAGATAAGTATTAAATGATCCACCATCTGATGATACGATTGTTCCATAATTTGCTATTTTCCCAGATTTAGATAAAATTTCCAATTTGCTTGAATAGAAATTGCCTTCATTAGAAAAATTATTATCCAAGTATATTAGTGCTTTTTCTTGAGTATGTATTTCTGAGCCTAGGGTATTTTCAAATTCACTACCACTAAAACTAATACTTTTCGATTTGATTAGTCCTGAGTTTAATAATTTTCCTGATTCCGAGACTATTCTAAAGTTTTCTGTTGTGATGCTTCCAGCATTTTCAGAGTTTTCAAAATTATCTCCATCATATTTAGAAGTTTTGGAGATAATTTTTCCAGTATTATGGAAACCATTTTGGAACTGAGCTGTGAGGGTTAAGTCTGTTTTTATTATACCATTATTTTCTATGGAGTTTTGTGAGTCAATTGATATATTGCCTAGAGTGCCGGGGTCAGTAAGGATAATACCATTGTTTTTTACACTTACTGCATCTAAAGATACGCCTTTCTTACCTTGGGATGCGATTATTCCTTGATTTTTTATCTCTCCATCTGAAGATACTAGGTTAATAGAGGCTTGAGATGCAATAGCTGATCCATTTTCGATTTCAATACCTTTTTTAGCGATATATTGAGTGTTTTCTTGGGCAATAGATTTTTTGCCAGATAAGGATATGATTTTATCATTAGTTGATACTATTTTAAGCTTATCTGCGGATGAAATATTTTTATGTGTTATCTTTCCATCTGCTGTAATTTCAATATCTCCAGTAGTTGATTGGATATCGGGAAAATTAACTCCAACGCCTGATTCAGAGCTAACTAATCTAATTTTACCTGCATATAGACCTCCGAGTTTAGAAGTGTCGATAGCAAGTGACGGTGCACCAGTATCAACATGTTTTGGATTTAGCTTTTTGCTTTTTACATAATACTCACCAGTACCTGTAACAACACTTAATTCAGTATCTTGACTATCTTCGAGCATCTTATCTCTTTTAGCATAAATAGCAGTGTTCAACCTTACTGACCTTGCAATAATCTCAAAATAATCAAGATTTGATAAATCTATATCTACCCCATCAATTTCAATATCTCCTTTCTCTACTAAAAATTTTTCTAGCTGACCACTTGAATCTAGTAGAACTTTACCAGTTGTATAAATTGCACTCTGAGTGTTAATAAATTCTCCGCCATTTACAGAAATTCCATTTGGATTAGCTAGAATGTAATCAGCTGATTTACCCAAAATTTCTTGTGGTCCATAGATTTGAGATCTACTTGTTCCAGTTACTTCATTTATGATAGTATTTGCAGAATGCGTTAAGTTTGCATTTCCCGCTACTACGCCACCAATTTTAGATACGGTGTTTATAGAACTATTATTAATAATAGCTCGTCTTGCTCCTAAGTTAAAATCTGTGAAGTGATTATGTGATACTCCCGCAAAATTTGGATCGTTGATATTAACCACAGGTATATTATTTGCTGATTTATCTATATAGACATTATTGCCAGAAATATTTCTATCTGGAACAATCGTTGTAGCTAGAGCATAAGAGGTGAAGAAGTTAGAAAGGGTCAGGGTTATGGCTAGGAAATGTGCTAAGACTTTACTAGTAAGATGCTTAATGTTGTACCCTAACTTGAACATTATCTCCTCTGGGCATTTGTTAAGAATAGTTTTTTAAAACTATTCTTAATTAAATATCTATAAAGATAACTCAATTTACTATTAATTATAAATCAACCTATAGTTGTATAAACTATTCTTTTTGAATATAAGTAAAGAATAAAAATTAGTTAGCTTCTACCCGAACTGTGGATAAGCGATTTCATTTTATAAATTGTTCTAAAGATGGCTTATCAGTACGAAGCTGATAGTTTATTAGTCCAGCAAATAAGTGACAAAATGCATTTATTGGAGATCTATGTCTACTATGTATCAAGGTGTTTAACGACTTTATAGATGAGAAGATTGTTTCTATAAATGGACGTTTCATTAACATCATTTTATCATTTATATCCATTAGACAATTCTTCATATTTTTTCTGATTTTAGTGATTAAAGTTGTACCCTGTTCAAATAATTCAGTGAATAATTTTTTGGAGATATAACCTTTATCACCAATAAGTTTGCAAGAGATATCTTTTAGCATTTGCTTTACTGGAGACCTGTCATCTACATTCCCGCTAGTAACATGCATGCGTACAATTTCTCCGTGACTATTAAAAATAAAGTGCAACTTAAAGCCAAAGAACCAACCAGTTGAAGTCTTACCTTTTCCAGCTAAGTCTTTAAAAACTTTATGACGTTTCTCTCACAGCCTATGGCATACAACCATTGGAGTAGAGTCGATAAACATGTATTCAGTTATCTTACCCTCAAGGGATTTTAACATGCATAATACAGCAGGAAAGGCTAGCTTTATCAATGATATAAAGCGATCATAATGGACTAAGTAATTGAATAAATTTCTGTTATTTCTCATAAGTTCTAAGTAAAAATATTTAAAGCAAGCCATACCAGATTGATGGAAAGCTATTAAGATTGTTATTATCTCCGATAAGCTCATACTGCTTGGTCTATTACGTTTTCTTAAACCGCTAGTAAGAAGAGACTTTTTGTACCAATTTTCAAATCCTTTATAAAAATCATCGACAAAGCAGAACAAAGTATCGTAGTCTATATTCATTGGGGTACTCTTTAGTTGTTTAAAAAAGCCAGAATACCCCAATACCAACTACTATGCAGCTTTTTTGTTATCCATAGTTCGGGTAGCTTCTATAATATCTAGAGGAAAATTATCTTTCATTGTAAGTACACCAATTCATTGACGGCGTGATCTTGATAACCTAAATTATTTATAACTTATATTTTATAAAACGTATATTTTAGCTATGCTAGATTTAGATCCGGTACTACTTGCTCGTATTCAATTTGCTTTTACTGTCAGCTTTCATATTGTATTTCCTGCTTTTACGATTGGTCTTGCCAGTTGGCTAGCCGTGCTTGAATGGAGATGGCTTAAAACTGGTTATCAGATATACCAAGAATTATATAAGATGTGGATTAAGATATTTGCCGTATGTTTTGGTATGGGTGTTGTATCTGGTGTTGTAATGTCTTACCAATTTGGCACGAATTGGTCAGTATTTTCTGATAGGGTAGGTAATGTTATCGGACCACTACTTGGTTATGAAGTGCTAACTGCATTCTTTTTAGAGGCTTCTTTTCTAGGGATTATGCTTTTTGGTTGGGGCAGAGTTAGTAAAAAAATGCATTTTATTTCAACTTGCATCGTAGCAATTGGAACTTTTATATCTGCGTTTTGGATAATATCAGCAAATAGCTGGATGCAAACACCTCAAGGATTTGAAATAGGTAGCGATGGATTATTATATCCAACCAGTTGGTTTGAGATAATATTTAATCCTTCATTTCCGTATCGTCTTGTTCATATGTTGCTTGCAGCATATCTAACTACAGCTTTTACAATTGGTGGTATTAGCGCATATTATTTATGGCGAAATGTACATGTTAAGCATGCTAAAATAATGTTTGCAATGGCAATGTTAATGGCAGTTTTTGTTTCACCGATACAGCTACTTGCTGGTGACGCACATGGGTTGAATACTCTTGAACACCAACCAGCTAAAATTGCAGCAATGGAAGGTGTATGGGAAACAGAACGCGGTGCAGGTCTAAGGCTTTTTGCTATTCCGGACCAAGAAGGTGAGACTAATCATTATGAGATAATAATTCCAAAATTAGCGAGCATAATATTAACTCATAGCTTAGATGGTGAGATAAAAGGGCTTAAAGAATGGGAGCCTGATGATAGACCGCCTGTGACTATTACTTTTTGGTCTTTTAGAATTATGGTTGGAATTGGTTTTGCAATGATATTTACTGGCTTAGTTGCGGTTATCTTGTTTTTCCGCAAAAAACTATTTGAAACAAAATGGTTTCAGTATTGGTGTATGGCTATGACTCCATCAGGTTTCATTGCTTTACTTGCTGGTTGGTTTGTAACAGAAGTTGGTAGGCAACCATATGTTGCTTACGGTATTATTCGTACAAGTGAAGGTGTGTCACCTGTTATTAGCGAGCAGATTGCCATCACTTTGCTGCTATTTATTATTACTTATCTGTTTGTTTTTGGAGCAGGAAGCTTTTATATCATCAAATTAATTCGCAAAGGTCCGCAAATTGCCAATGATGATGAAGAGTTTTATAGTCATTCTATAGAAGCATCAATTACAAAAAAATTAACTACTCGAAGAGTGGAGGAATAGGAAATGTTAGATTTTTCAGCTTATATTGACCTTCCTTTTATTTGGGGCTTTATCATTGCAACGGCAGTTTTTTTGTATGCTGCTCTTGATGGATTTGACCTTGGTTGCGGTATTATATTTCCATTTGCCCCTTCTGATAAATGCCGTGATTCTATAATGAATTCTATTGCTCCATTTTGGGATGGAAATGAAACTTGGTTAGTCCTTGGTGGTGGGGGATTATTTGTGTCATTCCCATTAGCATACTCAGTTCTTATGCCAGCTTTTTATATACCGATTATGCTAATGCTTCTTGGTCTAATATTTCGCGGTGTAGCTTTTGAATTTCGTTTTAAGGCGAGTAGTGATCACAGAAAAATATGGGATGTAGCATTTCATGGCGGTTCTCTCATGGCAGCCTTCATGCAGGGAATTATCTTGGGTAATTTTGTACAAGGTGTTGAAGTTGATGGAAGAAATTTTGCTGGTGGAGCACTTGATTGGGCAAATGGTTTTAGTGTGATTGCAGGTCTTGGAGTAGTATTTGCATATGTACTGCTTGGCTCAACTTGGATTATCATGAAGACAAATGGTATTACTCAAGAATGGGCTAGGAAAGTAGCTTCATATGTTTTAGTCTATGTAGCAATATCAATGGGTACTATAAGTATCTCAATGCCATTTGTAGAAGAGAGAATAATAAAATTATGGTTTAGTATGCCAAATTTCTTTTATTTATTACCTATACCGCTTTTAACGTTGGTTGGCTTTATAAGATTATGATTAGATTTAAGATCTGATAAAGAGACCAGACCTTTTGTTATCACTTTAATTTTGTTTTTTCTTGGATATCTAGGTCTTGGAATAAGCCTATATCCGTGGATAGTTCCGTTTAAGTTTACAATTTGGCAGGCTGCTGCAAGTTCAACATCTCAATCGATATTACTGATAGGCACAGTGATATTCTTGCCAATTATTTTATGCTATACAGCCTTTAGCTATTATATATTCAGAGGAAAGACTAGCTCTGATCCTATGTATTAAACTGGTGATAACTATGAGCAAACTATTTAAGAATAAACTTAGTAAAAAACAAACTCAATGGCTTTGGTTCATTGCGCTCTGGCTTGGTGGTTTTACTACGGTCTACATAATTGCTTATATAATAAAGCTAGCGATGAGAATATCTTAACTTCCAAGTCATTATAATATATTCGACTAGACCTAAACCAGAGTTTGAGTTTAATTCTTAGGCCATTCATTCACAGGAGCGTATGAGCTTAAATCTATATTATGATGATAAAAATCATAACTATTTTGCGATTTAAATTCTGATCTAATAATTTTACAAAATAAAACTACACTTGCCTCTATTTAGGTTAGACAAGGTTTTATCTATAGTAAATAATACCAGTGAATTCAGACCTTGCTTAAGAGAAAAGTTTCAAAATCTGCATTACAACAAATTAGCCATGCATCAAGCCTTGTTTGCTTTGTGGTTAATTCGGACAAAAAGGTATGGAGGAATGGTGCACATTGATGCGTAATTTGCCATCAGCAGCATCTTTTATATAGCAAAATGTATATTCTACCTTGTTTTCTTCCTCACTACCAACTTCTGTAAAGTAGTAATTACCCATAGCCGTCGCAGAGTCATTGCCAATAATGATATTTTGCTCCCCAAAACGTACTTTGCTCCAAGGTTTTATAGCAAAACCATTATCTTCGTTGATATGACCGCCGACAAAATAAGATAATGCATCCTCAAATGTTGTTCTGAACTGCTTTTCTGAAGCCATTGTAGGCTTAAACAATACATCTCCAAGATCATAAGCATAAAGTTCTTTTATATGCTGTGCAGCGCGCGCTTTGTAATCACTTTTATTGATAAATATCTTCCCAATATCCTCAATACCCTTTGCCCACTTTTTTTGTACGGAAATTATCTCTTCTTCTGTTATCGAATTTGTCTTATTAATTGTGTTTACTGTTTTCTTCATAATACACCTCTTTAATATTTCTTAGTAATCTTTCTAAAGTTGCTCTGTACTCCATTCAGGGAATGGATCAGGAAGTTTTATCCAACTTTTCCAACCCGATTTCATTTCCATATCTGTCAGTAAGCAGGAATCTAGTTGTTGGCGAATTGCAGATTCATTTATGTCTGTACCGATGAAAACTATTTCCTGTCTACGATCTCCAAATGGTTCGGTCCAGATTTCTTCTAACATTTTATGCCATGCTGCATCTTGAGGCCAGCGATCCTCAGGAATATTTGCCCACCATCGTCCTGCAGCTTGATGACGTAGTAATGCTCCGGCAATGGCCACTTCTCCCACCCAGTGCATACGGGTTGCCAGCCAGAAAAAACCTTTGGCACGAATCACGCCAGGATGGGACTTTTGTGTAAATTCATAGAAGCGCTGAGGATTGAATGGCTTTCTCGAACGATAAACAAAACTGCGGATACCGTATTCTTCCGTTTCCGGCGTATGTTCTCCCATCAGCTCCTTATACCAGCCTGGCATGGTTTCAGCTTTAGCAAAATCAAACATACGGGTACCCATAATATTGTTTAAGGCAACTTTACCGTGATCCGTATAGATGATATGTACTTCAGGATTTTGCACCTTAACAATCTTGGTTACGATATCCAGTTGGTCTTTGGTTACTAGATCGCATTTATTAATGACTATAACATTGGCAAATTCCATTTGCTCAACTAGTAGATCAACTAAGGTACGCTCATCCTCTTCACCCAATGATTCTCCTCGATCTTTTAGAAAATCTACCGAGCTATAATCAGCCAGTAGGTTGGCTGCATCTACAACGGTGACCATTGTATCAAGCTCGGCGACATCCGAGAGGCTTTCGCCAAATTCATCACGGAAATCAAACGTGGCAGCAATCGGCATAGGTTCGGAAATGCCGGTGGATTCAATCAGTAGATAATCAAATCTCTGGTCTTCAGCCAGTTGTCTTACCTCTTTCAGTAGATCTTCCCGAAGGGTGCAGCAGATACAGCCATTGGTCATTTCCACCAACTTTTCTTCGGTACGGCTTAAGTCCGCTCCGCCATCGCGCACAAGCGTTGCATCAATATTCACTTCACTCATATCATTAACGATCACTGCAACACGTTTGCCTTCTCGGTTATTTAGGACATTGTTTAACAAGGTGGTTTTTCCCGCACCTAAGAAGCCAGACAGTACGGTCACGGGAAGTCTATCTATTTTATTATTTGATGTTTGTATATTTTTCATTCAGTTCTCTCAGATGTACTAGTTAAATGGAACGGTAATTAATAATATTCAATATAATTTGCTGATGATGCTACTAATTGCAGATCCCACAGATCAAATGTTATATAGGCAATTACATAAGCAAAACATGATAAACTAGCAATAAATTGGCGTAACAACAGAATGTTAACCCTTTCTAGCATCAGAATCTCTCCGATGTTATGTTGCTGAGTAATTGCTGCAACCATCCAAGCTTCGTTGTGTTTTATTTTGTCTGCAATGTTTACACTCATGCCTTTTTTGCCTCTTGAGGTTTTACTTTTTCTTTTACATCGCCCATCAGTGCGCGGAAAAAGCCCTCCACCTCTTCTTTTTGAATATTACGTGTGATAAATACTAACCGTGTACGTGTATCCTCATCCGGCCAGGTATCTAGCCAATGTACCGGATGAAAAATATGTTGTACACCATGAATAACCGCCGGACGATTCTCACCTTCTATATTGATAATGCCTTTTACCCGAAGCAAATCCGGTCCTACCTGCGCCCCAAGTAACTCAAGGAAAAAGCCGAAAGACATGGGGCTAACCGGCTTATCATTGGTAATGGCAAAGGCCTGAATGTGTTCACCGTGACGATTTAGATCATTGTGATTGTGTTCATTTTCGTTGTGATGATCATGGTCGTGATCTTCCTCATACTCTTCTGCTGCCAGCCAGTCTTTTACATCTTGTGATTTATTATAAGGATCATATGTGCCAAGTCCGAATAGTGATGATACTCTCACGTCACCATGATTGCTTGGAATAATTGTAACTGCCGGATTAATGTTTTTTAGGCGTTTAATGAGGGGCTGTTGCGTTTTACTGTCCGCAAGATCAGTTTTACTTAAGATTATACGATCTGCCAGTGCTACCTGTTTCACCGATTCGGTTTGCGTATCTAGAGTATTTTTACCATTAGCTGCATCAACCAATGTGATTACTCCATCCAGCTTATAGACCCTCTGTAGATCAAATGAAGTCATAAGCGTATGAATGATTGGTACCGGATTAGCCAGACCTGTTGTTTCAATTACCACACGGTCGAATGGTGGAATTTTTCCTTTTACCATCTTGTCAGTAAGATGGAGCAGCGTTTTATGCAAATCACCACGGATAGTACAACAGATACAACCGCTTTGTAGTTCTACAATATTTTCATCACTGTGCTCGATTAAGGCATGGTCTAAACCAACTTCACCAAACTCATTAATAATTACTGCTGTGTTTGACATTTCCTTTTGCTTGAGTAGAGCGGAAAGAAGCGTAGTTTTTCCACTACCAAGAAATCCAGTGATGACTGTAATAGGAATAGAGCTTTCTAATTCTACCATTTTAATGTTCGCTAGTCTTTGTTTGATTTAGAAATGTAATGTTATAACATAACTTTTCTAATGTCAATAATACGAGGAAATATGCAGCATGTAGCAAATACGAAATACATTTTTGAGTTTTATTGATTTCTAACTGTGAAGATGCCATTCATATGTTTAGTAACACTATTGTTTAGATAAACCTAACCGGTAAAGGTTAATATACACTCCTCAGCTTTTGATTACAATAATAAACCCTCAGGAGATTATAGCATTTCTAGATACTATTAATCTGGTTCTCAAGCTAAAAGATTTATGGTTGGCCATCGATTCCTTACATTAATGCATTTCAATATTAGTTGTACACAAAGCTTAAACCATCACAGTGATTAGCCAAGTGTTCGTCATATTTCTGTAAGACCTTGTATACACAGTAAATTTATTAATTTGATAATTTAAGATGTATATACTTTATGTACATTGCTGGCATAAACCTTCAATTTCGAAGGTTGCCTCTTGCGGTTTAAAATCAAAACTCATGGAAGCTTTATTAATGAGCTTCCCGTAAGCACCTTCATGACTTTCTGTTACAACATGACAATTAGTGCAGATTAAAAAGAAACATGGTTTTTTCTCTTCAGGATGCTTACACTTCACATAAGCATTAAAGCGATGTAATTTATGTATCAAACCAAGTTCTAACAAAAAGTCCAGCGCACGATAAATAGTCGGAGGTTTTGCAGAAGGATCATTCTTTTGTAGTTCTTTTAGTAAATCATAGGCCTTAGATGGTTGCTCAGAAGACCATATTAACTCAAGAACATTCTTGCGAACATCTGTCAGTCTAGCTCCGTGTTTCTTACACACTTTGGCGGCTTTGCCTAATGCTACTTCTATTTGTTTCTCACGTTGCTGACACGAATGGGACATATCATTTATGGCTAATTTTCATTTATCATGCTAATGAATGTTATATTATAACAAAATTGTCAATATCAATTATAAAGTGTAACACTGATTTGAACTAAAAGTGTACCACTAATAACAAATATAGCAATATTATCATAATCTGTAATGGTTAAAAGCAATATGGTTCTTGAAATTAAAAATATTGAACAGGTAATTGGTTTTCCAGAGTTAACAGATTCGCTTGCTATAATCAGACGTAATATTCCAGAATGCGAAGGTTTTTTTGATCTACTATTGGAAAGGGATTTTGAAATTTATGGTGTTGCTGCTTGTGATCAAGCTGAAGATTACGTGAATGAATTATTGCGGAAAGGGCTACCACCTAGTGTGTTAAATCATCATTTCTTCCCGCATTGGGTTGAGGATATTTCGTTGTTATGCAGGTTATTTGGACAATTGCTGAACGATAGCAGAATTAGTTTATGGTTAGGAACAAATAGAGGCTGTAGACGATATCACGTTGATAATGTGCCAATGCGTTTGGTTGTGACCTATGTTGGTCGTGGTACAGAATGGCTACCTGAAGAAGCCGTTGACCGAGAAGCCTATGAAGCGGGTCTGCCTAACGAGGATATTTTGGTCAATCCAAATATTAGGCAATGGTTGGAAACATGGGATGTGGGAATTTTTAAAGGAGGAAAGGATGGTGTGCTGCACCGAACGCCTGATGATGCAATATATAAGCGCACGATTTTGCTTCGTGTAGACCATGCAAACTATTGGGATGACACAACTAAAGAGTATTATTTTGAAAAATAACATGCATATAATGGGATGGAACTTTGACAATAGCTACGCACGCTTACCGGAGTGTTTCTATACATTCATGAATCCAGTGCCAGTCCAAAGCCCTAAGATTGTGGTAGTGAATGAAACACTAGCTGATTCTCTCGGTTTGCAGTTAGAGCAGTCTTCCAAAGAAGAACTGACACAGATTTTTTCTGGTAATGAGCTGCCTGAGGGAGCTGAATCGCTCGCGCTGGCCTATGCAGGCCACCAGTTCGGTTACTTTACCATGCTAGGAGATGGACGCGCGCATTTAATCGGAGAGCATATTACTCCAAAGGGTCAACGCTTTGATATTCAGCTCAAAGGATCCGGCCAGACGCCTTACGCACGACGAGGTGACGGACGAGCCGTACTTGGTCCAATGCTGCGCGAGTACATCATCAGCGAGGCCATGCATTCTCTTGGTATTCCAACAACTCGAAGTCTTGCCGTATTGACAACTGGCGAGAAAGTGATACGTGAAACCATATTGCCCGGAGCGATTCTCACACGGGTAGCGTCCAGCCATATAAGGGTTGGTACTTTTGAGTATATTGCTAATAGGTATGATAAGTCTGCTTTAAAGCAACTGGCAGATTACACGATCAAACGTCATTTTCCGGAACTTGCCGAATCTGATCATCCTTATCTTGATTTACTAGCTGGTGTGATGGATAGACAGATTACTTTGGTAGTAGAGTGGTTACGTGTTGGTTTTATTCACGGGGTAATGAATACTGATAATATGGCAATCTCTGGTGAAACAATTGATTACGGTCCTTGCGCTTTTATGGATTCTTATGACACTCAAACTGTTTTCAGTTCCATCGATCATATGGGACGTTATGCTTATGCCAATCAGCCGCCGATTGCAGGATGGAATCTAGCGCAGCTGGCTGATGCTCTCCTGCCGCTCATCAATAAGGATCAAAAGAAAGCCGTACAGTTGGCAGAAGATATTCTAAATAATTTTGAAGGGAAATTTCAGAAAAAGTGGCTCAGTATGATGCGCCGCAAGCTGGGAATTTTTAATGATGAGAAAGAAGACGCCAAACTCATCAGAGATCTATTACAATGGATGCAGAGTACCCATGCAGATTATACCAATACTTTTCGCAAACTCATTTCCAGTTCCATACCTGAAGGTGAATCATATCAATCTGAAGAGTTCCAAAAATGGTGGCATCGTTGGCAAGATAGGCTGCATAATAACAACAAGCCACTCAAGTCTTCTTTATGCCTTATGCGCACGAATAATCCAGAGATTATTCCAAGAAATCATAATGTAGAATTAGTGCTCTCTGAGGCTGAAGAAAAGTCTGATTTCACGAAATTACATGAATTGCTTAAAGCACTTTCAGATCCTTATGAGCATAATTCTCGATATGCCAAGTTTTACGAACCACCTAAACCGAATGAGCGTATATATCAGACGTTTTGTGGTACATGAGTGATAGAATATGAACCTTTTTCAATAAATCTTCTCAAGCTAGGATTCAAAAACTCTTTTAATTTATATATCTAAATCAGTGTTTAACTCTCCTACCATTTTAACTTCATCATTCTCAGGCACGTAAGAGCTCAAATCTATATTATGATCATAAAAACCATCACTATTTTCCCAATTGTGATCTACAGATACTACTATTGAATCCTCAAATTCTGATTCTATAATTTTACAAACAGAACCAAATGTACCTCTGTCTAGGTTAGCTAAGGTTTCATCTATAGCAAACAATACTGGAGAGTTTAGATAGTGTTTATATATTATTGCTGCAATTAATATAGTTATTTTTCCCTGCCCAGTACTCCCTTTAAACTCTTTGCTGGATAAAGTTTCTTCTGTGAAACTATTTTGGCCAAACATTTTAAATAGCGCAAGAATATCTTTCGCAAGCGAAGGAGCATTACCATCAACATACCTTTGAGGTAATCTATAAGTTAGTCTTTCAAACAAAGTTGTGTCTGGAGAGCTAAAAGGTACAGAGTCACAAAATATCATTGGAATTTTTTTACCATTAACTGTTGGGTAATAAATTGTTCCAGAGCTTTCAAATACCCCACTATTTAAGCAATTAGCAATATCAGATAGGAAGGTTGTTTTCCCTGTTCCTATTTTTCCAGAAATTGCATATATGTAACCTGGTTTAAGAGTTAAATCTTTTATATGTAACATACCTTTAGATAAAGATGTATTTTTCAGACTATAATTTTCGATTCTTAGAGAAAAATCTTTTTCTAAACCTCTAGATGCAATTCCTATTTGCTTTGGATTAGTTAGGGCTTTATAAGTTTTCTCACATCTTGATAGAGTATCGAGACTATCGCCATCAAATGAAGTAGTAATATTTCCGTTAAAAGTTGATGGTTGGAGTACTGAATTGAGTCTTTGAAGCAAGATTTCAATTTTTTGTATGTCTTCGGGTGAAGAAATATTTAAACTTGGTAACAACGTAAAAAACATTGCATCATTGAAAAATGTTCTAACATATTCAAATAACGATAAAACGAAGTTTGAATCAAAATTATTAGTGGAGTTTTGTCCATAAATATATTTCTTAACTTGGTTAAGCATAAACTTATTTCCTCCACATCTTGCAATATCTTGAAGATTTCGATAAGCATATTGTTCAGCAGAAATTTGCATCGTGATGGTAGGTCCGCCATTGCCTGTCGGGATTATTGTTTTACCTACTCCTGGACCAGGTGTTGTTTCTTTTGATAAGTCTCCTACTAAATATTGATAAAGCACTCTAATATTATCTTGAGATAATACTGAGCTCATTACATTCTCAAATAATATCAAATTTGGATATAATTCTATAATAGAAGACAAATTGTCTGATGAAGGAGTATTGTTTGCATAAATATATGGAACAATTAATTTTTGTGATAGATCAGTAATTTCAGAACTTACAGTCTGATTAGCTGACTTCATATCATTTGCAAAATTATTTACATCACTTCCTAGTTTCATAACAACGGGTGTGACCTCTTCGTTTAAAGCTAGTTCAGAAACTTTTATTGAAACTTCTTCATCTATGCTAAGCTTTTTTGTAACAAAGATATTTACTCCACTATCGATAATAAACCTGATGGCTGATAGTACAAGATTTTTAAAAACTTTTTGAAATCCATCTTTTTCATTTGTAGCATAATAAATAGAAAGCTTTGAATTTGAGACTAAACCACTTAGAAATTTCTCTAGAACTATTAATTTAGCTATATTTACACCTTGTTTGACAAATAAGTTAAGTAAAAACTTATTTGATAATAATGCCCTAAAGTTTTTTGCTATTTCGCTTAATCCGCTGAATGTATTTTTACTGAAAGCTTGTTCAACTTTTGTTACTTCTTGTTGATCGCTTTCAAATAATTTTGCTGATACAGAAGCTGATCTTAACATTTTATTGAAATCTTGTCCTTCCGAAGCTAGAAAATCGTTGCCTTTCCACACCATGCTAATAGCAGAAAGTGCAAAAAATAGTTTCATAGGCATTTTATATTTAGAAGATACATATTCGGAAGCGTCTAAATTAGATATAGCTTTATAAGCTATATATCCCCAAAATCCCGAAAGACCAGCATAGTGCCGTGTCGTGCCAAAATACTTTGCCATTGCCCCATCTACTAAGGAAGTAGATGCTGTAATAGGTAATGATTCTTTCCCAAAATAGTTATAAGAATTATATAGATTTATTAATTGCCCAAAAGATGGTAGATAATCTACGACTTGTTTCATTAATCTGCTACCTCCCAGTGGTAACTCTTTACGTTAAAGAGCGGTAAAGTTATATTAATACTTATGTTATGTCAAGGGTCATTACTTATTTTTTTAAATAGCAATAACATGAATCCAAAGGACATTAGGGCTATAGAAAACCATATAAAGCTAATAAGTGGTTGATAATGGATTTTTGCATGAACTATTTTCTTTTTATCGATCTGGCTAAGAACGGCATACATGTCATGAAACAAATATGAGAAGATATCGACTTCTTGTGAAAGTGTATTTTCAATTTTATATAGTCTGTTTTCTGGTTTTAAAATTGTTATTTTACTATCAGGAGATTCAATAGAAAACTCAGCAATCTGACGAAAATATGTTTCACTATCAGCAAATTTAATATTTTCTAGCTTAACTACTAATCCTTGATCTTCAATTCTTTTACCAGTCCTGCCTATAAATTCAACCTCTCTCGACATGGATACATTTAACGTGATGCTAAGAGCTAGTAATCCAAATCCAAAATGTCCAAAAAATAACGCATAGGATTTAGCTTGCAAAGTACGAGAAAAATAATTCGATTCTTGAACTAAGTAATCACAACTGTGGATAAGTAGATACGCCGAAGCAAAGCTGAATATTTGAGCCATGAAAGTTAAATTTAACAATTTTGCTAAGCCAAAAGATATAGTAATTGCAGTGACAAAAATTAGTATTTTTTTAGTATAATCTCTTCTTAATAAAGATGGCGTTATTGCGGCAAGAATAAGTATTGGAATATGAATTGGAATATATACTTTTTTGAAATATTCAGGATCAATAACTACGTCTGTTCCATCGATAAGTAAGCAGTAAATTGGATATATAAGCGAGATTATAAGAGAAACTAGAGCTGCAAGCCACAATATATTTCCAAATAAAATTCCATAAGATTTTATACTATATTTTGCTGGCATAGTTGGGATTGATGATTTCTGCCAGAAAAATACCCCAAGACTTAAAATTGTTAAAACACCGCAGATAGAGAAAATATATAGACCTCTCTCCGGAGAAAAGGCAAATGCATGAATTGACGAAATAATGCCACTTCTAACTATAAATGTTCCATAAATGGTTAAAAGAAAGCAAAGTAGCGATAGAAATATAGTCCAAGATATATATTGATCTTTTCGCGTGGATAGTAGGATAAAATGATGTAGCGCAATTGCTGATAGCCATGGCAGTAGAGAAATATTTTCAACAGGATCAAAAAACCAATAACCTCCCCATCCTAGTTCTCTATATGCCCACCAGGCTCCAAGCCCAATACCAGCTGTCAGAGCCATTAGAGCAAAGCTGGAGAATGTCTTATTAATATGCAGAATTTCCTTTTTTTCAAGAGGTTTGTATAGTAATAGAATTCCACCAGCAAAAAGTCCTATATAGCTAACTAGTCCTGTATATAGTAGAGGAGGGTGAATAGCTAGAGCAATGTCTTGGAGCATTGGGTTTAAACCTAATCCTTCTTCTGGAGTAAAAGATAGGGGATCGAAGGGGCTTGATGTAAAAATTATAAAACTACAAAATAATATTTGAATAAAGGCCAAGATCATGGCTCCTAATTCTTTTGAGTGTGTTGAAAATTTTGCAAAGTATATGTACATAAAGCTTGCAATACAAAGTAAGCTATACCAAAGAAGAATAGAACCTTCGTGACTTGCCCAGCAGGCGGAAATTTTATAGATATTTGGTAGCAACGTGCTTGAGTTGAAAAAGACATTTTTCAAGCTAAAATCAGAAGTAATAAATGCATAAATAAGCAAAAATAAAGCAAAAATTGGCAGTAATGATGCAGAATAAAAGCAGAGTAATTTACTTCTGCCGCGCAAAATAACGGCTAGTAATGCGGATATTAAAGAACAAAAAAGTAGTAAATTCCCAGTAAGACTAATCACTTTTTTCTTCCGTATCTTTTTGAATAAATACTTGGATAGTTTTTATACGATTTTCTGATTTCTTTTTAACTATCATTTTGAGATTTTTCTCAATTAGAAACTCTCCTTGATTAGGCAATCTCTCCATTTTAGTTATTATAAACCCGGCAAGTGTAGTTGCATCACTTTCAGGAATTTGCCAGTTAAATTCTCTATTTAAGTCTCTAATTGGGACTGATCCATCAATAATAAATTCATTTTCTGATTTTGCTTTGATTTTACTTTTTCCTGTATCATGTTCATCGTATATTTGACCAACTATTTCTTCAAGGATATCCTCAAGAGTAATAATTCCTTGTAGATCACCATATTCGTCAACAACACACGCAAGATGAGTTTGTCCTTCTCGAAACATTTGAAGCTGTTGTGTAACTAATGAATTATCAGGAACAAAGACAGTATCACTAAGCAGTGATCGTACATCTATTTCAGTGTTTTTAGATTTTGTATCATATATTTTGCTTAAAAGGTCTCTTACATGCAAAATTCCAATTATATTATCATGATTATCTTCCCAAAACGGAATCCTTGTATTATTAGAGGATAAAACAGTTTTAATAATTTTATCAGTAGGCGTATCAATATTAATTGCAACAATATTACTTCTATGAATCATGATATCTGCAATCACTAGATTTCGTATGTCAAGAATTCCTCCAAGCATATCACGATCATCTTTGAACACATTCCCTTCACTTAAGTGATGCTCAATAACGCCGCGTACTTCATCTGCAGCTGAGACTTTTTGCTTTAAATCTATTCTAAAAACAAAGCAGAATCCTCTTGTTATATAACCAAGTGCAACATTGATTGGCTGCAATATTTTAAGAAATACAAGAAGCACTGGAGTAGCCATTAATGCTACTTTCTCTGATTTTGCAACGGCAATTGCTTTTGGTATTACTTCCGAAAAAACAATTATAGTAAATGACATTACAATTGAAGATATTAATGTACCCATATCGTCACCAAATGTTTCAATAAAAACACCTGTAGCAATTGTGGTGCACAAAGTATTTGCAATACTGTTTCCAATTAAGAGAGTACTAATTACTTTTTCCTTAATTTTGAGTAATCCAAGTAGAAGCTCTGCCTTTTTGTTGCCTTCTGACTTAAGTTTTTGGATTAACCCTGGAGATGTTGCGGTTATTGCAGTCTCAGTTGCAGAGATTAGTGCTGCCAGCCCAAGTAGTGCAGCGATGAAAGATACAACAATAAAAAGCATTAATTTATTTTTTTAAAAAAATCAGTTTCTGGATTCTAATTTAATTGATATTATCTGCTTTTGACAAGAATTTTCGTATAAATTACACAAATATAGCATAAGCAGAGGAAAGATTTTATGACAAATGACAGTGAGTTAAAAGAGCTACTAGAAACAAAAAATACTACAAAAAGAGTTGTTGCCCCTGCTCTTGAAGAGATGCTATATAAGCCAATTCCTGTTTTAGATCATGGTTTTATCAGGGTTGTAGATTATATGGGAGATGATAGCTCGATAGTTCAAGCTGCTAGGGTATCATATGGACGTGGTACAAAAAAAAGCTTGCAAGATAAAGGTCTTATCAACTATTTGATGCGTCATCGTCATACAACACCTTTTGAGATGTGTGATATAAAATTTCACATTAAACTGCCTATTTTTATTGCAAGACAGTGGATTCGTCATAGAACAGCTAGTGTGAATGAATATTCTGCTAGATATTCTATCTTGAGCAACGAATTTTATGTTCCAGAAAGAGTTAATTTGAGCGCCCAATCGAAAATTAATAAGCAAGGGCGTAGTGATGATGAGCTGCCAGATGATGTAGCAGATAAGGTATTAGCACTTATTAAAGATGATTCCGAGAAATGCTACAGGCATTATGTTGAGATGATGAATGAAGATGATCAAGGTAATATAATTGATGAAAATACAGTAGGCATTACTAGAGAGCTTGCAAGAATGAATTTAACTCTAAACCATTATACAGAATGGTACTGGAAAATTAATTTACACAACTTATTACACTTTTTGGCGCTTCGCGCTGACTCTCATGCACAATATGAAATTAGAGTTTATGCACAAGCAATGCTAGATGTCGTAAAGGCTTGGGTGCCTTATGCATTTGAGGCATTTGTGGAACATAGTATGAATGGAACAAATATTTCAAGAAAAGGAATGGAAGTGATCCGTCAGATGATTGATGGTAAGGAAGTAAGCCAAGAATCGAGCGGCATGAGCAAGAGAGAATGGTCGGAGTTAATGGCTGTAATTGAAAACTCGAAATAATATTTGTTATTGGTTTTCTTATAAGTTAGTTTGTACTAAATAGAGAACCATACCACATATGCAAAATTAAGTATGAACAAAGCAATAATTATTTGTGGTCCTACGGCTAGTGGCAAAACTGATTTTGCTCATAAGCTAGCACTGAAAAATAATGGTGAGATCGTAAATGCTGATTCAATGCAGTTATATAAGAAATTGCCAATTATTACTGCATCACCTGACCAAAAGCTAAAAGATCAGCTGCCATATCACTTATATAATTTTCAAGACATAGATCAAGAGTTATCTGCTGCAAAGTATGTGGATATGGCTAGTGAGGTTATTCAAACAATATCTTTAAAAGGTAAGCTACCAATAATTGTAGGTGGTAGTGGCATGTATATTAGTATGCTAGCTAATGGTTACAGTGTGATACCTGAGATTGATGGGGAGATTCGTCGATATGCTAGGTTATTGCATAAAGATCTTGGTGCTGAATTATTCTTTGAAGAGCTTAAAAAACTAGATCCCAAAATTGTAAAAAATTTAAATATCTCAGATACTCAGAGAACAATTCGAGCTTACGAAGTAATTAAACAAACTGGTAAATCAATTTTAGATTTTCAAAAAGAAAAGAACTTTGAACCACTTCCGGATTTTGAATATAGAATTATTTTTCTTCTTCCTGAGCGCAATTTTTTATATGAAACATGTAATAAGAGGTTAAAAATATTATTTGATTCAGGTGGAATTGATGAAGTAAAGCTAGCTTATAAAAATTTTGGAAATATTCAAACCACTGGTATGAAAGCTCTAGGTGTACAAGAAATTATTCAGTATATAAAAGGAGCTATTTCTCTAGATGAGGCAATAGAGCTTGCTAGTGCGAAAACAAGGCAATACGCAAAAAGACAAACTACGTGGTTTAAGAATCAGATTAAAGTAGACCAAATTATTAATTTTAGTTCAATTAAAGAATATAGTGAAGAAGTGGAGAGTTTTTATCTTAAATAGGCAGTTTTATACAAAATCTACTAAATTTCTCCTTAATTTGCTTTTTAAATACGTGTTGTAGCAGTGCCTCTAATTCAAATTTAGAAAATAATTCGAATTTCTTATTTCGAGTAATCCTTTAGGAAGTTTCTGTTTTAGCTTGTAGATATGGGTTTCAATAGTAGTAGATTCTGTATCACGATGGTGATCCCAAACAGTTTGTTGCAAACTCTCTTTATCAGTAGTAAATTCATTACTTATTAGTAGGGCTTTAAATAAATCATTTTCTTTATTAGTCAGAACTATTTCGCTATTGTTTGAAAGCAGCGCGCTTCCTCTTTCATTATAGATCCAGCTATGATTAATTGGACAAAATAAGCTTCTATCTTTAGCATTTTTGGAAATTATATGAACAATATCTTGTAGAAAAAACGGTTTCTGTATTTCTATTTCTCTCTTTAGAATTTTTTCTTTTGTTAGATTAATAACAATATTAGCCCGAAATAGAGAAGAAATATCCAATTCTTCTTTTGTATCAATAATTAGTATATCAGCTTTTTCAAAAGAATTTATGGAATGATAATTATTAAATATATAGTCAGTATTATCAGAAAGTGCATTTAATAGTATATTGTTCTTACTTACTATAAAGTAATCTTTTTTTGTTAAATCTGATAGTGTCATTTATTTACTATTACTTACTCCTTTAGACGTTTGACCCTTTTCTACCCAAAATCCTTCTGAAGGTGATAAATCAGATGAGACAGCTCCTCTGTCATCAAATACAAAACATTCTCCCTTCCAGGTGTTGTTTACATTTTTTGTATCTTCAAGATATTGAAGAATGCCGCCTTTTAAGTGAAATACTTCTTTCACACCCATATCTTTAAGAAGAGCGGTAGATTTTTCGCATCGAATACCGCCGGTACAGAACATGGCAACTTTTTTATCTTTTAGCATGTCTAGATTCTGTTTGGTCCATTCTGGAAATTCTCTGAACGTTTCTGTTTTAGGGTCAACAGAGCCTTCAAATGTACCAACTTTGACTTCATAATTATTGCGAGTATCAATTGTGATAACATCATCACTTTTGATAAAATCATCCCAGTCTTTAGTTTCTATATATTCGCCTTTTAGATTTTCTACATCAAGATCGCTATATTTTAGTGCTACTATTTCCTTCTTAAGCTTCACTTTGACCTTTGTGAAAGGTTGCTTATCGCAATAATTAACTTTGACACTAATTTCTTTTGCACCCGTTAATTTACGCATTTCTTCGATAAGATAGTGCAGATCTTCTTCTTTACCAGATATAGAACCATTTAGCCCTTCAGGAGCAACTAGAACTGTTCCATAAATAAATTTTTTCTTTGCACGTAATAAAATTTGGGGCTGTAAGATTGCAGGATCATTAATATTTGTAAAGGTATAGAAACTTAAGATAGCAATTTTGTTCTCATGATTGTCCATAATATTATATTTTTCTTATCTGTTAATTTTATTTCAATGGGATAGCAACAAACATTGTGTAATCGCCTCTCTTTACTAGAAGCACTACATTATTTCTTTCCGAATTGGATTGTTGTTCTTTGTAAATTTTATTAAATTCTTGGATATTTTCTATATTTTTCTGATCAATTGCAAGTATTAGATCTCCAATTCTAAGATCAAGAACTATACCTTGTTCATTTACTCCTACTACTACAATACCTGTCGCATTTTCATCTATATCTAGTTTGCTTCGTAAATTTGGTGAGATATTAGTAAATGTAATACCTGCTTTTTGCGTAGTATCTTCTTTTTCTAATACTTGTGGTGCTTTTTGAGGTTCAGTAGGTTCCGTAATTTTTGCAGTTAATATTACTGTTTTACTATTTCTTATAACAGTAAGTTTCACTTTATCTCCAATATGGCTATCAGCAACAAATAATTGTAGTTTTCTGGAGTTTAGTACGGGATGACCATTATATTTTGTAATTAAATCGCCTTGTTTTAATCCGGCTTGATCACCAGTTCCATCTGGTTTAACATTCACTACTAATACACCACTAACTTCTTTTAATGACATTGCGTCTGCTAATTCCTGAGTAACTTCTTGTATACCAATATCAAGGCGACCGCGGCTAATTTTTCCTTTTTCTTTTAATTGTTTCATAATGTCTATGACAGTATTAGCAGGTATTGCAAAACCAATACCGATATTTGTTCCACCATTAATATCCGGTACAGATGTATTAATACCGACTACTTTACCGTGAATATCATATAATGGTCCACCAGAGTTTCCAGTATTGATAGCTGCATCAGTTTGTAAGAAATCATCAACAAGTTCATCTTGATTTAGTCCAAGGTCTCGCCCTTTTGACGAGATAATACCAGTTGTAACAGTTCCACCAAAACCAAGTGGGTTTCCTATTGCTATTACTACATCTCCAACTCGAACTTTGCTTGAATCTGCAAATTCTGCCGCCGGCAATTTTTTCTCAACATTAATTTTGAGTAGAGCAAGATCTGTTTTTGGATCAGTTCCAATAATTCTCTCAGGCACTTCAGTATTATCTAAGAGTTTGATATATATTTCATCTGAGCCAGATACTACATGATCATTTGTAATTATATATCCATCTGGATCTATAATAAATCCAGAGCCTAAAGATAGAGTGCTTGGATTTGTTGATATATCGTCAAACGAGAAAGGTACATTAAATTGTTCAAAGAAGCTATTAAACTTATCCAGTGGCAATATTTCTGGTAGTGAGGCTGCTTTTGGATTTGGTTGCCTGCTATACTTAACAGTGTAAATATTTACCACGCTAGGCATTAATGGTTCAATAATATCTGCAAAGCTTGTAATTTGAGTGGGCGCAGCAGCACTGACAGAGCTTACACGCGCAAGAATAATTATATAAACCAGTAATTTACCTAATATTTTCATGATATTATTTTCCCACTTTCAAATATTTGAAAAACTCAGATTTTGGTGATAATACAAACTGAGTATTATCTTTAGCCAACGATTTCTTATAAGAGATTAATGATCTATAGAATTTATAAAACTCGGGATCTTTCGAATATGCTTGATTATATATTCTCGCAGATTCCGCGTCACCTATACCTTTTACTTTTTGAGCGTCCATAAAGGCAGTAGCTAAAATAATTTGGCTTTCTTTATCAGCGCGTGATTTGATTCTAGCTGCTTCTTCTTCACCTTCAGCTCTGATTTGTTTTGCTTCTTTGTGACGCTCAGTCTGCATTCTAGAGTAAATAGCATCACTATTTTCTTGAGGTAAGTCAGATTTTAGAATTCTAACATCTATAACTTTAATTCCAAAAGTCCCTGCTTCTTTGTGAACTAGATCACGAATTTGTAACATTAGGTCCGATCTTTGCTCAGATAGAAGTGCATTTAATGGTACTCTACCGATAATTGTTCTCATTGAAGATTCGAGTATTTTATTAAGACGCAGATTTGCTCCAGAATAGTTATTCACAGTTTTGATAAACTTAACAGGGCTGGTTATTTGATATTTCGCAAAAGCATCAACAATCACTCTTTTTTCATCTGAGGCTGCTAATTCTTTCTCTTCAGCAGTAACGTTTAAAATTCTTTTGTCTAAAAATTGTACGTTTTGAATGATTGGAATCTTAATGTTAAGACCGGGTTCTTCTATAATTCTTACAGCTTCACCAAACTGAAATATAACGCCAGTGTAGCGCTGGTCTACGGTGAATAATGATGCCGATAGTAATAAGAAGGTAGAAAAAACTGCGATTATTGTTATATATAATTTATTCATTTTTTAACTCTTCCTATTTATTTTCAAACAAGTTTTTTTGATTTACAGACATGTGAGGTAGCATTCCATCACCACCCATAATGATTTTATCAGACTCTTCAAGAATTGATTCTATTGTTTCTAAATACAGTCTATTTCTTGTTACATCCTTGCTTGCAGCATATTGTCTATAAATTGCATTAAATCTAGAAGCATTACCTTTTGCTTTAGAAATCACTTCTGCTTTATAACCTTCTGCTTTTTGCATGATTCTTGCCGATTCGCCTCGAGCTTTTGGTAATATGTCATTCATATAAGCTTCAGATTCATTAATCACTTTTTCTTTATCAGCTTTTGCAGTTTGGACATCGCGATAAGCCGCTATTACTTCCCTTGGCGGTTCTGCTTTTAGAAGCTTTACTTGCTCAATTTCTACACCTGACTCATATTGGTCTAGTATTTGCTGAATTAATTCTTCAATTTTAACAGCTATTGCTTGCTTTTTATTTGAAAGAACAGATGTGATAGGTGTATTTCCTATTACCTCACGTATAGCACTTTCAGCTGCAGACTTAACAGTTTCTTGAGGGTTATCAATATTAAAAGTATATTGTGCAAGATTCTTAATATGCCACATTGCATCAACGTTTAATTCAATGATGTTTTCATCACCAGTTAGCATTAGGCTTTCAGTTTTAACATCTCTTGCAGATATAGCACCACCAATTCTTGCACGACCAGTTGAACGATAGCCGATTTCAACTCGTCTTGATTGATCAACTCTTTCTATAATTTCTTTTTCAATTGGCCAAGGAAGATGGTAGTTCAAACCAGGCAATCCAACTCTATGGAATTTACCAAATCTCATTACAATTGCTTGCTGACCTTCTTCTACTTTATAAATTCCAGATGTCATCCAAATCAGAAGTAGAGCAGCTAAGATAAGAAAAATTGCCTTTCCACTAAAGTTAAAATTAAAATCATTCAAGTTAAATTGATCTTTTCTTTTTTTCGTGAAAATATTATCTTCATTATCACCTTCAAAATCGTCCCAGGGCGATTTTTTAAATATTTGCATATATAATTTACTAATCATTAAATAGAACCACAGATTTTGTTTTGTTATAAGTAGTCGTCTGATATAATATATAAAAATTATAGAATATTGCAAGCATGACAAGTTCAAACGCAGAGAGAATTAAGACATTAACTGATAAATTATTATTTTCTGATGGTTCCTCTGTCAGATCAAGATCATCAGATATAGTGGTTAATAAGAATAGCCTCGGGTTTTCTATTGATATTAGTGGAGTAGACCTTAAGGAAGCAGAAGCAGTTCGCCAGCAAACAATATCAGAAATTGAACAGCATGAAAATTTTGATAAGGTCAGCATTGTTTTAACTAGTTCGCGCGTTGGTAAGAAGGATGAGCATCCTAAGCTACATGTGGATGGGGTAAAAGAGATTATAGTGGTCGCCGCTGGAAAAGGTGGTGTTGGTAAATCAACAGTTGCGGCATTATTGGCGCATAAGCTAGCAAGTGAAGGAAAAAAAGTTGGTATTATTGATGCAGATATTTATGGTCCATCAATTCCACATATGTTAGATCTTAGTGGTAAGCCACATGTTGAAGATAAAAAAATGATTCCTCTTGAGAATTATGGAATAAGCGTTAATTCAATTGGCTTTCTGACAGAACCTGGTGCATCGGTTAGCTGGCGTGGTCCTATGACAAGTAAAGCGCTGTATCAACTTCTTTCCTTAACAAAATGGGATAATTTAGATTGTCTTATAATTGATACTCCTCCAGGTACTGGTGATATTCACTTAAGTTTGCTGCAAAATTATATTGTTGATAAGGTAATTATGGTGGTAACACCTCAGAAAGTTGCAGAACTTGATGTAAGTAGAGCCATAAGCTTATATAGAAAATTTGATGTACCAGTGTTTGGAATTATCGAAAATATGACTCACTATATTGACCAAGATTCGGGCAAAGAAATTAGATTTTTTACGGGTGATAGTAGTGAAAAAATCTCGCAAGAAAACGATATTCCATTGCTTACAAAACTACCAATTACCCCAGAACTATCTGCTGCATGTGACGCAGGGATAGATTTGAAAAAATTCACTCATCTTTTGGATTTTAATCTATAGGTTTGATTGCATTTTGCATTTGCAAATAACGAAGTTTATCGATGTTTTAGACAATTCTGGTGATTTCTGTTATAAATATAATACTTATCAAAAATTATAAAGAGGGTTTTTATGTCTACAGAATGGATGATTCTTCTGCTTGTTGGGGGTGTATTATTTTTACTAATTATATTTTATAACCGATTAGTAAAGCTTCGCCAGAATCGTAAAAATGCATTCTCTGATATTGATGTACAGCTCAAGCAAAGATTAGATCTTGTACCTCAGTTGGTTAGTACTGTGAAGGGCTATGCTGAGCATGAATCAAAGATTTTTGAAGAAGTTACGAAAATGCGTGCACAAGTGAATCCTAGCGCAGGCGTTGCTGAAAGAGCTAAGGCTGAAGCATCTTTAAGTGGATCGTTGATGAATCTTTTTGCGGTAGCGGAAAATTACCCTGATTTAAAAGCTGATGGTAATTTTCAGCATTTGCAGACAGAGCTTTCGGATATAGAGAATAAGATTGCAGCGGCTAGACGATACTTTAATAATGCTACAAATGAGTATAATACGGCTTGTGAGCAATTTCCCTCAAACGTTATAGCTAGCATGATGTCTTTTAAGCAAGAAGAATTTTTTGATGTTCCAGATTCGCAAAGAGAGGCAATAGAAAAAGCTCCTGAAATTAAGTTTTAAGGGCGTTATTTTATGAAGCGTAATGATATTCATAAAGTTGGTATCCAAACCAGTATTTGGAATAACAATTTAAAATCTGCATTTTTGTTGATTAGTTTCCCTTTTGTAATTGCAATGATGTTTTGGGGAATGATATTTGCATTTCAATTAGTTGCAATTAGCCAAGACGGAATATTTTGGGGAGATGCAGCTTATATTGCCAATGATGTGTTATTACAATATTGGTGGGTTGTATTTTCGGGTGTTGGTATATGGTTTGCAATTGCATGGTTTTCTCATCAAAGTTTGATCAATAAGGATACAAAAGCAAGGCCAGCGGTTCGCTCAGAAACTCCTGAAATATATAATATTCTGGAAAATTTATGTATTAGTCGTGGGCTAACTATGCCAAAACTATTTATTATTGATTCTCCGGTATTGAATGCTTATGCGAGTGGTATTAATCAAAAAACATATGCTATTACACTTACGACTGGCCTAATCGAAAAGCTAGAAAAGGATGAGCTCGAGACTGTTATAGCGCACGAACTTACTCACATTATGAATCGCGATGTTCGTCTTTTGATAATTTCTGTGATTTTTGTAGGTATTATAAGTTTATTGTCTGAAATGATGGTTAGAGGTGTGATGCGAAGCGCATTATATTCTGGTGGTAGTAGCAGTAGAGTAAGAAGAGGTGGAAAAGGTTCTGGTGGCGCTATTTTAGCGGCTGTTATAGTAATAGTTCTTGTCGCAGCGATTGGCTATTTTCTTTCAATCTTAATTCGTTTTACTCTTTCAAGAAAAAGAGAGTATTTAGCAGATGCTGGTGCAGTAGAGCTGACTAAAAATAGTCCAGCTTTAATTCGTGCACTGCAAAAAATATCAGGTAACTCTCATCTTGAAGATGTTGATAGTGACGTTCAGCAGATGATGTTTGATAATCAAAAATCATTCCTTGGCCTTTTTGCAACTCATCCTCCAATTGAATCAAGAATAGATGTTTTGAAGAATTTCTAATTACTTTATAAGTGAATCGTAGCTACTCCCCTGAATTTAGAAATGCTTTCATAGAAAGTTCGAGTGAAGCTGATATATTATTAGTATCACCACAATATATCTTGATTATGTATACCAGATTTCACATTAACTCTAAGTCTACTACAAAACTATTTTTAAATTCTTGAAGTTTTGCATAAAATTTGTTAATTAAATGACTTGGTAAATTTGGGAATAAAATTAAATTGTATAAATGAAAAGAAGGATAAGACCAAAAAATTCTGCTGAGGGTGTAGAGAATTCTCAACAAAGAACAAGTAAAAAAATAAAGCTTGATAGCTTCCAAGCGCAAAGAATTTTAGAGAATGCTTTCAAGGAAGAAAACGATGAAGTGATTGAGTGGTTGAAAAAAGAAAGGTTAGTTAATTTAACTGATAGTAATCTTAGTATAAAGTCAATTGAATTAATGATTTTATTAGGTTTTGATATAAATGCAAAAGATAAAAAAAATGGCGATACCGCATTGATAAAAGCTGTTAGAGAACGTAACTTGTTTAAGGTTGAATCTATAGTCGATTATGGAGCAGATACATCTATATCCAATAAACATTCTCTAACTGTTCTATGGTATGCAATTCAGTTAGACTATTTGAATATAGCTAATATTTTGCTAGATAAAGGAGAAAATGGTTATAAAGAGTTTATGCATGCAGCTAGAGAACAAGATTATCAGTCGATGGAACGCTTGATAGGTCTTTTCTCTAATAGAGGTATAGATATAGAGGCTATTGTACTTTCTAAAGCTGTTGATGAAAAAGATCACAAAACAATTGATCTTTTACAAGAAAACGGTTTAGACGTTATTAATCTTTTGGATAATGCCCGGGAGGGTTTTGTAAGCAAAGATCTTATACAAACTTTGTTTATCAAAGGTTGTATAGATAAAGAAGAAGCACAACATTATTCTGATTTTCAGATGCTTGGTGAATTGGGTGAGGACGTAGAGGTCTTTCTTGTGTAAGTTGTAAAACAATACAATTGATCTAATAGCTCGTGACTTATCTTGCGAACGTGTATTTTCAGATAAGTTTACATTATTAATAATCTTAAAAATAAGGCAATAATTAATGCCTATTTCCATAGCTTGTAATTACTCATAAAATACTTTATTGTTTCTCTGGGACTTTTTATGTAAAAACTTAAACGTCACCAGTGAGCGAAGCTCTACAATTAATTTGCAATGATATCAATTTTTGCTCATTAGTAGATACCTATGTTTTAGGTGCTTAGATGATGTTTTTTTGATTATGGATAAAATATAATATGTTAGAACAAATATTAGAATCAGCCAGAGAGAAAATTAAGGTAATAAACAATTCTCGGAGTTTGCAGGATGCTAAAGTTGAGTATCTGGGCAAATCAAGTCAGATTAATCAAGAAATGAAAAAGCTTGGCAAGGCTACTCCTGAGGAGCGCAAAACTCTTGGTCAGAAGATCAATAAAGTTAAGCAGGAAATTCAGGCAATTCTTGATGAGCAAGCGCTGGCAGTTGAAAAAGCAGAACTTGCTGAACGTTTTAAAAATGAAAAGTTGGATTTAACAATACCTGCTCGTCCAAGATCAAAGGGCAGTATTCATCCGATAACGCAATGTTTAGAGGAATTGATTCAAGTATTTTCTAAATATGGTTTTGATATTAAAGATGGGCCGAGTATTGAAGATGATTGGTATAATTTTACTGCACTTAATATTGACGAAAATCATCCTGCACGTCAGATGCATGATACTTTCTATTTAAATAAAACTGATGAAAGTACCAAATTGCTTCGGACTCATACATCACCGATTCAGATTCGTACAATGCAAAATGAAGAGCCACCATATAGGTTTATAGCACCTGGTAGAACATATCGATCTGATTCTGATTTAACCCATACTCCAATGTTTCATCAGATTGAAGGGATGGTAGTTGATAAGAATATTCATATGGGGCATCTAAAACACGTGATTATTGATTTTATCCGAACATTTTTCGAGCAATCAAATATAGAAGTTCAGTTTCGTCCTAGTTTCTTTCCTTTTACAGAGCCTTCTGCAGAAGTTGATATTAAAATGAGTAAGGACGATAAGTGGCTTGAGGTCCTTGGTTGCGGTATGGTGCATCCAAATGTGCTTCGAAATGTTGGAATTGATCCAGAAGAATATCAGGGATTTGCCTTTGGACTCGGCGTTGAACGTTTTGCGATGCTGAAATACGGTATTCGTGATCTAAGGCAATTCTTTGAAGGTGATATGCGTTGGCTGAACCATTATAATTTTTCAACACTAGATATTCCAACATTAGCAGGAGGTTTGACGCGATGAGATTTACATTATCATGGCTTAAGCAATTTTTAGACACGGATGCAACGCTTGAGAAAATAGCTCATACCTTAACAATGAATGGCTTAGAGATAGAGGATATTGATAACAAGTCAGAGGACCTTAAGGATTTTGAAGTTGCTGAAATCATTGAAGCCAAACAACATCCCGATGCAGATAAACTAAAAGTCTGTATGGTAAAAACAAAATCTGGTATGTTGCAAATTGTGTGCGGGGCACCTAATGCAAGAGCTGGTATTAAGGTTGTGCTTGCGAATGTCGGAACAGTAATACCTAATGGTAATTTCAAAATTAAGAAGTCAAAAATTCGCGGTGTTGAAAGCGTTGGTATGATGTGTTCTGCAGATGAAATAGGTATTTCAGGCGATCCAGATGGCATAATTGAGTTAAAGAATGAAGCTGTTATTGGAGATAATGTTGCAAAATATCTAGGAATTGATGATCCAGTTTTGCACATTAATATTACTCCAAATAGAGCCGATGCACTTGGTGTTTATGGTATTGCACGAGATCTTGCAGCATCAGGTATTGGGACTTTAAGAAAGCTTGAAATTCCAACTATTGATGAGTCTTTTGATAGTGACGTTAGTCTTGCTAATAATGATGAAATAGCTTGTCCGTTTTTTGCAATTCGTGAGATCAAAGGACTTGAGAATAAAGAGTCTCCTGAATGGCTGAAGAATTACTTGGATAATATCGGAGTTGGTTCAATTTCGCCATTAGTTGATGTAACTAACTATATTGCTTATACATTTGGGCAACCAATGCATGCCTATGATGCTGATAAAATATCTGGTGGATTAACTGTTGAAACGCTATCGGAAAACGCAGATTTCAAAGCGCTTAATGATAAAGAATATGTGCTGGAGTCTGGTAATATCATAATTCGTGATGAGCAAGAAATTCATTGTGTGGCTGGTATTATTGGGGGAGTAAATAGTTCATGTTCAGAAAATACAACTAGAGTAATTTTAGAGGCTGCTAGTTTTAATTCGGAATATACTGCTAAAGCTGGTCGTAAGCTGCAGATTGATACAGATTCAAGATATCGTTTTGAAAGAAATGTTAATAGTGAATTTACACTCAGCGCATTGGATGTAGCGACGGATTTAATATTATCTATTTGTGGTGGTTCGGCGTCAAAAGTGATATCAACAGGTAATGCAAAGCTACCAGCTAGAACGCTTGATTTTTCAGCAGATTTTCTTAAATCTAGAGCAAATGTTGATTTAGACGAAAAAGAGATAAGTGATATTCTGACTAAACTTGGTTTTGAATGTAACATTGCTGATAAAACTATAAATATTATAATTCCAAGCTGGCGATATGATGTATCGATTAAGGAAGATATTGTTGAAGAAATAGTTAGAATTCATGGGTATGATAATTTGCCTGAAACACCGCTGCCAGCTGCAGATATCTCACGTATTATTCCAAAAGATCAAAAACGTATCTCTGATATAAAAAGGCTGCTAGCATGTTCTGGCTATATAGAAATAGTGACATGGTCATTTATGGATAGCGGGAAAGCAGAATTATTTTCTGACTTAAAAGATGAGCTAAAATTACAAAATCCGATTAGTTCTGATTTAGATTACATGCGCCCGTCGATTTTGCCTAATTTGTTAAAAGTAGCAAGTAATAATCTGAATAGATCTTTCCATGATTTATCTTTATTTGAAGTAGGGCCAATTTTTGAGAATGCTGGCGATCAAGTAATAAATCATGCGTGCACAGTTAGAACGGGATCAACTTCTAGTAAAAACAGTCATGGAGACTCTAGGAAGTTTGATGTATTTGATATGAAGGCTGATATTGCTATATTGCTTGAATCAGTGGGGCTTGATATCAATAAGTGCCAAATTAAAAATAATGCACCTGAATATTACCATCCAACAAGATCAGCTAGCTTGTCTTTGGGTAAGAATATTCTTGGGTATTTTGGGCAAGTACATCCATCTATTCTAAAATCATTCGAAATAGATGTTGATGTGATGGCGTTTGAGCTTAATATTTCGAATTTGCCATATGGAAAGGATAAGTTTGGGAAAAGACCAAATTATATTGTTTCAGATTATCAGAAGATAAATCGAGATTATGCATTCATTGTTGATGCTGATCAGCCGGTGGGAGAGATGTTGAATTTAATTCGAAATGCTGATAAAAAATTAGTAAGGGCTGTAGAAATTTTTGATATTTACTCAGGTGCTAATATTGATGATGGTAAAAAGTCAGTAGCGTTATCAGTCAGTATTCAAGATGACAACAAAACTCTGGAAGAAGCTGATATTGAAAAAATCAATAAAACAATTATTGATGGTATTGTTCAGAAATTTGGTGCGGTGCTTAGAGATAGTTAAAAATGATGGTTTTAGATGAAAAAGGTTGCTAAAGAAGTTATTGATCAAATTAATGCAGGAGAAAGAGAGTCTTCAAATTTGATGGAGTTTCTTGCAGCAGATTTTCAAAAAATACTACAAAATACTGTTCCTGAATTCAAATTTCCAAAGCAAGCTTTAGATGTTGGTATTACAAAAAAACATAAGATAATTGCTGAAAATTTGAATACTCAATTTGGCTTTAAGATTTTTGATAAGTTAGAAGGGCATAAATCAGATATTTTGCGTGGCTTAGCTAGCTATTTGATTGGTGAGCAGGATATTTCTTTTAAAGAAAAACTAACTTTATCGGAAAAGCTTGCAAATGACAGTAATTCTGGTGTTCGTGAATGGGCATGGATTGCGATTCGTGACGATTTTTCGTCTAACTTAGAAGACAACATAAAGCTAGTTATTCCTTGGACTGCATCTGATAAGGAAAATATCAGAAGATTTGCATCAGAAATGAGTCGTCCAAGAGGTGTTTGGTGCTTACATATCACTAAATTACGCGAAGATCCAAAAATAGGCTTGAAGATACTGGAGCCTCTAAAATCCGATCCAGCAAAATATGTGCAGCTGTCAGTGGGTAACTGGCTAAATGACGCAGGAAAAGATCATCCAGATTGGGTGATTAGTTTATGTACGAAGTGGAAAAAAGAGTCAGCTACAAAGGAAACAGAGAAAATCTGCAAGCGAGCATTGAGAAATTTGCAGTAAAAGTTTAATTACTGCAAATTTCTAATTTATATTTTGATGTTAGAAGCCGATAGCGTCAACTAGAGGAAGTGCTTCATCTCCCATTACCGCAATGCCAAAACCGCTTGAATCATGATCATCATCATTGTGATCGCCAAGTAGATCATCAATTTTACATGAGTCATACATTTGATATTTGTTAACACTAGAGTGTGTATACGTAATTGCTTCATCACCAGCTTTAAATGAGAAACCACCAATATTCAAAGTTGAATATGGTTGTATTATTATTTCTGCTCCTTCGACAAGCTCTAAGTTTCCATTAAAACTTACTGTCTTGCCACTAGGAATCACTATTCTATTTATATTGTTTTGTTTGTTCGATCAATTACTAGTATATTTTACATGTCAGATTTAATTAATATAAAATTTGTATAATTGATTGTGGTGTTTTTCTACTATTGTGCCATCAAATTTTCTATTAATATCATCATAGAAGAAATAGGTTATATATTTCTATATTTAAATATAAATTTTCAAAATGTTATCTCTTTTTCTTTTGATTTCTCAAGTAAGTCAAATAAAGAACAAAATTAAAGATTTTTAATATTTATGTTGCAAATTATTAAAAATTACGTTAATATATTAATATATCAATAAAGAAAGGGGAAAATAAGCAAATGAAAAATATTACAATCAAAGAAATTACAACTAATCCAAAATTATTATCGCAATATACGAGACAAGATGTTCAGACTATGTTAGATAGCAGTGATAGCAAGGAAGAGCTCAAAGAAAGGTTCTCTGATATGTTTAAAACATATTTAAAAATGGGCTCAGCTGATGATGTATTCTTGTTAGTTGCATACTATATGGACAATGAACTGGATTACGAGTATTATGTTGCATCAGGCGTAATGGAGTTGCTGAAGGACGAAGAATCGAGCGCAGAATTGAGCGAAGATATGCTAGCTAAGCTTAAAATTTTTACAGGTGTTGTAGGCTATCAACTTCTAGGAGAAAATATTACAATAGAGAGGGACCATGAAGAAAATAATTATCATGAATTTCAGGTGGATCCGGATTTTAATATAGAAATAAGTATTTACAGAAGATAAAATCTATTTCTATTGAAGGTAAGAAATTGACTAATATAGCCTATAGAAACAAATTATTTTGGTAATAACAAATAATTTGTTTCTATAAGGACAAAAAATATTAATTCGAAAATTACTTCACTTATCCAAGAATTATTTTAATATTTTCTGGCAAATCATATAAATATTAGTTTCAACAGATTTTTATTGCGGTTTGCTCACACAATTTGTTACAGTTGAGTTAGTTCATGTAAAGCTAGAATTTTCATAAAATTTAAGCGCTTCACTAATGATTAAAAATTATCTAAAGTTCATCCCACATATCATCAATTTTTTTAATCACATCATCATCCATATCAATTTTTTCTCCCCAGTTGCGTTTGGTCTCTGGCGCGAGCTTATTTGTTGCATCAATTCCAAGTTTGCTTCCTAAACCCGATTCAACAGATGCAAAATCCAGATAATCGATTGGCGAGTTTTCAATGAAAGTGCTATCACGTTTTGGATCTGTTCTAGTTGATATTGCCCAAACTACCTCTTTCCAATCATGAACATCAATATCATCATCAACAATAATTACATATTTTGTATACATAAATTGTTGTAAGAACGACCACACACCCATCATCACACGTTTTGCTTGTCCAGGATAAGTTTTTTTGATTGAGACAATAGCAAAGCGATAAGAGCACCCTTCAGGTGGCAGATAAAAATCGGTAATTTCGGGAAATTGCTGCTGTATTAGTGGTACAAATACTTGATTAAGTGCCTCACCTAATATTGAAGGTTCGTCAGGCGGTTTTCCAGTGTAGGTACTTAAATATATTGGTTCTTTTTTCATTGTGATGGCAGTAACCTTGAAAATTGGAAACTCTTCAACGTCATTATAGTAGCCAGTGTGATCACCAAATGGTCCTTCAGGATGTGATTCAGTTAAGCTTATTTCACCTTCAATTATTATCTCAGCCTTTGCTGGGACTTTTAGATCTATAGTTTTACATTTTACAAGTTCAATAGATTTATTTTGTAGCAGACCTGCAAAATTGTATTCAGACATAGTATTTGGTATTGGCATGACTGCGGCAAGAGTGAGTGCAGGGTTTGCTCCAATAATAGCAGCAGCTGGCATTGACTTTTGCCCTAGGATTTGCCATTTTTTGTGATGTTGAGCTCCGCCGCGCATTTTCAACCAGCGCATAATTAGCTTATCCTTGCCAATTGGCTGCATTCTATATATGCCCAAATTATAATTATCAGTCTTTTCTTTTCCCATACCTTTAGTCACAACCAATGGCCAAGTAATTAATGGTCCTGTATCCCCTGGCCAACATGTCTGAATTGGTAAATCATTTAGATCTGGATTAGTAATCACAACTTCTTGAGACGAGCCTTTGGAAACATTTTTTGGCGGCATTGACATTATTCTCTTGGCTATGGGCAACATTGAGAAAGTTTCTTTTAATGAAGATGGCGGCTCTGGGTTTTTCATAAATGCAAGCAATTCACCAAAAGCCCGAAGTTCGCTTGAGTCTTTCATGCTAAGCCCCATAGCAATTCTTTCTTTGCTTGCAAAGAGATTTGTTAGAACTGGATATTTTGATGGTTCCCCATTTTCTTTAATCACGTTTTCAAATAGTAAAGCTGGTCCATCAATAGCTAAATATCTTCGGCTGATTTCCGTAATCTCTAAATTTGTTGAGACTTGTTTTGTGATTCTTTTTAGGTGATTATTTTTTTCTAAAAATTTTAAAAAAGCGGGAAGATCTTTATAGCTCATAGGGATTTTCTAGTGTTTAACCATATACTCAGGATGATACAAATAAATACGTTGGCATAACAGAGAAAAATATAATTGAGGTCTTTATAAGCAATCTTTTGTAAAGTGAAGTGAAAATATGATGCTATCAGTATTGGAGAAAAGGTTAGAATATACTGTTTAATATTTGATTTTCTATTGTAAGGCTGTTTTAAGAAGATACTTAATGCTAGAAAAACAAAAGCAAAATTGAATAGCGGCCAGATAATTCTTATGTGACCATCTGTTATAAGCCTATTTTGCTTTTCAATAGGTAGTTTACTATCTGGCCAAAGCATTTCATTTAAATATAGCTCAAGGCTAGTCTTGTTACGGGAATTTTCATCTGCAGTTTCGTTTGTTATAGCAACAGATAGCGCATCAAAATAGAGTTTAGTAAGCTTTCCGTTTCTGTCATAAGAATGTCTAGTTCCATCAATTAGTTCAAATTGAGTATTTTCTGGATTTGTCGTAATAATTTTTCCGTGCTTTGCAAAAAAGATAGTCCTATTTTCCGGCATTTTATTATCAAAAAAGATGACGCCATCCATTGAACCATCAGAATTCTTACTATCAATATAAATAGTAGAAGTTCTAGATATTTGATTGAACGTTCTCGTATCAATTATATTTGATACGTAACCTTTTTGAAAACTGCTAGTTTCGTGTTTTAATTTACTATATGAGCTTGGCATCAAATACGCTGATGTATAGAAAGCAAAAATAGTAATGAGTATAGTAACGTATAGTGCAGGTTTTGAGAGACAAAAATTACTTAGGCCAGCGCTTTGAAATATTATTAACTGGCGTTCTTCGTGTAACCGGTTATATACGACAATAACAGATATAACTGTAATTACTGGTAATATCATAAATAGCAGCGAAGGAATTATGAGCATTACTATTTTAATAAAGCTTTTAAATACAATTCCTTTGTCAATAAGATGAACTAGCCGAAGAGTTTGAGTTATCCATACTAAGCTAGTTAATACTGTGCTTAGTACTAGAAAGGTAGGTAAAATCGTTTTAAAAATATATTTTTTATATGTATTCATGATTAAAATAAATACCTTTCATTGTAAGCCCTAAATATAACAATGCAGATTTTTTAGGGTTTCATTACAGTAATTTGTAACTTACTTATTACCTAATACTGACGATCTGGGTTAAACTATTTTAAATCAATTCCCCATTGATCGCACAGTGCTTTGTGCTTCTTTTCATACTTCGAAATTTTTACATTAATTTTTGTAGAATATAGCTTCACAATGAGTAAAGGCATCGAAGCATAAAGTAGTTGACCAATAAAGGCAGCTCCATAAATAATCATCCATGTACCAACATCAGCTAAAATCTGTTTTGCAACATAATCAACAGAAGAACTTTCCCACATACGTATTAAATATGGCATCACACCAATTAAGTTGAAGCTACATATTGTTGCTGATAAACATCTATGAGAGTTCTTATCAAAAAATATTGCAAAAATTGTTGGAAGCATCGCGGCTGCAAAAAAGATAAATGCATATCTCGAAATTACTAGCACCATTAAAGAGATCACAAAGGCAATGACTTTAATTAGCGAAGATGCAAATTTAAAACTTTTATCCGTGGTTTCTTGAGACATAATAAATTCCTATATAATAACAGTTACTGTCACTATGAAGCATAGTACATATGATAGTAAAACAGTGGTCTTCTGACCAAGTAATAAAGCACCGTTGAATATACTATCTTGATTATTTAATGCTTTTATTTTTTGTTCTATTATTTTAGCTTGCCTGCAAGCTTCATAATATCCATTATAATCATTAATAAATTGTTGCTGGTCAGAAAGCATCTGAATTATTTGCTCAAGACTGCCTTCTTTCGAAATTTCATCAATTTTACTAATAGTTTGCTTTTTGAACTCAACATTATGTAGATGTTCTTCAAACATCTTTTTTAAATCTGATGAAATCGCCTTACATATATTTGGTATTTCAATAGAAGGTTCGTGCTGTTGCAAGAGATTAAGAATGCTTAAACCACGAATTACCGGATGTTCAGAAAACTTTGGAAAATTCGGCAAAATAGCGGCCTTAACATCCTCTTTTAGGTCAAGTTTAGCAGCGATAAAAGCAATAATATGTCTGTCTATAGTAAAGTTTTTAGGGTGCTTTTCTGCATAACTATCAAGACCTATAAGGAGTTCTTGTATGTTCGTAACATATTTTCCCTTTAGTAATTTACTTTGGCAAACTAGGGTTGGATTTAATGAGTACGACAACCTCTCTATACCTCGTGCAATTGAACCTGATTGTACATTATTTGCCTTACCAACAAAATTATCGGAATCTGACCTATTTAAATGACCTGACGCGCTAAGCCTGCTGCTATAAAGTTTCCAGTCTTCATCTTTCATGATTTTGATTACTTTCTCAATCACATCCTTATTATTATCCATTACTAGATTGTGAATGAAAAATGGTATTGAACTTGCTGACAATGCTAGGCCTTCTTGCCTGATAGAACCATTATAATCAATGAGCGATAATAGTTTTGATAGTTTGATATGTAAGCCCAACGTGTTAGTTACAACAAAAGGTGATTCAGATTTTTTATCAACTATAGCTTGTATTGCCTCTAGTGAATCAGAGCTAAGCTGTTCACGGCTTGCCCATTTAAATAGCTTAGTATCTTTAATGAACTTCATACCATCCGTCCAGCTATTATACAGAGCATAAGCAAGAGATTTTAGGGTAGAATAATTATTTTCTTTAAAACCAATGATATTCTTAGTATCTGCAAGAGATTCATGAGTGGAGTTGCTGTTTTTTCCTTCAATCCATTCTTTGATTTTAGAGGTTTTCCAACGTACTGATGCATCATCATGCATAGTCCATTTTAAAAAAGTTCTAAGCCTTTCAGGAACTTTTACCCTACCAAGTAAATATTTATTTGTAGAATTTTCAAATCTTGCATGGTTATAATCTTGCATGGTTGGATGATCATTCCAATGTGGTTTATTTGTATAAGCTTCAAACATTGAAATACCAAGAGCATAAATATCACTTAGAGGATTCTTAACATATCTAGCTGCCCTATGACACTCTATTAGCTCAGGTGCTAGATATTGTTCTTCTTGGTGAAAATTCGGGTATGTATCAATGAATTCTCTAAGTCCATAGAACTTACCATCTTTCATCAAAATATTTGATGGACTAATATTACAACAGAAGATTTTTTCATCTTTTAGGTTAATCAAAATGTTATTTATTGATTCAACAATTTTTTCGATTTCTTGGAGCTTTATAGTCTGTCCATGCTGGAGTTGAGATGCAAGAGTTGAGTTAGTATCATAAGAATTTACTATTGCAACTAAATGCTCTTCTTTTGTAGTTGAAAGACGCACGATAGAGTATGCAAGTACATTATTTAAACCAGCAATAGGGGTTTTTGACAGAAACTCCAGAACATTAATACGTGGTATGAAGTTATTTTCAAAAACTATAGCGAAAAATTCATCCTGTTCGCTATCATCTGTAGCATAGTAATATTTACAAAACTCGTTGCTGAGCTCAACAACTTCTTCGTTTAGGTGTATTCTGAAAATGTTATCAACAGTATCATCAGTATTACTTTTCGGTAACTGAATATTTACAGACTGTTCTTTTTTATTTTCCATATTCTTAAAGTTTAGTTTTTTCTTATTTAGTAGTATTATGAGTTTGACTCAATAACTACATATTCAATTTTATTAAATTGCTCAACTGCTTTAACAGATGCAGTATTGCCGGTTATGTTTACAATTGTTGCAACGGGTATTCCTTTTGGAAAAATCTTCCCATCACCTGAAGTATATAATGTTTCTCCAACAGAGATATTATGATCTTCTTCTAAATAAATTATTTTTAAATTATTATCTTGTCTTGCAATTATACCTTTTGCTTTTGATGTACCTGTTACAACGGGTATTCTTGAATTATGATCATTAATTAAAATTGCTGTTGAGTAATTCTCACTCACTTCACTTATTCTACCAATGAGGCCTGATGACCCTCTTACAATATCATTTACTTTTATATTGTTTCTACTCCCTGACTGTAATGTAGCTGAGCTAGCAAAAGGGGTGTTAGAGATGCCAATTACCTTAGCAGTTACAAAGTTCTTAGTTACATCCTTTGTGACATTTAACATTTGTTTTAAGGCTCTGTTTTCAGCTTGAAGATCTGAAGTGATTTGGATAGTTTTTTGCAAATGTGCTACTTGTAATTTGAGTTTTAGATTTGTTGTTTCTAGGTCTTTAAAGTATGATAATCTACTACTCAACCATCTAAATGAATTTACAGTTTCGTTGTAAATTAATGAACCTGCTGAGAGAGTTTTTCCAGCTGTTTCAAGCATGATGTTTGAAATTGGTTTGGGGATAGAAAAATATAGTAGATAGCAGGAGCTAGCAAGCAGTATAATAGTAAAAAACCTGACTACTGAGTAAATTATAAATTTACTCAGTTCAAGCAGATTATTTCTAATTTTTATTCTATTTGCTAATATCGCCACTTAAAATTATTCCTGTTTAAACAGAACATGCTTTAATTTTGGAAAGTCTTCTAGCACTCTTCCTATTCCGAGTGCAACACACGCAAGAGCATTATCCGCAACAAAAACTGGTAATTTTGTTGCATCTCTTAAAACGTATCCCAAATTATCTAATAGCGCTCCTCCACCTGTGAGAACAATTCCCTTATCAACTATATCAGATGATAATTCTGGTGGTGTGCATTCAAGAGCGGTTTTAACAGCTTCAACAATTTGACTGATAGGCTCAGTTAAGCTTTCAGCAATTTGCTTTTCATTTAAAATCATCTCTTTAGGGATGCCATTAATTAAATCACGTCCTTTAATTTCCATTTCTCTGAGTGGTGAGTCAGATGAGACAAAAGCAGTACCTATTTGTTTTTTAATACGTTCTGCAGTCGATTCTCCAACTAGCAGATTAAAATGTCTTCTTATATAAGAAATAATTGCTTCGTCCATCTTATCGCCACCTACTCTTACAGACCTCGCATAAACTATGCCACCAAGTGATAAAACAGCAACTTCTGTTGTTCCTCCACCAATATCAACTATCATTGATCCGGTTGGCTCTGTAACAGGTAGGCCTGCACCAATTGCTGCCGCCATTGGTTCTTCTACTAAGTAAACTTCGCGAGCTCCCGCAATTTCTGCTGCTTCTTGGATTGCTCTTCTTTCAACAGGTGTTGAGCCAGAAGGTACACAAACTAAGATCATTGGTCCTGTGAAAGATCTTCTGTCTCTTACGGATCTTATGAAGTACTTGATCATTTCCTCAGCACCCTTAAAGTCTGCAATTACACCATCCTGCAAAGGGCGTTTTGCAACAATATCTGTTGGTGTGCGTCCTAACATCATTTTTGCCTCATGACCAAAAGCATATGGCTTTAATGCACCGTTTTCGTTAATTAACGCTACAACCGAAGGTGCATCTAAGACTATTCCTTTGTTCTTTTCATAAACCAGGGTGTTAGCTGTGCCAAGATCTATCGCTATATCAGACGAGAATCTGTCAAAAAGATTCAGTAATTTCATTATATTTATTCTCCCAAGTATATTGGTATTATTTTAATACCCATTATTAGTATGTATTATTGTCGAAAAACTGAAGTATATCAAGCTTCTTGAAAATGTAAAATAACAAAGTTACTCAATAAAATTATAAATAATATAGGTAGTAAGGCTGCAAGTATTGGATGTATACCACTATATGCTAAAATTCGTAAGGTCATTTCAAGAAAGAAATATGTACAAATTCCCAAAATTAATCCGATAACAATAGTTTTTGCTCCCGAGTTATCTCTTACATTTAGGCTAATAAACCAGCAAGCAATAAAAGCCATTGCCACCATCGAAATTGGTTTGAATAGTTGCTTATAGTAGTGGATCTGATATTTTGTTATTGATAAACCTGATTTTGCAAACTTTTCAATAGAGTTTTTTAAGCTCCAAATAGGGATCATTTCTGGTGCCGTGAAGGTCTGCATTAAATTATCAATAGATAAGTTAGTTGGTAAATTAACCTTTTCCTTGTTTCTCGTAGAGTCCTTTAGTGTAATCGTGGAATTCTCTAGAATAAATGATCCAGTAGAGATAAGAGCAGTAGGTGCATCAATTCTTTTTGTTAGATTATTCTGAGAATCTACCATCAAAATAGTTACATCATATAATGTTCTTTCCTTAGAATTGATTGATTTTGCCTGAATGATTCTGTTATTTCCTGCAAATTTTTCGAAGAAGAATATTCCAGATTGTGAAATAACAAAATTTAAGTGTGGAGCATTAGTGACGTTTGCTTCTATTTTTTCATATTCCTTTAAACCATAGGTACCAATTGGACTTATTGTTGTAAGGATTATAACTCCAAAGATAAAAGTTACAGATATTGGAATAACAAAAATTCTCCATATTGGTATTCCATTGCTTAGCACAATAATTAATTCATTTTGTTTTGTGATGTTTCTTAAAAACAATATTGTTGCTATAAAGCAGCATAGTGAACTGACTTCGCAGAATAAGTAAGGTACTTTGAATATAATTAACTGCCAAAAGTGTTTCGGCGTTAATTCAACTGATTTAAATTTTTGTAATGTATCAAATGCGTTCGTAGTAAACAAAATACAAATAATAATTCCAGCAGTTACAATGAGTTGCCAAACATAGACTTTTGCAAGATATTTTGTAATCGTTTGATAGTTGATCATTGAATTTAGCTATAATGGAATTTTTAATGACTAGAGTTTATTATTTCTAGATAATAAAATAAAGAAGTATATTTTCTGCGCTTTGGAATATTAATTTTAACCCGAACTGTGGATAAGCGATTTCATTTTATAAATTGTTCTAAAGATGGCTTATCAGTACGAAGCTGATAGTTTATTAGTCCAGCAAATAAGTGACAAAATGCATTTATTGGAGATCTATGTCTACTATGTATCAAGGTGTTTAACGACTTTATAGATGAGAAGATTGTTTCTATAAATGGACGTTTCATTAACATCATTTTATCATTTATATCCATTAGACAATTCTTCATATTTTTTCTGATTTTAGTGATTAAAGTTGTACCCTGTTCAAATAATTCAGTGAATAATTTTTTGGAGATATAACCTTTATCACCAATAAGTTTGCAAGAGATATCTTTTAGCATTTGCTTTACTGGAGACCTGTCATCTACATTCCCGCTAGTAACATGCATGCGTACAATTTCTCCGTGACTATTAAAAATAAAGTGCAACTTAAAGCCAAAGAACCAACCAGTTGAAGTCTTACCTTTTCCAGCTAAGTCTTTAAAAACTTTATGACGTTTCTCTCGCAGCCTATGGCATACAACCATTGGAGTAGAGTCGATAAACATGTATTCAGTTATCTTACCCTCAAGGGATTTTAACATGCATAATACAGCAGGAAAGGCTAGCTTTATCAATGATATAAAGCGATCATAATGGACTAAGTAATTGAATAAATTTCTGTTATTTCTCATAAGTTCTAAGTAAAAATATTTAAAGCAAGCCATACCAGATTGATGGAAAGCTATTAAGATTGTTATTATCTCCGATAAGCTCATACTGCTTGGTCTATTACGTTTTCTTAAACCGCTAGTAAGAAGAGACTTTTTGTACCAATTTTCAAATCCTTTATAAAAATCATCGACAAAGCAGAACAAAGTATCGTAGTCTATATTCATTGGGGTACTCTTTAGTTGTTTAAAAAAGCCAGAATACCCCAATACCAACTACTATGCAGCTTTTTTGTTATCCATAGTTCGGGTTAATTTTACTACAATTTATTTCATATCTGTGTTAACTTTACTGTTATAATTATAACTAAATTATCTTAAAGTTTTTATTAGATGAAAATCTTTTTTTCAATATTTTTACATTTATGTATACTTGCGTCAAGTGTTCGTGCAGATGAATTAAGGAGTGGTTTTGTTTATCTGAGTGACGTTGATCCATCTATTTTAATTAATCTTAAGTATCATCGTAGCGAAAATTTTACAGGCAAGCCAGTTAGAGGATGTAAGAGGAGTCGTGCTGTTGTTACCCAAGAAGCTGCTGAAGCGTTAAGAAATGTTCAAGAAGATTTGGTGATGTATGGTTATTCCTTGGTAGTTTACGATGCCTATCATCCAGAGAAATCTTATGACGAATTTAATGAATGGTTGCAAAGTGAGGACTCGCAAAATATTAAGAGCTCTCATTACCCTAATATTAAAAAAGCGGATATTCAAAATAGAGGCTATATAAAAGCAAAATATGACCATGTACGCGGTAGTACTGTTGATGTGACCGTCATATCATTAAAGGAAAAGTTGAAAAGCCCTGGTAAAAAGAAAAAAAGATCATATAAGGGGCAAAAAGACATAATCTATGTACATGATGGCTCTCTTGATATGGGAACTTCCCATGATATATTTGACCCTCTATCTGAGCTTGATAATATGAATATTCCGGAAATTGCAAGAGATAATAGGAGGATGCTTAGGGATGCTATGCAAAATCATGGATTCACTGCAAATAATAAATTTTGGTGGCAATTTACACTAATTCGTGAGCCGTATGTAGATAGTAAGTTTGATTTTGATGTATAAATTCTGCCACTTGTATTTCGCTACATGTGATGTTTATTGTAAATGTTCTATTTATGAATCTCATCTTTTTATCACACTTAAATCTAACTCATATGTCAAAAGATTGTAAAATTTTATTTCACAAATGTTTTTTGTCCATTATAATCCCAGCATATTTTATTATTGGAAATCATAGATGAGTAAACGTAGGTCTATTTTTTTATCAGCCATTTCAGGTAATATACTTGAATATTATGATTTTACTGTTTATGCCGTCTTTTCATTGGCTATTGCTGATGCATTTTTTCCTGGTGGTTCACAATATACCAAGGTTCTTCTGAGTTTGTCAGTATTTGCAGTTGGTTTTGTTACAAGGCCAATAGGTGGTATTTTGTTTGGCTATATTGCTGATAAGCATGGTAGAAGAGTATCGCTTATTATTTCCATGCTTGGTATGACCCTTCCTACTTTTATCATTGGCCTTATTCCTTCATTTCATGAGATTGGTTATTTTGCGCCAGCTACTCTAGTTGTGATGAGATTGCTGCAAGGTTTGTGTATTAGTGGTGAAGGTGCTGGAGCTGCTATATTCTTGCTAGAGCACTACCAGAATTTACGACCTGGATTTACTGCAGGTGTTGTGCATGCTTCAAATATTGCAGGAACTTTGCTTGCTACATTAATTGGTATTATTCTAGATTATTTCTTCCATGGTTTAGATTTTGCATGGAGATTCGCTTTTATTCTTGGTGGCATAATGGGTTTAATAGGTTTTTACCTTCGCTTAAGAGTATCTGAAACACCAATATTTGTTTTGCTTGCTGAGAAAAAGAAGACTTTAAAAGTACCATTCATACATGTTTTAAAAACTGCAAAGGTTTCAATGATAGTAACGGTGGTTTTAGGAGCATGTGCAAGTAGCGTTGTATATTTAGTTAAAACGTACATAAACATATATCATTGTGATGTTTTGCATTATGACGGTACTACTGCAAAACTTTATTTAGCATATACGTCAATAATCATGATGATTTGTATGCCTATTTCTGGTCATTTTGCTGATTCTATAGGTCGTTTTAGGATGATTAGGCTTGCTGCGTTTGCAGTATTTATTTTTGCGTTACCATGTTTTTCACTTTTATCCTGCGAAGGAATGTGGCAACAAATAGCTGCTCTTACTATGCTGGCAATTTTGGGTGGTAGTATCGCAGGGACTGCATACATATTTATTATTTCACTGTTTACTCCTGAGCAAAGGTTTTCAGGCGTTGCATTTAGTTATAACTTAGGTATTGCTATGTGTGGTGGTACTTCTGCTGCAATTGCTAGGTGGCTCCTAGAAATTACTGGTCAGTATTATGCGCCTGCGTATTACATTATGTTTACATCTAGTGTTTTCTTATTAGTAACTTATTTAATGCGTCACAAAATTAGAGCATTACTTGATGTGAATTTAAAGAATAAATGAATAGTTTTAAATTAGGAATTTTTGCCGAGTATATTATATTATTCCTATATAAAATTTGTTTTTATCAAATATTGCATCGCAGATATAAAACCTATGTTGGAGAAGTTGATCTAATTGTAGCTAGAGGGAAAACTTTAGTGTTTGTTGAAGTAAAGGCAAGAAAATATGGGCTACATGATGGAATAGTCTCCAGTGATCAGATTAATAGAATAAGAAGTACTGCAGAATTATTTTTGAGTAAGAATTCTGAATATAGTAAGTATAATATTCGGTTCGATTTTGCACTAGTAAGGCCATATAGATTTCCTATAATTATTAAAAATGCATGGTAGGGCTATAGAAAATGGATAAAAGAAAAGTCACGTCAGAATGGTTTGAGAACTTACGCAATCAATTATGTGAAGCTTTCGAATTGATAGAAATTGAATACGCAGAAGAGAAAGGCCTAACGCCAGGCCGATTTAAGCGTAAATCTTGGGATCGAGATGGCGGTGGTGGCGGTACTATGTCGATCATGAAAGGCAATGTCTTTGAAAAAGTGGAGTAAATATTTCAACTGTTCATGGTGAATTTTCTGAAGAGTTTAGAAAACAAATACCTGGAGCTTCCGAAGATCCAAGATTTTTTGCTACTGGGGTTTCTCTAGTTGCTCACATGTGTTCTCCACTTGTGCCCGCGATGCATTTTAATACGCGTTATATTGAAACAAAAGATGGATGGTTTGGTGGAGGTGGAGATTTGACGCCTATGTATCCTGATGATTCTGAGACGGCTGAATTTCACAGTGCATTTAAACAAGCTTGTGATAGGCATGATGATACATATTATCCTAAATTTAAAAAGCAATGTGATGAATATTTTTACTTAAAACACCGAAGTGAGTCTCGAGGTGTTGGTGGTATATTTTATGATTATATGAAGGGTGATTTTTCTAAAAATTTTGCCTTTACTCAGGATGTAGGTAGAGCAATTTTAGGAGTTTATCCAGAAATTGTTCGCAAGAAAATGTATCAAAAATGGAGCCAAGAGCAAAGAGAATTTCAGCTTATCAAACGCGGTAGATATGTTGAGTTTAATCTTCTATATGATCGTGGGACAACCTTTGGACTATCTACTGGAGGTAATGTTGAAGCAATTCTTATGTCTATGCCTCCTGAAGTCAAATGGCCGTAGTGTTAGATTTGGGATATTTTGGTAAAATTACTTACTTTTAATTATAGGCGCTGTATCAAGAAGAGACTCAATAAACTTAAATCTTTTTGTTTCTTTTCCGTTTACTTCTATAGTTTCATTGAACATTTTAAAAGGTCGTACCCACATTCTGTAATCGCCATATAAAGCTTTATAAACTACGAGTTCTTCAAGAGTCTCAGAATGTCTGCAGACTCCGATTACTTCGTATTTTAATCCTTTATAATGTTCGTATAGTCCTGGTTTGATCATAGTTTTGCTTTGTATTTTTAATGATGCGGATTTT
>CBDBTV010000016.1:0-218035 GCA_965211855.1 Rickettsiaceae bacterium
TCTTACCAGCAAAATTATCTCTTTTAGATACTAAATAAAAAACCGATTTACCTTCATAGGATTCTATATCTTTTAGTGGAGGACGATTTGGCCCAAAACACCCGGCTCCCGCTGCAATTAATACAGTTTTAGCTTTTATAATATCCCCAGAAGATGTACCCAGGACAAACTGATTTTCTTCTTGCTCAAGAGCCGTCACTTGTCTTGAAAGAAGATATTGTGGATCATATGCAGATGCTTGCTTTACAAGATTATCTACTAATTCTTGGGCTAATATATCTGGATATGCTGGAATATCGTATATTGGTTTTTCAGGATATAATGCACTGCACTGACCTCCAGCAACGTCTAAAGCATCTATAATACATGATTTCATGCCAAGCATCCCAGCCTGAAAAGCACTAAAAATTCCTATGGGTCCGCCACCAATAATTGCTACATCTGTTTGCATAGTAATATCCATTATTATTCTTATGAGCAAATATAGTAAAAGAATAAGAAATAAGCAATGTTTCTTTCGCTAACATATGAATACTTATTTCTTGGAATTAAATATATAAAATTTTTGAAAATTATGCTCTTTACTTCTAGATGCTGTCAATTAGTGATAAGGATATCATATAGAATTTATTGCTTTTCAAGCTCTTGTCATTCCAAGAAGAAAAGAGATGTGGCAATCTATGGCTCAGCAATGTATTAGTAATCTCTTTCTAGATAGCAGCATTTCACTCGCTATGACGTATGGGATGTATTACTAGTCAGTTAGCCGTCATTGTGAAGAGCAAAGCGACACGGCAATCTATGGATCAGCGATGTATTCGTAGTCTCTTTCTAGATAGCAGCATTTCACTCGCTATGACGTATGGGATGTATTACTAGTCAGTTAGCCGTCATTGTGAAGAGCAAAGCGACACGGCAATCTATGGATCAGCGATGTATTCGTAGTCTCTTTCTAGATAGCCGTGCTTCGCTCACTATGACGTATGGGGGATATACTCGTCAGATAACCGTCATTGTGAGAGGCAAAACGACACGGCAATCTATGGATAAGACATGTATTCGCAATTTCCTTCTAGATAGCCACGCTTCACTCGCTATGACGTTGATCTGCTTTCAGCGCCTGAGAGAAGTAGACTTGGAAATCAGATAGCGCTTAATATTCTAGATATGTAATGACTTGATACACTTTATAGCAGCGACTTGAGCTTATATGGCGTATTGACTTTGTTAAGTTATTAAGCGATTCAGCGATCTATTAGCTGATATGTCGAAAAAGCATAATCTGGTATCCGTCGTTTACAAAAAGTCTATGCTTTTATACCACTCAAACGGATACCAAACTAAATAAATCTAATTTACTTTACCATCTCTAAATCATTATTGGCTGAATTCTCTTCTTGTAGAAGACCACCATGATTTTCTTCGTAATCTTTTAGCATATATCCACGTCCCCACACTGTTTCAATGTAGTTAGTTCCACCAGAAGCTTTTGCAAGTTTCTTACGAAGCTTACAAACAAACACATCAATGATTTTAATTTCTGGTTCATCCATGCTGCTATATAGGTGATTCAAGAACATTTCTTTTGTAAGAACAGTACCTTTACGCATAGCAAGTAGTTCAAGGATAGCATATTCTTTATTTGTAAGGTGAACCTGAACACCATCAACCTCAACTATTCTTGTATCAAGATTAATCGCAACTTTATCAAATCTTACAACTGATTCAGAATGTCCTTTTGAACGACGAACAATTGCTTGAATTCTAGCAACCAACTCACCTCTATTAAATGGCTTAGTTAGATAATCATCGGCACCAAAGCCAAGACCTTTAATTTTTTGATCGACCGAAGAAAGTCCAGATAGAATTAATATTGGCGTTTTAACTTTCGCTGAACGTAAGCGTAGTAACACTTCATATCCATCAATATCTGGTAACATTAAATCAAGCAAAATTATGTCATAATCATATATTTTACCTATTTCAATACCATCTACACCAACTTCTGCTGTGTCACAGATTATACCTTCTGCTGCTAGCGCCAGCTCAATTGATCTTGCTGTTGAAGAATCATCTTCGATTAGTAATACTCTCATTTTTTATGCATCTCCTTAACAGATTTTTACTTTTTACGATAATCTCACTATATTCATTAAAAATCAAGTGATTTTTACACTTTTATTAATATTTTAGGTAATAAGTATTTTTACTAGGTATTATAAGCTAATTTTACCACCTATAATAGTAATTGTTCCTTTACTTTTATCTTGAATATTTCTCTTTAAATCAAACCCTTTAGTCTTATAATATGTTACCTGTGCATGAGCTTTGATACCATTAGTAATTAAATAATCAAATCCAAGACTTGACGCATCAAGTTTATTCTTCTTATTATCACTATGAAAGTGATTTAGACTTGCAGCACATTTTTTACTTAGAAAATTATATTTTATTCCTGCTGAATAAATACCAGTATTTCTTCCTCTAGTATCTATGCTTGAATTTGTCAGGCTTTTATTATAATTCATATAAGAACCTGCTACACTAACTTGGTTATAAGTAATTTCACCGCCAATATTATATGTATTTAAATCTTTAAACTTTACATCTGACTTTGAATTATCAGACTTATTATAGGCAATAGGCTTACCTCTTTCACCAACAAAAGCTAACTTAGCAGATAATTCATCACTGAATTTACCTTCATATGTAGCGCCATATGAAACACCATCTTTAATAACAAATTTAAAGTCAGATGCTCCAACAGGGTTATGTAAATTATTTTTATCTATACCAGCATGCCCTGCATTTGACGTATCTGGTACATATGAAATACCAACTTGGAATTTATGATCTTCACTACCAAATTTAGGAGTAAAATACGTCACTTTACGTGAATAATCTGTTAAGCGACTAGTTCTAGATTTTGAATCCAAAAAACTACAAAAATTAGTTATATAAGCTACAGTAGAATTATTATCAACTTTAGGTGAAGAAATAATAAATGAATCCCAACCATTACCAGTTGCACAAGATGATTTGTAACCCGTGATTTTCATCTTCTTACCGGCACTTTTGTCCGATCCAAGCTCAAACTTACCAAAGTCTGACTCAATGTATATCCCAAAAGGTGCGCCTCTATCATTTCTTGTAGTTTGCTCTATACCAATTTTTGCACCGTATTTCATACCGCTATCTGCAACTAATTGATAATCTACTAAAAAATTTCCAGAAGAATAAAGACCATATTTTTTCTGATGGGTAGAAAGCTTTTGCTGCGAGGAATCACCATTATTGTTATTGTGAATTCCCTGTACTTGTACAACTGCACCTAGCTTCACAACATTTTCAGCTGCAATAGCTCCAGAGAAGCCTAGGCAAAGGATACTTGCACTAGCTAATAGAAGATTCTTAATTTTCTGTTGACTTGTCATGCTCTGCTGCCTCCATCATTTTTTTACTATATAAAACACCAAAATCCACAGGATCAATCATTAATGGCTGAAATCCACCATCTTGAGTTACATCTGCAATAATTTTTCTTGCATATGGGAAAATTATTGCTGGACAGTGAACAGCTAATAGCATTTGTATCTGATCCTCAGGGATATTTATTAAGTTAAATACACCTGCATATTTTAAATCAACAATAAATAATGTAGTTTTTTCACTTACTGCTTTTGCATTGATTGAAATCTCAACTTCAAAATAATCTTCTTCAGGCATTTTTTGAATATTTAAATCAAGTGCTAGATCTATTTGTGGTGTACCGCTCAAATTTGCTAAAGTCGCTGGAGCGCCAGGATTTTCAAATGAGAAGTCTTTAATATATTGTGCATTTACTGCAATATGTGGTGATTTTGGATTTTCTGATGATTCTTTTTCCATGTTATTTTCCTAAAATTAAAAATATTTTTATGTTCTTGGTAGAGTTACACCAGTTTGTTTCATATATTTACCAGCTCTATCAGCATAAGACGTATCACACCTTTCGTTCCCTTCAAAAAATAAAAACTGACACGCCCCTTCGCCTGCATAAATTTTAGCTGGAAGTGGTGTAGTGTTAGAGAATTCAAGAGTCACATGACCTTCCCAACCAGGCTCAAGTGGTGTGACATTAACTATTATTCCACATCTTGCATATGTAGATTTTCCTACACATATAACAAGCACATTCTCCGGAATTTTAAAATACTCAACTGTTCTAGCTAAAGCAAAACTATTTGGAGGAATAATACAAACATCTGTATCTTTTTGCACTAAACTCTCACTACTAAAGTTTTTTGGATCAACTATAGCTGTATTGATATTTGTAAAAATTTTAAATTCGCTAGCTACTCTTGCATCATAACCGTAGGAAGAAACACCATAAGAAATTATTCTCTCTGACTCAGAGTTTTTCACTTGCTTCTCTACAAATGGAGAAATCATTCCATGATTCAAAGATTTATCTTTTATCCACTTATCGGACATTATTGACATATTAAACAGTCTCTTTACTTAGGTTAGTTTTAATTACGCTAAACATAAGCTATATGGTAGTAGCGCTAATTTGTTAGCAGCAGTCTAGTTTAAAAAATGAAAATTTCAACCCAATATACTCAAAGGTTAATTTTACAGATAATTATGTTTATATAGAAAACAAAACTGCGATATAAATAACACGGTTTTTTTTACCAATGTATTTTTTTTCGCACCGAAATTAGCAATTTGACTATTAGAGATGCAAGTGCTAGCTTGTGCGCTAAATTTTTAGCAGTTTTAGTTTATAAATTATTACACTCTAATAATGTGAAAATCTTTTGCAAATTAAAAATTTAAGCACATAATCATATGCAGAAAATTTGCATTTTTTTATGCTAAAAATTATTTATACATAATTTTATGAGTAGTTAGGACTATGAAGAATCTAAAAAAATTATTACTAGTAACAGCAAGTACAGTTGCTATAAGTGTTTCTGCAATCGCTTCAGATTCAAAAGTTTCATTAGGAAAAATGCCTGTTGTTTCTGATTTAGAAGTAAAGCTAACTGGCTTTGCTCATTTTCAAGCTGGCCACAGAACTCAAAGCAAGCTTAAAGGATCAGAGAAAAATGTTTCGCAGAATAGAAGAACATTTGCATTCTATAATGATGCAGCAATGCTTGCAGATATTTCAAACAAAGCAAATGATATAACATATGGTGGTAAAATTGTTTTAGTCCCTACTGCAAAAAGAAAAGGATCACCTAGCTACAATGGATCTCATATCTACGTTGAAAGTGATTTTGGTAAAATAGAAGTAGGTTCTCCTATATCATCAGCATCTAATATGATGATTGATGGCGGTACAATTGCTGCTGCTACATTTGACGATTGGGGCAGATATGTTGAGTTTTCTCCTGCACACTTAATGAAGGACGGCTCAAAAGCAACACCTACCTTCACTACTTTTGCTGAATTCTTCCTAGATAGCAAACTTACCACGTCTCTTGAAACTAGGTCTTATAGTTCAGAGCCTGCTAGAAGTATATCTTTCTATACTCCAAAGTTTGAATTTAGCGATTCTACAAAAGTACAAGTTGGTGTAACATATACTCCTGACTCAAGTAATACTGGCGCTGATAATCCTGGTACTAACTCCAGTGGTGTCGATAAGCGTACAATAGAGATAGCCGCTACTCAAACTAGCCCAGCTATTAATAGATTTGAAATTGATAGAACGGTAAAAGATGCAGTTTCTGCTGGTGTTACTCTTGAGCAAAATTTTACCGATGGAGTAGACTTTAAGCTAGCTCTAACAGGTGAGTATGGTAAAGCTGCAGGAAAAGCAAAACAATTTACTAACAAAAGTGACACAACTCCAGTAAATGAATTCAAACTAAGTAACTTGAGAACTTATAACATTGGCGCAATCCTAACTGTTGGAAACTTCTCATATGGCGGTTCATTTGGTTCATTAGGTAAAAGCTTAACTACTCCTGAATTTCATAAGACAGGTCGTAAAACAGATTATTACACAGGTACTGTAGCTTATAAGCAAGGACCTTTTGCAGCATCTGTTTCATACTTTAAGTCTAATCAATTTAAAAATACTGTAGATGCAGTTTCAATTGGAACTCACTACTTACTAGCACCTGGTTTCAAACCATATGCTGAGATTTCAGGATTTAGCCTAAAAGGTAGACCTGAATTCCACCCAGAAGTTTCAAAGAAGAAAACTCGTGGTACAGTTGCTTTAATTGGTGCTAAACTAAGCCTATAAGTTAATACAATTAATTCATTACTAAAAACCGGTATAAGACTTGTTCTTATACCGGTTTTTTGCTATTATTGGAAAAATTATATAGAGCTGACTCTAGAAGATATTTCCAAGGTATTTTTTTAACTTTTTTGCTCTAAAGAATAATAAAACAAAGACTGTAAAACAGTGGCGCAAGTAAGCGCAATAAAGAAATATTATAGCAGTTAGAATGTATTTAAAAACAATATTACATTAGTTTATAACATTACTAATTCAACAAAACTAAATATTAATATACATGAAACAGAACATTCTAAAGAACTTCAATAAAACAATTGCTTCAATTTTGGTAGCAAGTATTCTAGGCCTCTTCACTCTAAATACACATGCTAGTGATATTGATCTACAAGATATCGAAAAAGCGCTCGGAGTAAAAGTAAAATCAGAATGTAAGAAACCTCCATGTCCGGTTGATGTTAATGCTCTACTAGATAAGCTAACTCATGAACATGCCAAAGAACATAAAACGTCAAAATTGACAGATACTCCTCAAGCAATAGAAAGCAGCAAGGATTCGCCTTTGATGAAGATGGAAAGAGCAGAACTTATTGTATTAAATAAAATAACTGCAAAATCAGTTAAGAAAGCTTTTAATCTTGGAGAGGTACGATTCTTCGGGAATCTTTCAATTGAAGTTCATAAATGTGTTAAAAGCACAGATCCATTTAATGCAAATAATCTTATGCTTCTTACAATCTTTGATAATAAAATAGATGATGATAATCTATCTGTTTTTCATGGTTGGATAGTTTCTTCAAACCCTTCAATATCCACACTTGAACATCCTGTATATGAAGTGATTGCAGTAGATTGCATATCCAAAGGCAAATAAAAAATTTTACTAAAAAACTTATATTTATGACAATATTAATTCAGTCCCTATTAATAATAATTCCAATAATCGGTCTTATAGCAGGACTTTCTTTAAGCTTCACTATTCCTGTTTTCTTACTTGCATCTTTATATATAATTAAAGATCAAGCAAACTTTAGTCTCAAACATGCTAAGGTAGAAATATGCTTCACAATTTGGCTTATATTGAATTGTTTTTGGTCCGTAGATATATTAAACAGCATGTTTGGTTTCTTAAAAACATTCAGTGTAGCACTTGTTGTTTATATATTAATTTCTAATAAAGACGCACTAATTCCAAAAATTTCATTATCTACCTTTTCGCTTTTTTCTGCAATACTTGCCTCAATTGCATTATTTTATTTTGAGTATTATAGCGATGGATATATAAGCAGTTCGTTTCGAGAAATCGTTCAGAGAAAAAAAGATTCAAGTTTTTACTTACATTATTTAGATAGAGGTTGCACATTGCTAGCATTATTTGCCTGGTTTGTAATTGCAGTTTTAATTAAGCATTATAAAAATTTACTTGCACTAATAATATTTATTGTCACTGCTTACACACTATATCTTTCAGATAGCTTAGCTGGTTTTGTTGGATTTGCTCTCTCTGGATTGGTATTTATAATTACAAGATATTGGCCATTTAATAATCCAAGAATATTATCTGCTATTTTGATTATTTGCTCTGTGTTATTTATCTCCGGTATATATGCCATGCAGCCAAGGGAATTATCTGATAATCAAGCAAAATCACTACCAATTTCAGCTAAACATAGACTATTTATTTGGAATTTTGCATTTGAAAAATTTGCTGACAAACCATTTGTTGGTTACGGATTCAACTCATCGAGAAAGATCAAACTAACTGAAAAAGACTTTATTGAGTATGAGAACCTAAAGCTCAGCCCTCTTCCATTACACCCGCATAATAATTTATTACAAATTATGCTTGAGACAGGCATAATTGGTCTAATACTATACCTTTCATTAGCTGCAAAATACTTAAATAGTTGGAATTTGTGTTTTAAAAAAGCTATCACTCCCAATATACTGAACATTAGGGCAGCAGGTTATGCCTGTTTTAGCACATTCTTCATTATATCGATGATCTCTTTTAATATGTGGCAAAGCTGGTGGCTATGCTGTTATTTGTGGATTGCCACTTTATTTTGTCTGCTTATTAGTGATAAAGATTAGGAACTATTGGCAAAATTAGAATAATCAGAAATGTCGTTAACAGCGCCTAATTATTTCTCCTAAAAGGAATAGTAAGAATCTCAAATAGGCCTGTTTTTTTATAATCTTGAAATTCATTAAGACCAATATCTATCTGTACTTGCGATTTTGTAGCTGAGTGTTTATATGTTCCAAATACTCGATCCCAGCACGATAAATTAAAGCCATAATTACTATTTGTTTCATTCTTTAATACAGAATGATGGATCCTATGCATGTCTGGAGTGACTATAAGCCTCCTAAGCATCGTATCCATCTTATTTGATAGATTTATGTTAGCATGATTAAATAGCGAGCTAGCATTTAATATGATCTCAAACATAACAACAGCTTCAAACGGCACCCCTACCAATAGCACAACCAAACATTTAATGAACATCGAAAATATTATTTCTACTGGATGGAACCTTATACCAGACGAGGTATCAAGTTCCTGATCTATATGGTGAATCTTATGAAACTTCCAAAAGAATGGCACCATATGAAATACTCGATGCTGAAAATATATAATCATATCTAATAAGATTATACATAACCCGAACTATGGATAACAAAAAAGCTGCATAGTAGTTGGTATTGGGGTATTCTGGCTTTTTTAAACAACTAAAGAGTACCCCAATGAATATAGACTACGATACTTTGTTCTGCTTTGTCGATGATTTTTATAAAGGATTTGAAAATTGGTACAAAAAGTCTCTTCTTACTAGCGGTTTAAGAAAACGTAATAGACCAAGCAGTATGAGCTTATCGGAGATAATAACAATCTTAATAGCTTTCCATCAATCTGGTATGGCTTGCTTTAAATATTTTTACTTAGAACTTATGAGAAATAACAGAAATTTATTCAATTACTTAGTCCATTATGATCGCTTTATATCATTGATAAAGCTAGCCTTTCCTGCTGTATTATGCATGTTAAAATCCCTTGAGGGTAAGATAACTGAATACATGTTTATCGACTCTACTCCAATGGTTGTATGCCATAGGCTGCGAGAGAAACGTCATAAAGTTTTTAAAGACTTAGCTGGAAAAGGTAAGACTTCAACTGGTTGGTTCTTTGGCTTTAAGTTGCACTTTATTTTTAATAGTCACGGAGAAATTGTACGCATGCATGTTACTAGCGGGAATGTAGATGACAGGTCTCCAGTAAAGCAAATGCTAAAAGATATCTCTTGCAAACTTATTGGTGATAAAGGTTATATCTCCAAAAAATTATTCACTGAATTATTTGAACAGGGTACAACTTTAATCACTAAAATCAGAAAAAATATGAAGAATTGTCTAATGGATATAAATGATAAAATGATGTTAATGAAACGTCCATTTATAGAAACAATCTTCTCATCTATAAAGTCGTTAAACACCTTGATACATAGTAGACATAGATCTCCAATAAATGCATTTTGTCACTTATTTGCTGGACTAATAAACTATCAGCTTCGTACTGATAAGCCATCTTTAGAACAATTTATAAAATGAAATCGCTTATCCACAGTTCGGGTTATACATAATATTATTGATACAAATTTCGGAAGCTGCAGATAATTTAATATTGCATATTCATTTTCAATAAGTGCTACTGACGCAGCCGAAATAGGTAGTAAAAATCTTAAGACCAAACTATTAATTATTACTAATGAAAAGTTTCTATACCATCTGGACTTCTTTGATAATTTCAGTTTTCTTCTTGGATAAAGCTCTTCAGCTATAGCAAAAAAACATAAAATGCCTATAAAACTTCCAACTCTAATAATTAATTCAGATTCAATCATAATCATGACAATTCTAGTGACGCTTCTTCAAGTGCATTAATTTGATCACGAAGTTTTACAGCTTCTTCAAATTCTAAATCTTTTGCTGCTTTTTTCATATCTGAACGTAACTTATCTATAGTTTGTTTTAGTTTTTTGGTATCTGAAAGCAATATCTTTGCATCACTTTCATTTCCTACTGCATCTTCTACCTTCTGTAGTTCTGATAAAGCATGAATTTTTGAAGTAATTGTTTTTGGAGTAATCCCATTTTGCTTATTATATTCAGTTTGTAAATCTCTACGCCTTTTTGTCTCAGCTAGAGCTTTCTCCAGAGAGCCGGTCATCTTATCCGCATATAATAATACTTTACCTTCGCTATTTCTTGCAGCTCGTCCTATTGTTTGAATAAGAGATGTTTCTGAGCGAAGAAAACCTTCCTTATCAGCATCAAGAACAGCTACCAGCCCACATTCAGGAATATCTAACCCTTCACGCAGTAAGTTTACTCCGACAATAATATCTATTTCTCCAGATCTTAAGCTTCTGATGATCTCAATTCTCTCTAATGTTTGTATAGTTGAATGCAAATAGGATACTTTATGCCCCTGATCTTCTAAATAGCTACTTAAATCTTCAGCCATTTTCTTAGTTAACGTCGTAACTAAAATCCTGAAGCCTTTTGCAACAGTATTTTGAATTTCTCCAATCAAATCCTCAACCTGCGTAGTGGCTGGACGAACAATACATTCGGGATCTAATAAGCCAGTTGGTCTTATAATAAGCTCAATTACTTCTCCTTGGGTTTGTTCTAATTCAAATGGCCCAGGTGTTGCAGATACGAAAATTGTTTGTGGTCTATAATCCAACCATTCTTCAAATTTTAGCGGTCTATTATCTAGTGCTGATGGTAATCTAAATCCGTATTCTACAAGAGAGGTTTTTCTAGCTTTATCACCATTATACATAGCTCTTAGCTGGGGAACCATCACATGCGACTCATCAACAAACAACAATGCATCTTTTGGCAAATACTCGAATAATGTTGGAGGTGGCATACCCGGTTCTCTACCAGTTAAAAATCTAGAATAATTTTCGATTCCTTTACAAGAACCAGTAGCTTGCAGCATCTCCATATCATACTGAGTTCTCTGATTTAATCTGTGTGACTCAAGCAACTTTTCTGATTCCTTTAAAAATAGGAGCCTATCTTCAAGCTCATCTGCTATTCCTGAAATTGCCTTTTTAATGACATTATCTGGTGTAACAAAGTGCGAATTTGCATATAGAACAGCTTCGTCAAGCTTTCTGAATTTTTCACCAGTTAATGGATCAAATTCACTAATATATTCAAGCTCATCACCAAAAAATGATAATCTCCAGGCTCTAGTTGCATAATGCGAAGGAAAAATATCGATACTCTCTCCAATTACTCGAAACGCTCCACGTTCAAAAGCGATGTCATTTCTTTCATATTGAAGATCAACCAGCTGATTTAAAAAGTCTTTTCTTTTATATTCCTGACCTGATTTTAGAGTTAAGGTCATTTGCGAGTATAGTTCAGGCGACCCAAGTCCGTATATACATGAAACTGAAGAAACAACAATCACATCTCTTCTTTCCATTAGCGATCTTGTCGCCGAGTGCCTTAGCAGATCTATCTGTTCATTAATGGAAGAGTCTTTTTCAATAAAGGTGTCAGTTCTTGGAATATAAGCTTCTGGCTGATAGTAATCATAATATGATACAAAATACTCAACTGCATTATCAGGAAACAAATCTTTTAGCTCAGAATACAGTTGCGCTGCTAATGTTTTGTTATGCGCCATGACTAAAGCTGGACGTCCAGTTTGCTCAATTACATTAGCCATTGTAAATGTCTTACCTGAACCTGTAATTCCGAGTAACATCTGATCTTGCTGACCTTCTTTTAAACCATCCACTAATGCCTTGATTGCTTTAGGTTGATCACCATTTGGCTTATATTCAGACTTAATTTTAAATCCACTCATTGACTTATATATGAAACTGTTTTAAAGATAGTATTATAACTTTATAAATTAGGAATCACTATGAAAAAAATCGTTATTTATATATACTACAAGCGTCTGTCCATACTGCGTAAGAGCAAAAGCACTACTTGATCGCAAGGGATTTGCATACGAAGAAATCAATGCAGAAGATGAAAAAATCAGAGACGAGATGATCGAAAAGTCAGGAGGGATGCGTACTGTACCACAAATTTTTATAGGAGATACACATGTTGGTGGATCTGATGATCTATACGCACTTGATAAAGAAGGAAAACTAGATGAAATAGTGAAATAAAATATTATGTCAAAATTTAAAAAAGGAACAGCTAGACAACATATTGTAACTGATGCAGCTCTACATATGCGTAAGACTCAATACGCAATAAATAAAGAACAGAATGAAGTATTAGATAGTATAAAAGGCTTTCAAGAAGACTCTAAATATGCGGATTTTACTTTTGATAAATTACCTACATTTGTTAGGAATGTATTGAAATCTGAAATGGTTTCTGCTGGAAATCTTGGTAAAGTAATCGCAAAAAATAAAGAATCTGGCTGCATTACACATTATGGTATTAGAACTAATAAATTATCAGAAGCACTAGAAGGAGCATTTGACATCGCTACTGACCGTAATATTTCAGGTATTCTAGGAGGCAAGCTTCCATCTGGCTTTGACAATAGTGTTGGTAAGTCACTTCCTATACTTGGTTCAAAAGGCAGCTTTTGGGGAACGTCAAAACCTACTTTTTTAACAACACTTCTAGAAACAGTATCTTTTTCATTAACTGAAGAAGCTTCAGATAGTAGATCATCCGCTATATTGCATACATTCAGCACTCCTAAAGGTTTTGATAGCTTTGATTTGGAAGGTAGCATGTTTGTAAGTGTTGGAGATACGTTAAAAGTAACGGTTCCACATTCGGGGTATTCATTTGGCGGAGATCGTCAAAATAGTAAAGATTTGAGACCACATGATTGCACATCTTTTCTAGAAATGTCTGCTCAGCTTACAGCTGGTGGTGCAAGTACCCCTGATTTATATCTAACAAAACGTGTACTTTCTGGACAAGACTTGGTAGTTGTTAATAAAAGCTGGCTGAAGTCTGCTGGGGGCAGTATGGTATCATTATTTGATATTAATACAAGCACTCCAAAACCAGGTGATATTTGGGCTGTACGCAAGTTCAGTGAATCAAAATCAATCTACTCATCGCTCGGATATAGTGGTCATGCTGGGATTTATCTTGGTATTGATAATGGAAATGTTGTAACTCTAGCATATAACCGCGATATGACACATATAGAAGGCTTTGGTTTAGAAATTAGAGAATTTGAAGATAATTCTAAAACAAGAGATCAATTTTGGCTAACTCGAAATAGTAATGGCTTTAAGACTACTATAGATGCATACCAATTTAATGACTTAAGTGATTTAAGTGGATTAGTACGTTTTGCTGATTCTCAGATAGAAGATATAGACGAGTTACAATTATCCGGTGATTTGGATGACGGTACATAAATAATATTAATTTGATAAAACTTTAAAAAAGTAATTTGTATATCTAGGCTTATTATTTAATTCTAAGTGTTAAGCCTTAGATATACAAATTATATTGTAATTATTCTGTTTCATGCAGACTGGTAAAACCATTTCCAATAATTATTGTATCTTCAAAAGATTTATATCCTTTATCACAAAAGGCTAAGCCATTATCATAACAAAAAACATTATACAATACTGCATTCCTACTATCAGACTCTATTAAGTATTCATCCGCATCATAAATTCCTTTTTCCATTGCAATATCAATAGGAGTTTGACCAAGATTATTTTTACTACTTACAACACCATTTAAATCTACTAGTTGCTTCAGTGCTTTAGCTTTACCTCTAAGAGCCGCATGATGTTGAGCAGTATTACCTATGCTATCAGGTAAATCTTCTGCGCCATTTTCGCATAGCATATATATAACCTGCTCAAGCTGCTCTTCATCAGAAAAACTTATAACAGCACGCGCTAGTTGGCCTTGACCCCATTTATCGACATTAGGCTTGAAGCCATAATCTATAAGTAATTCAATATTTTTTACGTCACAGTCTGTAATTGCGTGATCAAGAGCTGATTTTGACCATGAATCACGAAATGAATGAAATTCGTTAGTTCTTACATATCTCCTTATTGAAGTAACATAATCATAGTCGTGGTTAACCAATTGTCCTGTGGACTCTAAAAAATTAATAATAAAATCATTTAACATAAATATCTCCTGCGTTAGATTAGTTTATTTGATAAGATAAAAGATTAAAAATTAGCTATTATTTTAATCAAATCTATAATGATTGTGTGGTAGCAAATAGGAATAAAATTTTATATTCATTAAAAAAAGACTCAACTATTAGTCTTTTTAGGTTAAGAAATTTCTATTTGAAATTACAACTCTTGTATCAAGAATAAATTTTAATTTTTATGTCAAGACAAGTTGTTAAAATAATTTAAGTTTTACTGAACCATATCACTTAAAAATCAAACTCAATAGGCAAATCAGACTTTATTTTAATTTTTTTCCCAAATACTGAATTTGCAATAATTAGCTCTTTTGCATGTAATAACATCCTAGAATTCTTCTTACCGCCATATTTTTCATCACCAATAATAGGGCAACCTAAAAATTTAGAATGGAATCTAAGCTGATGCATACGCCCTGTTTTGGGTTTGAATTCAATCATTGACTGGCCATCTTCAAAACGAAGAACCTTATAATCTGTTTCAGCCCTTTTTCCACCCTCTTTCAGCTCTTTAACATTTTCAAAAGTTCCCAAGCGGTCTTTACCAATATAATGAACTAGGTTTCCTTCTGGACTACTCGGCACTCCAGAGGCGATTGCTATATAAATTTTATGAATTAAATGCTCTTTAAAAGCCTCTCCTAGCTTTGCAGCATTTGTATAACCATCTGCAATAAGCAAAATTCCACTTGTCTTTTTATCAAGCCTATGAACAATTTTATATTCTGTGTCTTCTGTTTGGTTAAGGTAGCTAAGTGCCTCATCAATAGATAGGTTAATTTTACTTCCCCCTTGAACAGCAAGACCAGATGGCTTATCAATTGCAATAAATTCGGGTGAAGAATAAATCAAATATTCTGACAATAATTTCTTAGCTAAAATAACTGTAGCTTTTGAAAAGGATTTACTAGAATCTCTACTATCCTCAACAATAATGCTAGATGCAAAAGTAATTTCATCACTATCTACTACCCTAACATTAGCTTTTGATTTTAGATCATTAAGCTTAATTTGTCCTTTTCTAAGAGCCTTCTCTATTATACCTTGGGTGATAGAAGGAAAATATCTTCGAATATATCTATCCAACCTCACCGGTGCAGCAGTCTTGACTATAACTTTTTTAAGCTCACTCATCCTGAGCTTACCAAAAGAAAACAAGACCACAATAAGCAACTTAGCAACAACATAGCTCCAAATTGATGTAGTAAAGCAATTGGAATTGGCACCATATATAGTATAGTTACAATGCCAGCGAGCATTTGAATAAATAGAGCAATGACTACATAAAATATCGAGGTAGAAAATTTATTATTCTTCAACTTTAATGAAGAAAAGCAGAATATAGTAATGACAACAAACAAAATATAGGCAAACATTCTATGAGTAAATTGTACAAAAACTGGATCTGAAAAACTCGCGATAGAAAAGCCAAGATTAGATACTTCATGTGGAATAAAACTATCACCCATTAGCGGAAAACTATTATATACGAGACCAGCATCTAAACCAGCTACAAAAGCACCAAAAACTATCTGTATAAACAATAAAATTATTGAAGCAAAACACAAAAATTTTTGATAAGTAACCGATACATTGCTTGGCAATAATATCGGTTCAAACGAATTTTTCATCAATTGCCAAAAAAGGATACTATATAATAGCACAGCAAGCATTAAATGCGCCGCCAGGCGAAAGTGACTCACATGCGGATTAGATATCAATCCGCTCTTAACCATATACCAACCCATCACTCCCTGACAAGCTAGCAAAATCAGCGCTAAAATATAAATACCTAAATCTTTTCGATTAATTCTTCCAGTTGCTATGAAAAATACTAATGGAATAAGATATAGAAGACTAGTAACTCTGCCAGCAATTCGATGATAAAATTCTAAAAGATATATAGATTTGAAGTCTTCTAAACTCATTCCAGAATTATATTTTATATATTCTGGTGATTGTTTATATTTTCCAAACTCAACATCCCATGATTGATGATCAAATGGTGGTAAAATTCCAGAAACTGGATTCCATTCAGTAATAGATAATCCTGAATCAGTAAGACGCGTTAATCCTCCAATAAAAATCATAAATATAACAGCAATACACATGGCAAAAAGCCATATTGAAACAAATCTATTACTACCCGATAGACCCTGCATTATCACTCCTTTAATATGATCTACTTATTGCAAAACCAACTAGCTCTTGTAAATATTCTTTACTCTCATTATCAGCACTGTCATCAATAGATGATAAAGCACCTTCAGCTTTTACTTTAAGCTTTTCTAGATAGGTTTCAATATCAGATTTTACATCCAATCTTTGCATCAATTCTTGAACAAAAGCAAAATCTGATTCTGATCTATTATCTGCACCTAACATTTTTTCGATCTTTAATCTTTCATCAGAACTAGTCTTTTCTAGCAAGAAAATAAGAGGAAGAGTAATTTTACCTTCATAAAAATCATCTCCAACATTTTTTCCTACCTTCTCACTATCACTAAAATAATCTAGCGCATCATCAGCTATTTGAAAAATATTACCAAGCCTTAGACCAAACTCTCTTAATGAATTTGCATCTGATTCTTTTCCTGCTACAATAGCCCCAACACTACAAGCTGCACCAAATAACTCAGCCGTTTTAGCATTAATAATCTTTAAATAGTCTTCTTCAGTAACAGTTTGCTTAGTTTCAAGCTGAGCAAGCTGGGAAACCTCACCTTCTGCAATTATTGCAGATGCATTCGATAAAACATCCAACGCAGAAAGTGATTTTGTTGATACGATGAGCTTAAATGATTGGCTAAAGAGAAAATCTCCAACTAAAATACTTGCTTTACTACCCCAAACAACATTGGCTGTTGGAAGAAATCTACGCATTTTACTGCCATCTACAACGTCATCATGCAACAAAGTTGCCATATGTATAAATTCAACTGCTGCTGCAAGCCTTATAGCTTTTTCACCAGAGTAGCTATACATTTTTGCCGTAAGCATGGTTAATATTGGTCTCATTCTTTTTCCACCCGCAGAAGCCAAATGGTTACTGACAAGGCGTATCAAATCTTCATCAACTGATAAACTATCAATAATCACATTATTCATTGATTCTATATCTTCAGATAAATAACCGTGAATCTTTTTAATTAAATCCAACTTAATAACTCTCTTTATAATTACTTAATAGAAATTTTACTTTAAAATACCTTTTAAAAGTCCTTTACCAAGATCTTTTGGAATTGCTTTCTTAAGCGCATCTTTTGCATCTCCTGGTATTGCTTTTTTTAGCTCTTTTTCAATTGATTTTCCAATATTTTTATTACCTGAAATTTTTGGTAATACCTTCTGTAGTAGCGGTTCATTAGGATCAATATTTGGTATTATTTTCTGCATTCTTCCTAAAACATCTCCTCCATGCCCTACTTTATCAAATAGCTTCTGATATAACATCAGGGTATATAATCTTCCTATTTGATCGAATTTAACACTACCAATTTTTGCACCTTTCAAATTCTTAGAATTAACAGAATATTCAAAACTTAAATCGTCAGAAGCTGAATCTGGATGATCTGAGATGTCTTTTAAGAATGCTTTATTAACATCAATATACAAGGCTCTGGCTTCATCCGCAAGGAATCTAAATTTACCAAATCTATATATATATCCAGAACTAAACTCAACTACTGATGGATAATTCTTGATAAATAGTGTACCATTTGCTTTCCAATTCTTCTGGCCTCTCAATAATGTCTCCATTTCATGTTGCAACTTAAAACCTGATTTATCAGAAAAAATACTTAAATCATTAATTTTAAAATGCCTTCTAGTTTTACTTTGTGATGATACTAGATCAAAACTATAATCATATTTATTATTTTCTAGCTCATTAAATTTAAACACTTCTTTATTATTAATGATGTATTTAATTTCAAAATTTAACATTCTACCAAATGGTGAAGAAGTAAGCTTAGGAGCAAACATATCATACCTTTTAAAGAGCTCATCAAACATACCGGTCTTAAAAAATATTTCAGAGCTCATATCAACTTTATAATCTCTTCCTTCCCCATCTATCCCAGAAGCATATTCAAACTTCATATCATTAAAATCAATAAATGGAGATAAACATTTTGCTTGAACTTTTACATCTAAACCTTTCTGTAGCTCCTTAAAATTATTTCCTTTTGTCTTAATGTCAAAGTCCGCATCAACATCAAAACCAGATGGAAGCAAAGAAAAGCCGTAAAATAAACTAACAGGCAATCTTCTTGCTTGCACATTATTTGGCTTTGTCTTAACTACATATTTTGCCTTTAGTTTTTGAGGTATATTATTTAAAAAATCTTGAATATTTTTATACTCTTTCTGAGGTTCAAAACTCATATGAAGTCTTTCATACTCTTTATCATAAAATTTTTCTTTATCATTTAAATCAAAAATTTCTACAGATTTAGAGGAAGCATGAATATCACCCATATGATTTACAATTTCAAATGGATCCTCCATACTCTTTATTGTCGAAGCTAAATCACTTGTTAAAGGTAAATCTACTTGTACTAAGTAATTATTAACAACAAGACGCGCACCAAAATTATGTGATTCCGGTTTATAAGATGCCGTTATCTCACCACTATATTCGATAAAAAGCTTTTGTAGTAGTAAGTCATATCCAAAATATATCGGAGCATGATATTTAATTTTTGCACTCCTACTTTCTTCAGACCAACCGTTAACTTCCCAGGAAATTTTATACGGAAAACCCGATGGATTAACTTTGCTAAATTCTACAAAATAATCGCTTTCATCAATTCCTTTTACAGGCATTTGCTTTCCAGCATATTTATCATTTAACTCACCTGCTACTTTAAATGTGACATAATACCATGCACTACCTACTGCAACTAAAATTAAAATAATAAATGATATAAGAAACTTTATTAATCTCATTCTTTTTCCCCTTTTAACTTGATATACTCTTCATTCAAACTACGCACATTCCATATCCATATCATAATTACTACAATAAAAATCCCAAGTAAGTATACTGTCACAGAATCAAAAGTAGCTAATGGCATCAATATAAACATAGAAGATTGTATAAATGCCCCAAGCGACTTACCAAACTTTAAACCTATCACTTCAACTGCAGCTTTACCTTTTGTTCTTAGCTCCAATGATAGCGGTATATATGCCATTTCTTTTGTAGAATCAAATAATGAATATTTTGTAGATTTACTCAAAATGTTCTGAATTGCGCCAATGATTACAGCAAAATATATCGGATTAAACCAATCACCAAGAAAATCTATATCATTAGCAAAAATTACAAATATAAAAAATATAAGACCAGTACAAACCAACATAAATGGAGTAATCAACGCGGATATTATCCAGGAAAAACGCCTTAGTACATTACTACCAATCACCATAAAAGTAACGCATGACACACCCATCCAGATATTGAATTTACCCATAAAATTCAAATAGTCAATTGTATTAGGGTATAACTCTTTTACACGTGCTTTCCACGGCCCTTCCAAAATATTTATTACTAGCCCATAACAAAGTACAAGTAATACTATGTGTCCGATGTATTTTGAACTAAGAAGCAATTTGATACTTTCCATAAAAGATAGTTTAGTCTTAGTTTTCTCACTTGCACCGGCAAATTCCTTTTTTAATTTTTTGCTTTTCAAAACATGACGGTCTATGTAGCGATACAAAACCATTGCCAAAACACCGGAAAATATAATTGCTTTCATAATTGGTTTTAAAACCATCTCACATTGGTATGAAGCATTGTTTGCGTATGAATCCAAAATATTCGCATCAGAAATACCAGAAAGATCGGAAAAAGATACTAGTACATTTCCAGCTATAATAAGACCTACATTACCTACCATACCCAAGAAAGGATAAAATCTTTTAGCTGAGTTTGTATCAAAAATATGATTTGCATACTGCCAGAATAACAGATTGATAATCACAGCACTCCAGAGCTCACAAAAAATATACATTAGAGCATAGCTCCACTTTCTTGCAATATGAATAAACCATTTTAAATTTGGATATGAGTTTGCAAGCGAATATATAAACTCTTCATTTGGGTGATAAAGCTCTTGATTTGGAAATACCACATATGTAAAAAGCACGAAAAAACCAAGAAAAAAAGAAATTATTAGGTAAAACAAATGCTCATAATCGAAGATATTACTGAGCCTAACATAAATCAAAGTAAAGATAACAGTAGATGGCAGAACAAACCAAAGTTTTAAAAAACTAATCACTTCAGCACCAATATTTGGTACAACAAGACTATCCTTAATTGAACGAAGAGCACCGAAATTAAATAAGACACATAGCATCATTAGTGCTAGAGGCGCAAATAACTTAATTTCTGACTTTTCAATTGGCCAGAAAATATCTTTCAGCTTTGCTTTGAAGGAAGAATTTTTTAAGTTAGACATTTATTTTTTTTGAAACTGCTTAAAACAGTATTCACATGCCGTGTAAATACCTAATAGTTCTAATTCATATACTATTCCTTGTCAATAAAAAAGCTCAATTGCTGCTATTGTTATTGACTAGGTCTGCTTTAAATAAGATACTACGATAATTCTCTTAAACCGGGATAAGAAATAAATGTAGTTAGTACGTATTATCAATGCTTACAAAGAAGAAATTTTTAATTGTTTGGCTGATGGGATTGATGAGTGGTTTTACACTCATGATAACAGGAAATACACTAAATTTTTGGCTCGCAATTGAAAAAATAGATATTCGTACAATTGGAATTTTTGCAATTGTTACACTACCATACGCTCTTAACTTCATCTGGGCTCCAATATTTGATGTAGTGAAAGTGCCAATCTTAGATAGGCTTTTTGGACAAAGACTTTCATGGGTAATTACTATTCAAATCTTGCTCAGTGCTTCAATATATTTAATGAGTATATTTAATCCAACAGAAGATATTTTAAAAATTGCAAGCGCTGCAGTTTTAGTATCTTTTTTATCCTCATCTCAAGACGCAGCTCTTGGCGGAATCAGGACAGAAATTGTTAAAAAGAAAGACCAAGTTGCCATATCAGGAGTGTATATATTTGGCTATAGAATCGGCATGGTATTATCAAATGCTGGAGCTATTTTTATCTCACAATATATCAGCTGGAATTTAGTATACGAACTCTTTAGCGTTATAGTAATTACTTTCCCTATTTTGTTGATATTATTATCAAATGATATAAAACCGACGCGATTCAAATTAGATAATTCCCTTGACCTTATCTCGATCAAAAGTAAAAATAAATTCAAAAAATTTATATCAATAATAAGCAAAGTTACAAGACCTGTTGGCAGCCCTAAATATATTATTTTTGTTCTTATATTTTTAGTATTGTACAGGCTACCAGATAATTTTATTTCTATGATGATAAATCCTTTCCTTATTCATATTGGATACCCAGCTGTTACTATTGCAACTGCTGGCAAACTATTTGGGACAATATCTGCATTAATTGGCGGCCTATTGGGAAGCTATATAATGAGAAAACGCAACGTTTTTGACAGTTTGCTACTGTTTGGATCAATACATGCAATTGCGCACATTCTTTTTGTTGTACAAGATATATATGGACAAAACATATATCTCTTATTTATAGTGACTGGTTTTGAAAGCATTAGTGGGGGAATTACAATGACAGCATATATAGCATTTATTGCAACATTATGTGATGGCAAGTTCAGATCAACACAACATGCTTTCTTTAGCTCGATGATGGGATTATCGCGTTCCATTTTCCCTGCTCTTTCTGGTTATATGGTGGCAAATTTTGGTTGGAGCATATTCTTCTTATTTACAACGATTGCAACAGTCCCAGCACTAATAATGATTTTACACTTAGAAAAACTTCATAATAAAACAGAGCAGGATTCCTATGATTGATATAATCATTGTTTTTTCATATCTTATCTTGCTTCTTTTTATAGGGATTTTTCAAAGATCCAAGCAAGATGGATTTAAAAACTTCTCAAGAGCAACAGGAAGCACAATACAAAAAAGTAAGCTAATTTTGGTTGCTACCATTTTTGCTTCTACCATCGGAGGTGGCACAACATTTGGTATCGCTGAAAAGACTTTTGCAGACAATATCTCTTATAGCTATGGGCTATTTTTAGTTATTCCAGTCGATCTTGCAATTGCTTACTACATAATACCTAGAATAATCAAGCATTATGGAGCAGAAAGTGTTGGTGATATCATGGATGTATATTATGGTTCTGTAGGCAGATATATTGCCGGACTATCTTCAATACTTGTATCAGTAGGCTTAGTTGCTGCACAAATTAGCGTGAGCGGTAGAATTTTTGAGTATATCTTGCAGATAAACTATATATACGGAGTAATACTTAGCTATGGTATAGTTGTTGTATATACAACAATTGGAGGATTTAGATCAGTATTATTTGCCAATCAATTACAATTCTTCGCTATTCTTTTTGCTATACCAGTTATTTCAATTTTTGGAATATATGAGTTAGGAATATCTAATTTCATTGAATCAATCCCACGTGAAAAAGTATCTTTATTTAATAATGAAGATCTATTGACTGCAACAATTTCTGCAGCGCTTGGATTTGCTGTAATGAATATGTTCCCAACTTTTATCCAAAGAGCTTTGATCAATAAAAATAATGCATATACATCAAAAGCTATTTACATTAAATCCATCATATACGCATTTTTTCTTGTCTTTATAACAATCAATGGTCTACTTGCATTTTCCATTTTCCCAAATGCAAAAGCCAGCCTAGCGCTACCACAGCTGATTGATCATATAATACCCGTTGGCATTCAAGGCTTTGTCGTAGTGGGTTTACTTGCAGCAGTAATGTCCACGGCAGATTCAGATTTAAATATAACTTCAATTACTTTAGTAAAGGACTTTTTAAAACCAATATTTAAAATTAGCCAGCAAAATAGAATGCTTTTCTTTGCTAGAATTATTAATGTACTAATTGGAAGCTTGGCAATTATAATAGCGCTTTGCTTTGACCGTGTTGCTGATCTTGTAATATTCATTGCAGGATTTTGGGGACCAGTTATCTTAACACCTCTTATATTCGCCCTATTTAATATTGTAACCAGTAAAAAGGCTTTTGCTATTTCATGCCTTGCTGGAGCAATAGGTTTTATAGGGTGGAAAACTATTTTTTCTACCTCAATAAACTTCAAAGGAGTTTTTGTCGGAACAGTAATAAATCTTGTTTGCTTTATGTTATTCTATTTATTTGGCTCTCGAAATAATAAATGATCTTGAAGCCGGAATGAATAAAAATAGAGTTATAATATCTTCACTTGAGATTCAACAAGTACAAAGATCTAAAATAATGGACTGCCACGCTTACGCTCGCAGTGACGAACAAGTCTCGTATTTTTGACAGAAATGCCCAGTGGATCCGTGCCTTGTGCAAAAGGGGCGAAATATGGAAAATTGAGCACTAAAAAATTCAAGACAGTCAATTTTCTTATAAGATAGGAGGTGTATATCCCACTACTCTGAATGACCAGCTAAAATAGCATTAAGAATTGTAGTGTTCACTATCTCCAATTCAAAAAATGGCTCAGAATTATTAAGAGAATTATCCTCCACCAGCCTCAGCAAAACATCAGAATCAATACCACGATTTTCTGCAATCTGAATTGCTTGCTTCACAGCATCTCTCTTCATTATATATGGATCCAAAAGACTTGAAGATGGCGTAATAGATGATATATCATATGGATCATCCGCTTCTTTATAGCGTTCTAGCAAGCTCTTCTTGAGATCATCATTATATAATGCTACATCACAACTAGAATCAAATTTCTCTTTTGTACGTGGAGAAAAATACTTTTTCTTTTCAAGCTTCTGTGCAAGAAGTATTGAACCACGAACATTTTTGTTTTCATCATATATTAGACTGCCCTTTGCATTACTTTCCCAGAAAGTATGACCAGCAAAGTATACAACTCCACAATAGATACAAATAAAAGCTAAACACACAACATAAAGAGCAAGACTAACAAAGATATTTTTAATCATAATAGCCCCACACTTAAAATAAATATCTCAATAATTTTGATGCAAATAAATGGAGAAATAAGGCCACCAATACCGTAGAATACTATCCCTAACCATAGTGAATATTTACTCTTCGGTTTATTAAAATCTTTAAAAAGAACAGGAGTCAGAACAAAAATAACTAGAGAATTAAACATGACAGATGCTAGAACAACACTCTCCAGAGAATGAAAATTCATAAAATTCAAGATTGCAAGCGGCGGAAATGCGGTAGTAAATAAAGCAGGTACAATAACAAAATATTTTGCTATGTCAGAAGCTAGAGAAAAAACCGTTAAAGCTCCCCTCTTCACTGTCATTTTTTTACATGTATTCTTAAGTTCAAGCAAAGCTGATAAATCATGGGTTTTTGAAATAATATTACCAGCCATAATTGGATGCAAATCTTTAGTCCCCTCAAATGTAAAACCAATATCTGATTGAGCTAATGCTAATGAGTCATTAATCCCATCACCGCACATCGCAACAATATACCCTTCCTCTTGTAAACTCTGAACTATCTCCAGCTTCTTTTCGGGAGTAGCATCAAAATGAAATGATTCAATACCCAGTTTCTCTGAAACATATGAAGCAGTTTGCTCATTATCTCCAGTCACCATTATTACTTTCACCCCTTGCTTCTGAAGTCGATCAACCTGCTTTTGAACTCCTTTCCTGAATCGATCTCTTAAATGTATTACACCTATAATCTCTTTATTAACCGTAAGTAAAAGAGGTGTACCGTGCGATTTTGCAATAGAAGTTATGAGTTCTTTTATCACAACAGGAAGCTTACTTTCTTTTTTACCTATATATTTGCAAATTTCACTCACGCTACCTTTTCTGATATGAGTACCCTTATAATTACATCCACTAATTGGTTTTGATGATGAAAACGGAAAGTATTTATACTCCCGTTCAATTAATTCAGGTGTCTTTATCAATTTTCGAAGCGCATATTCTTTTACTCCCTCTCCTTCAATGGTTTTATCCTCTACAGAGGATAAAAATAAATATTCTAGATATTCTTCTTCAGATAATTTTGATAGAAGAGTAAAATCTGTCATCTGTCTTTGACCAACCGTTAAAGTACCAGTCTTATCTAAAATAATAATATTTGCATCAACTACATTATCAAGTGACACTAAGTCGTGAACTACAATACCATGCTTTGAAAGCTTAGCCTTACCGAAGATAATAATTGCATGCTGGAGCCCTGATATAGTAGTCGGCAATAATATTACTATTAGATCAATCAAGTATATAGCCGGAATATTGAATCCAGAATATTTTGCAATCACCCAAACCGTAAAAATTACAGACATAAATAATATCGACAATCCAAGAATAAGTCTTTGCAAAGCAATTTCAGATGGTAGAGATTCTCTGCTAATTCCTTTTATTCTCTTCGCCGCTCTTGCAAAAAATGATACATTTTTAGCAAAACTGACCTTTAAAACCACCGAATCACTCCCCTGTATTACGCTTCCAGCCGTCAAGATGTCGCCATTATTACAGTCTTTAAATTGACTCTCAAGATCTCCAGTAATATCTGTCTCATTAACATAGCATCGACCACGAACAATCTTTCCATCAAATGGAACCGTATCTCCACTCTTAAGAAGAATTAAATTACCAGATTTTACTTCATGATACTCTAGTTTCGTAAAATTCTTTATATTATCTATATTTGCTACTTTTTTAATGTAACTTTTAGATTTAATGTCATCTTCATCCTCATCATGATAATGCATTTTTGATTCAGCATAGCTATCAGCAAATGATGAAAAAAATAGAGTCATCCATATCCAAAAGGTCATTTGAAAATATAATCCAATATGACCATTTGCTAATTTGACTTCCTTAAGAAATAACACTGTGGCAATGCAAGCAAAAATGAATACTATAAAAAGCATAGGATTGTTAATAAGATGCTTTGGACGCATCTTAAGCAAAGCATCGAAAAATATATTATGAATTTTTGTGCTTTTTCTTTTTTTCATAGCTATTTTAATCTAACGAATCAACAAAAGCTCCCATGCAATAATTTAATTACCTTTTCATTATCTTGATCGTTAATTAGAATCGACATTTTAATATCATCTGCTTGAGAAGATATTATTTTGATCTTATTGCTATTTAAAATATCAATTACTTGCCAGGTTAAACTACTATCATTCTTTATACCATATCCTACAATTGTTACTGTAGAAATGTTTGTATTTAGACTGTAATTTACTATTTTTGAATTGTTTTTAAGATCTTCTAAAATCGGAGAACATTTTGCTTTATCTGATAAATTAGAAATAATATAGCTATTTGAATTGTCAATATTATTCATTTGTTCTATTTGAATTGCATTATCTGCAAAAACCTTACATAAATCAGCTAGATTAGTAGCTTTATGGCTTATATCAATTTTAAGTAAATTTTTATTCGAGGTAATAGCTGTTACTTTTCTTTTTTCCATATGCGACTTTTTTTCCTCAATAATTGTTCCATTATTCATATTAAATGAAGATAAGATTCTCAATTTAAACCCGTATCTTTTTGCTGCAAGCGCAGCTCTTGGATGCAAAACTTTTGCTCCTGATGAACAAAGAATACATAATTCATCTATATTTATTTGGTCAATCTTCTTTGCATCATGAACGACCCTTGGATCAGCAGAATAAATACCATCAACATCTGTATATATATCACATCTTTCTGCTTGTAATGACGCGGCGATCAAAGCAGCGCTTGTATCTGAACCCCCTTTACCAAGAGTCGTTATGTTACCCTCATTAGTAATCCCTTGAAAACCAGTGATAATTGGAATAATACCATCTGCTACAAGATTTTTCAGTGAATCAGATGGTATATCTATAGCTTGCGCATTTCCATGAACATCATCTGTTCTGATTGGCACTTGCCAACCTTGCATAGACTTAGCATTTAACTTTAATTTTTGTAGCTCCAAAGCAAGCAAAGCAGATGTCACGATCTCTCCGCTAGCAATTGCTACATCATACTCTCGAAGGGCTTGAAAACTATTAAGATCTGAAACCTGGCTACATTTCGAAATCAAAGAATTAGTAACACCCGCCATTGCAGAAACAACGACAACAACCTGGTTGCCAGCCATGTACTCTGACTTGATAATAGTTGCTACATTCTTTATTCGCTTAATATCTGCGACAGATGTACCACCAAATTTTTGGACAATTATTGCCATGACTCAAGACTTAAACTATAGGAAAAATATACCGGGTAATATTAGCATTATATTTCTAAACTTATCAAGTGTATTTTTAGACTAGACTAGCTATATTTAATAAGTTAATCTAATAAATTAAACTAATTCCTATTTTGAATTTTTATTAATTATGAATAATGTATCTTCAATTGATGATGAGGAACTCAAAAAATTTAGTAAAACAAACCAAGAATGGTGGGATTTAAACGGTGAGTTTAAAGCTCTGCATGAAATAAACCCTGTACGTATTGAATATATTAAATCAGTAATTTTAAAACATTTCAACATATCAGACTCATCAGTAAAGCCACTAGAAAATATTAAAATACTTGATATAGGAAGCGGCGGTGGATTAGTTTGTAAACCTATGTATGAATTTGGAAGCGATGTCACTGGCATTGATGCAAACGAACATAATACCAAAGCAGCAACTGCTTATGCAAAAGAACATAATCTTGATATCAAATATATAAATTCTACTGTAGAAGAATATGCGCCAGCGCACAAAGCACAATATGACGTCGTACTATGTTTGGAAGTTATAGAGCACGTTGCAAATTCTATAGAATTTGCTCAAAATATCAGCAAACTAGTTAATCAAGATGGCATCCTAATATTTTCTACAATTAATCGTACTTTAAAATCTTTTGCTCAAGCAATAATTATAGCTGAGTATGTTCTAGGTTGGGTACCAAAAAACACTCATAAACATTCTAAATTTGTCAGACCTTCCGAACTCGTTTCAATGCTAAAAGATACATCTCTTAGCTTATCTGAACTTAAAGGCCTTAAATTATCTCTACCAAATAAAATTTGGCAGTTGACAGATGATATAGATGTAAACTATTTCGCTGTATTTAAGAACCTATCATTAAAATAAGAAGATTTAAATTATTATGTCTTTACCAACCACAACTAAAACACTAAATTTTTTGAATAAATTATTTGATACAAATACAGATTTTTCTGAAACACATAGTGAAGAATTTTTTGAGACTTTCAAACAAGAACAAAATCCTTATCTAACAATTTTAAAATGTTCTGACTCAAGGGTACAAATGGAATCGTTTGATAAAACTCCACAAAATGGTGTCTTTGCTATAAGAAATATTGGAAATCAAATTCATACGAGCGAGGGTTCTATTGATTTTGGCATAAGAATATTAAAAACTCCATTTCTACTAATCGTAGGCCATTCTGGATGTGGCGCTGTTGAATGTACAATAAAAAATGTCAAAACTAATATTGAAGCAATTGATAGAGAGCTTAGCACAATAAAGCTTAAATCCACATCAATGGAAGAAGCTATTGTTGAGAATATAAATTATCAAGTCGAAAAGGCTCTATCTAAATATAGCGACAAGATAGAAAATGGTGAGCTTACAGTCTTTGGTGCAATTTATGACTTTAAAAACGAATTTGGCTTTGGTAGTGGAAAAGTAGTATTGACCAGTATCAATGGAGAAAATAATTCAGAAACTGTCAAAAGATTATACAAGGAGCACGTTAAAAACTTGAATATATTAGATAGTGATTTTTTTACTAGTTAATCGTCAACCTAAAAAAAAATCGCAACCGTAATTTAGTTATCAATATAATAAGATCTGAAATTGCACGATATAACAACTACAATATTTCAAGTGGATCAAAATTTAAAATATAGAATCATTTCTCTATTACCCGCAAGTAAGGGCTTAATGACTTAATTTAATGTTGGTTTCTTCACTTACAAAAAAGTTGTGAGATAATATGACCAACTCTAAAACCATAGGTTTTTATAGAAATAGATAGCCGCGCTTTGCTTGCTATAGCGACTTTGTTGCAGTGCATGGAACAAAGTTGTCAAGTTTAGTTGTGGCATAAAACGAAGTAGCCCCCTAATCCACAAGAAATAAAGTCATGGAACAATATGACCAACTCTAAAACTATAAGCTTTGCTAGAAATAGATAGCTGGGCTTTGCTTGCTATGACGGTTTGCATTTGTTTAGCGCAATGAAAACAAAATGATATAGCAAAATAATCCACCAATTCCAATATTCATAGGAATAAATCGAAATAGCTTCAACCGATTACCGGTTGAAGGCAAAAATAACTCTCCACATAACGTGGAGCGAAATTATATGGCAATCTAACGGATTAATATTCCACTCATATAATAATTATAGCTCTGGTAGCCTAATTTCCATAACTATAATTAACAGCTAGCCGGCTACTCAGAAATGCTAAATCTCAATCATCAACTAGATATACCTACCTGTCTTTTCTCATAAAAGAAGGAATATCTTGAATATCTGATTTACCTTCATGAATAGAAGGTGGCATAGTATCTTGATTATGTGATATTTTCTCTTCTTGCTGCATATCGCTTGCTTTTAATGAATTCCACATACGTTTTAGCAGTGATTGAGGCTTTGATTTTGGCTTCTTTTCAGTTGCTACTGATTTTTCCATTGCTGCAAGCTGCTCAGCTTGATTCCAATCCATTTGACGAGCTAGTTGATCTAGCTTTGCTTGCAACTCTGCCTCACTTTCTTTTACCTTTTCCTCATATTCATTGTATGAAGGTGGTTCATGGCTATCAATTTCAATATTTCCAGACTCAACTTCTTCAATATTAGCTTCATCTTCTATCTCAACTACTTGCTCCTCACTTTTAACAAAATCCATATCACTTTGTTCAATGCCTGTAGCAACTACTGATACTCTAATAGTACCTTCAAGCTCCGGATTAAATGTTGAACCAAAAATAATATTTGCATCACTATCACCAACTTCTTCTCTAATGCGATTTGCAGCACTATCTACTTCGTAAAGAGTCATATCTTTACCGCCAGTAATATTGATCAGTACTCCACATGCTCCGCACATTGAACTTTGATCAAGAAGAGGATTTGCGATCGCAGATTCAGCAGCTTTGATTGCCCTATCTTCTCCACTTCCTTCTCCAGTACCCATCATTGCTTTTCCTTTTTCACTCATTACGGTCTCAATATCAGCGAAATCAAGATTTACGAGACCAGGAGAAGTAATTAAGTCAGTAACACCACGTACTCCAGCATGTAGAACTTCATCTGCCATTTCAAATGCTTCTTGAAATGTAGTATTCTCATTAGCTATTCTAAATAAATTTTGATTTGGAATAACAATCAATGTATCAACATGTTTTTGAAGCTCAGCTAGGCCTTGATCAGCCAACTTCATACGCTTAGCTCCTTCAAATAGAAACGGCTTAGTTACAACTCCAACCGTTAAAATACCAAGTTCTTTGGCTATTTTTGCAATCTCTGGTGAAGCACCTGTTCCAGTTCCACCACCCATACCAGCAGTTATGAATACCATATTACTTCCTTCAAGATGCGAACGAATTTCACTTTCACTTTCAAGTGCAGCTTCTTTTCCAACTTCAGGAGAAGCTCCCGCCCCTAAACCTTTTGTTGAGGCGGCTCCTAACTGAATTTTATTTGAACTTTCTGAATGTTTTAAAGCTTGAGCATCGGTATTTGCTACAACAAAATTTGCACCACGAAGACTTGCTTTAATCATATTATTTACAGCATTTCCACCTGCACCACCTACACCAAAAACAGTAATTATTGGTTTTAAAATAACATTCTCAGGAGCTTTAATATCTAATCCCATAGCCTTTTTATTTCCTATATCTAAAATTTTCTAGTTGAGCATTTATTAAATTTAGCTTTAAACTCAATTCATATATCCAAATAATGATATACGAGAATATACATACTATCAATTATATTTCTAATTTTTTCAAGTATATTTATACATTCAATTACTTACTAAAAAATTTTAAATTTTAGTATCTTGCACTATTAGCAATTAGAAGTAGAATTACTAATAGTAAGTTCTAAAATTTACAGTAAAAATAGCGTCTAATTTAAACTTTCAGTTGTATTTACCTTATATTAATTATTTTGTGATTCAATATCAATTTAATATATTCTAGGAGTATATTAATTTAATGAAATTTCTTTAAATTATTATTCGAGGTCTATGAAGCAATATCTTAAAGCTTTACAGGAATATGAAGCAGGAAATGATAGGTTTAGCCAGCTTTGTCACTATATGAGCGTTAGAAATTCATCGCTTATAAAACAATATCGAGATGGGGTTGTTAATCTGCCTTCATTTATAATGATAAAAAAACTTCATAACAAATATGCAGATTTATGCAGCCAAGATGAGGAGTTAAATAATCTTTTTTTAAATGCAACAGAATGTTCAAAGCTATTTTATGCAAGAACGACGGATTTAATAAAGAGCTCAAAAAGAAATGGTGAAGAATTTGAAACTAGTTTTGGACGCGTTGCGCAGCCTCTTGGTCAGAGACTTATCAATTTACTGGCAAATATTAAGTTCAGAATAAGAGTTGCTCGTTACAAAAGGCAAGTAAAGCCCGATAATGAAATTAGTAAGATATTTCTTAGATTATCCGCAATTACTGAACCAATAAATTGTTGGGTTAACAATATAATATATAAAGCAAGCCTAATCCAATCAACACATCATAGGCTCACTAAAAAACTGTATTATGGAGTAGTTGCACTTGCAATACTGAGCTTAATACTTATGAATTCTTTATTTTATCAAAAATTTTCTCTTACTGCCATTGTTGTAGCAAACACATTATTATGCATACTTCTTGGCACTGCAGCAGTAATAATGCATCCAGGTGGAGATTTTGGGAAAATAGATATATCTGGAAAAAATATTGTCGCATATAAATATAGAGTATTCTTTAATAATATATCAAATAAGAAGATCCATAATATTTTTACGATGCAACATGCATATGAACCTGGACATAAATTAAGTCAGAATATAGAATCTAGCGAATGCGAAAGCATAACTTAAACTAGAATCAATAATTTCATGCGTAAAACTATTAAAATTTTTGGCTTAAAATTCGAGCTAATACCGTTTATATTTGTCCTAATTTCCCTAATTATTTTAATCTCTCTAGGAAACTGGCAATTAGATCGATTATCCCAAAAAGAGCATTTCATACAAACCATTGAAACAAATATAAAAAATCCACCGATAGTTATTGATAATATTACTGATAATATCGATCATTATGCAAAAATCGAACTTGAAGGAACTTTCTTGAAGGATAAAAATATTTTCCTATATGGTAGAAGATCAGCTTCCCCAGAAAAAGATGGATATTATCTACTATCTCCTTTCAAAACAATGAATGGTGACGTACTACTTATCTCAAGAGGATGGATTCCACAAAGTACTAAAGATAATTTCTCTGAGTATAACCAACAAACAGATATTATAAAGATTACTGGAATCACCCTACCTCATGAAAAGAAGAATTTTCTTGTACCAGAGAATGATAGAAAGAAAAATATTTGGTTTAATATAGATCTAATGATGGCAAAAGAAACTATAGGAATAAATGTTACTAATTTCTATCTGATGCAAATCGGTAGTGAAGATCTGCCAGATGGTGGAAAACCACTTTCAACCACGCACCTAAATAAGGTAAGAAATGATCATATGGAATATGCGATCACTTGGTATAGCCTTGGCGCCTGTCTTTTAATTATATTCTTTATCTATGGACGGAAAAAAGATTAGACACTGTTAGCTAATTATAGTTCAAGAGCTTGTTTTACAATAGGTATAGTGATTTTACGCTTATTTTCTAGAGCAAAATCATTTATTATCCTTACAGACTCAACTATTGCTGGGAATTCACGTGGTAAAACTTTAATTAAAAAATTCACCACTTCACTACTGATCACGACCGAGTAATTAGAAAATAGCTTAAAAATCAGCATCTGCATCATATCATCATCCGGCTGCTGTATGTTAATTAGATTTACTGATTTTATTCTAGACGACAAATCCGGGAGTTTTATTTCTGGAAGCGCCTGAGATGTAACTAATAAATATTTTTGATTTTCCGAAAGCAAATTAAATATATGCAAAAATTTTTCCTCATTCCAACTAGAATCAAAATCTTCCATAATAAAAGCTTGATGTTCAGAGAGTATATTTTCCGTAATCTCATGCATTTTTTTTATAAATAAAGCACCTGTGTTTTTGGCCCATTTTTTTGCCAAGAATGTTTTACCCGATGCTTTAGGACCCTGAATTATCAAAGCCTTTGGATAAGGTTCAACACCCCAAGAATCTGGCCAATTATTAATTGCACGACAGGCTAATAAATTTGAACTAGATTCAATAAATTCATCTGAATCATATGCATCGCTGCTTGTAAAAGAAAATGCTATTTGTTGCATGGATTAATTTTCAATTCTTGTACATTTTACTAGATTTATAATAATCTATTACATGCGATAAAAGTACTTTTACTATTCCAGCTATAGGTATAGCAAACACAATCCCTATAAAGCCAAATACACTACCAGCTGCAAAAACTGCGAATATAATCCAAACCGGGTGCAAACCTATTCGATCACCAATTATCTTTGGAGCAAAAATATAGCCTTCGACTGAATGCCCTACTACATATAAAATTATAACATAAACCAATTCTATTCCAGCTCCAAAAGTAAAATAGCAGCTGATTACAACCATCAGAAAAGAAATCATTGCTCCAATAAATGGAATAATAATTAAAAAACCTGATAGAATTCCAAGTAACAACGCCAAATCAAGACCAATCAGATTCAGCCCAAGAATATAGTAGAAGGCTAGCAACAAACATATGTTAAGCTGCCCTCTGATATAAGCAGACAATAGTTCGTTGATTGATATAAAAATTTCTCTTACTTTACTTTTCCCACGCATAGGCAATATAGATTCGATACTACTAACAATTTGAGGCCAATCTCGGAGGAAATAATACAGTATAATTGGAACAAGCGCTACTATTGTAAAAAAATTAATTGTTGCAAGAGTATATTGCCAAATATGGTTAGCAAAGCTTGCGAATATAGAAAACGCACTATCTAAAAAATTCTGAGCAGATTCTGTAACCTTATTGGAAAGTTCAGGATTCACATCATTTAGCCTCTCAGACCAAGCCGCTATTCCTGATTGAAAATTACTCTTATATTGAGGAATTTTACTAACAAAAACAGCTATTTGTTGGTATATGATCGGTACAATCAGGACTATAATTGCTACAAATCCGCTTAAGAACATAGTAAATACACCCAATGTTACTATTCCTCTTGGAAGCTTTAATTTGTGGCAATTTGTGTCAATCGCAGGCTGAAGCAAATATGCAAATATAAATGCCACCAAAAATGGTACTAATGTATCAGACACCAAGTATATAAAGCTACAAGTAACAGCTAGTACAATACTCCAAAAGGCAAGTCTATTCATAAGAAATCGTCCTAATTAATCCCATCTTGTAAGATTATACGAGTATATAAATATTTTGTAAATCAAAGCATATCTAGTTATTAGGTTTATTTTTTAAATAGTAAATATAACTACTAACAATGCAACTTTTTCAACAATTTCATAGAGCAAAATTCAATTTACACTATTTTTTATAAACTATCTAAAGCATACTATTAAATATGAGGTTATTAGGATTTAATTACAATGCGGGCGTATCTTAGAATATTTTACTGTGCAATTCTTATTTGTGCTATATCTTTCGCAAGTTACCTTTACAATCGTACAAGAAAAGCAGAAGTAGAAAGCCAAATACTTTCTAGTACTGAATTTACATTTAACGATAGTAATAATAGAATTAACTTCTACTCTATATCACCTAAAACTATAGAGTCAGCATATAAAAAACTTAAAAAAGACGATATAGAAATTTTGTCTTCAATTATATTAGATGAAAAACAAGATTGGGGACCAATCAACTATAAAATTGTTAATATTGCTAGTGCGATTACCGGCTCGTCTGATAATTTTCTTGCACGACTAAATGAGTCAGCAAAATTTGCTGTCTACCGTTCTAGCATTTTAATTCTTAAAAAATTTGGCTTAGAAGGGTTTTACAAACTAACTAAACTTCATTTCCAAAACCAAAATTCTTCAGCAAAAATAGCTTTACTAGAAATAATAGAAAATAGACAAACGAATGATGAAGTCAAAAGAGCATTTAAAACCAAATTCTTTGAAGAGTTGGAAAAAAGTGAAAAATTTATTTCTGAGTTTCACACAAAATACTGTAAAAATCAAAACAAAAAATGCCTTGTACCATCACTTGAAGATTGGTATGTAGAAGGCAAGCCTAACCCACCTAAAATGCAAAAAAGAGTACTAGAATTTCGAAGATACAGAAATAGTAATGAAGTTCAAAACTTTGAAAACGCTCGCTACTTTCTAGGCATTTTTCCAGAAGCAAAAGGTAGATTATGCAAAAACCCTCAAGCAAATCGATTAAGAGGCTTATATGACAAAGAAATTTGGAAATCAGAATGCTCACCAAATAATCTCTCTTCTGATAAATAAAAAATATGTAAAATTAAATTTTATAAAGTAAATTGAGTTGAAGTTAAGTTGCTAACATCATAGATATCCGCATATACTAATTATTTTTTTCTAAACACCCTCCTTGCGCAGGGTAAGGATCCATTAATAGATATTTTCGATTGAGTTGTAAGCTAAATTAGTGAACTCCCTCCTTGCGCGGGAATGACATAAAGCTTTTAGAGGCATTGAATAAACCTAAAATTCTCAGATCTTACTTAACCTAAATTCCCTGTTCTAAAAACAACTAACCACCTTTCTTGATATCAATAAGATTATACAAACTTCCATGTATCTTATAACTCAGACCATTAAGATACAAACCTTCTGCTAATTCATATTCACTTACTGAAGTATATATAAGTATTTTGTATCTTGTATTGTAATCATGTTCAATTGCAAAATTATCAATCTGTTCAACCTTTTCAAGCTTTGATATAACAAGATCAAGTTCATCTTGATCAAACACATCAAAATTCATTATTATTGGTTTTTTCTCATCTTCATCGATAAATAAATGCCCATCATCTATATCTTCTTCAGGCTCAGTTAGTCTTATTGCTCCATAATCATCAATAATCTTATCAATTACCAAATCAACAATATAAGGAATGTCATCCCATGAATTTAAATCATACTCCTCTTCAACAACTTGTGCTTCTACACTAGCAGGAGTCCAAATATATTTCTTAATATGCAAAATACTCTCGCCAGTTCTTCTATTTGTGAAAAACTCGGCAGTAACAATCATGACATTCTTAAATAATTTATTGTGAAAAATATTTACAAAATCTTCGTATTTTAAATCGAATAAATTATCTTCTTTAATTTTTTCTGATAAAAATAAAGTCTTTTCAGGATAATAAATTTTATGCGTATCCAGAATTTGCCTTGAATCTCTCCAAAAATCATTCCACCTCTTATCATCATCCCAAATGTTAAGTGTTCTTCTCTGCTTAAAAACAGGAAGCATTACAACTTCGTAGAACAGATCATTAATTTTTGTGTCACCATATTCTAGTAAGAGACTAAATATTTTTCCTTTTTCGTAGGTATAAGTTACAGTAGCACTATATTTCTCAAGCAAACTAATTTCATTTATTACTACTTTGGGAGTAAAAGCTGACTTTATTTTATGATAGGGAATTGCTCTTAAGCCATCCGTTGGAATATTAAATTTATTCGCAAGAAGATATAAGGCTCTTTGCATACCTCTTTCATGGGCTTTAATTTTAGCTTCATGCTTATTATTTTCTGAAGCCTCAATATATACTTCAGAAATTTCATTTTCTGTAGCATTTGCTTTTGCACTACTAAAAAACACACAAGAAAACACTAATAGAAATGCCGTTAACAAGAACGACATGTCTACTGCAATACTATTATTTTGTTTTCTGCGATCTTGCATTAATAGATTATCTTATTTTTTAGTTGCCTTAGCAACGGTTACTGCAGCTGGACGAATTAACCTGTCTTTGATTTTATAACCAACTTGCATAGTGTTTACAATACTACCTGCTGCGAATTCTTCTGTCATTATTTGTGATATAGCATGATGCATATTATAGTCAAATTTATCACCAGACTGCGGCGCAATTGACTCTAAATGATGTTTTTTAAAAGCTGATTCAAGTTGACTCTTAGTCATCTTAACTCCTTCAACCACATTGCGAGCTTCTGCATCTAGATTCTCAGGAATGTGCTCTAGAGCCATTTGCAAATTATCCATTACAGGCATCAAATCTTTTGTAAAATCGAATATCGCATATTCTCTTGCTTCTTCTACAAGTTTAGCGGAACGTGTACGAATATTTTCAGATTCAGCAAGCCCACGAAGTAATTTGTCTTGTAGAGTTTCTACCTGCTGAGTTAAATTCTCAATAGTCTCTTGAGGATCTGCTTCTTTTGCCTCTTCACTTTCAACAACTTCTTCAACAGATTCGTCATTAACTTGGTTAGTTTGATTTTCTTTTTTAGTTTTTTGTTGTTTTTCCATTTCAAAGTCTTTATGTTTCGATTAAAACAGCACTTATAAGTAACTAATATTAATATAGTTAGTAGCTTCTATAATTCAAGTGATAAAAGAAAAAATATTTATGCGCCCGTCAAAAAGAAAAAATAATCAATTACGCGATATATCAATAGAAACTAACATACTAAACCATGCTGAAGGGTCCTGCGTTATAAAGTTTGGAAATACTCATGTAATATGTTCTGCAAGCTTTGACGATACAGTACCAAGATTTCTTAAAGGTCAAAATAAAGGCTGGGTTACGGCTGAATATGGTATGCTTCCAAGGTCAACAAATCAGCGTATGCGTAGAGAATCCACCAGCGGAAAACAAGGCGGGCGCACTCTTGAAATACAAAGACTAATTGGACGTTCTATGCGAGCTGCAATAGATCTAAATCTTTTAGGAGAGAGGCAAATTCTTATTGATTGCGATGTGATAAATGCAGATGGTGGAACCAGGACCGCTGCAATCACTGGAAGCTACGTTGCGCTGCATCTCGCTATTAGGAATCTTATGGATAGGAAGATCTTACGCAAAAACCCTTTAACTTCTCAAATAGCTGCAATATCATGCGGTATATACAATGGAGAAGCAGTTGTAGACTTAGATTATGATGAAGATAGCACTGCAGAAGTTGATGCAAATTTTGTCTTCAACCAGCGTGGCAACCTGATAGAAATACAAGGCACTGGGGAAGATGGTGATTTTACAACCGATCAGCTCCTGCAAATGCTTAATCTTGCGCAAGATGCTGCAAGCAAGTTGTTTGCAGAACAAAACAAAATATTAATGAATTTTTAGATCATTCTGCAAGTGAATTTGCTGCATCTCGTCTAAAAACTGCCATAATAACTTTGCTCCTCTAACTGCTCCTTGCTGGGCTAAAATTTGATCCTTTTTGTTTAACTTTTTAAGAAGATCTGCGCATTCCTGAGTATGCCATTCGTCAGCTTCCATATGAACTTCAAAAAATTTCAAAGTATCTTTGTTATCAATATTGTAGAATTCCCTAAGTCCTTTAATCTTAGACTCGGCTACAGAGGGCGTTTGCCTTTCATACGCATATAGTGCACCAAGCCCAGAAGCAAAGCTACTTCTTGTAATATCAAAATACTCATCAATTAAATTCTGCGTAGCAGCTAATTCCTGTTTCTTACATTCAGATCTTTTACATCCAACTCCTTCTGCGAACTTTAACCATAGCTCTGGATGATTTTCTTCTCCCTGCTCTTCGTCAATAAGATTATCTAGCAAAACTTGACGATCCTCTATATTTTCGCACAATGAATGAATTGCACTAATATATCTTGGGAAAGCAGCTACGTGGCCATAATACTCTTTTGCATAAATTTGTAATGTTTTAAGAGATAACTCACCTTTATTCCACGCTTGATAAAATTCGTGATTAAGTAAATAGTATTGATCGATCTCTTGGTGTAATTTTTTTAAAAAATTCATAAACTTCCTCCTTTTATAGTAATAAATTAGTTTTTTGTATATTTGTGTATTGTATAGTCTTTGCGAGAGCTAATTATTTTACTCTGCCAATCTGTTATTTGAGATAATGGAAAATATGTGTCACCTTTATATTCTTTGTGAATTTTGGTCAAAAGAAATTCACTTAACATACCATTCTCTAAAAACAGTGTACCTATCTCTTGCCCCCCTATCATGTATGCATCAGAACGTTCAGAAACTATTATTTTTTTGAATTCTGATAGAGAATGTACAAATTTTATATTTGGTGTTTGATAATGTTTTTGTAGTGATAAGTTTCGAGTAAATATAATATTATTCCTAGTCTTTAATAAGCTAAGCTTTCTCATTTCATCAAAAGTTTTTCTTCCCATAATCACTATCTTGTTATCAGTAACTTCCTGGAAATATTTGAATTCACCTTCATATCTCCATGGCACCTTTCCTTCTAGACCTATAACGCCGCTATGAGTACAAGCCATAATTCCAATTAATTTTATGTTCATCTCGAAACTCTACTTGCAACAAATAATCTATGGTGTTCGCGTACATTGTGAATACGAATAAAATCAGCCCCTACACAATCTAAATTCCTTGAAATAGCTATGGTTTCTATATCTCTTTGATGAGCAGGCTTTTCAACAAAACCTGTCATAAAAGATTTACGAGAATGCCCAACTAAAACTTTAACGCCAAGTTTCTTTACTTCTTGGATACCTTTTAAAAGATCCAAATTCTGATATATTGATTTACCAAAACCAATGCCTGGATCAATTATTATATTTTCTAATGAAAAATTATATCTTTGCATCTTCTCAACAATTTTCTCTCCCCAAATTCTTATCGATTCTGTGACAGGTATATTATGAGATAATATTTTCTTTTTACTTGGCGGAATTGAAAGTGAATGCATAACAACAATTTTACAACCAGACAAGGCAATTTCCTGCAAAATATCTCCACCTAAATTGCCAGTTACATCATTTATCCAATCAATCTTGTACTCCTTCAAAAGCTTGCTAATCAATTCTGGATGATAAGTATCTATACTAATTTTAGCATTTATACTTTTTAATCCATCCAATATCGGAGAAAGTCTCTCATATTCTTTTTCTGGACCAATAATTTCACCAACACCAGGACGGGTAGATTGAGCTCCAATATCGATAATCTCCGCTCCATCTCGAACCATTCTATAGGCATTTTCTATTGCTATTTCAGATTCAAAATTTTCTCCACCATCTGAAAAAGAATCTGGCGTCACATTTAATACTCCTACAACAGAAGGCCCAAGAGCAAAAGCTTTAGTAAACAAATCTGCCCCATCCATATAGTTATGAGCATATTCGTCAATACGAATCCTTTGCTCTTGAGTCTAAATAAATGGCCTATACTCACTTGGCATCAGAGCAAGCAAATGTATTAAAAAATCTCTATTTAATAACTCGGGATGCGGAATTTTAATATCATGAGTATCTACAACTTGATCATTATATATCAAAATATCTAGATCAATTATCCTAGGCGCCCATTTCTCTTTATTATAAGCTCTCCCAACTTGCTTTTCTATCTCAACCAACTTTTCGGAGAATTATTCTTAAGGAGCGCTGTTGTCTCTAGAATAATAGACTCATATGTTTGTTCTAGTATATTAGATTTTATTAGCTCTACAGCTTTTCACAAATTAGCAAGTCGATTACCTAAGTTTGAGCCTATAGATATATAAATCATCTGCTACCTCCCGGTCCATCATAAGTAAATGAAACACCACCATGAATATCTCGTACAGGAGGAGATAATTTAGTAACCGTTATAGATAATATACTATCTGCAAAACCCAAATCTTTAAGTCTCTGCCATAATATATCATATACATCACAAGCAAGACGTTCGATTAAGTTGTAACGCTTTTTACTAGTTAATTCTTTGATTAATTTTGTTGCTTTGGAATAGCAAAATCCATCGTCTAAATTATCGCTATATGTAGCTTTTAGCTTACTAGATGAAGTTATGCTTACGTTAAAAGAAACACATTGAGGATGATGTTTTTCTTGCTCGGAACAACCAAGATGCACCCACAATTTTAAGTCAGAAATATTTAATTTCCAGGTATTATAACTCTCATTGAAAATAAACCTCACTTTTACAGTTTTTGTTATGTCGGCTAAAGTAGAACATAATGCAAACTTGTCAATAAAAATACACAATGATTTTTATAATCATTTAATTTACTGCGCTTTAATAATCACAAGTAACAAAAAAATATCTTAACTACACCCTTTCTAAACACATTGCTATCCCCATTCCACCACCAATACAGAGCGTAGCTAGTGCTTTTTTAGCATCTGATCTCTTCATTTCATGAATTAAACTTGTTAAAATTCTTGCGCCGCTTGCACCAATAGGATGACCAAGTGCAATTGCACCTCCATTAATATTAACTTTATTTATGTCCCATTGCATCTGACGATTCACATATTCGGCTTGTACTGCAAATGCCTCATTTGCTTCTATAATATCTAAATCTTTCACATCCCAACCTGCTTTTAAAAGGGCAGCTTTTGATGCTGGAACTGGTCCTGTCCCCATTATTGTAGGTTCAACTCCAGCACTTGCATAAGACACTATTTTTGCAATTGGCGTAAGGTTGTATTTTTTTAAAGCACTTGCCGATACAACAAGTAAAACAGATGCCCCATCGTTAATGGTCGATGAGTTACCAGCAGTAACTGAACCATCTTTCTTAAATGCTGGTTTAAGAGCGCTTAAACCTTCAATAGTTGAACTACCTCTTATTCCTTCATCAGTATCAAATATTACCTTCTCTTTTCTCTTAGTCACATCAATTGGCACTATTTCATCAACAAATTTACCATCTTTGCTTGAATTTGATGCTTTTAATTGTGAAGCAAGAGCTAATTCATCTTGAGCTTGCCTACCTATACTAAACTGATCTGCAATATTTTCAGCAGTAATACCCATTGTTTCTTGCAAAAAAGCGTCAGTTAATCCATCATACATCATAAAATCAATGAGCTTAGTATCACCAAACTTACTACCACCCCGCATATAGCTTCCATGCATACCAAGAGACATATTTTCTTGACCACCTGCAATAATTATATCTGCATCTCCTGCTCTAATTGCACTTGCGGCTAGAGCAACGGATTTTAAGCCAGATCCACATACCTTATTTATAGTCATAGCAGGAATACTAACGGGCAAACCCGCTTTAACAACTGACTGTCTTGCAGGATTTTGACCACTTCCACCAGTAATAACTTGACCTAATATCACCTCATCAATTGCTTTATGATCAATCTTACTTTCTTCTAAAATAGCTTTTATCACGAGTGCTCCTAGTTCATAGGCAGGAATATTAGATAAACTTCCTAAAAAACTCCCAATTGCTGTTCTCTTTGCGTGTGTTATATATACTTCTTGCATTCTTACCTCAAGCATCATCTTTTTTTGAACTTAGTATTTTTTATAGAAAAAGTATAGATAATTCAAAAAAAGATTTTAAACATTATACCAATTGACTATTAGGGCTTACTGTGGTATAATGCGCCGGTAATTAGTATTAGTTACTGCTAAATAACTTATATCCATAAGAAGCTGGACACACCAGTATATTTGCAGACCTACGACTAAGAAATGACTTTTTAAGTTTTTTTTTTGTCTATTAGGTTATATTGCAAAATGTCAGAACAGGAATTAAACCCATTCAAAAGCAAGCTAAGAAATATATTATGGCCTATCCATAATTCTGAACTTGGAAAATTTATTCCAATGTCAGCTTTGATGTTCTGCGTATTATTCAACCAAAATGTCCTAAGAATTCTAAAAGACAGCATCTTAATCTCAGAAGTTAGTGCAGAAATTACGAGTTTTACAAAAGTTTATTGCGTAACACCTATGGCGGTAATATTTGTTGTTGTATATGCAAAACTAATTAACCATTTATCTTTTCAAAAGATATTCTACTATTTAGCAGGTATATTTACTGCCTTTTATGTAATATTTGCATTCATATTATACCCAGAAATTGATACGTTTCATATGAATAGAGAGTTGCTTTCTAGCCTTATGATTAAGCACCCTCACCTAAAATGGTATATAGCGTGCATTGGCAATTGGAGTTATGTATTATTTTATTCATTCTCCGAATTATGGCCTAATATATTCTATGTTTTATTATTTTGGCAGATTGCTAATGAAATTACTGCAACTAACGAAGCAAAACGTTTTTACACCTTATTTTCTCTTTTTGGAAACTCTGCTCTTGTTGTAGTAGGCTTTATGATGACAAGCTTATCATCGAGTGATAATGCCTTAAAACAACTATTCACTACATCTGATGATAAAATATTCTTAACTCAGATTTCTACATCATTAGTAGCAATTTCTTCCGTTGTCGCATGCTTACTAGTACGACATATTACAAAGCGGGTTATGACAAATCCAACACATAACGTTGGAGCCAAATCTGAACGCAAGCCAAAGCCAAAAATGGGCATTATTGATAGTTTTAAGTATATATCTCGTTCAAAATATTTATGGCTGATGCTGATTTGTACCGCATCATTTGGCCTATCGATGAATCTTGTTGAAGCCGTATGGAAATCAAAAATTAAGGAGCTTTATCCAACTGTCAATGCTTATGCTGCATTTAACAGTATGTATATACTTTGGACAGGTATTACTATTATGATCATGACAGTTATAGGAAATAATGTAATGAGAAATAGTAGTTGGTTCGCAGCGGCTGTTATTTCACCTGTAATCATACTTACAACCGGAACTGCATTTTTTATCTTAGTTGTATTTGACGAACAAATAGTTACACTGTTTGAAGGGGTAGTGTTAATGTCACCTATTGTTCTAGCTGTATTTGTTGGAGCGGTACAAAACGTTTTATCTAAGGGTTCAAAATATTCTATTTGGGATACTTCAAGACAAATGCTGTATATTCCTCTTGATCCAGAGCTTAGAACAAAAGGTAAAGCTGCTGTTGACGTTATTAGCCCTAAAATAGGTAAATCAGCTAGTGGATTGGTTCAATCAATGATATTTACTATATTACCAATGGCAACCTATGGCTCTATTGCTCCAGTACTTATGATAGTTTTCATAGGTGTATGTATTCTCTGGATATATTCTGTGAGAAAAATTTATTTTGAATATAGAAAAATTGCTTAGGCACCACCTAACTCTCTATCAAGTAATTTCATTAAAACAACTTGATTTACTTTGATTTTTCTTTTAAAAATAGTCACTGATAAGCTAGTTGATCAGACTTTAGAGCTACTAAAAAATTAATAACTACTTTATAGCATAAGTTCAAGGAGATATAATAATGTTCGTAGATAAAATACAACCTATAACGAAAGATGGAAATTTCAATGTAATTATTGAAATACCAATGAATGATAATCCTGTTAAATATGAATTTGACAAGGAAGTTGGAGCAATAATGGTTGATAGATTTATGCAAGTATCAATGTCCTACCCTTGCAACTACGGATTCATCCCAAACACTCTATCAGATGACGGAGATCCAGCTGATGTACTGGTTATTGCTCATTATCCAATAATTCCTGGAGCAATCATCAAAGTTCGACTAGTTGGAGTTCTCATGATGGAAGATGAATCAGGAATGGATGAAAAAATTCTTGCAGTTCCTACATCAAAACTAGATGTTACTTTTGATGAAATTAAAGATATCGATGATGTACCTGAAATGCTAAAAAGTAAAATCAAACATTTCTTTGAGCATTATAAGGAGCTAGAAAAAGGTAAATGGGTAAAAATTGTGGGCTGGAAAGATGCTGCAACTGCTAGAACAACAATTGAGGAAGCTATAGATAGAGTTAAATAGCTCTTTCTATAGCGAATTTCGCTTGTTATAGCACTCATATTCTACTACAAATAAACTGTCATTGGACAATAGCGGTAAGTTTCTTTAAGTTGTCGTATCAATAAGTTCTTCAAAGACGAAACATTGAACTCGTCATTGCGAAGTGCATTAGCGAAGCGACAATTAATGATATTTATACAAAAACTTTGCCTTGAATAAAAAAACGCTATGGCGCTGCTGACAAATAATACTAACATTTAAAAACTTAAATCTATGTTACTTAGATACGGCGTTGTTGTAGCTTTTTTTACCTTACTATCCCGCTTTTTTGGGTTAGCTAGAGAGCTTTTTATTGCAGCAACATTTGGCACAACGCAAATAGCTGACTGCGTTAATGTAGCTTTTAAATTTCCAAACTTATTTCGTAGAATTTTTGGTGAAGGCGCCCTATCGGCTGTTTTTATCCCAATGTATAGCGAAAAGCTAGTCACTTCAAAAAAAGATGCAAAAAAGTTTAGCGGAGAGATTTTTATCTTACTTTTCATAACCCTTACTTGCCTTACGGTTATACTACAAATTTTTATGCCGTTTTTAATGGTTCTAATTGCTCCTGGCTTTATGTATAGCGGAGAAAAATATGATTTAGCAATTACCTTATGTAGACTGACAATACCTTATGTTATTTTTGTTTCAATAACTGCTCTTTTCGGAGGCATGCTAAACTCAGTCCGTAAATTTGCCGCATTTGCATTCGTACCTATTTTAATGAATATTTGCGTCATCATTATTCCATATTTTTCAAAAGACTTCATAGAACCGCATTACAGCATCTCTTATGCTTTAATTATTGCTGGAATAATGCAAGTTTTATTTATGTATTTTTGCTTAATTAGAGCAGGATTAAAATTCCCACTTTTATTTAAGCCAAAAGATCCTGAAGTTAAAAAATTGATAAAAAAAATGGGACCAGCGACTATGAGCTCAGGTGCTCAGCAGTTAAACCTTTTCATCTCACAATCAATTGCAAGTTTTCTTCCAGGAGCAGTATCTATATTATCATATGCAGATCGTCTATATCAGCTTCCCTTATCATTAATAGGGGTAACTTTTGGTACAATTCTACTTCCTGAATTATCAAAAATTTATAAGAAAAAAGACTATACTGAGGCCAATTTTCTTCAGAATAAAGCTATCAAAATTGCCTTCGCAATATCAATCCCTGCAATGCTTGGATTACTCACTCTATCACAGCCAATTATTCACCTAATATACGAAAGAGGTGAATTTAGCTCAAACGACACATTTCTAACTGCAAATGCATTAGCTGCTTTTTCTTTTGGATTACCAGCTTTTGTTTTAGCTAAAATTTTGACTCCTATTTTTTATGCGAATCTTGATACTAAAACTCCTTTTAAAATCACTGTATATTCTTTAGTTATCAACACTACTCTTAATATATTGCTAATGATACCTTTTGGCCATATAGGTATTGCTCTTGGATCTTCCATAGCAGCCTGGATTAATGTTTGGCTATTAAATAAGCATGCCAAACAATATGGAGATTTTTTGATAACTAGTGATACAAAAAAGTTTGCATTGAAGATCCTAGTTTGCGGGCTTGTCATGTCTGGTTTTATTCTAGTTGCAAACTATTATTTTGGTGAGTTATTCTTCTCAAGTATTTTTGTCATAAAAGCTGCATCATTACTTGGCACTATAGCTTTTGCTATTGTAATTTTTATTGTATCTGCATATTTTTTTAAGATACATAAAATTCTACTTCTAAAATCATGAATCGAGCTTCAAATTATCAAGATATTTTAAAAGCAATTGCGATCTTTACTATGATCCTTGATCATTTAGGAGCATATATATTCCCAGAAACTCTAGTGCTCAGATCTATTGGAAGATACGCTTTCCCAATATTTTGCTTTTTCGCTGGCTTTAACTACAAAGGTAGTCTGAACTATAAAATTCTAATATATGGTGTTCTTTTTTATATATTTGAAGTTGCTGCTATTTTCTGGCAAATAACTGAAGCAAACATACTGATATCAATATTCTTGGGACAAGCCTATATAAAACTATTTGAAAAACATTTTACAAATTTCTGGAAAAGCTACACTCATATAATTATTCTTGCGTGCTTATGGCCAGTAACTAATATGTTCATAGAATACGGAACCTTAGCTATTGCTTTGATGATTCTTGGAAAATTAGCACGCCAAGATCAGCAAAAAGTTTTTCTGCCAGCTTGTGTTGTATCATACCTATCTCTTATTCACATGCTAGCTCTATACCATTCAATTTTTAATATTTGGGAAATGCTGATTGCTGTTTTAATCATGATAGGATTATTTTTCTCACTAACTCTAAAAAACTACTTCAAGGCTAATAATCTAAAACTAGTATTGATAAGCCAAAATTCAATGAATATATATTGCTTTCACTTTGCAATAATCTTGCTGATTTGGAGATATTACATATTTGGCTAATTTTAGGCTTGACTATTCGCTCTTCTAGCTATATTTTACGTAAGGTATTTTATAAAATTTGTTTTTAGGAAGGTTATAAACCGTGTCCAAGAAAAAAAGTAAAAATCTTCTTGTTAAATTAGTCAGCACTGCTGGCACAGGATATTATTTGGTTAAAAAGCGCAACCCAAAAACTCTTACAGAGAAGTTGTCTTTTAGAAAATATGATCCAAAAGTGCGTAAGCATGTTGAATTTAAAGAAGAAAAAATTAAGTAGAGTTTCACATTTATGTCAGTTAAAATTCGTTTAGCAAGAGGTGGCGCAAAAAAACGCCCATATTATAGAGTTGTAGTAGCAGATGCACGTGCACCAAGAGATGGTAGTTTCATCGAAAAAATTGGTACATACAACCCATTGCTTAAAAAAGAAGATGGTGATCGTGTGACATTTAAAGCTGACCGTGTTGAACATTGGTTATCTAAAGGAGCACAACCGACTGATCGTGTTGCTAAATTCATAAAAGCAGCTGGTATTAAGTTACCTGAATCTATTCTGAAAAAAATGGCTGTAAAAGAAAAGGCTCAAACAAAAAAGCCATCTAAAAAGGAATTAAAAGAGCAAGCAGCTAGCTAAGCCTGACTCTTTAAGAAGCACCAAAGCTTTGCGCAAAGTAGGCATTAATATCCTAAATGTCTTAGCTTTAAAAAAGCATTCTATACGCCGGATTAGCTCAGTGGTAGAGCAACCGCCTTGTAAGCGGTCGGTCGTCAGTTCGAATCCGACATCCGGCACCACTCATTCTCTTATTTTGTTTTTACCTTGTGATATTTTATTATTTATAAATAAAGTAGGGTTTTCATATAAAATTATATGCAAAAAAAGAAAAATCTAAGCTAACACTTCGTACAAGAATAGATAAAATTAAAGATTTTAGATGCAAAAACTTAATCGCTGTAATTGAAAATCCTGATAATATAAGAAATATTGGAAGTATCGTACGAAACGTTAATGCTCTTGGAGTTGAAAGAATCTATATTGTTACTGACCAAAAATTACTACCAGAAACATGGGAAGAAATGCGCACTGAGAAAAAACTCAATGCTACTCTGCTTCAGCAATAAAATGGAGATTTGTAAAGATTTTTAATGATACAAGCAGCTGCGTGGATCACTTAGAAAAAAATAATTTTGTTTCAGTTGTTACTTCACCTCATATGAAAGGATATAAAAATGCAGTATTACACGAACATAATTATACTCAATATAAAAAGCTAGCTGTCTGGTTTGGAAACGAAGGAATAGGAATTAGTAATACCGCCCTAGAAAGAAGTAATCTTTGCATTAGCATTCCAATGTATGGAATTATTGAATGTCTTAATTTGGGTACATCATCTGGTATAGTACTATATGAAATTACAAAACAACGACGCGAATTGCAGTTTAATCTGAAAAAAAAATTGATGCTCCTCAAGCCAAAGAATAAATTATCCCAGAATAAAACCAGAGACTAAAATTTCTATTCCATATAATCTTTCAGAGGAATAGATTCATCACTTACTGCATCTACATCTTCAAGACCGCAACCTACACAATTTACTACAATATATTTAATTGTATTACTTAAGCCAACAAAACAAAACCAAGAACTCAAACAATTTGTGTCAAGTTCACTAAAATCAGTTTTAGCAACTACATCTAAAGCTTCTTTATCATATTGACCTTTCTTTAAGGGTTTATACCTACCTTTTAACCCCAACTCTTGTCTCAAAGGATTTAACTTACTATTCATAACACTTTTCCAGTGTGTGCGGACAACTCCTTTATTTTATATAGATTTTTTACTCATCTTTTTACACTGATTTAACTTAAATTTTATAACAAGATTGATCTTAGTATATAAATTAATTTTTGCAAACTGTTTTGTGATCTATTAAGCAATAATCTTGAGGTTAGCACTATACTTTCTAAAACCTATATTAGTTATATAAAGTACATAAAATAAATTTAGCTTCATTCATCTGGATAAACACCCCAAAGGAATTTTCGGGCAATCCAACCTTTGTAGGATCTACAACTTACTTTACACCAATCTTTTTCAGATCTATGCAAGCTGCATCTAATTTGAGGAGTAAGTTTTGCTACAATTTGGTCATACTTGCCAGGAGATGCAACAAGAGGCATTGTATTCTTAGCAACAAATACAACTGAACGATTTCCAGAAATTACTCTTGAGTGGACCCAACCTCCTTCACCATTTATATCTCTTATTTTTCGCCATTGATCATATTCTGCTATTACCTCAACAGGCTCACCTTTTTTAATGAACACCCATTCGATTGGGCAGTCTTCAGTTGGACCTGTCCTTGCATTAACCTCATTAAATTTAATGGTCACATAACGAGGAACCGGTAATTTTTTAGGAACTGCATATGAAGAGAATGCAATAAATACAGTTAAAATGGATAAAATAGTATTTCTATTCATTTTCTTCTGCTTCAAGCATATTATCATGCTGCATAACTATTTCATAGTTTCCAGCGCGGAACTGATCTTTAATACGATTTAACTCATATTCACTTATTCCTACTGATTTCAGAACAGCACTACCGAGTTGTAAACCAGTTTCACAATCTTGAGGAATGATAGTAGTTACACCTTGATTATACATTTCGGTTGAATTTTTAAGATCTTTAAGCCTAACAATCACTTCTAGATTACTAAACTTACCATTCACCATTTTACTAATTTTCTTAACCGTAACTTCGTTATTTACCGTTACAACCAAAGTTAATGCCCTATCAGCACCAACAGCGCGCATTGTAGCAGTTAGAGAAGCATCCCCTTTAAAAACAGGCAATCCATTAGCAATCTCCTCACGGACAATTTCATCATTAACATCAAGCGCAATATAGTTAATTCCTTCAGCCTCCAAAACTCTTGCAACCATCTTACCAACCTTACCAAAACCAGCAATAATTACATGATTTGCAAGATCTCTAGCACCATATTCAATGATTTGATTAGGAGTTAGCCCCTTCTCAATTCTCTCTGCAAATTTTTGTCCTGCAAGTGCAAGCAATGGAGTAAGTGCCATCGAACAAGTAACTACTAATAGTAATATATTTGAAATTCCTTCTTCTAAAACACCAAATTCTTTACCAAGACCAAATAAGATAAAGGCAAACTCACCACCTTGAGAAAGAAGTAGCCCTGCATGAACAGCAACACCTCTATTAAAGCCAAATAATATACACAAAGCCGCAATGATAGTAGTTTTCAATACAATCAGCGCAATACAGAATGTTACAATATTATATATCTGCTCATACATTTCCCAAACATCAATCTTCATTCCAACACTCATGAAGAATAATCCGAGCAATAAGCTCTTGAAGGGATATATACTCTCTTCAGCTTTACCTCTAAAGTCAGTCTCAGCAACAAGCACACCAGAAACGAATGCTCCAAGAGCTAGTGATAGACCAAAATGTTCAGTTCCCCATGATGCAGTCAATACTACAAGCAACGTAACTGCAATAGGTAGCTCACTACTTTCATTATGATCTGGTGATATGAATGAAAATAAAGGACGCAGAAGCACCCTACCGGCAATAAAAATAACTCCAAGTGCAAGAACTGCCTTTAGTAGTGAATTACCCAGAATCATTGGAAGAGACTCAACTCCAGCACCACTTCCAAGAATTGGAACAATAACAAGCAAAGGTACAACAACAAAGTCTTGCAGAAGTAAAATAGCTAGAGCTACCCTACCAACCTGCATTGATTGACTTTTTGTCTCAGTTATAACCTGCATAACAATTGCCGTAGATGATAAAGCCAATCCACCAGAAATAATAATTGCAGCATTATAGTCACCACTAACTAAAACAACCGCACCAGAAATTATTACACTTGTAATCAATACCTGTAAAGACCCTAGCCCAAAAACATACCTTCTCATTGCTTTTAATCTTTCAATAGACAGCTCAAGCCCGATAGCAAATAATAAGAAGACTACCCCCATTTCTCCGAGAAGACTAGTTTGGTCATAAGTTACAACTTTAAAACCATTATCTCCAATCAAAGCACCGGCTACTAAATAGCCAAGCACAGGACTTAAATTTAAACGCTTAAAAATTGCAACAACAAATACCGCGGTTGCAATGAGCATTATGACTACTACTAAAATTTGGCTTTCCATAGTTCCTTTACTTAAACCTTTATAATTAACAATTTACTTTTTATCCCATAATTCTTCTAGCTTCAGATGCTCCCTAGCTTCTGGATGAAATAGATGAACAATAACATCTCCAGCATCCAAAAGAATCCAATCTGAACCTTTTAAACCTTCAATATCTGCCCTCCAATTCAGCTCTTTTTTTAGCTCAATAGAAGTAAATTCGGCAATTGCTTTGATATTACGAACCGAGCGCCCACTTGCAAAAATCATATATTCAGCAAGAGGTGTTTCATTCTCAATTTTTATACAAGAAATATTTACTGCGTTTTTTTCTTCCAGACATTTTAAAATAAAATCTCTTAATTCTTCTTTTGATAAATTCACCTAAAGCTCCAGCTCTTTTTGTTTTTGTCTAATTTGCGTTGAAGAAATATCATACAAATCGTTTCTATCAATTATTATATTATGTACTTCAGCATTATCAAGGTTTCCCGTAGGTTTTAACCCAAAATCTTTAGGATTTACATCTCGAGTAGCACAGGGACGATCAAAAATGATAATATTACACAATTTTGGTATCTCACGGCTTCTATGCCATTTTGGAAAATCCACAATATTATCTATACCCATCATCCAAGTAAATTCTACATTTGGAAAATGCTTAATTAAACATGACATTGAATCATACATATATTGTGTATCAAAATCATGTTCTACTATTGAAACTAATATTCTATCGTCATCTACTATACTTAGCGATTGCTCAGCTCTTTTAAAAATATTTCTTTCATTCTTCTTTTTTAATGGATTTTGATTCGCTACTAACCAAATAACGTAATCGAAATTATAAAAATCAAGCGCTCTTTTAGAGATCATCAAATGCCCAGTATGAGCTGGGTCAAAAGTACCACCTAATACTCCGACTTTTACTTTGCCGTTATTTAAAAAATTAAGCTCTTGCAAACCATAAATTTTTTGCGTAGATTTCATACGAATAATATTTATAAATTATAACCTCAAGTTAAGAGTAATAAATGGCTATATCAGAAACCAAACTTATATCTATTCTACAGCAAAGCTTTCCAAATGCGAAAATAAAAATCACTGATCTTGCTGGAGATCAAGATCATTATTCGCTAGATATAACATGTACAAGCTTTAAAGGACTTCCATTAATCAAACAACATAGACTTGTTAAGGATGCATTATCAGAAGTTCTAGAAAAAGAACTTCATGCAATTACTATCAAAACGCGTGATGAATAAAATAACTTGAAAATAGGAAGCCACATTAGTTTATATTTCATATTTACTAGCTTAATATGACAATTCACTGTACATCTCTGGTTTCTTAATGGTCTTTTTGCACGAGAACCTGTTTTTTCCTGCAATCCCAAAGTTCTTAAAAACCTTTTAGTTTCACCATTTAGATACTGCAATCTTACCTTTGCAGTTCCTTGATTCCTCATCCCTATTCTAGCAGCAGCTCTTTCAGACAAATCTATTACTCTGTTATGTGCAAACGGTCCCCTATCATTCACCAGTACAATAACAGATTTTCCATTCTCTCGATTTGTTACTTTAACAAGTGACGGAAGAGGCAAAGTTTTATGAGCTGCAGTCAACATTTCTTTATTATAAATATCACCATTTGCAGTCTTTTTACCATGGAACCCATGGCGCTTCCCATACCACGAGGCAACACCTGTCCTTGTATATCTACTAACCTCTCTAGGTCTATATCTTTTACCTTTGATTTTATATGGTTTACCAACTTTATAATGCCCAAGATACTTATTATTACCTCGATCTTCTTTTGAAAGATATCTATATGTTTTTGCGTGACTTTTTCTAGAAGATCCAACACCTTGACAAGCAGAAACCAAAATAGAAATAATAATCAATAGCGCAATATTAAAAATGTTTTTTGAAACAAATATCTTACCAATCATTCCCAACATTCTCTAAGGTTAAGTCTTCACCTTGATCAATCAAATACTTACTACTACCACCTGAATCAATATTAGTGGAATCAAGATTATTTGATCCAGATTTTGTTTTTCTTGCTAATTTCTGCACTTTTACATGGCTAACTACTTTTTGAACACCGCTAATATTTGATGCAATACTTGCAACTTTTTCGAGCTCTTCTTCTGATCTTGCTATACCAAACAAGTAAACAATATCATTAATTGTAATTACTGTGTAATTGACGAATTTAATATCTCTATTCATAAATGTCTTAGATTTAATCTGACTGGTGATCAAGGCATCACGCGTATACTGAACTATATTAAACTTATTACTATTCTTATCAACTTTTAATTCGTTGATAACTTCTGTAACCCCTTCTTGATTCCAAGCAATCTGAACAGCAGTAATTGCATCTTCTTCCTTATCAATATCCCCGGTAAATAGCACCCTTCCTTGTACAACTTCTATCTTAATTTTAGAGTATAAATTACGAAAATTATTTTTAAGAAAAGCACCTTTAATAGCTGTAGAAATTCTAACATCTGTTAAAGTATCACCTGCTGGTCTATCTTTTGCAAATTCCATAGTCGTGCCAGCAGCACCCGCAAAAATTGTTGGCAGACAACCAGATAACAAAAAAATGGATAATGTAAATAATATAATATTTAAACAAACATTTTTCATAATATATAAGCTCATATTTTCTCTTAAAGCAGGCCTTAAATTAAAAATCCGCAGACCTAAACAATACACAAAAATATTATACAAAATAAAACCCCAAGAGCAACTGCAATTATATCTTCAGACGATTTTATTTTTTAAATCAGCGCTAGTAGAAACAGTTTTAGAACTATACTTCAAAATATATGCCTAACTTGACATAATCTTAAAAAGAAGATAGCCTTAAATTGTGTGTTGTATATACTTATGGGGAGGTATGATATGGGTCCACGCAATGATATTCTCGGTAGAACTATACCGGCAGGTTTTTTCAATCAATTCCAAGTTTTAATGCTAGAGGTAGTTAATTTTGATGTTACTAATCTCAGACAAGCTCCAGTTGAAGCTGATGCAGGAGTAGCTTTAGCGGGTGCGGAACCGGTGGATGCGGAAATATAATTTAGAAAATGCTTAAGCTTGTTTGCAGCGTTTCTAAACCTTAAGAAAATTTGAACTGATCTTATATAAGATAACCCGAACTATGGATAACAAAAAAGCTGCATAGTAGTTGGTATTGGGGTATTCTGGCTTTTTTAAACAACTAAAGAGTACCCCAATGAATATAGACTACGATACTTTGTTCTGCTTTGTCGATGATTTTTATAAAGGATTTGAAAATTGGTACAAAAAGTCTCTTCTTACTAGCGGTTTAAGAAAACGTAATAGACCAAGCAGTATGAGCTTATCGGAGATAATAACAATCTTAATAGCTTTCCATCAATCTGGTATGGCTTGCTTTAAATATTTTTACTTAGAACTTATGAGAAATAACAGAAATTTATTCAATTACTTAGTCCATTATGATCGCTTTATATCATTGATAAAGCTAGCCTTTCCTGCTGTATTATGCATGTTAAAATCCCTTGAGGGTAAGATAACTGAATACATGTTTATCGACTCTACTCCAATGGTTGTATGCCATAGGCTGTGAGAGAAACGTCATAAAGTTTTTAAAGACTTAGCTGGAAAAGGTAAGACTTCAACTGGTTGGTTCTTTGGCTTTAAGTTGCACTTTATTTTTAATAGTCACGGAGAAATTGTACGCATGCATGTTACTAGCGGGAATGTAGATGACAGGTCTCCAGTAAAGCAAATGCTAAAAGATATCTCTTGCAAACTTATTGGTGATAAAGGTTATATCTCCAAAAAATTATTCACTGAATTATTTGAACAGGGTACAACTTTAATCACTAAAATCAGAAAAAATATGAAGAATTGTCTAATGGATATAAATGATAAAATGATGTTAATGAAACGTCCATTTATAGAAACAATCTTCTCATCTATAAAGTCGTTAAACACCTTGATACATAGTAGACATAGATCTCCAATAAATGCATTTTGTCACTTATTTGCTGGACTAATAAACTATCAGCTTCGTACTGATAAGCCATCTTTAGAACAATTTATAAAATGAAATCGCTTATCCACAGTTCGGGTTAAGATAAGTAAATATTGCTACCAAGTAATAAATATATTTCGCTAAATTTATTGTATTGACAAAACAATATACAAACGTTAGTATTCATTGCTTACTAAATAACAAATAGCAATTACTAATAATGTCAAATATTTCTTTCAGAAAGGCTCTGTTCTTATGGTCTTTGGCAAGTATATTCTTTGCCTTCCAATTTATATTAAGGCTATCAGCTGGTATTCTAAGGGAAGAAATTACTCAAAAATTTGCTATTGATGCTGCAAGCTTTGGTACACTTGCTGGCTATTATTATTTGGGATATTCAGGCGCTCAAATACCACTTGGTATAATGCTTGACCGTCTCAGCTTCAGATTTGTTACGTCTTTAGCAATTGCTACTGCTGCTATCGGTACATTTACATTTGTTGCTACTGATAGCTGGAATATACTATTATTTGGCCGCTTCTTAATTGGTGTTGGGTCAGGTGTTGCCTTCCTATCAGTTGCCAAAATAATCAAAAGCTGCTTTGAAGAAAAATATCACTCTCCAATGCTTGGTTTTTCGTTTTCATTTGGTCTAGTTGGCGCTGTCTTTGGAGCAACTCCTATGAAATATCTTTTTGATAAATTTGGCTATGATACAGTATTTAACATGCTTGCAGTTACTGGATTCGTTATTTCTGCAGTAATCTTATTCCTAGGTAAGTTAGATAAAAATGAAGAAACTAGCACTGCAAAGGATACTTTTAATTCTGTAATAAAACTAATTCTTAATCCTAAAATAATTCTTATTGGTATTTCTGGTGGCTTGATGGTTGGCTCTCTAGAAGGATTCGCTGATGTATGGGCAATACCATTCTTCAATCAGTCGTTTGGCTTGAGTAAAACAGACAGTACAACAATTACTTCATTTGTTTATGTTGGAATGTGTTTCGGTGGACCAGTTCTTACAATCGCAGCTAGCTTACTAAGATCAACTAGCCTTATGATCTTCTTAACAGGCATTTTAACTATAACAATATTTGTCGTTTTGTTCTATATACCAGGATATTACTTTAACTTTGCTCTAAGCGCGGCTCTAATGTTCTTTTTGGGCATCTTATGTTGCTATCAAGTTCTAGTATTTATTGTCACCAGTGAATCCGTCGATCAAAATTCAACAGGTCTTGCAATAGCTGTAATAAACTGTATTAACATGTCTTTTGGACATTTTTTCCATACAATTATTGGATCAGCATTTGAACTAAGTTGGGATGGAGCACTAACTGAAAATGGTAGCCCACTATATACGCATGAGAATTTCATCTATGCGCTAGCAGTAATTCCTATTTGTGCTTTCATTGGACAATTTGGCTTTGCCTTGCTTGCTGCAAAAAAGCCAAAACAAACTGAGTATATTGCTGATTAGTAGTAGAATTTTCAGTATAGTTAAAATAGCTAAGTGTTTCCCGATTAGTTTTTAACTCAATAACAGTTATCTATTGTTATATATTATTCGTACAGATTTCTAAATAGCCTCAGGTTTATTAATACTTCAATATATGTTACTGTTACATAGTCAAGTACTAATGGAAAAACGAAAGACACGCAGCATCAATAAACCAAAAATCTTTTAGATAACATGCTGGAAATATTATGTAACCAAACTATATAGAATAAATTTTCTTGATATTATTTATTCATTGCTATTATTATTCTCGTCAATTTTCTGATCTATACGCACACTAGTTAAAGTAGACATTCCTGGTACTATCTTATCCTTAATGTCATCTGGAACAGTAAAATCGATAATCACAGGAACTCTTTGGACTATTTTAGTGAAGTTGCCTGTTGCATTTTCAGGCGGTAGTAGACTAAATTTAGCGCCAGTAGCAGGAGAAACGTTACGAATCACACCTTCAATCTTTGTTCCTGATTCAGAATCAATCTCAATAGTTGCTACCATCCCAGGTCTAAACTTTGAAATTTGTGTCTCTTTAAAATTAGCTTTTACATATAACTTATCGATAGGTACAACAGAAAATAAAACAACACCAGGTCTAATAAAATTACCATCTCGAATAGAGCTATTACCAATAATCCCATCAATTGGCGAACGAATATTGGTATTATCAAGAGCCCTTTTTGCTAAATTACGTTCTTGCAATGCAGTATTACTTTTTGCAATTGCTGCTAATTTTTTGATCTCAAGCAATTTCACATTTTCTTTACTTGTTTGCAGATTTAAAACTGCTTGGGACAGCCCATTCTTAGCTTTTTCATAAGCAATCTTCGTACTATCCAGATTCTTCTTACTTGCAAAATTATCTTTGCTAAGCTCAGTGATTCGCTTGTAATCTATCTCCGCTATTTTGAAATTCTCTTCTGCAAACTCATGAGCTTCAACGGCTTTATTTTCCTCTATAATTGCAAGCTTTATATTTTGATCAATCATTTCAATGTCACGAACTGCTCCATCAAGACTTGCCTCAGCCTGCTCATATTTAGCTTTATAATCGACTGCATTAATTTGTGCGATTATCTGACCTTCTTTAACAAAATTATTCTCTTTGACCAAAACACGATCAATAACACCACCAACTTCTGAACTAACACTTGAAATATCAGCTTCAATATATGCATTATCTGTAGATTGTGTATTTGCCCAAACATAAACTTTATAGGTAACAAATAATAAAAATATAACAGATATTACTGCAATTAGTTTTGCGTGCTTGTGTGATGATATTTTTTCTAACATAGAAGACATTTATCTTCCTCCTAAAATTTCCTTGCATAATATATGCAAAGCGGTATTGACAATATGTAAATAATAGCAGCTACCGGTAATGAGTACCAAGGATATATTACAGCAACTATGATTATCATTGCAGATATTATCATAGAAAGTGACAAATATTCCGGTTTGATTTGAATATTTTTTAGCGAAATAGTTGGAAAACGACTTGCAAGTAATAAAGCAATAATAACTATGTATAAATTTATAAGTAAAGTATGATTCCTGACACTAAACTCAGGAATCATTGTAGTAAGCTCAAAATCTAATATCATTGGAATAAGCGCAAGAATTGCACCAGATGGGGCAGGTACACCGGTAAAAAACCTTGTATCTTTCTGTTTCTTGTCTTTATCTGTTTCAACAATAGCCGTATTAAACCTTGCAAGCCTAATTGCCATACAAACGACAAAAAGCATAATGGATGCCCAAGAAATAACTTTATATTCATATTGTTGAAATGACCACAAATATAAAAGCAATGCAGGACACAGGCCGAAATTTATAAAATCACAAAGTGAATCGAGTTCCGCTCCAAAATGACTAGTTGCATTAAGCATTCTTGCAACCCTACCATCTAAACCATCAATTATCGTAGCTATCAAAATACAATAAACAGATTTTTCCCAAGCAGACTCAAGGGCAAATCTAATCGAGCTAACACCAATAATCAAACCCACCAAAGTTACCACATTAGGCAGTAGCTTAGTAAACGGGACTGGTTTTATTATAAGTTTTTTACCCTTAAATTTTTTAATCAAACTACTTTCTCTTTCTATATTCCTAAAAGTGAATTTAGTATAATAAATTCACTTAATCTAGCGTCTTTCAAATTTTGGCTGCTCAGTAACTTTCTTTTTCATATCTGCGATTACTGTCTCACCACCAACACATGTCTGTCCTTCCGTCACCATTAGCGCTGTTTTAAGAGGCAAATATATATCTGCCCTACTGCCAAAACGAATTAGGCCATATCTTTGGCCAGCTAAAACTTCTTGATCTTCTTCTAAATCACAAACAATACGCCTTGCAACTAAACCCGCAATCTGAACAAAACCAATTTTAGTTCCACTCTTAGTCTCCATCAAGACAGACTGACGCTCATTATGAATACTTGCTTTATCAAGAGATGCATTAAAGAATTTTCCAGGATGATATTTTAGCGCTAAAATTTTTCCGCTTGCCGGGATTCTATTAATATGTACATTAAAAACATTTAAGAAAACACTAACTCGTATCATGGGAGCATCACCAAGCTCTAGCTCAGCTGGGGGCGTTACTTCAACAATTTTCTGCACCACTCCATCTGCTGCGCTGATAATTAAATCATCAGAAACAGGTGTTACTCTCTCCGGGTTTCTAAAAAAGTAAGCACACCAAACAGTACATATTCCTCCAATCCACGCCAAAGTTGTACTAAATGATCCGAGTACAAAAGTAACTACTGCAAAAATTGTTATAAAGATGTATCCTTCTTTGTGAATCATCTTTGCAAGATCACTATATGGTTTCATATTTATATCTCCAACTTAAAATCTAACTTGATATTTATCCATTCCAGCGATGATAAATTTCTTCACGCCGCCGGTCAAGTACAAAACGTTTTAGCAACAAAATATAATTGACTAATAATTATACTTCATTATTTAAAATTATTATTATAGTTTATCCTTGACCTTCTTGGCTATTTCCTCTATATTTGCGCATGAACTAATAAAACAGCTCTATTTAAGGGCTAGATGAGGCTATTATGAAAATTGTAAAATCATTAAAATCACTTAAAGCAAGAGATAAAAACTGCCGTATTGTTAAAAGAAAAGGTAGAGTACTTGTGATTAATAAAATGAATAAAAGATTTAAAGCAAAACAAGCTTAGTTCAAGTTTACCTATTGAAAAAGTTTAATTAAGAGCCCTTTAAGGGCTCTTTTTTTATGAATAATCTGATCCATAATTATCATTTAGATAATCATGGTAGTTACTACCTAACAACTCACTTTCATCTTCCTGCCTTGTTAAAAACAATTCATCCATATGCTGTAAATGTACACCATTATAAATATCAACTGGTGTATACCCCTTATAATTCTGAATATTAGGATTCGCACCAAAATTAAGCAATAATTGAACCATATTATTATGGCCAGATTGCAGAGCGCAATGTAATGCAGTTTGCCCGTATAATCCTTCTTGGAAATTAATATCGTCTCCAACTCTTAAATATTGAAATGCTAAATGTAAATTATTATTGGCAGCTGCCTTTATTAGTCTTATTGTCATGATTAAACTCTTTAGATTAAAATTATATTAGGAAATAGAAGTTTCCTAATATAATTTTATAAGTTTGAGTTATTGCATAAACTATCGTAATAACAAACTTAGGTATATTTGCTAGGCAAGAAATACCTAGGAACTGTTAATAAAGTTAGAATGTATCCTCGTGATTTTTTAAATACTTCTATATATTTTTTCCCTCTCAATTCCTAATTTCTCTTACACCAAAAGGGTAAACTGTGATCTACTGTTATAAAATATTGTAGTTTAGAGGATGTAACATATGCATGAAGGCTTACTCTCCTGGGGAATTTTTGGAACAATAATTATCACCCTACTAATTCTTGATCTAGGAGTATTTAACAAAAAAGATCACGTTATTTCGCTACGCGAAAGTCTTATCATGAGTATATTTTATATTCTGATCGCGTGTGCTTTTGGTATATTTGTCTTCTATGAACTTGGTACACAACATGGTAAGGAATATTTTACAGGCTTTATTCTGGAAAAAGCTATGTCACTCGATAATATATTTGTCATTTCTATTATCTTTAAATTCTTTAATATACCCCCTAAGTTCCAACATCGAGTATTATTCTGGGGAATATTAGGAGTAATAGTTCTAAGAGCTTTAATGATTGGAGCTGGTGCATCACTAGTTGCTAACTTTGAATGGGTTCTATTTATCTTTGCTATTATTTTAATCTATACTGGAATCAAAACATTCTATATATCCAAAGAAAAACCTATGAACGTGAAAGATATGTTCATATATAAATTCCTTAGTAAGAGAATGAATGTCACGCACGAATTTCATGGTAATAAATTCTTTGTAAAAAAAGATAATAAGCTATTTGCTACCCCCCTTTTCATGGCACTAGCAACAGTTGAAGCTATGGATGTAGTTTTTGCTATCGATAGTATACCAGCAATCTTCGCAATCACTCAAGATACATATATCGTATATACTTCAAATATTTTTGCAATATTGGGCTTAAGAGCTCTTTTTTTCCTACTTGCAGATATTGTTGAAAGATTCAGATATATCAAATATTCACTAGCATTAATTCTGATATTAATTGGAATCAAAATATTCGTCGTTCACTTTATACATATACCAACCTATATACCACTTGTCCTAACTATTGGACTACTTATTACTGGCGGTGTTGCGTCAGTGTTGATAAAAGAAAAGAGGTAGAATCTCTACCTCTTTCTATTTCCAATCTTGATTGTGTAAATACACTCTACTCTACTATTTGTACATCTCCAAGTTGCTGCACTTCTTCTGGTTGAGCATCGAATATTACATCACCTAACGATGTAAATTCACCTATCAATAAAATTGCATCACCAGGAATTTCATATTTTTTCTCTACTTCCTGACCATTCTCTTCTACTTTTAAAACTAAATATGCATCCGGGTCTTTTACAATACAATTTACCTGATGCCAGTTCAATTTAACATAGTGATTAATCTTTTCTACAATTCTCGATGCAAAATCTTCGAAAACTTATTTATCTCGTCATCTATGTGGTCTTTGACAATGCAGACCGAAAATGATCCAAATGTCTGCCGAAAACCTGGCCAAAAGTAACGATGATCTAGTTATAGTTTTTATAGCTAAAAACACCGATAAATTATCTATAGTCGTCGCTGTATCAAAACCCGCCTCTGAAAAATATAATGCAGGAAAAATAGCAGAAGAAACCTCCAGATTCATACGCAGAAGCGGCGGTGACAATCAAGCGGAACGGCCGTTAGTAAACTAGTGCAACTAGAAGAGAAAGTGATATCATTGGTTAGTCAGGTATTGCATTTTGATTTAAAATGTCTATAAGCTGAAAATAAGACATAATTGTCTGATTGAAAATAAATTTATGGAGAGTTGAAGTGTCAAAGAATAAAAAACTAACTGAACAAGAAAAATTGGAAGATGCGATTAAGTCATCGAATATTGAGGAAGTAATAAAAATAGTTGATAATAATATAGAGCTGTGTACACAAGGCAATTTGTATCTTGCATTTGATAAGAATAATGAGCCAATAGCCTTAGAAATAATTAAAAATAATAAATCACTTTGTACACAAGAATTCTTGTTTGGAGCAATGGTCCTAGGATTTAAAAAAATATTCTATCATATTGTTGAACATAACCATGAACTATGCACGTTACCAAATTTTCTTTCTGCAATTCCTCAGTCGAATGATCTTGCAACAGCAAAAATATTTGAAACTAGTGGTGCTGTAAAGGACAAAATTACATCAGCGCATTTAAAGCTTGCACTGAGTTTTGAATGCTTTAATACCGCTAAAATGATACGGGATTATTTGGAAACAAAAGAGGTTCAAAAGAATACAAAAATTTCAACTACTTCGTCTCAAGTTACTGAGAAAAAATCAAGCGTTAAGATTGTGAATGATAGTAAGAAAGGAGTTATAAAGCCTGATAGTAAACTAGATCCAAAACTTAGTATTCCTGAATCAAATGAAAATTTATCATCAGGAGACAAAATATTAGACTTAGATGTTAAACTAATTCAAGAACTGGAATTAACCTCGGACATTGACGCAAATAACGATACAAAAGAAGTACTAGGTGGCAGCACCACAGAGGAAGGTGAATAGTATAAATTAACATATTATTCAATTCTATTTAGAAATAACTTTATAAGTAGCCTAAAATACCGAATGATAAATTGCTATTTAAACATCATCTTGACGTTTAAATATAGTCGTTAATATGTAACTATCATTAATTATTGTCAAAACATCTTTATATTTCATACCATAAAGCATAAGTCTTATCAAGAATAGAGAAATATAATAATTCTAATAGATAAGATAAAAATTATTACTTAAAAATATACTCTAAAATGAAGATCCATCTTCCTTCAAAAATTCTATTTCCTCTTGGGTTGATTCACGTCCTAAAATTTCGTTTCTGTGAGGATATCTTCCGAAACGGTCGATGATGGCTTTGTGCTTGAGTTCGTAGTCATAGGAGCCTTCCATGCCTGGCTTATTGAATAATTCAACTGCAATTTCATGTACTTCTTTGGACTCACTATGCATAAAAGGCATATATAAGAAGCTCAAATAGGATTCATCAATTTCCTTATCAAATCCATTTGCAATTGCTTGTTTAGCAGCTTCAATTGCAAGCTCATCTGTAGCAAAAGCATTTGGGGTATCTCTGAAAATATTACGACTAAACTGATCAAGGATAATGACTTCAGCAAGAGCTCCTTTTGCATTCTTTCGCCATGATGCAAGCTCACCTCTAGCTGCTTTTTCATATAAGTCGCCGAATCTCTGAGCAATTAGAGCATCAAATTTTGGGTCCTTAATCCATCTTTGTTTTGGATCAATTTCTTCAAACCAAAATTTAATTACATCATTATATGATAATGTCATCTTTTCCTCCTTATCGCTTTTGAGTTTCGGAACTTCAAATACTCTACCTACTTCTAGTAACTTTACTTTATCACCAATTTTCTGCTCTTGCATTGCTTTTCTTAGAGCAATTTTAGCTTCTCCCCTACCTTCATCTGTTAATTTAAATACATCATAATGACATGGTATAGTGTGAGGCTGCCCTAAATCATTATGTGCTTTTAACATATCATCTGGATTCATATGCGCATATTTCATAAACCAACGCGGCTCATATGCTCCCATTGGCAGAAGAGCTAAACGAAATTCACCAAATTTTTCTTTATCCCTTTTAAAATATCTTCCTTCACCATATCCCGAGTCACCGATAAAATATATGTTACCACCTGTTGTTTCTATTGTAAGGGCAGACCAAAGCGCTTTATTTCTATCAAATAGACCACGAGCTGACCAATGCTGCATTGGAGTTAGATGAAGTTTTACATTATTTGATATATCTACCTCATCACCCCAATCATAGGCTTCTACTTTTATCTTCTTATCGTGCGAATGAATTATTGAATCATTGCCTAAAGGAGTTATTATTCTGGGCTTATGTTCTTTCCATAATTTTTTAATTGTAGGTACATCTAGATGATCATAGTGATTATGACTTATCCATACTACATCTATTGGCGGCAAATCTTCAAACCTAATACCAGGGTCTATAACACGTTTTGGTCCAGCAAATGAAAAAGGACTTGCGCGCTCTGACCACACTGGATCAGTCAATATATTTACCCCTTGCGTCTGAATAAGAAAAGTAACATGACCAACATTAGAAACTCGCAAATCATCTCCCAAAACACGTGCTGGAGGAATATCATACTCAGATAATTCTATGCGATTTGGCCATGGAACAGATTTTCTTGTTATTTGCCATTTCAAAAAAGCTCCAAAACTCTTTTTATTTTGAACTTCTGGATCAAAAAAACGACTCCCATCAAAATGATCTGACACTTTTCCCTCATAATAGTTTGTACAGGATGATATGGTAACTATAACAAACAACATTGCAAGCAATCTATTCATATATTTACCTCCTTAAAATTTTATATTATAAGAGATATTAAACGTAAGAATTTTTTATTAAAACAAAATATGCAAAATCATCTACTTATTTTTGGCTATGGATATACTGCAAACACGTTAGCTAAAAACTTAAATCCAGATAAATGGATTATTGCAGGTACTTCAAGAACAAAAACTAAGGATGAATATTGTAAGATACTTGGTTATAACAAATTTGAGATTGAGGTTGCATTACAAAGAGCAACACATCTTTTGGTTTCAATTCCACCAAATGATACTGGAGATATTGTATTTCAAGAGTTCAAAGATTTAATTAAAAACTGTAAAAATATAAAATGGATTGGCTACCTTTCATCAACTGCAGTCTATGGAAATCATAACGGAAATTGGGTTGATGAAACTACTAATGTAAATCCATCAAGCCAAAGAGGACAAAAAAGAAAAATAGCTGAAGATCAGTGGTTGAATTTTGGCAAAGAAAATAATATCTCTGTAAATATTCTTAGACTATCTGGAATTTACGGACCAAATAGAAACGCCTTAACGCAAATAAAATCTGGAAGAGCCCGCTCTATATATAAAAAAGACCAAGTTTTTTCTAGAATACATGTATCTGATATTGCTAGGGTCATTGAAGTTGCAATGAATAATGTACCACTAAGTGAGATATTTAATCTCTCTGATGATCACCCTTGTTCATCAATTGAAGTCAACAACTATGCTGCTAGCTTACTCAAGACTCCAAACCCAGAAATTATCAACTTTGAAGAAGCCGATCTATCAGAAATGGCCAAAGAGTTTTTCAATGACAATAGAAGAGTCTCAAACAAAAAAATAAAAGAAAAACTTGGTATTACCCTCAAATTCCCAACATATAAGGAAGGATTGGATAAATTATTTGCCTGCGAATATAAAAATTAACGCCAGTTATCCTCTATCCATGGGGTCGGTCTGATATATTTCCAAATATTTCCAAAAAAGCCTCCTTTGATAGCATCCTCTGGTTTTGGATTACCGTGGAATACTACAATTTTGACATCTTTTGGTTTTACTGGAGTTTTAAAATATCTAATTATATAGGTTGGAATACAATGTCTTTTAAATGACTTACACCAACTCGCTGGCCAATAATCAATATCACCAATTTTACGAGAAAGATATATCTGCTCATTACTATATTTATTAGTTACCTCTTCAACATGATCTCTATAATATTGGATCACGTCAGAATGTGCTCCGATAGTATAGCAATAAACTGATGAATTTCCTATCCCACGTCCTTTCTGCGTCCAGTTTTCAATTATTGTGAATTTATTTGAAAATGTAAAAAAGCAGTCGATATTCTCTACAATAACAATATCTAGATCAAGGAACAATGCCTTACCGGACAAGTCACCAATTTCTTCAGAAAACATACCTAGTTTTCTCCAAGGCGAAACATCTTTTGCCTCTGGCACGTCAATTTTAGGCATATCAAAACATTCAACTTCTTCAGAAATGCCACTTTTATCGTCTGTTAAACATACAAATCTATGTGGAATAGTCAGATGCCTTTTCACCATTGAGTGCAAAACATTTACATCCTTGGATGTGTATTTTGTTCCCCACTTCATACAAATAACATTTACTGGTGTTTGTTTCATATTCTTGCTCTAGCAGTAACTTATATTAATTAATTATTTTAGTAATGCATTAAAAACAACGACGATACTCTTGGCGCCATAGTTTATAGTTTTAGCGCCGATAGTCAAGCATATATAAATAAGTATGCAGACAAGAAAAACTTTTCGTACATATAGGAATGCCGATCAACAATTTAGTCATACATTGTTTCAATAAAAATTAAATAATCTGAAAAAAATTATAAAAGATGGTACACCCTAGAGGATTCGAACCTCTGACCTACGGATTAGAAATCCGTTGCTCTATCCAGCTGAGCTAAGGGTGCACACTGCAATCTATAACTAAATACATAGATCGGCTATTTTATAGCAGTGAATTTTTCTTTTTTCAAGTAATTTTAAAAAAAATAAATATTGAAAACTTTTAAATTTTGTAGCTTGCAACATTCATTATACGTTCAAGCTCATCTGGAACGACCTGAATCTTGCTTCTGTCTGTTTGCAACTATATTTTGAGTCTGCTTAGCAATTCGCTTGGCTCCAGATTCACTGCCAACACTACTTCCTACTATTTTAGCTTGCTTAGCTATTTTTTTTGTCATTTTCACAGCACCAGCTTCAATTTTATTAATTTTCTCCTGATTATCAACACTCATTGCCTTTCGACAACTTCTTGACAAAGAAGAAAACCCAAGATTAGTACATATTTTACTTAACCCATGTAGAATTTTATCTTTTAGCGAAGTTAGGTTTGGTGCATCAACTTGACCTTTATCATTAAACTCCATTGAACTTTGTATATCCTTCTGAAATTGCGATGGACCATCTTCTACTACAGTCCTATCTCTATACACTGCTTTCTTACCTTTAAAAAAAGCTCCAAGTCTTTGTCCAACTCCAGGATCTTCTACCTTTACTCTAACCTTTTTTTCTATTTTTTCAGGCGCAATATAAGCATCCATTTCTTTTTGAGTTAGAACGCCATCTTCAACCATATTTGACATGATTTTCTTATAAGTTTTTTCTAACTGTTCTTTAGAAATTGGTGTCCCATCAGTATGCGAATTAACTAAAGAATCAATTTTAGGAATAATTCTAGCTTCTGAATATGTTTTTGCATGCAAATCTGCCGCAGCGTCAACAAAATTATCAGCTCTTTGACCTGTATGTTCAACACTTGGCTCCGGTCCTAGAGCTTCTCTTTCCATCTGCTCTCTTAATTTTCTAGCATTTTCTGCAAATTCTTTAGCCATAAAAAAACCTCTATATTTTTAATTAAAAACTCATTTTTTCTACATTCTGAATTTAGAGTAACGTACCTAGATTGAATTAACTACTTATTGCCAGAGAACATAAACTCTACTACCCATCATTTAAGTATATTATGATTTTTTTTGAAAAATCTATAACATTCGCATTCGAATAGTTTTTTTTGGATTGATTTCTTTACTAAAATTTAAAAACTGACTCACAGAGTCAACAATATCATCATTTTTTGAATTTGGAAAAGTAGTCAGCTCTCTCAGTAAACTTCTATTATATGTTGATTGTTTGGGTAATAAAATTTTACCAATCTGGAATAGATCTACAACAGATGCAAATCTTGTAACTTTATCAAGCCGTGGCTTTATAGGCTTGATATTCGTATATCCTACAAGCTTCAAATCTTGAATAATTGATTGACCACTTGCTTTATCTTCAACTAAAATATGTTTCGGCAAATAGCGTTTTGCAAACTTTTCAATAGTTTGTTTTAGATCAGGATATGCAAACTTCTTTCGAATCATCGATACTAAATAATATTTGTTATCAACTATTCCGAAACACGTTCCCACACTAAAATCTGATTTTTCAGTCGTCTTAAGAGCAGTATCCCAACTCTGAATATAATAATCGAATTTTTCAGGAAGCTCATGATAAAAACTTATATCCTTTTCAGATAGTAAATTATAGTTTGATGGCAAAGGTGCTTGCAAAAATTGAGCAGCAAAATTTCTTGCTCCCATCTCTTTCTCAATTTTTGATATAAAAGTATCATCAACCCTTTTAGAATTTAAAACTTCATCTTGTTTAAATTCATATTTTTTCTCACCGATAGAGTAATATAAGTCCTTTGGAGCAACTATAGGAATTTTTAATAACTCCCAATCACCTCCGGATATTAATTGAGCCGATAAATCTTCTTCATGCAGTCTCTGCATAACTACAACAATCACACCATTTTTACTATCATTTAGCCTAGTGACAAATGTTTGCTCAAACCAATCAATTGCCTTATTTCTTAGCTTCATTGAATTAATCTGCGTTGGGTTGTGAGGATCATCTACTATTAAATAATCCCACCCTCACCAGTTGCGGATCCCCCAACACTTGTTGCAAAACGAAATCCATTTTGTGTTGTCAGAAACTTATTCTTGCGATTATGTTTTCTACTAAGCTTAGTTTTAGGAAATAATTTCTTATACCAATCTGACTCCAAAACCAACTTAGTATCAAGCGAATGTTTTACACTTAAAACCGAAGAATAGCTCGCAGCCATAATTCTAACTTCTGGTGTTTGTGCTAAAATCCATGCAGGCCATGCAACACTTATACATACAGATTTTAGAGCTCTTGGAGGCATATTTATTATTAATCTCTTTATTTCACCAGATCTTGCCGCTTCTAAGTAATCTGCAATTAAATCAATATGCCAATTAGAATGATATTTTGCACCAGGATTAATAGTACTAAAAACTTTTCCAATAAAACTAGGGAAGTCCTGACGAATTATTGCCTCGAGCAACCGAACTTTATTACTCATTTTTTTTCTTTTGTTTCCAACTTAATCTTGTCAATAAACTTATTCAGAATCTCTCTGTCAGATTCATCAAACCCTACCTCTACTTCAAGTTGTTTTTCTTTGGCAACTTTATTTAGTTGCGATATAAGGTTAACAAGTTTATTCAAAATATCTGTAATATTCTTTTGAGTGGAAATTGTATTTTTTGCACTTCCGACCTTGAGCTCTTCTAATTCATCTTCTAAAAGAATAACCAGCTTTGTAATAAATTCATATATTTTGTTTATAGTTGTTTTCACTAATTATTCTCCTGACTCTAAATCATTAACCTTATCACCACCTTTAATAGGACTAAGTCCAACGAAAGCTCGTTTTTCATTTACAGTCATAAAATTTGCATTCGCGATTTTAGACCATAAATTCTCACGCCTTTTAGTAAGAACCGAAATAGCATCACGATCGAAATCAATTATCAAATCTTCTTGATACCAATGTGAAAGCCAATTACTAAGCGCATCTGAATATTTATCAAGCAGAGGAATAATATTTTCTTCCCACAGAGCGAGCCTGGCCTCTTGCATATTACTGTATGTATTATCTCCACTTATTCCGAGTAATTGAGGTGGCACGTTAAAAGCAATTGCAATATCACGAGCACTTGAATCCTTTAATTCAATAAACTTTTCAAACTTTTCAGCATTATTTGTTTCCTGCCATTTTAAACCCCCTTCTAGAATCAAAGGTTTTCCAGAATTAGAAGCACCACTAAATCCATCATAAAATTGCTGTTGTAGTCTTTCAAACTGCTCTTCGCTCAAATATCCGTTTCCATCTTGAAACACCAATGCACCACTCGGCCTAGTAGCATTCTTTAGCAATGATTTATTCCAATCCATAATTTTTGCATGTAAATGAATTGGCTTTGCAGCGGCTGACAGAGAAGATAATCCTTGATTATCATCCATAGGATTATAATTCTTCAAATGCAAAACCCTACTAATTCTAGTAACTGGATCAATTGAGTAGTATTGTTCATTCTTAGCATTTTTATATCTATATGCTGATCTCATATTACCTGAAGTAACATATTCCATCTGACTTGAGTGCAAATTATATAATTCACCTGGAACTGAAGATTTTCTTCCAGATGCTAAAATATAGCTATTCCCATATAATAAAAGACTTGAAATACTAGATGTAAAAAAATCCGCTCCAGAAATATTTGGAGCTGGATTTTTTAGCAATCTTGCCACTGGATGTAAAGGAATTTGTTCTCTTTTACCACCCTTTTCTTTGTGAACTTGCCAAGGAATATGACTTGCAGAACAAGCAATTAAACTTACGCATCGATGAACAATAGCATTTGTTTTATATATGTCTACACCTACCTTATCTTCACTTGAAGAATGTATAAAAGGTAAATCTAATGTATTGAACGATTTTTTAACAGATTGCTTAGAGAATTTCTTAAAATATGACTGTAACATAGCAAAATAAACCAATGATTTAATTTAATAGTGGAAATTCTTATACCAGTTTGATATGAATACACTAAGTTAAATACAAATAAATACTTTGCAAAATATTAGTTTTTGCAATAGAATGTATAAATAAAAAAAACATAGGATTGATATGTCTGGGCAACTTCTAGAGCTTATAATTTTTGCTGGTATTGCATTCTTTATTATTAATAAGTTAATTGCTACACTTGGTAGTACTTCGGAAGAAGATCAAGCCCGAAGCAAATCACTCTTTAAAAACAATGCACACGGAATGAGAGATGTTACAAATTCCACAAAGAATAAAGCAAGCATTTTAAAGCCTAAATTTCCTAAGACAAAAAAAGTTAACTTAAAGGGTTTAGTTGTAGCTGGCACTGAAAAAGATGTAATGGAAGGGCTTGCCGATGTTCTTGCGAAATTGCCTAACTTTAGCTTAGATACATTTCTCAAAGGTGCAAAAAGCGCTTTTAAAATGATAATTGAAGCTGGATCAAATAATGACGATGAAGAGCTTGAAGAGTTGGTAGATAAAAGATACGTAGACCATTTCAAGAATATGTCGTCCAGTTATGGAGAATATTCTAAAGAAAAAAATAATTTGACTGCACAAATTTCTGAAATTTATATGTTTGGCAACAATATATTTGTTAAGGTATTATTTGCTGGCAAAAATATAACTAATAAAATCGTGGATATGCACGAGGAATGGACTTTTACAAAAAGTACATTAAACTCTGGCCCTGAGTGGTATCTGACAAATATAGACAGACCACAATAGATTATTTATTTGCTGAACTTGCGCAGAATGAATGGCTTTTTACAGAAGGCGAATTAATGCGATACATACTCTTATTAATAATTAAATTTTACCAATATTTTATTTCACCTTGGCTTGGAAGGAACTGCAGGTTCTATCCAACTTGCTCATCTTATGCAAAAGAAGCCATCTCTACTCATGGATCTTTTAAGGGATTATTTTTGAGCATCAAACGCATATTAAAATGTAATCCTTTATTTTCTGGTGGGTTTGATCCTGTTCCTTCGGAGAAAAATAATGAGCAAAAAACAAGGTAGAGAAATAATAAAATCTCACTTAAATAATACCCCAGAACTACCGGGTGTCTACAGAATGGTGGACTCAGGTAATAACATTATTTACATTGGCAAAGCAAAAAATCTTAAAAATAGATTATCACAATATACTCTTGAACAAGAAGACAAAAATAAAATTATGGTCTCGCTTGTACATAACGTTGAGTATAGCGTTACTGATTCAGAATCATCGGCACTTCTTCTTGAGGGGCAATTAATCAAAAAATATAAACCTAAATTCAATATATTATTAAAAGATGACAAATCATTCCCATATATAAAATTACGCATTGATCATAAATATCCGCAATTATTGAAATATCGTGGAAAAAACTTGAGTAATGGGAAGTTTTTTGGTCCGTTTGCATCAGCTGGCCATGTGGACACTACGCTACTAGAAATACAAAAAATATTTCGTCTTAGATCATGCAGTGATAGCTATTTTGAGAATAGAGATAGACCTTGTATGCAATATCAAATAAAGCGTTGCTCTGCCCCATGTGTTGGAAAAATTACAAAAGAAGAATATGATGAAACTGTATCTGAAGTAAAAAAGTTTTTATCTGGAAAGAATAAAATTCTACAAAATATGCTATCTAGAAAAATGGAGAATTTCAGTAAAAACATGCAGTATGAAAAAGCCGCAGAAATAAGAGATAAAATTAAGGCAATAAGTTATGTTCAGCTAAAATCTGACAATGCAGAAAAAATTGAAGATTCTGATATTATTGCGCTCTCTAGCAAAAATGGCGAATTCTGTATCCAACTATTTATATATAGATCACATCAACCATGTGGTAACCAGGCTTACTTCCCTGATCATACCTATGAGGCAAAACCAAATGAAGTCATAGAGAACTTCATTATGCAACTATATCAAAATAAACAACCACCAAAAGAACTAATTATTAGCCATGATATTAATGATAAAAGCACTTATGAATCAGCGTTAAAGCAGCTACATAAAAAAACTGTTAAGATCACTCATCCTAAATTAGGGACCAAGAAAAAAATTCTAGATAATGCGATTCATAATGCCGAAATATCTTTAGAGAAACATTTAAAAATTTCTGCAAAGAATATTGCAGCATTAAATGAAGTGCAAAGATTATTTGATCTTGCTAGTTCACCTAAAAGAATAGAAATATATGATAACAGCCATATCCAAGGAGCTTTTGCAGTCGGTGCTATGGTAGTAGCTGGAGCTGATGGTTTTGATAAAAAGGAATATAGATTATTTAATATCAAGGAAGAGCAAAAAACTGTTTTTGGGGGGGATGATTATGCAATGCTCCGCGAGGTTCTCACTCGTCGTCTTAAACGCTTGAAAAACGAACCATACCGAACTCCTGATCTAATGATTATAGATGGTGGAAAGGGGCATATGAAGATCGTATCTGAGGTAATGGACAATCTTAATACTCATATTCCATTTGTCTGCATGTCAAAAGGTGTAGAGAGAAATAGCGGACGAGAGCAATTCCATAAACCAGGTCATAAAACATTTACATTAGATCGCAATCTTGGGGTTATGAAATATTTGCAAATACTTCGTGATGAAGTGCATAATTTTGCTATTAAAAGTCATAGAAATAAACGAACAAGAGCAATTAAAATATCATCTTTAGATCATATTCCAGGAATTGGAGAAGCTCGTAAAAAAGCTCTACTAAACTATTTCGGATCATTTAAATCAATATCAGATGCAACTACCAACGAATTAAGTAAAGTAGACGGCATAAGTAGAGAACTCGCAAAATCTATTTATGAATTATTGAGATGAACTATTAATTTTTCTTTCTTTATTCACTCTACGCCAAGTAAGAATAAAGAAAAATGCACCAAACAGCGCAGCCCCAATAAAAAATCCAAATGCACCAGCCCAACCATAATTGTCTATTAAGTAGCCAACACAAATACCAGATAAGCCTGATCCAACATATCCCATTGTTCCAGCAAGGCCATTAGCTGTTCCAATTGCTTTTTTAGACGCAAAATCAGCCGATGCTACCCCAATTAGCACTTGAGGCCCATAAACGAAAAAGCCAACTAAAATCAGAGCTGCTGCACTAAAACCTGTATAATCTTCCGGCATAAACCAAAACATTGCTAGTGCTAAAGCCAAACAAATCATAAAGACGAAACCTACAGGACCTCTTTGCCCTCCGATGCGATCAGATAACCAACCTGCTGCAAATCCACCCAGTAAGCCAGTGACTTCATATGCAGCAACTTGCCACCCTGCATAAACAAGATCTATACCTTTAAACTCCTTTAAAAACAGCGGCGCCCAAAAAATAATTCCAATACGCACAATATATACACACATATTCGCAAAGCATATATACCAAAGATTTCTGTTAAAAAATACTTTCCTAAATATCTGCATTGCTGTGAAATGATCTTCACTAGTATCTTCTTTAAAAGATTCATTGCCTTTATATGCTTCAACTGGGGGGAGACCTAGCTCTTTAGGAGATTCACGCAATCTATTAAATAAAATAATTGCAATACTTAAAGCAATTATGCTTGGTACGAAGAATGCATACCTCCACCCATAATTTGCTACTAAGTAACCTGAAAAAATTAATGTCAGAGCTCCTCCGACCTGATGTGATGCAGCGCCAAGAGCCCATTTCGTGCCAAGCTCATGCGGAGCAAACCAATGAGTGAGCATTCTAGCTACTGGCGGCCACCCCATAGATTGAAACCAATTATTCACAATCCAGAAAAAACCTAAAAAATATAAGCCATTTGTAAATCCAAGAACAAAGGTAATTGCAGCAGAAGCACAAAGACCTATTGTAATAAAATATCGAGCATTTGACTTATCACTAATATAACCATTAACAAACTTACCAACACCATAAACTATTGAAGCAAGAGTAAGTATGAATCCAAGTTGAGTTTTAGAATATCCATACTCTTCCATAAAAGCAGGCATAATCATTGAAAAATTTTGCCTACATAGATAGTATGTTCCATAACCCAAGATAATTGAAATAAGAATCCTCAAGCGCCACCTATTATAGACCTTCCTTTCTTTCATTGTCATAAAAGGTTTGTCATCTGCTTTATTTGTACCAACAGTAATTTTGCGGTCTGTCGCACTCGCCATAATTTATATGAATCTTAGTTAAATCTTAGGAGCAGATATTAACTTCTAATTTTGCCATTTGCAAGGAATGTTTAATTAACAATGTCTAATACAAACCATCATAGATCAAAAAAATAGGATTCATTAAAAGCTTTGTTGCAGAAAATATTTTTGATCAATATAGTGGTTTTAGCAATTTAATATAAAATAATGTAAGGAATATGCTTGATTTAAATATGGTAACAAAAATTCTTTTAATGTCTTGTAATGAGATAGTATTAGTTCCAGTAATAATTGGTGGTTTTCTAGCTATTGATAGGAAAATTTTTGGTCATGCCACAATTCTATTAATGTTTATAATGATTTTGAATTCGTTTTTAAAATCTATTTTTCAAGTACCGCTTGCAGCACATCTAAATATTGAAGGTTATGCATTTCCAAGTGGACATATGAGCAGTGCAATTACCTTTTATGGATGGCTAATACTAAATACTAAAAACAACTTTATACGATTTGCTCTAGCAGTTCTAATTGCTGGAGTTGGTTTTAGTCTTATACATAAGGGATATCATAATATTTACGATATTGCGGGTTCGATCTTCTTTTGCGCTATTTTACTTGCCATATATACATGGCTCTCCAAGACTAAGCAAGTCTCAGATAAACCATTCCTTTTAGGATATTTGATGATAGGTTTCTCGGCTGGAATAATGTGGTATTTTAATAAACATAATGATATTCCGAATCATGTATGGATGGCATCTATGGTTCTAACTGGCTTTACTCTATCATGGACATTTTTTGCAAATTCTATCAAAGGTAATCCGTCAGTACTTTCTGCAATAGTTGGGTTTCTTTGTATTATTGGTATATACTACATATCTATGCAAGTTAAAGCAATGATCAATATACCTTATGACTTCCAGTGGGCGATTGTTGGAATATTAATACCAGTAACTGCAAAGCTTACCAGCGGAATTAGCCTAAAAAGGTAGAATTATGTCATCAAACTATTTGGAATATATAATGGATATTCTAGCTCCTCACGGCGAAATGACCTCAAAATCAATGTTTGGTGGTCACAGTATATATAAGAATGGAATTATAGTTGCTTTTATTGCATATGATGAGCTTTATTTCAAAGTTGATGAATCTAATAAATCTCAATATGAAGATTTTGATTCTGAGCCTTTTATATTCGAATCTAAAGGGAAAAAAACATCTATGTCCTATTGGAAAGTACCTATGGAAATATTGGAAGATGAAGATCGGATTGGTGTTTGGCTAGATCAATCTTATGAAATATCCTTAAAGACAAAAAGATGAGCATTATAAAATAAGATGCAAGACAAGCGATCACCACTTCAAATTTTACAAACTATTTATGGATACCAAAATTTCCGTGGTCAGCAAGAGGAGATTATCAATCATATCATAGAAGGCAAAAATGCCTTTGTTCTGATGCCAACTGGAAGCGGAAAATCTTTGTGTTATCAAATCCCTTCCCTTTGTATGGATGGAGTTGGGATAATTATCTCTCCACTAATTGCGCTAATGCACGATCAAGTCTCTGCTTTAAATCAACTTGGAATAAAAGCTGTAGCAATAAATTCAGGCTTATCATACTCTGAGGTTTGTAAAGCCCAAACTATGATTCGCGAAGGAGCTGTAGATTTAGTATATGTTGCGCCAGAAAGGGTCTTAATGGATGAATTTCTTGATTTACTCTCTGAAGTTAAGATCTCATTATTTGCTATAGATGAAGCACATTGCGTATCTCAATGGGGACATGATTTTCGTCCGCATTATACTGAACTATCAGTTTTAGCCGATAAATTCCCCAACGTCACAAGAGTTGCATTGACTGCTACTGCAGATTCACCTACGCGCAAAGATATAGTTGAGCGTCTGTGCATTGATGATGGAAAAGTTTTTATTTCTGGTTTTGATCGACCAAATATCAATTATACAATACTAGAAAAAGATAATGGTAAAAAACAACTGCTAAATTTCATTAAGGAGAATCATAATGGTGAAAGCGGTGTTGTCTATTGTCTATCAAGAAAAAACACTGAAGATATTACTGAATTCCTACTTGAAAATGGCTATAATGCTTTGACGTATAATGCTGGTATGTCATCAGATGAAAGAGCTTTAAATCAGAACAAGTTTTTAAGGGAAGAAAATGTAATAATGGTAGCTACAATTGCTTTTGGGATGGAAATTGATAAGCCCGACATACGATTTGTTGTTCACATGTCTATTCCCAAAAACATTGAAGCCTATTACCAGGAGACTGGAAGAGCTAGTAGAGATGGACTACCATCAAATGCACTAATGCTTTACAGCATTGGAGACGCGGCATTACTTAGAAATTTCATAGAAACATCTAATGCACCTGCAAATCAGAAACGTATTGAACACCATAAACTTAATGCTTTACTTGGTTTTTGTGAAGCTACCTGTTGCCGTAGACAAATATTACTACAATATTTTGATGATCATTGCAAACCCTGCAATAATTGTGACACGTGCCTTACTAATCCAGAGACTTTTAATGGCACTACAGCAGCACTAAAAGCAATTTCTTGCGTATATCGTAGTAATCAAAGATTCGGAGTAAACTACCTTATTGATATATTACTCGGAGTAGAAACAGATCGTATAATAAATTTTGGTCATGATAATATTAGTACATTTGGTATTGGCAACGAATACTCAAGAAAAGAATGGCAAAGTATTTTTAGACAATTAATTGCTCAAAATCTGCTAATGGTTGATGTAGTTGGTCATGGCAGTATTAAAATAACTCCTGATGGTTTTAAATTTCTTAAAGAAAAAAATACTCTTAATCTAAGAAAATATAGTAAAAAAATTACTGCAAAAAAAGCTACTCAGAAAAAAACCATACAAAGCATTACAAACGAAGATGATCAAAACTTATTTGCTGCTCTAAAAAATAAAAGGACTGAACTTGCAAAAACACAAAATGTTCCTCCGTACATAATTTTTCATGATAAGACTCTAATCGAGTTTGCTATACAGAAGTCTCTCGACACTGAAACAATGTCTACAATTATAGGAGTTGGACAAAAGAAAATAGAACTATATGGAGAAGAATTTTTAAACGTTATAAAAAGTTTTTAGTCTACATATCAATTAGAATAAAAAATACAAAACTTTCAATCTTATCAACTATTTTTACCCATCGCTTTGATTGATTTCCAGTCCGCCAAGTATTTCTTTTATATCATCATTTTCACTAAAACATTCCATATCATATTTAAATTCATTCAAACCTAAATAATAATCAATGTTAAAGCCATTCTTTGATGCCTCACCCAACTTCTTATCTGTCTTTTCATTCACTTCTTGGTCAAGCTTGCTATCATACTTTATCTTTTTACCATATGCTTTATTAAAGCAATTTATCACTTCTTTTAAAGGAATAATTTTCTTATTCACAGTTGGCACTACAACGAAGTAATCTGATTTACTTTCTAACAAATCACTTTCTAACCAATGTATAATATGGTTTCCTCCAATAATAACCACGCAATCACCATTGTACTTCTCTACTTCTTCTCTCATAAAATCATCGCGTTTCTTGTTAGGGTTACTATATATATAACCTTCAACAAAATCTTCTGTACTATCTACTTTTGGCTCTTCTTCAAGTAAAGAATCAATTATATCAATTCCAATGTTATCTGCGAATTCAGATATCCCTATTAGCATTAGCGTAAATGGCATATTCTCTAATTGCTCTATATCAAAATATTCTTTTACAAATTTTCCCTGCTTTTTTGTTAATTTATCGTAGCGCAAACTATTACATAATTTGCTATAAAAGCCAAATACATCCTCACTTTGTTTTGAGAATGAAACTCCAGATGGAATCCCCTCAAACAAGACTTTTAGATTTTTGTTTTCTTTACATAAATTTCTAACAAATTCTATTGTCCATTTATTCACTAATAAATTAGAGTGATTATTTAAAACTAAGTATTTTTTAGGCATGGTATTAATGTTTAATAATTAAAATGTAATAAATTAAATCACAAAATTCCTTTAGACAGATGACTAAAAAGAAAAAATGAAAAATTTAAAATATGAATAGATAAATCAGTGATTTAAAGAATTTTTTAAATCAAAACTGTATCTTTTTGAAGCTAAATAGAAACTTGTATGCTTTGCTTCAAAATGGTTGCGGGGGCTGGATTTGAACCAACGACCTTCAGGTTATGAGCCTGACGAGCTACCAGACTGCTCCACCCCGCGCCAAGTAACAATTGCTTGTGCTTCGCAGTATAACGGATTTGAACAATATATGCAAGCAGGATTCTGCGTCGAAAAACTTATTTTCCTAGAAATCTCAGGCAATGATAATAAATAATAACAATTGAATATTACAATCGGTTTATACTATGCATCTTGAGAAGCAATGGAATTAATACTTATAAATTCGTGGACATTGATCCCGTGATATTCTTCTAATTTTAATTTCCTAAGACACTTTCTAAGTTCTTTCTTATTACGCATCCTATAGTTATGCAAACGCTTTACTTCTTTACTCGGAATTCTATATTCACTATTTAGCATCCTCAAAATAAAGGCAAACATTCCCCACCTCATTAATCTATCTGAGTTCTGAATATTTTTCATATTAAGCTCTAATTGCTCAATAAACATGATATCCATAAAATTATCTTCATCATAATGATAAATTGACCTGTTAAGTCTTTAAACTGGCAATCAATGATCTCTGTATTATCATTAATCTGAATTCTATGATTATTTACACCTTCTAAAATTGTATCTTTAATATTTGTATTCTTCCAATTTGCTCCAGAGAAATTTGAATCTCTAACTTCTGAGCCATTCCATACACTACCACTCATATCACTTTTTATCATCCGTACGTTAAACATATTTCCACCAGTAAAATCAAGTTTTTTACATTTAGATTCACTGAACACGCAGCTATCTAGATCAGCAAAACGCATTGATACATTGTCAAAACAACCTTCAGCAAACTTACCGTAGCCAATTTTCACGTAGTCCATCCTAGCATTCGCAAAATTTGCTCGAGGAGCCTTAATTCCATCTAAAATAGAGTGTGAAAAATCCGAATTTTCGAAGTGACATTTCTCAGAAATTTTGCATCCTGTAAAATTAGCGTATCTAGCTTCTATTGATTCAGCTTTAGTATTATCCCAAATAGTATGTAATGATTTTACAAGATTAAATAATGAGCTACTAAAACAACAATCTACAAAATGCGATTTATTAAAGTTGGATTTATTGAATAAAGAATGTTTTGCTAATATCTTTGTATAGTTTGATAATCTAAAATCCGAGTGGCAAAAATCGGCATTATTAATATTACATTTACTTAATCTTGTTTTTCTCCAATTTGAATTTACAGCTCTAACATAATCTAGATTTACATTTTCCAAGTTTGCTGAATTTATAGTACTCCAATCAAATCGTGCTTTGGTAAAATTGCTGTTTTTAAAGTTAGAATTAGAAAGATCAGCATTATAAAATCTACTATTATTTGCTATAGTTTTATCAAATATGGAAGAATCCATAAATGCACTTTCAAAATTTGAATAACTAATATTTGTATTTTTGAAAATACATTTACTTAAGTTAGTACCAGCAAAATTTGCCTCAGAAATATCCATTCCCGAAAAATCTAACCCAGATAAGTTAATTCTATTCCATTCATTATTACCATATACATTAACTCTGCTAGAAATATCAGCAATTATTTTTATATCTTTATCAATTGATGCATCTTTTGGTAATGATTTTATATAAATTTCCTTAGCAAAGGCATTTAAAGAGAGTTTTTTAGACTTTTTACCCATTTTTAAGAATTCAATTATGTCCCTTCTATTAAGTGCAACTAGTTTCTTATTATTATTGGAATAAAAATCTTCCCCTTCTAGCATTACCGGTTCAAAAGTAAATGACTCAGGATGGAATATATTTTGAAAACTTGTATGTATCATATGATCATTATGAAAAATACCTCTCTGCATTTTTCTATACTCACTTTGAACTCTACGATATTCGTGATAGCCATCAGTTATATTTAAGAATAAAGCCACTCTAGAAATTAATGGAGTACGATTTCTAACTTCATATAATTCTAACTTTTTATTGTGAAATAATCTTTGTTGTTCGTTTTTCTTTGCTAGGTTATTTTTTATGTCAGCAAAAATTCTAATACACGAAGAAGTAGAACTAAACCTTAGTCCTACTTGAGAACTCCAAACAGAGTCTCTGTAATTTTCCGAAAATTCACAACTACTGAGATCAGCTCCTCTAAAATCTGCCGAACTTAGGTTGCTATCCTTAAACGTTACATCTTCTAGATGCATACCACAAAACTTAGCACCCTCTAGATTACAATTAATAAATTTTGTATTATTAAAAATAGAACCAATAAAATTAGCATTTTTGAGATTAAAAGGCTGCTTTGCCTTAGACTTGCCAACATTTAAGTTTGATAAGTCCGTAATTAAGTAACACTTTTTATCACCTCTTAAATGAGTAATAAAAGCGTTAAGAGTTAAGTCTGCTTTATAATTTTGATTTTGACTCTCAATATATTCTTTTAGGTCTTCAATTGTAACTGGTTCAATTACTATTCTAGGTAAAAAACTTATCCCGCTTACAGAAGGCTTTTTTTTAACTTGCCGCTTTTTAGACATCAGTTCCTTGCTCACCAGTTTTTTGCTAACTGAACCACGATTCTCAAATACATTCTTACCATGAGTAGTTTGCTTCTTACGAACCATACTCTAAATTCTTTCCCTTCCGATTGGTTTCTTTTTATTCATAACCGCACGCTCTCCAGTTACTTCAGTAGATCTTTTGTCTCCTAATGATTTACCTACATCTCTTGCCTCTCTCTAATTGATCATGAGTTTTCGATTGAGATGAGCTTTTCTTTCTATTAGGTTGAGTTTGAGAAGGTGATTTTGATAAATCAGCTTTTTTAGATCTAGCCTTCACAGCCTCTCTATCTAAAGATTCTCCTGTACGATCAATTTCTTCTTCTTGAGAAACACTAGGCTTTTTTGGAGCTTTATATGCTTCATTGCTTCTCTTTTGCGCCTGCGCAAATTCCTCACCTTCTCTAACGTTCTTAGCATGCTTTACCCCATACTCTCCTGCACCTTCAAAGGCACCACCCACTGCACGATCTACTGTAGTACCAAACGCCTGTTTTGATGCACTATTTGCAGCAGCCACCCCTGCAGCACCTAGACCAGCTCCAACAGGTCCAGCAAATGCAAAACCAGCTCCAGCTCCGGCAAACGTTGAGAGCCCACTATGCTTTGCGGCAAAATGCCCTGCAACTACTCCAGCTCCACCACATGCAAGTACAGTACCCGCAGCTACAGCAGCCATAACAGGAATACTCAGACCAGCAGTCAATACTGTAGTAGCTATTATAGTTGCTGCAATAGCCACACCTATAACAGCGCCAATAATTCTTCCCCATTTTGCACTAAGAGGTTGCTTAATAAACGCTCCAACTTTCTTTGCTACTCCACCAACTACTCCAGCTACTCTTGCTCCGAACTTTCCTAAAAACGTTCTTTTCTTAGCATCATAAGCTTTATTGTCTTGCTCTATCTTAACTTCAGGCTTCATTTTTGTTCTAGAACCATCTTCAGCTTCATGCTCAAATGAACCAGATATTTCTTCAGCTTCTGCATGATGCAGATCAGTACCATCATTAATTTGTGCTTCTTCAACATTAGCTTTTTTAAGATTTGCTCTTTCCATCTCTGCATTACGAAGATCAGCTTTTTTCAAATTAACTTTCTCAAGAATTGCCTTATGCATTTTTGCACCGCGTAAGTTTGCACCTTCTAAAACTGCTTCACTTAGCTCAGCTCTATGAGCCCTTATCCCCTCAAGTTGTGCTTCTTTAAATTCAGCACCTCTAGCAGAAATATCCGTTAAATTTGCACCGGTCATATCTGCACCTGAAGCTTTTATACCTTCTGCAACTGCTCCTTCAAGATTAGAAAATTGCATATCTACACCTTCAACAATAGCACCCTTTAACTGTGCATATTGTAGATTTGCTTGCTTCATGTTAGCTCCAACAAAATTTACTCTATCGGCCTTAACTTTTCTCATTATTGCCTTTTCAAGCTTTGCACCAGAAAGTTTGCATAATTCACCTATTTCACTTTCAGAAAGATCCATTGACCTTGCATCAACATTTTCTAGAACTGTCTCTTTAAAAGTGGCTTTTTTGACTCCGCCTGTCTTAATATAGAACCTGACAGATCTGTTTCTATGATTTTACAATTATTCAGTATTGCACGCTCAAGATTTGCATGACGCATCTTACACCTCTGGATGTCAGCATTTGCAAGAGACACACCAGATAACTCTGCATAATCGAAAGTTGAATCTTCTATTCTAGCACCATCTAAGTTTGCATTGCTTAAATCTGCAAAATCAAATTTAGACTTAGCAACACGCAACTTCTCCGGTGTACCAATGTCACCTGAAACCTCATCACGTTCTAAATCATGCACCCTAGCATGTGGCATATATGCACGAGAAAAATCTGCATTTTCTATTACAGCTGACTGAATTTTTGTAGCCTGAAGATTAGTATCTTTTGCGCTCACACCAGTAAAATCAGCTCTCGATGCATCAGCCCCTTCAAGCGTTGCCTGATCAAGTTTTGCATTATTAAACTTACAATCTTGAAGATTAGCACCGACAAAACAAGCACCACGCAAATCACGTTTGCTAAAATCAAGACCAGATAAATCAGTAACAACTCCAGCATATAATGGATTATCTTGGGTCTCATCGATATGAACTGAAAAGTCAGCAACAACTTTAGCACCAACAACAGCTTCTATACCCTTTGATTGCATCAATCCCTTTGCAAATTCATTTATTGAAAGATCAGGGTTGCTTTCACATGCCTTCAAATAACTTTCTGCATCTTCGCGGGAAAGCCTTACATATTGAGTCTTGTCTTGTCCTTTTTCTTGAGAACTTCCTCTTCTGTATGCTGGATCATATTTATTACTGACAGAGTCTGATACCATCAGAAGATTACCAATAACTGACGGATGCACTACATATTTAATTTTCTTTCTTTCTTCCTCTCCGAACTCTTGCTCAGCAAGCTCAGAAATTTCTGCTTTTAACTTTTCAATTTTAGGAGCTTCTATCCTATTAATTTCGTCATATTGATCATACTCACTTCCACCCCTTGCTAATTGCCAATACGATACCTTAGCGTAAGCATCAGAAACCCTTTTTTCAGCAGCAGCTAACTCCTCGCGCTTCTGCCCTAATGCTTCTTCAAGCTTTTCATTAAATTTCTCTTCTGCTTCTTCTTCAAGTCTTTCATTCTCATCACGATATCTGTGAAGCATCGACTCAGCGGTACTGAAATGCATATCCACATATACATTATCATTTTTATGTTCTAGTAAAACGCTTTCAGAAATAGGCTTTATACCCACATAGTTATCATACAACACTTCTCCTAGATCTATCTCGCTAAACTCTAAACCACTTATATTTGACCCTCTGAAATCCATCTCTTTGGCAACGCAGTCATGAAGAACAACTCCACTTAAATCAGCATCTCTTGCATCAACTCCTGTTAAATCACATGACTCAAACCTAGCGCCTTCCATGCGGCAACCAGTAAAATCCACACCAGATAAGTCTAAATTTTCTTCTCTTTTAGCATCAATAACCTCTTTCATGTTTTTCAAGAAATCAGGCTCGTCTTGTTGATCTGGTTCTGACATTCCAGCAGATCTGTCTAGCTCAAAAGCATCTTTTAATGCCTCTGCATCATACGAAATAGTCTCACCAACAGTTACTCCTGAAAAGTCAGGTACTACAACTATATTCTTTTTACCTGAATAAAATTTTTCTTGAACATAATCTTTGAGTGAAACTGTAACAGATGGGTCTATTTCTTTTTGCTCTTGCACGTATTTAACAAATTCAGCCATATCGCTAGAATTTAGTTTGTGCCTCTGAATTTTAACTTCAAGACTTTCTGCTATTTCTTTTGGACTAGATAATTTAGACATAAGGATTTCCTTTCAAACTTATATTTTATAGTTTTTATTGTATAAAATAGTAAAGCTATCAGGCAATAAATTTTGTCTTTTTATCAGATATGAAGCGTATTACAGCAGTAAAAGATGTCTTTAGGACAACTGCAAAGCATAAAAAATGAGGATATTAGGTGTTAATTTTGACTAATTTTTACCATACGCTGCTTAATCTTATCCCAGCTATATTGGGTATTAACTGTCTTAACTTCAGTAACAATAACATCTCCGCTTGGCAGCTGAGCAACATCTAGACCTCTCTGTAGAGACTCGACTATCAGTGAAGTTGAATTACAAATATATTTCAGATCCGAGAAAATATCTTTTTTATCTTCATCATCTTGCACTTGAACGTTCTCTTGCTCTCTGTGTTTTACCATCGACATACAATATATATTATTAATTATTGTTACTAATATAGTAAAAGATAGCACAAGTTATATAAAACATCAAGGTTATTAAATTTTAATATTTAAAATGTGAATTTTTTAAACAGCAAAAACTTATCTCTATCAATCGATAATATTTTAGTGTATATTGTTCTAATTTTTTATTTTTGAAAAGAAGATTATGGATAAAAATTTTGTCAATCAAGCGCCTTGCTATTCTGATAAATCTTTAAAAATAATATTAGAACAATGTATCATCTTCTTATTCAAAAGGCAAAAAATCAAACTCTTAAGCCTAGTACTTATTATAATTTTCGTTGGGCTAATCCCATCAATAGATAGTATTTTTCTACAACAATTGACAGATTCAATAGAATCATACTCTGATGAGGATCTAGAAAATATCAATCTAATATCTATAATATTTAAGTGGGTTATTATCTATGGAGTATGGTGGGAAAGTCAAAACGCCATATTGAGACTTTATGATTATGCTTATCTAAAAATAATGCCAAAAATTAAAGCTCAAGTTATAGATGAAATATATAACTATATACAATTTCATAGCCACGATTATTTCCAAAAAAACTTAGCTGGTGATATTGCTAATAGAATAACGGAAGCCTCTAGATCCTTAGAAATGATATTTGCTTATATGAATGAAAAAATTATTAGAAAATTAGCAATTATCACCTTTGCACTTATTACTCTTTTCACTGTTCATACGTCTGTGGCGCTAATATTCTTAACTTGGGTATCTGTGTTTATTAGCATTAGTTTATATTTCTCAAAAACAATAAACCGATATTCAACAATATATGGAAAGGATAAGGCGCTAGTAGCAGGAAAAATAGTTGACTCGGTATCGAATATTTCTGTAATAAGAATGTTCTCATCGCAAAAGCATGAGCATCAATATATAAAGCAATTTCTGGAACAATCAGTTATAAGTGACCAGAACATGCAATGGTTTATGCTTAAATTGAGATATATCCTTGGTATTTCATGCTCTGTAATGATCTGCGCAATGATATATTACATAATACTTCTTAGAGGCAATCTAGAAATAACAATTGGGCAATGCGTACTAATTATTACCCTATGTTTAACGGTTGTATCTGATATTTGGGATCTTACTCAAGAATTTGGCGACTTATTCGAACAAATCGGTTCATTCACGCAAAGTCTAACATTACTTGAAAAACAAACTATAGTAGATAAAAAGAACGCAAAAAAGCTAACTATAAACAGTCCAAAAATTGAATTTAAAAACGTTACTCTTTTATACAAAAATAATGATAATATTTTTAATAACAAATCGATAACAATAGACGCTTATCAAAGAGTTGGACTTGTAGGCTTCTCAGGTTCCGGCAAAACCACTTTTGCCTGTATGATTGCGAGGCTATATGAAATCGAGAGTGGTCAGATATTAATTGATAATCAAAATATTCAAGATGTTACCCAAGAGAGCTTGAGAAACAATATATCCGTTATTCCTCAAGAACCAATTTTATTTCACCGATCAATAAGAGAAAATATTAGATATGGGAAATTAAGTGCAACCGATTCTGAAGTATATGAAGCTGCAAAATCCGCACATATCCATGAGTTCATAATGAATTTACCTGATGGTTACGATACTATTTGTGGTGAACGGGGGAATAACCTATCAGGAGGACAGCGCCAAAGAATTATTATTGCCAGAGCTTTTCTAAAACAAGCTCCAATTTTGATATTAGATGAAGCAACAAGCTCACTTGATAGTCATACTGAGCACCTTATTCAACAATCTCTTCAGCAGCTAATGCTTGATAAAACTGTTCTAGTAATTGCACATAGACTATCCACACTACTAAATATGGATAGAATACTAGTCTTTGACAAAGGTCATGTAGTTGAGGATGGTCCGCACTCAGTTCTACAAAAAGACGGTGCTTTATATAAGCTGCTATGGAATACGGTTTAGATTGCTCAATTTAGATTTATAGTTATTTAGAATTACCCAACACAAACCTAAACTGTGCTCCTTTCCCACCTTTGCTAGCAGCGCTAATGCTGCCTCCATGGGCTTCTACAGCTGCTTTGCATAGGGCTAAGCCTACTCCCCTTCCTTCTGCTTTTGACTCAGCATTTGAGCCCATCTTGAATGGAGTGAATATATCATACAAATCTTCTCTTGGTATACCAATTCCATTATCGGAGATTACAAATTCAACACCTTTACCTTTTCGTAAAACGCTTATTCTGATCACACCTTCACTGCTGAAATTGATAGCATTTATCACTAAATTATCCACAGTCTGACGCATGTAGTTCGGATCTACTTTTATCAATACATCCTCTTCTATCTGCATCTCAAAATCTATCTTCTTATCTCCTAGATACATCTTACGACATGATTGTACTCTATCTCTGACTAACTCGCCAAAGTTTATTGTACTCTTATTTAGCTCTATCTTCTTTGCCTCTAATGTAGCTAAATCCAGCATATTCATTATCATTGATGATAAACGATTTGAGTTCTGATATACCTCATCAGATAACATCTTCAGCTGTTTTTCATTAAACTTATCCAAACCATCATTTAGCATCTCAGCAAAGTTCATCACATTCCCAACCGGAAGACGCAGCTCATGATTCACATTATTCAATATCCTCTGAGCAGTCGCTCCAAGTCTCTCTATCTCCTTCCCCTGATCCTCAACACGCTCACTGTAATGTACTACTTGCTCGTTTAAATCAGCTACTTCTTCCTCTAGAGTGCCTACCTTTGCTTCTGTTGCTTCTTGCTGATCTTGCTTAGGTTTAAGAAAGATAAGCAGTATAGCGCTAGAAAAAAACAACAAGTATGGAACCACAAACTGTAAACTATTTAAGCTCTCAACACTTATGCTACCGCCTGAATAATATTTGTAAAACTGTGTAGTTGACAATATTCCCACCAATAACATCAGTATTACTGCTTGCCAACGCATTATTGATGCAAGAATTATAAAGTTGAGCATAAATGTCATTAACTGAAATTTATTAAAATTACTTATAATAACTTGAAAAAAACCAGTACAAATTGGAGCATAGAATACAGCAAGCATCCAAACAACAGAGATCATACCATAATTTTTCATTGGCTTAGTCCATAAGGGATAACTAACTAAGACTGTAGATACAAAAAATACTGAAGGGTAAATAAAGCTGATTATTTGACTGTACTTAACCTGCATTTCATTTGGTACATTATGAATTGAAAAATATGTTGAAAAAATACAAAAAATGCCAAAATAGACATAAGTTAAATCAGAGCTTGGAGCATTAAGCCTACAGAAATCAAGAAAATTGAAATTTCTAATTGAATCCACTATCCTTTCAATTCTATGTTTCCTCAATTGCCTCAACTCTACTACATAATCATAACTCTTAATTCCAATCCAACCACCAGGCTCTTTTAAAATATAATGGCTTAGAAATAGTGCTAGCACATTAGCTATCATCCCTGGTATTGCACTATCCACTGTATTGCCTCGTAGAAATATTTCCCAAAAAATTACCGTTATTATACCAGCAAACATACCAACTAATACTGATTTGCCAGAACTTCTGAACCCAATTATAGAAAGCATAAATGGTACAGTAACAATAGGCATATAAAACGATGTTGTTGTAATTATAAGTTGCAATAAATCTGTACTATAAATAGCCAAAAACAACGATGATATGCCTAAAACAAATGATATCAACCTAGATGTTGTCAATTCATCTTTTACTTTAATACCAACTGAATTACAAAAATCATGGGTAAATAAAATTGAAGTGGAATTAATATAGGAGTCAGCAGTTGACATCATCATAGCCAAAACGCCTGCAAGCACAAGGCCCTTAAATCCAGTATGCGTATGATTATCAATTATATGCTTTACAATCTCACTAGTAGGCAAGTCTGGATAAATTGCTGATGCAACCATACCTATCCAAGATATCATTAAAAAAAGAAATAAAACTACAATGGATGCTATGAGAAAAGACTTTCTTGCTTGATAAATATCTTTTGCCATTGAAATACGCTGAAATATTGTGGGATCAAAACCAGGTATTGCAACCCAAAGGAAGAAAAATACGTAATATAATTATTTCTCTGAATTAAAATTAAATATCTTACTAAACTCAAACACTGAAACATTCTCTACTGCTGTAGCCAGATAATGTGTATTATCAAGTGCACTATATATAAACATAGTAATTGTTGGTATTATTGTGCCAAACATAAATAATTGTACTACATCCGTAAAACTAACTGACTTAATACCTCCTAGAGCTGAGTATATAGTTACAATAGCTGCACCAATTAATATCCCCTGAGTACTGGATAATCCTAAAGAATATTCAAAAATTTTTCCAGCAATCTTAAATTGAGCAGCAATGACGCCAGCGACGCCTATACATCCAGCAACAGAACTAACTAACTTTACGTTCTTTCCATACATATTGCCCATTGCTTCTGCAATAGAAAGGTTCCCCAAAAATTCTGCCATTCTTGGAATAAAAAATAAACCTATCAAAAATAAAACTAGAAAATTACCAAAAGAACGCGCAAAGACAAAATATAATCCGTCGCTATACGAACCGGCAATTACTGTAAAAAAAAGCTTCACCACTGATCCATGTTGCAATAATAGTACAAACTAGAGTTACAGTTGAAAAATCTCTATTGCCAAGTGCAAAGTCCTTAATACTTCTTACATTAGTTCCTTTTAATATCCCTGTTACAATAATTATTAATAGAGATATAACGACTATTCCGACATCTAAATTCATTTACACACTAATACAAATTTTATTTAAAAACTTTATATATCATTTGACTACTCTCCTTGAGCTAAGGAATATCCTCTTTTACCATCAAAATTATATAGATTTTCGACCTTTACGAAATCAATTTCTGCATCAACAAATTTTTCAAGTAGGCTTGAAATATCAGTGTGAGTAATAGTTCCAGAGTCTGGCATAAACCTACAGCACCAATGATCAGACTCAAGCATATACTCATCATCACGCGGCCAAACTTTTAGTCCTTTACTTGATATAGTTTTCATTACCATCTTTCCAGCATCTAAAATATTAACTTTTTTAGCAACTTCTTCAGCGGATTTTGCATGAATATCAACAAAAACATCAACACCTACTAAAGTTTTTTCTTCAGAATTATCAATTTCATAACTAAAATTTTTAGATCCAGACTCAGAATCTTTGTAATTAGATACTTTTAACTTAGTTGGCTTTTTACCTAATCTTGCAACAACTTCTTCAGCAAATGCTTTTGTGCCAACTTTTTTTGTTGAGGTTTTATCATTATAAATATCAACAGTATGAACTCCATCTTCGATAGTTTTTTTCCAAGCATTTTCAATCGTAGTAGCAACATCTCCTTGACCAATATGGACAAGCATCATTATAGCGCCATTGAGTAATCCTGATGGGTTTGCAATGTTTTTTCCAGAAATATCAGGAGCAGAACCGTGAATTGCTTCAAACATTGCATAATCCTTTCCAACATTTGCAGAACCGGCTAAACCAACAGATCCAGAAATTTCGGCAGTAATATCTGATATAATATCGCCAAATAAATTTGATGTTACAACAACATCAAAATCCTGCGGTTGTGTTGCGATACGCGCTGTTCCTATATCAACTATATAATGATCATTTTCAATTTGAGAATATTCTTTTGCTATTTCATCAAATACTTGATGAAATATACCATCTGAAAACTTCATGATATTGTCTTTACTGAAACAAGTTACCTTCTTGCGACCATTTTTCACTGCATATTCAAAAGCATATCTTACTATCTTTTCACAACCAGTACGGCTAATCAACTTCATTGATTCGCGCATATTTCTTGTATGCCTGTATTCGATGCCCGCATAAAGATCTTCTTCATTTTCCCTGACAATCACAACATCAAGCTCAGGATGTTTAGTTGCAACGAATGGAGAATATGAAATTGATGGACGTACATTCGCGTATAGTCCAAGCGCTTTACGAAGAGTTACATTCAAGCTTTTATAACCACCTCCTTGAGGAGTGGTAATTGGTGCTTTTAGTAAAACTCTTGTACGCTCTATGGATTCCCAAGTATCGCTAGCAATACCTGATGTATAATTTTTCTTATAGAGTTTTTCACCAATCTCAATCATTTCAACTCTGATTTTTGCTTCTGCTTTACGCAAAATATACATCACAGCATCCATGATCTCAGGGCCTATACCATCACCATTTGCAACAGTAATTGGAACTATTTCAGACATAAAATTCTCACTTTTGTTAATTTATAATAGAAGATTATAGCATGTCCTTTGGTAGAAACGATTATTTCATAATGATCAGCTGATATTTACTCAACTGATGTGCTCAAGACTTTCTTATAATCATCATTTAGGAGCTTCACTCCAAAAATCCATACTAAGCACACAACAACAAACACAGTCATCAAAAATCCTGCAATGTCTTCGTGATGAGCTGCTGGAAAAATTGTAAACGTAACCATCTGAACAGATGCACCAATCGACTTACCTAGCTTTGCGCCAAGCACATCAACCGCAGCCTTACCTTTGGTTTTCATTTCTTTATCTAGAGGTATATATACCATTTCTTTGGTTGCATCAAATAATGAATATTTTGCTCCTTTACCAAGTATATTTTGGAGAGCGCCAATGAATACCACTACTGCTAGAGGTGCGACTGAAATAAAGCCAGCAAAAATTACATCCAAATATTCTTCCATTAGCACAAATGAAAAGAACATCGTTCCAGCTAAAAAGATCATGGCAGGAGTTAAAACCGCTCCCCAGAACCAGCCAAACTTTCGAACCACTGTACTACCTATCAAAATAAATACGAGCGTTGAAACACCAGTCCAGAATAAAACATCACCCATATAAGCCATAAAATCTGCAGTTTCAGGATACATTGCTTTAGCCCGAGACATCCATAGACCTTCAATTAAATTTACAGATGTACTATAAGAAACCATCAAAATACAGATTATGGCCAAATACTTGGATGTAAATACCATTTTAGCACTATCTAATAGACCTAATTTTAATATATCTGTCCGCTTATTCTTAAATTTTATGCCTTTTAAAGTTTCAACATTCTTAACTTCAACAAATCTATGCAAAGCTAAACAAACTGCTCCAGAAAATAACATCAGTAATGTCATGGATTTCAAGACAATTTCAGACTTATCACTAATATTTGCAAATAATGGCAGTAATATATGATCACACTTAGTAAAATATACTATAAGCTTTCCTGATATGAGCAAATTCATCTGGCCGAACAACCCAAAAAACACATAAAATCTTTTGGCTTCTTCTGTTTTAGTAATCTTATTAGCAAGCTGCCAAAAGAATAAAAAGAAAACTATCACCGGCCATAGCTCACCCATAATGTAGAATAATATAAAGCTCCACTTACCCCACATTACAATGAACCATTTCAAATGCGGCAATAATTCTATGTAATGCTCAACAAGCTCTGGATCCGGATGAAAAAACTCTTGATTTGGAAAAACGACAAAGGCAAAAAATGCAAAGAAACCTAGGAAAGTACAAACAATAATTCGAAATACTTGTTCGGTTGTCATAATATTACAAAGCTTTGTATATAAAATCACAAAGAGTACACCCATAGGTAACTCGCCCCAAAGCTTTATAAAACTAAGCACCTCAGTACCTATCATTGTGACTACAAAACCGTCTTTAATACTTCTGACTAAATTCTGATTTAACAAGATAAATAGCATTAAAAATGCCATTGGTAAGAATTTCGTCAGTTCATATGAACGGACTGGCCATAGTGCAAATCTTAATTTACTATGACGCAATTTTGTAAACCAACTAATTGATTGTGATATTTCGCTCACTTGAAAAACCTAACTTCCCATTTAAATAAATTATTTCCAATGTAAGCTAATTCAATGCACTCCTGCTGTCAACGCAAGGAATCATAAAAATTGTTTCAGTTTTTTACTTAAGACTAATTGATTTTGACTTGACTCCTTTATATAGTTTAATTATTATTAACAAATATTAACCAATTAAAAAGTAATTAGATGACTATACATAATAATTACAACCCAAATTATGGAAGTAGTAATGCATATACTATAGATGATGATGTAGTTGGAGAAGATCTAATTGGAGACGAATTTGGAGAACAACCTAATACAGAAATAGCCAAAAATTCAAGCGAATTTTCTTTCGTCAAAACCTTCGAAGAACTGAGTAGTAATGATATAGAAAATTTAGTTCTTAAAATTAAAAATAATAAAATAAAATTTTTAACAATATCATATTGTGACCTTAGTAAACTTGATTTAACATCCTTTTGCCAAGCAATAGCAAGAAACAGTTCGGTAATATGTTTGAAGTTAGATGATTGTAGTCTCACTGATACACAAGGATTACAGCTTCTAGGAGCTGTAAAAGCAAATAAATCACTCACGGAGATTAACTTTTCAGGTAATCAAAGCTTTTCAGAAAAATTTTATGTTGTATTTGCAAATATTCTAAAAACTAATAAAACACTTAAAAAAGTAAGTCTTTTACAAGATAAAAGTAACTATGATCTAAAAAAACTTGCTGATATATATGCGGATTCCTTGATTAGCAATAAGACACTAAAAAAATTGTCTATTATTGATAATTATAAAAGTGTGCTGAGCGACATTATTAACTTATACCTTAACAATGGAACAGCTGGAATTGTAAAATTCCATTTTGAAAAAGCCTTCCAGGAAAGTTCTTCATATCTTCCCACCTACCGATCAATAAGCAAATATTTAAAATATTTTATTAAATTTACTGAAGATGTAAGAAAAGCTTCAAAGCAATCTTCTTGTGAAAAACTAGTTGGCTTGAACAAACCAGATTTAACAAGCTTAGATATAGTATTAAATATATTGCAGATGTTGGATTATTTAGAGTCTTAGGAGTAACTAAACACAATTTTCAAGAAGGTCCTTTAGAATTAAATTTAACTCGCGATGATGGAAGTGAATCCAGCGCTCAAATTAATAAAGACGTTATGGGTTTGATTTCTGTATTCTACTCTGACCCAAACGTTACGTCAGAGTTATTTGCAATTGAAGATAGCACGGATTTGATTGGTGATAATAGCTAAAGCGCTAGGAGCAACCCGCAAATAAAAAGCTATATATAGATCAATTTACTGATAACAAATTGATCTATATATAGCGCTTATTACCCAACCATATCCTCTGGCACTACAAACTTATCAAAATCCTCAACAGATATTATACCAAGCTCAATTGCCGCTTCTTTTAATGTAGTGCCATCTATAAAGGCTTTTTTAGCAATTTTTGCAGCATTATCATATCCAATATGTGGATTCAGCGCAGTAACGAGCATCAGCGATTCATCACGTAGTGAGTTTATTCTATCTATATTAGGCTTAATTCCATCGATACAGTTATCCACCAAACTTACCATTGCATCACTGAGTAGATTAGTTGAATGTATTACGTTTTGAATAATTAGTGGCTTAAATACGTTGAGCTCAAAATGACCGTTTGATCCGCCAACAGTAACTGCTGTATGGTTACCCATAACTTGCGCGCAAACCATAGTCATCGCTTCACACTGTGTTGGATTAACCTTTCCTGGCATAATTGACGATCCTGGTTCATTTGCCGGCAAATTCAACTCTCCTATACCACAACGCGGACCTGATCCAAGTAATCTTATATCATTTGCAATCTTCATCATACTCACTGCAATTGTGTTTAGTGTTCCAGAAAACTCTACAAGCGCATCGTTACAAGCAAGTGCCTCAAACTTGTTAGGAGCAGTTTTAAAACCATAACCTGTGAAATTTGATACTTCCTCGGCAAATTTCTCAGCAAATCCTGGCTTGCAATTTATGCCTGTTCCAACAGCCGTACCACCTTGAGCTAAAAAATGCACGTTCTCAAGCGACTTTTTAACTCTCTCTAGATTAAATTCTATTTGCTTAGCATAACCTGAAAATTCCTGACCTAGAGTAACTGGCGTTGCATCTTGCAAATGTGTACGTCCAATTTTTACAATTGATTTCCATTCTTTTGCCTTCTTCTCAAGGCTTTTATGAATTTTCTTTAGTGCTGGAATAAGTTTTTCATTAACACTAACCACCGTTGCAATATGCATCGCTGTTGGAAACACATCATTTGAAGATTGCCCCATATTAACATGATCATTTGGATGAACTGGGGATTTACCACCTTTTTTACTAGTAAGTTTTTCATTAGATATACTTGCAAGTACCTCATTCATATTCATGTTTGACTGAGTACCCGAGCCTGTTTGCCATACGACTAGCGGAAAATTATTATCAAATTCTCCACCCAAAACTCTATCAGCTGAATTAATGATTGCGCTTGCAATATCTTTATCTAGAACCGCGATATCAGAATGCACCTTGGCAGCTGATCTTTTTAAAATAGCTAGAGCCCTTACCATTTCCATTGGCATTTTTTGTCCTGCTATTTTAAAATTATTAATTGACCTCTGAGTTTGAGCGCCCCAATAATACTTGTCTTCAACTTTAATCTCACCTATAGAATCAGTCTCTATTCTGTATTCACTCATATTAACCTCGCTATTTTTTATTCATTCTAAATTCCAACGAATCTGTAGATTTTACAACTTTTAGCTCATAATTTCTATGAGCGCATATCGCATTAATGTAATGCTCGCGGCAATTACCCACTGCAACAGGAATTCTTGGAACTCCCTTTAATACATTCAAACTACTGTCTTTAATTACAATATTTTTTCCAGTAGATTTTATGATAATTGGAGTTTCATCTGATTCTGGAATAGAAATCATGACTTCCCCACCTGAAACTGCAGCATCACCTGCAATAACTGCCAAACATATTATAGCCTTAGCTGTCATTGAATTAATATATATTACGCCTGTTGCATACTCTATCGAAAGCTTTGTATTAGTATCCACAAAAAAGTCTTGAAGTAGTTTAGATAAATTGACCAGACTAAACTTATTTTCTCCTTCTGAGAGACCATATGCAGTTCTAAAGAACTTAATTCTTTTGACTAAGTTTGCAGATTCAACTACAGCTAGTTCCTTTGCTTGATTACTAATCTCCTCATTATCATTTTCAATTAAGCTTAAACAATTATCTACAGTACCAATAGATCCTGCTAAATCATGACATAGTTTAGCATTTAACGATAGTGATAATTCTATAATTTTAGGCATTTATCTACCTTTTAATAAATTAAATATGTATTGGCTTATCAAAGGCCTGCAATACTGATTCATGCATCATTTCAGATAATGTTGGATGTGGGAAAATAGTATTCATTAAATCTATTTCAGTACCTTCCATTTCCTTTGCAACCACATAACCTTGAATAAGTTCTGTAACATCAGAACCAATCATATGAGCACCAAGCATTTCGCCAGTTTTTGCATCAAAAATTGTCTTAACTAGCCCCTCTCCATCACCAACTATCAGAGCTTTTGCATTTGCATAAAATGGGAACCTACCAACTTTTATAGTATGACCTGCGTCAATTGCAGCCTTTTCTGTTAATCCTACACTTGCAATCTGAGGACTAGAATAAGTACAACCCGGTATATTTGTTTTAGTCATTTTATGTGGCTTTTTACCCGCAATATTTTCGGCCGCAATAATCCCCTCATGACTAGCTTTATGAGCAAGCCATGGAGCTCCAGCCACATCACCAATTGCATAAACTCCGCTATCTGATGTTTGCATCACTCCATTCGTTATAATATGCCCACGATCAAGTTTCACCTTAGTTTTATCCAGTCCAATATTTTCAGTATTTCCAACAATTCCGACAGCCATTAATAATATTTCAGAATCAACTTTTTCCTTTTTACCAGTATGTTCAAAATGGACAGAAACACCAGATTCGCTCGCTTTTTGAGATATTAGCTTAACACCTGTTTTAAATTTTATACCTTTAGATTCAAAAGATTTTCTGGCCATTTTAGAGATTTCTTCATCTTCCACTGGAAGTATTCTATCCGCCGCTTCTAAAACAGTTACATCAGCTCCTAGCGCATTATAAAAACACGCAAACTCAATACCTATTGCGCCCGATCCTACAACTACCATTGATTTTGGCGTGGATTTAGGAACTAAAGCTTCTCTGTAAGTCCATATATTTTTTCCATTTGGTTCAAAACCATCTAATATTCTAGCTCTTGCACCAGTTGCAATAATGATGTTCTTAGCCTTAACTTGAGTTTTACCATCTATAATTAATTGCTTTGAATTTTCAAATTTAGCTTCACCCTTGATAACAGTAACTTTATTTTTCTTTAAAAGCCCAGCGATACCACCAACTAACTTAGATGATACACCCCTTGACCTTTCAACAATTTTTTCAATATTAAACTCAACATTTTGAGCTTTAATGCCATACTCTTCAGCATGAAGCATTTTTTGGTATAGTTCAGCTGATTTTAGTAAGGCTTTTGTCGGAATACATCCCCAATTCAAACATATGCCGCCTAAATGTTCTCTTTCAACTACTGCGGTTTTTTGCCCTAACTGCGCAGCACGAATCGCTGCAACATAACCACCAGGACCACCACCTAAAACAACTACATCAAAATTTTCCATAAATCGCTCTTAAATAAACATTAATACAGGTGATTCAATATATTTTTTGAATGCATTCAAAAATAATGCACCAACAGCTCCGTCAACTACTCTATGATCGCAGGAAATGCTAACATCCATCATTGTTCGCATCGCAATTTGATCATCAATTACCACTGCTCTTTTGCTGCTAGCACCAACTGCTAAAATACACCCTTGTGGAGGATTAACTATCGCATTAAAATTCTTAATTCCATACATTCCTAAATTTGAGATACTAAATCCACCACCTTGAAACTCTTCTGGTTTTAAGCTATTTTCTCTTGCCCTTTTTGCCAAATCTTTCATCTCAGATGAAATTTTTGTAATCTCCTTTTGATCAGCATTTCTAATAACTGGCGTAATCAAACCACCATCAATTGCAACAGCTACTGAAACATCAATATTATTATACATCATTATTGCTTCATCGCTCCAACTAGCATTTGCCTCAGGCACATCTTTCAATGCTTTTGCTGTTGCTAGAATCACAAAATCATTTACCGATAATCTCTTTGACTTATCATCGCCAAAACTTGCATTAATTTGGCTCCTTGCTTCAAGAACAGAATCCATAGCACACTCAATTGATAAATAAAAATGTGGAACTGTTTGCTTTGATTCTACCAAACGTTTTGCGATTACTTTGCGCATATTATTATTTGGTACTAAATTATATTCCTGTGGGTGTCTTTGCACTCTCCCTCTTGCGCTGCCACCTGCCAGTACATCCGCTTTGACTATTCTACCATGTGGACCTGTACCAACTATTGAAGAAAGACTAATCCCTTCATTACTAGCGATTCTGCGAGCTAAGGGCGATGCAAAAATTCTACCTGCTGGTCTTTGCCTTACTATTTTTTGTTCTGCTTTAGCTGGAGGAGCAGAAGGCATTGGTGCTGCAGCTGGAGCTGGTTTACTTTCAGTTTCAGGTTGCTTTGCAGCCGGCGCGGGCGCGGAGGCACTATTCTTCGCTACAAAGTCATCTATAGCAGATGCATCTTCTCCCTCTTCTAATAAAACAGCAATTAAAGAATTAACAGCAACTTCTTGAGCCCATTCTTGTACGACTATTTTGCCGAGAACACCTTCATCAACGGCCTCAACTTCCATTGTTGCTTTGTCTGTTTCAATTTCTGCTATAACTTCACCTGCAGAAACTGTATCACCTTCTTTTTTAATCCATTTTGCAAGATTACCGTGCTCCATCGTTGGTGACAAGGCAGGCATTAAAATTTTTACTGGCATTTATCTACCTTTTATAAATTATCTTCTCTATAACAAGCGCGTTTTGCAGCTTCAACTATTTCCTCAGTAGTTGGAAGCGACATTTTTTCTAAATTTTCTGCGTAAGGCAAAGGCACATCTTTACCAGCAACAACTTCAACTGGAGCATCTAAATAGTCAAAAGCGTCCTTCATAACAATTGAAGCTATAGTCGCACCAACTCCAGCAAAAAAGAAGCCCTCTTCAACTGCAACTAATCTATTTGTTTTCATTACAGATTCAATTATCGCTTCTTCATCAATAGGTTTTATAGTCCTAAGATCAATAACTTCTGCACTAATTCCAGCATCAGCTAATATATCAGCAGCTTGAAGTGCCAAACCAACTTGGATTGAAAAAGCAAGAATTGTTACATCTTCTCCTTCCCTTAAGATCTTAGCTTTACCAATTTCAATTGGCTCTACACTATCAGGAACATCAAAGCTCTGACCGTACATTATTTCATTTTCTAGAAAAATAACTGGATTATCATCCCTAATTGCACTTTTAAGTAAACCTTTACTATCTTCTACGCTATAAGGAGCAACGACCTTTAAACCCGGAATATGTGCATAAGTTGCCGCATAGTTTTGGCTATGTTGAGCTGCAACTCTGGCTGCAGCACCATTTGGCCCACGAAAAACAATTGGACAACCAAGCTGACCACCTGACATATAATTAGTTTTTGCAGCGGAATTTACAATCTGATCAAATGCTTGCATAGCAAAATTAAAAGTCATAAATTCAACAATCGGCCTTAGACCTGCAAAAGCCGCACCAACCGCAAGACCTGCAAAACCATGCTCAGTTATTGGTGTATCAATAACACGCTTTGAACCAAACTCTTCCAGGAGACCTTGAGTTACTTTATATGCGCCTTGATATTCTGCGACTTCTTCACCCATCACAAAAACATTTTTATCATTTCGCATTTCTTCCTGCATGGCTTGAAGCAAAGCTTCTCGTACTGTAATTTCTGCCATAATTAATCCTATTTATATATATCTGTATATAGCTCATCCTCACTTGGAAGAGGCTCATTTGTTGCAAATTCTGCAACTTCAGCAATATTTGCTTTAACTTTCTTTTCAATATCTTTGATTTGATCTTCGCTTGCGTAAGAATTATCAAGAATTAGCTTTTTCACAGCTGCAACCGGATCTTTCTGCTTATATTCTTCTACCTCTTGCTTAGTACGGTAATTAGCTGGATCTGACATTGAATGTCCACGATATCTATAGGTCTTAACCTCAATAATTGCCGGACCATTACCTTTTCTCACGTGAGCTGCAACCTGAAGAGCTGCATTATAAACAGAATCTATATCCATTCCATCTGCTTGCACTCCTGGAATACCGAACGATTCACCTTTTCTATATAGATCAGTCATTGCAGTTGAGCGAGATAATGAAGTGCCCATGGAATATTCGTTATTCTCAATTACGTATAGTACTGGTAATTTCCAAAGGGCAGCCATGTTAAATGCTTCATAAACTTGACCTTGGTTTACTGCCCCATCACCTAAAAACGTAAAACATATATTTTTTGTTTCATTATATTTTTCAGCAAATGCTAAGCCTGTACCTATTGGTACTTGAGCACCAACAATACCATGACCACCGTAAAACTTCCCTTCACTATTAAACATATGCATTGATCCACCCTTTCCTTTTGAGCACCCAGAAGCTCTACCAGTGAGTTCAGCCATAACAAATTTTGGATCAATACCTGACATAATTATGTGACCATGATCACGATAACTTGTAATCGTACTATCGTCTTTTTGTTTTGCTTTTTGAATTCCAGCAATCACTGCTTCTTGTCCTATATATAAGTGACAAAAACCACCAATCATACCCATACCATAGAATTGCCCACACTTCTCTTCAAAGCGCCTAATAAGCAACATCTTCTCAAATGATTCTATGTAGTCAGCAGGCTTTAGCTTATATTTTCCTTGTTCAAACATATTCTAAACTTAATTTTATCATATAAAGATGGGACCATAATACGCAACATCATCATTGTCAATAAACGAGCTATTATAATCAAAACAATAATAAGATTATACTTTATTTGATTATAATTCCTAACTTTAATTCACAACTATATAGATAATTATTTTATATCTATATCATTAATATACAAAATAACTTTAAAATTTTTATAGACTGATATTATATTTAGCTTGCAATTTTTAACATTTTTTATATGATATATATATATAAACAAACATTAACTTTTATTTTGCTGTTTTAATTAAATTATGAATAAAAATAATCTACAACAAAAACTAGTATCATTCACTGAAAATAGTCCTGAACAAGAAAAAATTAATGAAGACATGCAAAATGGCTGGTCAATCATTAGCCTTGTGAAAAATGGAAGTTATTATGTCGGAATAATGGAACTTAGTGACAGTTTTAATGAAGAAAATGAAAGTTTATATATTCCACCAAAAAAGAAAATTAAGATTTCGGCTAATAACTAGGAATCATCCTTCGTACATATAGTATAACATAACTAAAATTGCAACTTTGGTGTAGTATGCAACGTTTATTGTCATTCTGAGAAACATTCTCTCTTCTTGCTCGGGTTGAGACGTCAACTTACAAATAGCCACACCAGGAACAGCAAGAAAAAGGAATAAATATAGTAATACTAGTTTAACTTTTGACAATAACTCAAATCTACAATTATATATAGAAACTAGAATATTCTTACAAAGTCGAATAGATTGCATAGTTAAAGTAACAATTTTAGAAATAATATCACCCATAAACTCTAATAACTTATATATTATAAATCCAGGTTATTTTTTGACTAGATCACAACTACTATCTTAGCACACGTGACAAACTTTATCATGATAAAGATCAACATACAGACTCCTTACCAAAACTCACCTATCTGATTGAACTGATAGATTGACGCGTCACTTCACTTCTCACAATGACAGAAATATTCGCAGAGATAATTATTATACGAATAGAAGTACTACCCTTCACTTCTTACAAGCGATGGAAATAACATATGATTCCCTATAGGTTGCAAGTATTTTACTACAAAAAAAGTCACCAATATCAGTTAATACTGAAATAACAGATCACCTAGCCTCTAGAGTCTTAAAATGAATAATATTTGTACTCATTAAAAACGTCTATTCAAATTCAATTAAAACCTGGCCACTTGAAACACTATCCATTTCAGACACAATAATTTTAGAAACTTTACAAGCTCTTTCTACAGTAATTATGTTTTCCATTTTCATGGCAGTTAAAACTACTAGCTCTTGTCCAGGAACAACACTATCCCCTTCAGCCACACTTATTCCAACAATTTGACCAGATAATGGAGCGACAAGTTCCGATTGATCATCATCACTACCTCGATCAGGCATTAAAGCTTCAAGCTCTGACATTCTTGGTGAACGAACATAAGTATCAACAGTTATTCCAGAATATGTCAGCCTATACCCAGTAGAAATACGCTCAACTTTGATATTTACTTTCTGACCATTGATAATAGCAGCAATTAAAGGATTTCCGATATTCCAATTACTTTTTATAGTCAACCTACTTGACCCGTGTCTTATATTGTATCCGTCTTCGACAGGTTTAATCATTACAGGAAATTGACCTTTATCAATAGTTACAATCCATCTAGTACCAATTTTATTTGACTGATCAGTCAACTGATTTGGTAGAGAAACAGCCCTTTTCTGCTCAGTCAAGAATGCAAGAATTGCAGTAGATAGAAATACTTCATTAATTTCTGAAGTTAGCTTTGCACCAGAAAATCCATCGGGATATTCTTCGTCGATAAATCCAGTATGAATATCACCAGTTCCGAAGCGCTCATGGTGAATCAGAGCCTCAAGAAAACTAATATTATGAGATAAACCGTGTATAATAAATGAGCCTAATGATTTTTTCATTAACTCAATTGCTTCTTCTCTAGTTTCAGAGTAAGTACATAATTTTGCTATCATAGCATCGTAGAACATACTAACTTCTCCACCAGCCCCAATACTACTATCAATCCTGACATTAGCGCTTTTCGGAGGCTCATGATACTCTAAAATCCTACCACTTGATGGTAAGAATCCTCGTGTTGGGTCTTCAGCACAAATTCGACACTCAATAGCCCAACCATTCAGCTTCACATCTTCCTGAGTGAAAGATAGTTTTTCACCCGCAGCAATTCTAACCATCTGCTCAACCAAATCAAAACCAGTAATTAACTCCGTTACTGGATGCTCAACTTGGAGCCTAGTATTCATTTCAAGAAAATAAAAATTCTTGTCATTATCCATCATAAACTCGACAGTACCTGCAGAGAAATACCCCACCTTTTTTGATAAGGCAACAACTTCCGCGTACATTTTTTGACGAGTCTCTTCATCAACAAATGAGCTTGGCGCTTCTTCAATAACTTTTTGATGGTACCTTTGTATAGAACATTCACGCTCACCTAAACATAACGCATTACCAAATTGATCAGCTATTAGTTGAATTTCAATATGCCTAGGAGCAACAATAAGTTTTTCAATAAAAACTCTACTATCATTAAAGCAATTTTCTGCTTCAAACTTTGCTGATTCAAAAGCTTTTTCCATTTGCTTCTCATTCTCAACAACACGCATACCACGTCCACCGCCACCTGCAGCTGCTTTAATAATCACAGGGAAGCCAATATCACCAGCAATTTGGTTAGCTTGCTCAAGATTATTTATAGTTCCCATATAACCAGGAACAGTGCTCACGCCAGAATCAATAGCAATTTTCTTAGCTTCAATCTTATCACCCATCTTCTTGATAACTTTTGCGCTTGGACCAATAAGAGTGATACCTTCCCTTTTAAGTATATTGGCAAACTGAGAATTTTCTGCCAAAAATCCATATCCAGGGTGAACAGCTTGGGCCCCACTTAATCTTATCGCACTAACAATATTTTTTATTGAGAGGTAACTTTCTGTAGCTGGCGAATTTCCTATATAGTATGCTTCATCTGCATATTGTACATGATCGGAATTTGTATCAGCTTCAGAATATATTGCCACAGACTTAATTCCCATCAGACGCAACGTCTTCATGATACGAAGTGCAATCTCACCTCTATTAGCAACTAATACTTTTTCAAATAATGGCTTACTCATTGTCAACTCTTATAACGGTAAATTATCATGTTTTTTCCAAGGCATATTTACTTTTTTAGTTCGTAAATATTTCAATCCCTTACAAATTCTCCAACGCGTATTTTGTGGTTTAATAATATCATCTAAATATCCACGCGATGCAGCAATAAATGGAGAAGTAATATTTTGTTTATACTCATCTATCTTCTCCTGCTTCTTTTCAGGGTCTTTACTATCTTCACGGAAAATAATTTCAGCAGCACCCTCTGCTCCCATTACAGCAATCTCAGAATTCACCCAGGCATAATTCAAATCACCTCTAAGATGTTTTGAATTCATCACTATATAAGCTCCACCGTAAGCTTTTCTTGTAATGATGGTAATTTTCGGCACTGTAGCTTCCGCATAAGCATATAAAAGCTTCGCTCCATGTTTAATGATTCCATTATATTCTTGCTCAACACCAGGTAAAAAACCAGGAACGTCCACAAGAGTTACTATTGGTATATTAAAAGCATCACAAAATCTTATAAAGCGCGCCGCTTTTCTTGATGAATCTATATCCAAGCAACCCGCTAAATGTAATGGCTGATTTGCGACAAAACCCACAGGAGCACCTTCCATATAGCCAAACCCAATCAAAATATTCTTAGCATAATCTGGTTGGATCTCAAAAAACTCTCCTTCATCAACTATACGCTCTATTAACTCCTTCATATCGTAGGGTTTATTAGGAATTGTTGGAACCAGAGTATTTAAAGACATATCAACTCTATCAGCCGGGTCTCTAGTTGATCTTATTGGTAAATTATCACGATTTGATAGTGGCAAGAAGTTAAAAAACCTTCTTGTCTCAAGCAAAATCTCTATATCATTTTCAAATGATAGATCTGCTACACCTGACTTTGCCGTATGGACCTTAGCACCACCCAGCTTATCTTGTGTTACCTCTTCACCAGTAACAGTTTTAACAACATCAGGACCAGTTACAAACATATATGATGAACCTTTCACCATAAAAATAAAATCTGTCAAAGCTGGAGAATATACTGCTCCACCCGCACATGGTCCCATAACAAGTGTAATTTGAGGCACAACTCCAGAAGCTTTTACATTTCTATGGAATAATTCGCCGTAACCACCAAGAGCATCAACACCTTCTTGTATCCTTGCCCCACCAGAATCATTTATACCAATTACAGGAGCGCCAACTTCAATTGCCGAGTCAATTAGATTACAGATTTTTTTTGCGTGATATTCGCCGAGAGATCCGCCTAAAACTGTAAAATCCTGACTATAAACAAATACTAGACGACCATTTATAGTACCATGGCCAGTTACCACACCATCACCAGAGAATTTCTTACTTTTCATTCCAAAATTATCACAACGATGTTCAACAAACATCCCTGTTTCTTCAAAACTATCTGGATCAAGTAATACTTCTATTCGCTCTCTTGCTGTAAGCTTTCCTTTTCCATGCTGTGCTGAGATTCTTTTTACCCCGCCTCCAAGCAAGGCAGAACTTCTTTTCTTTTCTAGTGCTTGTTGCTTATGAAATGCTTGTGTGCTCATATCAAAATACATCAATGATTATCTTGAAGGCCGATTATAATAAATAATTTTCATAAAAGATAGAGTAAAAATTTTCTATCTGTCATAATCTAATACCAATTGTTATTTCAAATTAGAGATTTAAATTTCAGTCTAAGGCTTCGGAGCGCATATAAATACTTGAGCACAGACAAATCTTGCAAAGTTCAGATATATAATTTGCAATGAAAATTAGTATCAAATAAATTATCATAATACTCGACTCAATACAAAAGAACCTATATTATTTCCTAAGCTATGATTAAGCAGAAAATTGGTACTTATAATTTATGGATATAGAACAATCTTTATCAGAAACATTAAATCCTCAACAATTAGATGCGGTCAATCAAACAGAAGGTCCTCTTCTAGTTCTAGCAGGCGCAGGTACAGGAAAAACAAAAGTTCTAACTAGTAGAATTGCACATATCATTGAGCAGAATATAGCATATCCTTCAAATATCTTAGCTGTTACTTTTACGAATAAGGCTGCACGTGAAATGCAAGAGAGAGTTAATAATCTGATTCATGCTGATGGACTTAATATTGGGACATTTCATTCAATTGCTGCCAGAATGCTTAGATCACACGTAAGTCTCCTTGATCTTGGACTTACAAGTAATTTCACAATTATAAGTCAAGATGATCAGATAAAGCTTATTAAAAACATAGCATTACAGAATAATGTTGATGTAAAGCAGTATCCTCCTAAGATGATCCATATAATTATCTCTAGATGGAAAGATCAAGGTTTATTATCAGAAAAGCTCTCTGAATCGGATTTTCACTCACCTGCTCATAAAATTGCCAGCTCAATATATTCTGAATATCAAAAACAAATGCATGACTCAAATGCACTTGATTTTGGTGACTTGCTTCTCTATTGCAATCAAATTCTAATTCAAAATCCAGATATTCTAGAGCATTATCAAAATAAATTTAAATATATTTTGATAGACGAGTATCAGGATACAAACGCAGTGCAATATGTTTGGGCGAGAATGATTGCCAGCAAGCATAAAAATATATGCTGTGTAGGAGATGATGATCAATCAATATATAGCTGGCGTGGAGCAGAAGTAAAAAATATACTGCGTTTTGAACAAGATTTCCCAAATGCTAAGATAATTAAACTAGAACAAAATTATCGATCTACACCTTTTATTTTAAATGCAGCCTCTAATATTATTGTAAACAACAAGAATAGACATGGAAAAAAGCTCTGGACTGATAGAAAGGAAGGAGAAAAAATACGAATTATTTCTTGTTGGAATGATAAAGAGGAAGCAAGATTCATATCTACAGAAGTAGAAAGTTATATAAAAACTCAGAAATATAATGCAAATCAAATTGCTATACTCGTCAGAGCAGGTTTTCAAACTAGAGCATTTGAAGAAGTGTTTATAAGCAATGCACTGCCATATCAAATTATTGGTGGCATGCGATTTTATGAAAGAATGGAAATTCGTGATGTACTTGCCTACATTCGTTTGAGCATTAATGCAAATGATAATCTTGCACTAGAAAGAATTATTAATGTTCCAAAGAGATCCATAGGAAATGTTACTCTAAAAAAAATAAAAGATTTTGCGAGTGAGAATGAGATATCTGTTTTCGCAGGACTAAAGAAAATGATCGATGAAAATAAGTTCAAAGGCAAAACAAAAGAAAGTCTTAGTGATTTTGTAGATCTAATTACCCTTTCTGGACAAAAATATGCAAACGAATCTGCATTTGATGTAACTAAATTTATTTTAGAGGAATCAAACTACCTAAACATTCTTAAAGCTGAAAAGACAGAAAAGTCTAGAGGAAGAATAGAAAATATAAATGAAATGCTACGAGCAATTGATGAGTTTGATAATATCACAGAATTTGTAGAACATTCTAGTTTAATAATGGATAACGAATCTCTTGAAACTGATTTTGGTGGCACAGTAAAAATAATGACTCTACATGCTGCAAAAGGACTCGAATTTGATTTTGTATTCTTACCAGGATGGGAAGAGAATATATTCCCTCACCAAAAGGCTTTATCGGAAGAAGGAGAAAAAGGCTTAGAAGAAGAGCGAAGAATTGCTTATGTCGGAATTACGCGTGCTAAAAAAGATTTATGTATTACATACGCAGAAAGCAGAAGAGTTTTCGCAGAAATAATTAATTCTATACCCTCAAGATTTTTAAGCGAAATACCAGATAATTTATGTATACGTAGTTCATCAACTAATAAGCTAAACTACATGGGATCAAAACATAATTTTTCCATGCAAACCATAAAGACAAGAAAAAATAATAAAATTGATAATTCTGGAAAAAAACCAGGTAACAAAGTACATCACCAAAAATTTGGCAATGGAATTATTGTTAGAAAAAATGGTGATAGCTTGGAAATTGCCTTTGAAAAAATAGGTCTCAAAACTATCAAAGAGAATTTTGTTGAAGAAGCATAAAATCTAAATATGCCTAATATAAAGATGGAGGCTTCCCAAACACCTCCACCTTATACACTACATTCAACCTTTCCGATTTGCATATCATAGAACCTAGAAAATTCAAAATTCTGGGTGGTTACCTTAAAAATTTCTATCAACTATATAGGGTCCATTTAAACAAAGGTACACAAAGTACCACGGGAAATTTCTGGAGCCGTGGAATGGTTTCATTTTGCAGTAATTTTATACCTCCCATTTATCAAAAGCTTCAGGAATCGATTTCCAGGAGCAAAATTCCCATAGAATCTATAAAATTGGAATCTGATATATATCAAAATCATAGTATTTTTATGAAAAAACATTGGCAATAATTTTAATTTAATTAAAATAGACTAATTACTTTTTAATTAAAAAGGTTTCTACAAGTTTATGAAAACTCAATATGATGACACTCTATCGATCGAACAATTCAAGTTTTTTTCTCCCTCTGACAGTGATATAATAAGCGTAATTATTGAAGGAACAATTTCTGTTGAGAAAATTGGAAAACTCCAAAATTATTTTGATGGTAAGAAAGTTGCAGCTATAATATTTCAGAATCTTATTATAGAAGAAGATTTGGTTGGCAATAAAGCGGAAGAAAAAGCACTTGCTCAGTCATTAATTACATTAATTCAAGAAAATTCCAATTCCTTGCGTGGTTTAGTAATCAACAACATTAATCTTGATAATGATGATCTATACGCATTGCTTCAAAATCTAAACTTACAGAATCTTACTATAAGCGGTCATGACTTTGATACGAAAAATGCTAATCTTCTAATATCACTAGTGGCAAATAATAAATTAAACAACAGCTTAGCTCTAAACTGCTCAACTCTTTCAGAAGGCAAATATTTAGAATTACTAGAAAAAATTGCAACCTCATCTATAAAAGATCTAGATATATCTGCGCTAAAGCTAAATTATGAGAATGAAAATGGAGATTTAGAGCGTATTGTATACGACTCACCAGAAGAAGAGGAGCAAATACTTTCAGATAGGCACTCAGCAACTTATGAAGCTCTAAAAGGAAGTAATATCCTAAAACTCACGCTAATTAAGGATTGGGGCATGGACAATCCCTTAAACTTTGCTAACTTAATAGAATTCCTCAATAATCATTCTTTAATTCAATTAGAAATATTTGGTATTGGGAATGGTTCTGATCATGAGTTATTTCCTAATCTCCAGGAAGCTATATACAACAGCAATACTCTTGTTACTTCTGGTTCCATTGACATGTCATCATATAATGATTTCTCTTCCAGACAGAGTGATTTAAGAGAACTAGGAAACTTCGTATATAATTTAAAACATAGCCTAGACCTGGGATATAGTAATACTATATTTGATTATGTAAATAGTTTTGAGAATTTTCATAATCTATTAAATCTAATGACAGTATTTAATAAAAACATGGTAGAACTCTATGACGGGCGTCATGATTTTGATACATCTTCATTTGACAAGCTATCACAATTCGCAATTAAAAATGCCTTGTATTTGAATAATATTTGTACGGCTGGTAACCAGCATTTTTCAACTAAAACAGAAGTACTGCGGGATTCTTCCTTCTTAATCATGTTACCATGTGAAATTAGAGAATATATATTTAAACTAGCTGCTGGTAACGGGCATTATTTTACGAATCACTCTCCTCAAATTGAGGAAGTATTAGACGGTATCGAAGTTACTGGTGACACTGTAACTGATATAATCGATTAAACTATCAGAGCATTTACCGCGAGAGGATGTAGTTAACATCACCATAAAGGTACACGAAGTATCACGAGGATTTATGAGTAAAGAGTATCTCTGATCCGCATAATGGTTTGTCTGCTAACATTGAATTGCCTTGCAATGGCAGCAATTGCTTTTCCTTCTTGGATTTGCTGTATGGTTTGTTTTCTTTGTGATTTCGACAGAGTATTTGGACGACCAAGAGTTTTCCCATTTGATTTAGCTCTATCTAACCCAGATTGTGTACGTTCGATCAATAAATCGCGTTCAAACTGAGCAACGGTATTGATTACTCCCATGGTCATTTTTCCAGCTGAGCTTGTGAGATCAACGCCTCCAAGTGCTAGGCAATGAACTCTGATTCCCATTGTCTCTAATTTGGTCACAGTGGTGCTTACATCGATAGCATCACGTCCTAATCTATCCATCTTTGTGACTATTAGCACATCTCCTGTTTCCATTTTATCTAATAGAAGTGCAAATCCTTTGCGCCTAGCTATTGGCATGGACCCAGATATTGTTTCAGTAATTATTCGATGTGGCTGAATAGCAAATCCAGCTGATTCGATTTCTCTAATCTGATTTTCAGTTTCTTGCTGCATTTTGGAAACACGAACATAAGCAAAGGTACGGGACATAATTTTTATAAAATGCATTAAAAAGGCTGTACTAAATATAAAGCCTGTTCTAAAGTAAGTCAATATAATTTATGGACACTAGAATGTAGTATGTCCAAAACCGGTCGTTTTTGGACAGTTATAATCTAATTATTTTTACGAGGGAGTATAATCATGCCAAGAATGCAAATATTGACTACACAAGAGCAGTATCATTTTAATAAACCACCATTATTTGATCATATACAACGTAAACAGTTTTTTGACTTTTCGAAGAAATTATTGGATATAGTGTATAGCCTAAAAAATCCAATCAGTCAGGTAGGTTTTTTATTATTGTGCGGGTATTTTAGAGCAGCAAAAAGATTCTTCCTACCTCAAGATTTTCATGAACGAGATATTGCTGCCGTAGCAAAGGTACTCAACTATTCTGATTTGGAGTTTATTGCAAGTGATTACAAAAAAGCAAGTCGGTTACGGCATCAACAAATCATATCAGCACATTATGGGTTTCAAGTTTTTAATAAAAATACTCAGGAGGTAATTAAGAGTGAGATCGATTCGATGGCATCATACTATTTGAAGCCAAGGTTAATCTTTGATAGGTGTAGCGATATCTTGATTCAAAAACGTATCATTTTGCCCGATTCAGGAAGTATATGCAAATTGATACGCCAATCACTACAATCTCATAAAAAAACATTAATGTTACGTATGAACAAGAAGCTAACTCCTGATATATCCGTATTGTTAGATTCTTTATTTACCCAAGATCACGAAGGTCAAAGCTACCGATTGACATTATTAAAAAAATTATCACAATCTACAAAACCAACCAAAGTTCGAGAATGTGTAAAAGATTTTCATGTAATCTCAGAGTTATACAAAAAATTATCAGACACCTTGGACATTCTTGAATTAGACTCAGTTGGAATTCGCTATTATGCTGGGAGTGTAATGAGATCACAAATATTCCAGATGCAGCGACGTTCAGCTGCAGATCGTTATATTCATGCTTCTGCATTTGTTGTGCATCAATATTACCGTATGCAGGATAATTTAGTTAATATTTTTCTGAATGTTATAACCGCATTCCAAACTACGATTACTAATGAATGTAAGGACAAAGCCTTAGAGCAACAAGGGATACAACAGAATCAATTTCAAACACTAATGCAAAATTTGGAAACTGGTGTATTAAGTGTAATGCAGGAAGTCCGTATTATTGCAAATGATAATACTGTTTTAGATAGCGAGAAAATATGCCGCATCAAAAAAGCGCTAAATCGTGAGAAGCCACTTCACATTAACAATATCCGCAAGGAATTTGTAGATTTAGCTACTGATTCAGTTTTATATGATCTACAAGAAAGCAAATCATTGCGTTTGCAAAATCGTTTAAGTTCAGTATTGAAAGCTTTAAATCTTCAAGCTGAACAACAAACATCATCTTTGATAGAAGCGGTTGAGCATTTTCGTATCAAAGATGGTCACATTACCGAGCAAGCTCCAGTAGGATTTCTGGATGAACCAGAGCGTAAAGCACTCTATAGAGAAGATGGAACATTCCGTATCTCGTTGTATAAAGTTTTTCTGTTTAAACATGTGGCATCTGCAATCAAATCTGGCAAACTAAACCTAGCTCACTCCTATAAATATCGTCCATTGGATGAATATATGATCAGTGTGGAGCGATGGAAAGAAGAAAAGAATCAACTTTTAGAGCGTGCTGGGTTACTCAATTTACTTGATTCTAAAGCTGTATTAAAGCAACTCGATCAGTCGCTTTATAAGCAATATCAATCCACCAATGCTAGAGCTATAGAAAATGAGCATCTAAGCTTTAAAGCGGATGGGTCATTCTTTGTAAAAACTCCTCCACTTGATCCTCAGGAAACTGATCCATTACAAGCCTGGTTCCCCAAACGTCACTATATATCACTGGCTGAAATATTGGAAACGGTGCATCATCATTCCGATATGTTATCGGCTTTTGAACATTGGCAACAGACTCACGCCTCACAATTTACCTCACGTCCAGCCTTATTGGCTTCTACTATCGGTCTTGGCTGTGGAATAGGAGTGCGTAAAATGGCGAGAATATCTTCCCATGTTAGTGAGAATGAGCTAGATCACAGTGTTAATTGGCGTTTTTCGTTGGAAAATATTCGTGAAGCAAATGACAAGGTATTGATGCTGATGGATAAAATGGAATTACCTAATATCTACCGTAACAACGAAGATAAGCTGCATACCGCCAGTGATGGACAGAAATTTGAAGTGCGTACTGAATCTCTATTAGCCAGCCGTTCATTTAAATATTTTGGACAAGGAAAAGGAGTAAGTGCTTACTCTTTTATTGATGAACGTCATTTTCTATGGCACTCTACTATGATTAGCGCATCTGACCGTGAGAGCACCTATGTGATTGATGGCCTTATGCGTAATGATGTTGTCAAAAGCGATATTCATTCAACAGATACGCATGGTTATAGTGAAGCTATTTTTGGCCTAACCCATATGCTCGGATTTTCTTTTGCTCCGCGACTAAAGGGCTTGAAAAATAAAAAACTTTATATATTCAGGCATCACAGTAAAGAGAAAAGAAAAGGCTGGAAAATTACACCAGATCACTATGTTAATGAAAAACTTCTACACCAAAACTGGGATGATTTACTGCGTTTAGTTGCAACTATTAAGCTAAAGGAGAATACAGCTTCAGATATATTTCAACGACTTAATTCTTATTCAAAGCAACACGCTCTATATCAGACCATCAAAGCCTTTGGTCAGATTATAAAATCCTTGTTTATTTTACGTTATCTAGATGAAGTGGAATTACGGCAGGCAATAGAAAAACAACTAAACAAGATAGAATTAGCAAATCGTTTCACTCGTGCTGTAGCTGTTGGAAGTCCCCGTGAGTTTGTGCAAGCTGAAAAAGAGGATCAAGAAATTGCTGAAACATGCAATCGATTAATCAAAAATTGTATTATTTGTTGGAACTATCTTTACCTTACCCATAAACTAAAATATATGAGTGATGGTAATAAAAAAGAACAGTTGCGGAGTGTTATTTCTAGGCATTCTATCATGAGTTGGGCGCATATCAACATGCTTGGTGAATACGACTTCTCTGAAGAAAAGCGCAAGGATTCTATAGGAATTTTATCCCCGAAAATCGCTGCGTGAAGCTATTGATAAATGGGAGGTATAAAATTACTGCAAAATGAAACCATTCCACGGCTCCAGAAATTTCCCGTGGTACTTTGTGTACCTTTGTTTAAATGGACCCCAGATACTATTGTACTTTCTTTCATTGCGGAAATGCCTTTTTCTTTAAAAACATCTAAACATGTTTTGAGATGCTCTGGTTATGCATATTTAGATAAATCATTAACATTGTTTTTAAATTCTTTAGTCTCTCTATAACAATTAATAGACTCAAGCATTTTACTTATATCTCACCCGAACTATGGATAACAAAAAAGCTGCATAGTAGTTGGTATTGGGGTATTCTGGCTTTTTTAAACAACTAAAGAGTACCCCAATGAATATAGACTACGATACTTTGTTCTGCTTTGTCGATGATTTTTATAAAGGATTTGAAAATTGGTACAAAAAGTCTCTTCTTACTAGCGGTTTAAGAAAACGTAATAGACCAAGCAGTATGAGCTTATCGGAGATAATAACAATCTTAATAGCTTTCCATCAATCTGGTATGGCTTGCTTTAAATATTTTTACTTAGAACTTATGAGAAATAACAGAAATTTATTCAATTACTTAGTCCATTATGATCGCTTTATATCATTGATAAAGCTAGCCTTTCCTGCTGTATTATGCATGTTAAAATCCCTTGAGGGTAAGATAACTGAATACATGTTTATCGACTCTACTCCAATGGTTGTATGCCATAGGCTGTGAGAGAAACGTCATAAAGTTTTTAAAGACTTAGCTGGAAAAGGTAAGACTTCAACTGGTTGGTTCTTTGGCTTTAAGTTGCGCTTTATTTTTAATAGTCACGGAGAAATTGTACGCATGCATGTTACTAGCGGGAATGTAGATGACAGGTCTCCAGTAAAGCAAATGCTAAAAGATATCTCTTGCAAACTTATTGGTGATAAAGGTTATATCTCCAAAAAATTATTCACTGAATTATTTGAACAGGGTACAACTTTAATCACTAAAATCAGAAAAAATATGAAGAATTGTCTAATGGATATAAATGATAAAATGATGTTAATGAAACGTCCATTTATAGAAACAATCTTCTCATCTATAAAGTCGTTAAACACCTTGATACATAGTAGACATAGATCTCCAATAAATGCATTTTGTCACTTATTTGCTGGACTAATAAACTATCAGCTTCGTACTGATAAGCCATCTTTAGAACAATTTATAAAATGAAATCGCTTATCCACAGTTCGGGTTTATATCTCTTTTGTTAGTGTATTCCAGCAATGTATTGTTTTGATCTGAACTAAAACCAAATTCATCAGATCGAGATAACGCTTCATCTATTTTACTCATTACATCTTCTTTTTTAGCCATAAGATCAAGATGTTTTTTATGACCAAGACCTCTTGCACAGTCTTGAAGATTTTGCTCCTTTAGTTTTTCTACGAATTTTGAAGCACTATACTTACCTTTAAAATGAATCTGTTCTTTCTTTTGTTTATCATCATCGACTACCTTATTAGCATCAAGCTCTCGCTGTGTTCTTTGGCTCTCTGGCTTTACTCTAGCTATATATTCCAAATCCTTTAGCAAGTTACTAATATTTCGTTGGTTACGCATTCCACTAGCAAGACTACCTTCAATCTCTAACCCCTTAGCTAATATTTCATCACTAAGCTTGAAGCATTTATCTAAATTCTCTGGAGTTTGACCAATTGCAAGAGCAGCTTCTATATATCTAATTGTACTTTCTTTAAAACCTTCTCTATTGACTTTTGGGTCTATTTTGCTGCTTACTTGCTTTAAAAATTCTTGTTCTTTGCGTATAGATTTTTTTGCATCTTCGTATGAATCAGAAAATCCAAATGGTGATTTAACTCCCTGCTGCAAATTCTCTTTAATACACCTCTCTATTACATCGTTTCCTATTGATGATATATAGTCTTTAGCTTCCTGCTTATCCATACCAACTAAAGACCTAATAGTCTCTGAATTATCTGCATCATATCCAAACCTCTTAGCCTCATCAATCACCGCTTTATTATCAGCTGCAAAACCAGTAGCTATTGTTACCTTATCTGATAGTTCCTTTAATCCTTGTACCCCCTTGTTGTGATCTTCCTTGAATGCAGCAAATATCCCACTCTCATCCATACCAATACTCCTGATATTAGCAAGATCTGATATTGCTTTATCATTATTGCTACTCAAGAACTCATCAATCGTCTTAGCTGTATATTTAACTCTGATAGAATGTGCTAATTGTTCTTGCTTAGCATCAAGCTCTGATCTCCATTCTTTGCTATTAACTATTCTATATACATTATTAGCAATAATCTCCTTGTCACTATCATTTAGCCTTGTATCGCTAATATCCTTTAGCTGACTATTTACTACTGATTCTATATGCTCTCTATGTGCTTCGGTAAGCTCCCTAACTCCCAACTGCACTTGCTGCAATACTGATATGTCTCTGACAATATCAGAGCATAACTGACCTTTTGCCGTCTTTGCCTGATCTGATTCCTGACCCTGTGATTGTCTTTGCTCATATTCTCTTTGCAAAGACTGATACTCATAACTTGCATCATTTACAGCTTTAATAAACTCCTTATGATCATTGGTATTACCTAAATCTACACCTCTAGCAGTTGCAATAGCATCAATATTATTAGAATATATTGTTTTTGATGTGTATTCGTCCTTGCTTAGTTTATTACTTTCTGTTAACATCTCGATTGAGCCAAGTACCCTATTCAATCCTCCCAGATTAATTACAACACCTTGGCTCACTTCCAATAAATTACCAACATTCTTATTATTAACTCTAGCTTCTTCTATAGCTCCGTTAATACCAATCTTGCTAAGATTACTTGTACTTGGTATCTCATCTGCCAAATCCCACTTCTCTGGCAATAATAGTTTTTCTGTATCTACTATAGATACAAGTCCACTATATCCATTCTGACAATCTATATGATTTGCTATCTTACTTGCTGCCCCTATTCCCGCTTGGTCATTATCTGGCCATATAGATACTACTTTACTGGCTAATTTAGACCAATCTACTTTATTTACTGCCTGTGCTCCGCCTATCCAGCTAACTACATTATAATCTGGCAAAAGCTTGCTTGCTGCATCCGCAGTCTTCTCGCCTTCTACTATTAATATAGGCTTTTCTGGATTAGCAGCTATTTGCTCTAGTTTGTATATCGGCTTAGTACCATTATCACTAATGCCTTTTAACTGCCAACGTGATTTTCCCTGTGCTTCATTGTGACAATATGCCACAGGTAATACTTGCTTGCTTCCACTGCTCTTTTCCCTTATGCGCAGGGTATATCCAAGCAATTCATTATTGATATTTCTATACTCATATGTGCTTGTGATTTCATTTCCTTGCTTAATTAAAAAAGATAAATCATTTTCCGGCTTGAATTTTGGTGCAGAAGATGGCACTGTTAAATGGGCTGCCCAGACATCTGACTTTCTTCCTATTATATTGTTGGTGTTATCAAATTTATATTTTTTACCTTGGGTAGCCTTCTCTTCAATCTTGTTACTATTTCCACTATTGCCTGCTTTATCTGCTGCATTATTATTCAAACTCGGCACAACTCCTGCATGTGATGCCACTATCTCTAATGCTTCATGCTTGCTACATCCAGTAGCCATTTCCACAAACTTAAATATATCCCCTTTACTTCCGTCTCTACTAAAACGATTCCACAAACCAGCCTTACTTCCGCTTACGCTCATATATAAAGAACCTAGCTTTAACTGATCGCCTTTTCTCTCTATCTTTGCATCATTATTCATCATAGGCCCATATCTATGGAATATATCTGTGATGACTGACTGACTTAATCCGCTCTTGACCTCTGCAAATGTTAATTGTGGTTTGCTTGGCTTAGTTGGTTTGACTGTGTTAATTACGTTGTTTAGATTATCTGACGGCTCTTTGTGCTTTGATTTACCTGCTGCTTTAGATTGCTGTGGCTTCGCCTCTTTGCTATGTTCCTGCAAATAGCTTTTTAAGCTATCATTATCTACAGTCTCTGTCTCGGCTTTAACTCCGACCGTCTTTTCTCTTTTATCAATATCAACAATCAGAGCATCAGATACGTCAAAAATACCACTTTCTTTCGGCATATAGATTTCTGACCTGATTGAATCAAACAATTCTGATTTCTGCAAGTTACGCCAATCTATATTATTATCTTTGCTGGATTTAAGTTTTAAGCTCACTTCATTTAAGAACTTCTTATCAATCCCTTCAGGTAGCAATGACCTTAAACTCTCTATCTCTTCAGATAATTCATATAATTTACTGCCAAAATCTGCCTCCTGCATCTTTGCCTCAAATTCTTCTACCATCTCACCACTCCTATTATATGCTCCTAATTGTCTTCCTAGATTTTTGCATAGTGCTATTGCATCCTTCCTATCATCATTTAAACCAAATAGCTTACCTACACCGTAACCTTTTAAATCACCTAATAGCTTAGGATTCTTTTCCACCATAGAAACTGCTTTATCTGCTCCATATTTGGCTATTAGCTCCTCATATTTTTTTATAGCCTTTTCTCCTGCTAGCGTTGTATCAACGCTTGCGCCTGTATCTACTTTATATATTCGGTTCAAATATTCTGGCACAAGCTTCTCTCTAAAATGCTTCCAGTTGCCTATAGCATCAATAAACTCTTGCCTTGTCTCTTCTAACTCAGCTTGCTCAGATTTTTTTTCTTCAATAGAAAGCTCTCTTGTCGCAATATTGCTTTCTATTAATAGATAACTTCGTCTACATCTTGAACTATTGCCAGCAGCTACCGCGTCTACTAAATCCTTAAACTCTGCTTGACCAAACAACAAGCTTTCCTTCTCCTGCCATTCCACTTTATCAAGCTGACTATCTTTGTCTAAGATTTGGCTTGCATGCTTCTCAAGCGTTATATAGTTAATACCTGTCTGCATTAGCCTTTTTCTGAATCTTTCATATGAGGCTTTCTTACACTGAGAACGATACTCCTCGTTCGTTAAATGTTTATATGAAGCTCGAACGCCTTGATCACCCGTTTTCTCTCCATTTGGCGCAAAGCCTGCAATGATTGTACCTGCTGCTTTTGCTCTTTCTGACCTTACTTCTTTAAACTCATTCCAATCCTTATGCTGCCACATTGGTGGTTTTGTTACTGTTTTGCGCTTCTGGATAGATTGCCAATCTGCAATGTTTCTAACTATTGCAATTGTTTCTTCGGACTTATCCAAATATTCTTTGATATATTTGTCTTCTTCAGTTAAACCAAGCGTACGATACTCACTTGCAAAACTTGTATTTGTACGCTTCGATACCAGCTTTGCAAGTCCTGACTTTAAAATAGTCTCCTTATCACCTTCGCCAAAATCATAACTATTTCTAGCTTTAGATGAGGTCTCATCCATTGATTCGTAGAAAACATTGTATAGAGTTTCTTGAGCTACCACAAACTTCACATCTTGCTTATGGCGAGTTGCAAGTACATTAAATATGTTGAATCCTGTATTCTCTTCGATTAATGTCTCCGGCTCAAGCTTGCTCCCACCTTGCACCTTATGAGCAGTGACCGCATAGCCGTATTCTATTTGCGGTTTGTCAAAGAAGTATTTCCCTGTATGCCTATTTGTAGCAAGTTCCTCTAAATCTAACCTGACTTTCTCTTTTGTACCATCAGAGCGATGCATTAATATATCTAACTTAGCAAGAGAATCCTTATTTGGCTTATGTACTTTTAATACAGTGCCAAGCTCACCATTAAATATACCATTACTACCAATACGATTAGCATTCTTGCTAAATACTATCTGCTCACCTCTGCATAGATTTAAATATTGCAGCTCTTTTTTGCCATCCTTGTAATCACCACCAACAAGCACTCTATACTCTTCTCCTTTTAATATACCCGCTTCCTTTAAGGCCGTGCGAACATTCTCATTCATTAAACGCCTTGTCTTATTCTCATATACGCCCATGACTTTTGCATTGGTTGCAATCAAATCATCTCTTTTTAGAGATCTAGCAGTCTCTATATAGGAATCCACAAAATTATTCACCATCATACTATTAGCCTCGGCTTTGCTGCCAGCTACCTTAATACGCCCTTCCTTCCAGTATATATCAAGAGCCTCTCTAACTCGGTATTGTGCTAGTAGTTTTGTTGCTTCTTGATGTGATGCTTTTTGCTGACGTCTTGATTCCATTAATTGCTCACTACCTGCAACTTCAATCGTTTTATCAAGCGCACCAGCCCAACCTACTGGCGATATCTGATTTCTGATATACATCTTCCTTGTAGTAATCGCCTTTTAATTCTCGTTTAAATTTTTCTCCACTTGCCTCTACCCAGCTTTTACGCCACTGAAATATATTCTTGCATTCAATGCCAGTTGCTTTTGCAAGCTCTAGACTTGCTGCGCCAATTACCTTGTATCCAGCTTTTTCATATTGACGAACTATTTCCTTCATCACAGTTGTTTTACCCGCCCCTGGTATCCCCTCTAATACAGAAATATCAGAGCCATTTAATACATTTACAATCGCCCTTCTCTGCTCTGCTGATAAAGTAATTTCGCTCTTAGGCTTTGCTAATTGAAGTCCTGTTTTGTCATTGATCGTATCTATGATTCCGCTTTTAACATCTGCTAGTTTTGCTGATATTGATTCTTTCCATGAAAGACGATCTAAATCAGCATCTTTAATATTCAATGCGTGACCATTTCTAGCATGTAATGATTTGATGTTTTCTTCAAACCTTTCTTCTAACTCTAGACGCTTTGTTGTAGTATATAATGCATTGCCTTTTAAATCTGATTCTACTATTTGAGTAAGCTCTGGTCCTGCTAATATGCTTTCATAGAGAGTTAAAAACGTCTCCGACAACTCCTTTTGCATTGCCTCAACATCATCTATTTTGCTAAAATCAATGCCTGCATGTAAGCGTTTTTCTAACTCTCTTGCTATCTCTTCCTTAGTAAATACTGGGCGATTTAATGCCAAAACATCCAAAATAATGCTTGGTTTTTCTTTGATTTTCTCGGCATTTTTTGCAGCAATCTGACGGTTTAACTCCGTCAATTCTGCGTTATTCATGTTTCGTGCTGGGCCTTCATGTACAGTTGGAGTTAAATCTATACCGAGTTCTTTGTATGATTTATGCGTTACTCTTTCGGTAAAACCATGCTCTAAATAGCTCTCATTAATCTTTTCTGCTGTCATTTCTCGGATGTATTTCACAAACTGCGGACCATCCCAATCTCTATTTTTTAAACGAGAAAATTCAAACTCACCATATTTGTTTTGCGCAAATTCACGAGTCGTAAATTGCAAATGCATATGTGGATTGCCTTCACTATCATTATGAGTATTTGCATCAACAACCATTCCAAGCCTCACTAAAGGAGAGACTATTTTTTCTAATAATTCGATGTTTTGTTCATCGGAAAGTTCGTTTGGAAGTGCGCTTTCAGAACTTTTCACCATACTACCACATATTCCATACTTCCACAAGCAACTCTTCTATTTGCTGAAACAGCTTTTTTACATCTGTAAATAAGGGGCAAGGTGTTGCTAAGGAAGTGCGTTACTTCCTATGCTTCTATGCGCATCAAAGTGAGCGTTATTTGAACTGTTATTTGTCTGTTGATAAGAGAAATGTCCAAAGTAAAATAAGCAAAAACATCATGGCTTAAGCAAGCTACTGAAATTTTAGAACAATAAAAGAGAGAGAACCACGGACTCCCTCTTTTTTAACAAATGATAAAATGTTTTATGCAAAAAGTTGATTTATATTTTTGCAAGTAATGTGGTTTGATTCAAAAATAACATGTAGACCACTCTCTTAATTCTGTATCTTCTGCAAACATGTTATTTAATTCTCTATCCTTCTTAAGCAAGTTTTTTAACTTCAACAAAAACAATGATATTGCTCTTTGTGTTGTTGCTAATTTTGTATTTTCTGATTCTTCTTTTGCAAGTTCGTCAATCACTATTCTTTGTATTTCGGCAAATCTTAGTTTGATTAATATTGCTACATCTGCTCCATATCTTGCACTAACTATGTTGTAATATTTTTCAATCTTTGCTGTTTTTGTTTTTTGATTTGTCATTGTCTCCTCCACTAAAATTGTTTCTTAAAAAAACGAGCAACCTCGCCCTTACTTTTACAGATGTACCAGCGGAGCAAATTAGATAAGTCAATACCGAAGAGCGCAAGCGTGTATTGACTTATCTAATTTGTGGAGCTATTTCGCTTCTTGTAATTTCGATATCTTTTGTTGATTTGTATTTTACTTTTATTCTGTTCGTCACTATTCCAAGTTTTCATTTGGAATTCTTTTTTTAGATTCTTTGGATATTCTTTTCTTTTTAAGACTAGAATATTATTTTAGTGGTACTATATTTTGTTTTTTACTTTGTTTCTTTTTTTCTTCTGTGTTTTTAAATATAGTTTTTTTGCTACAGTTATTTCATATCTCTTTTTTTATTGGTTTCTTTATGCTTTTTTATTGTTGTTTACTAGGCTTTTTGGGGGTTTTCTGATATAATGATATCAAGGAGTTAAAGATGTTTTGCTTGGCAAAATAGAGGCAAATAACCCCTAATACTCAAAACTGTACCATATGGTACGATTTTACTGCTCTGGGGCCCTGTATGCCCTTTGTAGACTGGCCTTAAGAGCTGTATATTAAAAACTAGGTGATTAACTATGGAAGTATCAACATTAAATCCTAAAGATTGCAGAAAATGGAAGTTTGCTGATCGTTCTGATTTTGAGTTTAACAAAATATGGGAGCTGGCCGAAGATATTAAGGTTAATGGCCAAATAGACCCCGCTATTGTAAGACCAATTGATGATCCAGAATATAAATATGAAGTAATTGCTGGTGCTAGACGCTGGAAGGCTTGTTCTGAATATGATCTACCTTTTCTGGCGGTAGTATCTGAGCTTGATGATAGTCAAGCTGCCATTGCTCAAATCAAAGAAAATCAAAAACAAACTGTTTGCGATTATTCAAAAGGTTTATGTTATAGCAAACTACTTGATTCTAAAAAGATCACTCAAGGTGAGCTTAGTAATAATATTAATATATCGAAAAGCAAGCTTAAAGACTTTTTGTCTTTTGCTAAAGTCGATAAGAAAATATGGCAAGCAGTGTCTAACATGTCCAAAGTATCACCTAGAACCTCTCGGGAAATACTTACCCTATCAGGCAAAGGTGTAAAATATCGTGATGCACTTATTGAGCTTGCCGAAGAAATACGCAAAGGTATTGGAGCTGCTTCTCTTAAGAAAGCAGTAGAAGAAATAGTGCTTGGTAAAACAGAGCAGTTATCACATGAAAAGTCACTTACCCTACCCTCTGGTGTTGTTGTAGGTACATGGCAAAATAATATGATTAAATTCTCTAATAATATTGATTTTAATCAAGGTGCTTTAGAAAAGCATTTAATTGAGTTCTTTGATAAGAACTAATTAATCAGAGCAACTTTAAATAGTAAAGAATTTATGACTAAATATCTAAACTTAACATCTAAAATAACAATTCTAATTTTATTAGTATGTTTTTTCCATGCAGCAACTGCTATATCAGGAAACGAATCTAATTCTGAATTAGAATATAGCGATACATTGCCATTTCCTATGTCAAAAAGAGAAGCATACGAAATCAATAATAATGGCTTTATTAAAAGCAAGTTTATGGTTGATTCTACAGTAATAAATAATAATACTATTGTTATGTCTGGTGCTCTTGAAAGAGGTTTCGTAGCATTTGTTGATTCAGCAAAAGCAACTCCGTTTACAATAGAATTAATATCTTCCGATATAATGCCAAAAGAAATATCTCAAGGAAAGAAATTATCGCATTGTATATTAAAAGGTGATAGCCGTGGAGATTTATCTTCTGAACGTATTTTTATTAAAGCCTCTTCTCTGCATTGTAAAAACAAAGATAAGTCAACTCCTATAGAAATACAAACCAATGCTATATGGCTTGATAATAAAGTCTTAAATGGAATTAAAGGGATAGCTATAGTTGGTGGAGTTAAAGATAATGAAAAATATAACTCCATTAAAAGACTTTATAATATGGAAGACTTAACAGAAACTATTCTTAATAACGCTGAAACAACTATACCAGCGATATTTATTCCAAGAAAAACTAAGGTGCAGATTGTTTTTCCTCTTAATAACAAAAAATAGTGAGCTATTTATGGAAAAGTTTGAGTTTATAGAATATGTGGCTAGAAGATATGGTATTGATGAATCAATGGCCGAGACCATGATTGATATGTTTGCTGATAGTTTGCAAGAATTAGTTTGCGCTGGTACTAATGTCAATATTGATGAAATTGGCGAGTTTAGAAGTACACCTTTGTTTCCTGAAGGTATTAAACATCAAAACAATATTGCCCTAGCTAAACTTGGTAAAAGAAATATTATCAGCTTTAAGCCTAGTAGGTATTTAACTAAGGCGATTGCTTGAATGGTGTGTACAATGGTATTATTTTTTCAAGGTTCAGCTCTACTTAACTATAATTTAACTATTTGTACTGTATTAATACGTTGTTTAATTAATAATGGTATTAATATGACAGAGTTAGTTTCTTCTTGCTCTCTTCTTAGTAACAAAATATGTCTTAGGCTGTCCTATTTGAAGACATACGCTCGCTTGAGTGATAATAACACAAAAGAAGCCTGCGAAAATATATTTAAAGAAGTGTTTAATGTTTTGTACGGACTTAACCTTGTTAACGCCAACGAAATAAAACCCAACTACCCAGCTGTCGATCTTATTGATAAGTCAAAAAGTATTTGTTACCAAATAACTACTCAACAAAATGTTCGTAAGAAAGTCAGCGATACCATTAATATGCATAAGAAACACGGTTTAGATAAAATATACTCACAATTATACATCTTTTTTTAATGGAGCGTCCTCAAGGGCGCAAAGAAGAAAACGTTTTGTTTCTTGATGACTTAATACAACAAATAAAACACAAGGATATAGATCTATGCAGAAAAATTATTAGGATCTTAGATAAATATATACCCATTGATGACTATGAAGAGAAGTGTCTAGAATTAGAGAGTATTAAAAATATAATTGACTACTTATCCTCTCAAAACCCACTAAACCAGAAAGAGTTAGAAACAATACCAACACCTGAAGCAAAATTAAACTTACGCTTTGGCAAAGATGAATCGCTCCTCATACAGACGGAGTACGGAGAGTTGTGTAGTGAGTATAATGAACTATTGAAAATGGCTAAAATTCTTTACATAGACACTGGCAAGGCTAAAAAAATTAAATTACATTTACGCTCTATTAGTAGAGAGTGTTTACAACAATCTAATAATAATGGGAAAGAGGCTTTTAAACAGTTAATGAAGAGAATTACAAAACCTCCAATGTACTGTATTACAGCGGTTAGATTTTACCTGATATCAGAATTAATGGAGTGTGATGTATTTCCTTTAACGACGCTGGAGTCAAAAAAAATTACGGAGAGCGTATGACGATACTGGCAAAAGATATCCCGATCAAAAAAAGTTTTGTATATGGTGGTTATTTAATTTTAAAGAAACTAAACAGCAAAATGGAAAAGAAAGTTTCCATTCTAGAGCTTGCTGAAACTCTTGCGAGCGAAAAAATAGATACTTATTCTGACCTTTTTTACTCTTTGATGTTTTTGTTCATATGCGGCCTAATAGTTTTTCAAGATCCATATGTGGAGCTAATAAAAAATGTTTATTAAATCAATTAGTTCAGAACAGAATAGCTTCGATCCCGTAAAGTTTCATCGTGGAATTAATATTATTACAGGGGAGCGTACGCAAATTTCCAGCAATACCACCAAATCCGAGCAGAAAACTAATGGAGTTGGTAAAACCATACTGCTTAATTTAATAGATTTTTGCCTTCTAACTGAATATAACAGTAGTAGTCGTATTTTTAAAATACCAAATGATGTGTTACCGCCTAGTGATAATATTATATTAGAACTTGATGTTAATGGTAGGTCTATTCAAGTCAGGAGAAGTAGAAGCAGAGCGTCTAGTCCAGTAATATTTGATGGTACCACCAATCATTTCACTTCTTTAAATGAAGCCCGTCAGTATCTATATAGTTTAGTATTTGGACATAAAGGAGATAAATTTAGGTCTTATTTACGACCTTTTAGAAGAAAAGAGATAGTTGGCTTTAATAAAATAGATAATCCAGATGGATTACCTAAGGTTGATGCCTCTCCTTACCTTAGAATATTTGGAGTAGATATAGATTTATACGAAAGTTTAACTAAGCAAGTTGCGATTGTTGATGAAAACTCAAAGGAAGAAAAAACCGCTAAAAAAAACATAGAATTATTAGGTGTCAGCACAGAAGAAGCTGAGGCCTACAAAAATGGCCTCAGAGCAAAAGTAGAGCGTTTAAATGCAACGGTTGAAGAATTAAGTCATAAAGATGTGTATGATACAATTTCTGAAGATATATCAAATCTAGATAGGCAAATAAAAGCAACTAATAATAACTTGATTTCTATAAAAAAGGAAATAGCTCAGCTTGAAAACTTCCCCGAACATGAAGACATAAATTTAAGTGATATACAATTTGTTTTTAATGACTGTAAGGATCAGTTAGGAGACGTTATAGTAAAAAATATAGAAGAAGTTCAAGAGTTCAAAAAGGCTATAGACTCTTTCAAGTTAAATATTATAACAAAAAGAAAAGTTAAATTAATTTCTGAAAAAGAAGAAATTATACAAAAACTAAAAGTATTATCTAAAAATTATGACAAAAAAATCTCCGTACTTAATAAGGATGGAAGTCTAAAGTCACTAAAAACTGCTATACATGAATATACACAAGTACATGACGAATATTGCGAGATTTCTTTTTTGCATGATCAATATATAGATCTAAAAAACAATCTTGAATATGCACAAAAAAGACGAGATGATATATTATTTGATTTAGATCAAAACATAAAAAAACAAAATTTAGTTGTATCTTCTTTTTCTAATAAAATCTTAGAATTACACCATGTGTTGTATGGAAATAAAGCAGCTTCTTTTGCCATAGAAGTAAAAAAACCATATGCAAAAAAGAGAAAACACTTTGTATTTCTTCATATGGAAATTGATGATTCAGGAAGTGCACGAAGCACACATGAAAAAATGTTGATTTTTGATTTTTCTTTACTGTTTTGTCCAGATACAAAGAAAAATCATATTAATATGTTAATCCATGTTGGTGCTTTTGAAGGAATTAATGATGACACAAAATTCCAACTATTTAATTGGTTACACACGCATCAGGAAAATGAAGAATGTTTTCAATATATAGCTACTATTAACCATGACAGCTTTGAAGCCTTAGAAGAAAAACAAAAATTCACTTTTGATTTAAAGTCGTATGTTGTTGCTCAATACACTAAAAATAACAGACTTTTTAGAAAAAAATATGCCGAGAAATGACGACATCTATTTAAAAGAAATATTATCAGCTTTAAGCCTAGTAGTTATTTAGCTAAGGCTATTGCTTAACAAACTTCCTGACGATGGAAAAGAAAATGAGTAAAAATACAAATAAAGACATAACAAATTCCATTACTGTCTTAAATCAATCAGATGACCACCGAGTTATTACACGATATAAAAAACCTGAGTTTTATAATCTTAATGCAGATATTCCTAAAAAGATTGGTGTATTTCTAGATATTGAAGCTACTGGATTATCTTTTGCTGATGATAAACTTATTGAGCTTGGTATGGTTAAGTTTGAATATAGTGATGATGGTCGGATATTTCGTATTTTAGACGAGTTTAATGAGTATCAAGATCCTGGTCAAACTATCTCAGAGTTCATCACTGAGCTAACTGGCATTAATGATGATATGGTCAAGGGAAAAAAGATTGATGAAGCTGCCGTTACTGACTACTTAGAGAATATAGATTTAATCATTGCCCATAATGCTAAGTTTGATAGAGCTTTTTTTGAAACTACCTTCCCTAATATTGAACCTAAAGCATGGGGTTGTTCTATGTTTGATATCAGCTGGAATAATGAAAATATTGAAAGCCATAAGTTAGAATATATTGCTTATAAGTATAATTTCTTTTATGAAGGACATAGAGCAATTACTGACTGTCTTGTTGGTTTACATATACTCAGTCAAACACTCTATAAATCTAAACAGCTAGCATTAAAACAATTGCTGGATAATTCTCTAAAACCTACCTACAGAATATGGGCCAAGAATGCACCTTATGAATGTAAGGATTTTCTTCGAGGTAGAAGATATAGATGGAATGTTCATCCTGAATATGGTTTTAAAGCTTGGTCTATTGAATTGCCTGAGCATAAAGTCGAAGATGAAATACTCTGCCTTAAAGATAATGTATATACTCAGCAAATGAATATACCTGTTGATATATTTGATGCTTATTCTAGATTCTCAGTTTTAGAAAACAAACATAAGAATGATGATTATACTAAACAATTAGATTGGATTAAAAGCCTTCAGAATGGATAATAAAAAAACAAGAGCAAAAGAATGATTTTAGAAAACAAGCTAAATATTGATAATCAGGTTGATCTTGCAAAAACAGAAGAGAAAATCAGTAAACAGAAAGCAAAACAGCTTTTTGATAGCGGAGATATTAATAAGATTGAAATAGGCACTTTTAAGGGGCTTGCATACATACATACTTACTTATTTGAAGATATCTATCATTTTGCAGGAAAAATACGAGAAGTAAATATTGCAAAAGATGATTTTCGTTTTGCTCCTCTTATGTATCTTCAAAAATCATTAGAACATATTGATGAAATGCCACAAACAAGCTTTCATGAGATTATAGAAAAATATGTTGAAATGAATATTGCTCATCCATTTAGAGAAGGAAATGGTCGTGCAACTCGTATTTGGCTAGATTTAATTCTAAAAAAAGAACTAGGGCAAGTAATTGATTGGAATCTTGTAGACAAAGAAGAATATCTCTCAGCAATGAAACGGAGCGTTGTTAAAGATATAGAGATAAAAGTTCTATTAAAAGAAGCTTTAACGGATCGAATTCACGATCGTACTCTATTTATGAAGGGTATTGATGTCAGTTATTATTATGAAGGCTATAGCGAGTTTAAAACAGAAGAACTTTAAAAAGCTATTTTCTTTTGTCTTATTGTTTTCTAGGCTTTTTATCCAATCTAATTACTTGGTTAAATTTCAGTAATTAAAGAAATTGTAATCTTGAGTAAAATTGGCTATATAATTAGTAAATAATAAAAATTAACCTTGAAGTATATATGAAAAGCAAAAATCACATAATACGCACATTTTTTTGTGTCTATTATAGAGTAAGGTTTTAAGATTAATTCTGATAGTGCATATCTAATTTTAAGCTATCAAATAAATTGTTATTTTAAAAATGGTTACTAATATTATTAAGCTTCTTAGCGTTTTTTCCATATTAATTCTTTCATTAGTAATTCATGAAATTGCTCATGCTAGAGTCGCTTATTATTTAGGGGATCCAACTGCTAAAAACATGGGTAGGTTTTCTTTTAATCCACTAAAACATATGAGCTATATGTCTATTTTGCTTCCTATAGCCTTATTCTTACTTCATGCACCATTATTAAGTTTTGCAAAGCCAGTTCCATATAATGAATCTAAATTTAAAAATCCAGAAAGAGATATTATTTTTGTAAGTCTTGCTGGTCCTTTTGCTAACCTAATATTAGCTATAATTGCGTTCTTTTTTTATGACAAATTTTCCTTTTTATCAGATAATACCTTACTTCACTTTAACGAATTTTTACGTGCAATGTTCCTTATCAATGTTACTCTCTGCGCCTTTAACTTATTACCCATTCCACCATTAGACGGAAGTGCATTATATATGAGTAGTATTATTAAAAGAAGCCACCAACTTGCGACAAAATTTAATGACTATGGGTTAGGTATTTTAATTGCTTTAATCATTATTTTACCTATTGCTGGTGGAGAAAAATATAACCTTGTTATGATGTACTTAAATTGGAGTTATTCAAAATTAATAGAAACCCTTGTATCACTTGGATTATAACATAGAAAATTATTATCAAATTGGAACTATTTGTACTAAATAATAACAAGAAGTTTAATTGTTATTTCAAAGGTTTTATGATACAATGCTTGCATAATATTTAAGACTTTTTTTATAAAAATGCAAAATATAAGGACAAGTTTATCAGTTTTTTTAGCAAAATACAGGCCTTTTGAGGGTTTTCTAATACGTCTAGCATTCTTTTCTCATTTAGTAATGTTAGGATACTCAACTAATATTAGCTTATCTGCTTATCCATTTTTCTCATTATTATTGCTTGGGATTTTTTTTGAAAAGCATGATAGATATGAACTCAAATCTACAAAAAAAGAATTCGAGAGTTTTTTGTCTTATCTTAAGAAAACCAATGAACAAAAGGATTTCAAAGAAAATGTTATTATAAACGCTATCTCTAATAACAATAAAGATTATTTAAATAAGGAATTTTTTGTTAAAGCAAACAGTAAATATTCTTCTTTAATTGACGACAAACAATTTTCAGCCAAGTTATCAATAACAAAAACTAGCAGAACTTTAAGCTTTCTCACAAAGATAGTGCCACTCACTACTGCTAAATCTATTGCCTGGATTGTTTTTCTATTACTCTTTTGGAAGCCAATTTCTCAAGCTTATACAAATTTAAACTCAATATTATCAGAACAAACTTTTTTACTTCAAGCAAATTTCTATATCCAAACGTTTGCGCTTACGTTTCCTTTTATTTCTTTAATAGGGCTGAAAAAAGTATTTGGAGAAAATAACATAATCACTAGAAATTTTTCCAGTGAAAAAATTAATAATTCGGAACTGTTAAGAGGATTAAATAATCTTTTAAATATTAGTCTGATAGTAGGTGTATTTACTATTATTTTTATTGCTATATGTCTTTTCCAAGCCTTTTTTGAACAACCGAATTACCTTTTTGAACAATTTAAATATAACTGGGAGCAGTCTTTATTTGTGAATTTTTCTTACAATCTTTATCAAAATAATAACTTAACCTTAGTATTAATGTGGATTTTTACTATGGGCTTAGATATTGCTTTGTTATGTGCATTTTTAACAATATTGATGCTGGTTATAGCTTTAGGAATGTATCATCCTTATTTATTGCTTGGTGTATTACTGTACTTTTTTTTAAAATCACCTACTTTTAATTTTTATGATTGGGTTAAAAGCCTTCAGAATGGATAATAAAAAATATATCTTTACTATTTATATGTCTTGGGTAGTGAACCTTGGTCAATCAATGCATTATATCCAGGCATGGAAAATATTTACTACAAAATCAGCAGAAGATATATCTCTTATTGCTTATATTATTTGTCTTGTTTTATTAATTCATTGGCTAATATATGGAATAATCATCAAAGACAAAGTAATTATTCTAGCTGAAACACTTGGTGTAATTGGAGCGATATTAGTGATTTTTGGTTCTGTGCTTTATTCCTAAAACAGGATATACTTGAATGAGAATATGCTCCATACTAGTGCAGATTGATTTAACTATTATATTGAAAACTCCATATATGAGCAATACAGATAATTTAAACAGACCTATTCTTAAACTAAAGATCAACAAATCATCTGATTCTGATAAGGATAGCAATGCTAAGTTAACACCAAAAGACGAAGCGCAAATTAAAATTAAGTCAGATAATGGAGATGCTCCTCAAGAAGACGCGCGCACAGAATTAATTAACTCAGTTCCAAAGTCAAAAAAGCAATTATTGCCTAAAGAAGAATACAAAGAAATGCTTTCATATATGCAAAAACATTTTCCTAAAGTGTTTCCTGTAGATTCTACTCCACTTCCATTAGCTATTGGTATTCGTAACCAGATCTTTAATATTCCTGATTTACCATTTTCTAGAATGAAAATACGCAAGTTCTTTAAGATTTATACTGGCAAAAGAACTTACCAAAAAGAATTGGTTGTAGATAACAACAGATTTAATCTTGATGGTACTGTTGCTTCTGCAATAACTGCCGAAGAAACTAACTGGCTTGTTTGGCAAGAATCCAGAAACAAGACAAGATCAGAACAAAACAACAAAGCCAGTCACGATTCTTTTGTCAAAAAGGTTATGGAAAGTCCAGTTGCAGCTAGTGAGTTTTTGGAAGAGTTTTTGCCAGCTGAATATAAAGATATACTTGATTTAACTACTCTTAAAGTTGAAAAAGAATCTTATGTTGAAGATTCTTTAAAAACCAAATTAAGTGATATTGTATATTCGGTAAAAACAAAGCCAGACGAAGCTGGTAAAACTGATAATACTTTAGTGTATACGATTGTCGAACATCAATCATCGCCCGACTATTGGATAGCTCTAAGGCTATGGAAATATTCGTTATTATTGCTAGAGCGTCATACCAAGAAAAGAAACAAGCTACCAGTTATCCTACCGCTCGTATTATATAACGGTCAAAAGAAATATAATGTACCTATGAATCTATGGGAGCTATTTTCTCACCCTATTATGGCTAAAAAAGCTATGGCGGGTGATTATCACTTAGTTGACTTAAATGCGATAAGTGATAGCGATATAGATTATGAAAAACATCTTAGCTTTGTACTATATACTTTAAAACATATACATGATAGAGATACTTTAAAGATGTTAAAGCAAGCTATGCAGAAATGTACAAAGGCCCTGATCATCGACAAGGGTAAAGATTATGTTCACACAAAGCTGATTTTATGGTATAGTGATTCTAAAGTTCCAGCAGGAAAAAAGCAGTTACTAGAACAATTAATAGTAGATAATTTACCTAAAGAAGACACGGATAATATTATGAGAACTATTGCAGATACTTATATTGAAGAAGGCGTAAACAAAGGCATCGCTATCGGCGAAGCTAGAGGCGAAGAAAAAAGTATATTAAAAGTAGCCCGCCGTATGCTACAAGAAAATACTGACATTAAGTTCATTGCGTCCGTTACTGGTCTATCTACTGATGATATTCTAAAGATTCAAAACAAAATGTAACTTTTTACTACTATTATTACTTTTATGGTCTAGTTTTGAATCCCAGACTAGGCTACCATTTTATTTATAACTTATTTTATACAAGGAAAGTACTATATTTCTAAATCTGATGCAGAGAAAGTTATTGATATGTTTACAAACTCCTAATTGATATTGACTGCTATATGGAGATAGTTTTACCTGAAGCAATCCAGTAAGATTTTGTTGCTTTTTTAAGGAATCCGTCTTCAGATTTTAAAATACTATTTTCCATTTGATCAAATGATTGATTATCATTTAGCAAATATATTTTATTATTAATAATTTTTCCGAATACATCTTGATCTTTTTTCAATTCTATAAAACCATCTTTAATAAGATAATTAACTTTACCCATTGGTTTCAGTAATAAAATTACTTAGCTGAATTAAATTATTAGTGTCCTTAGATACATTCATAATATATTTTCTATTGCTCTTAAAAAATACTACCTAGCATATATTTGAAATAACTTAAAGTCAACCGCTAGTTGGCGCATAATTTAAAGCTAAACTAAAGATTAAATATATACTTAGTCTAGAAAAAATAAGAAAAATTATTCCAATTCTTTGTATATTTCTGTATTAATTAATAATATGTTTTTTAACTAATGATTGTGAGTAATCCATGTCTATAGATGTTTTAATTGTCATAATTTTTCTAATAATTAATCTTGTTGTAGGTCTATATTATGGGCGTAAGGTTAAAACAGTAAAAGAATATGCTTTAGGTGGTAGAAACTTCAATACAGCAACTATAGCTGCCACAATAGTTGCAACTTGGATTGGTGGTAGTAGCTTTGGTATAAATTTATATGGAACTTATAGCCAAGGTTTATACTTTATTTTGCCTGGTCTTGCTGATGCTATATCATTTTTGATTATTGGCTACTTTATAGCACCATACTTAGGTCCATTTTTAGGAAAATTATCTATAGCTGAAGTTATGGGGGATATATACGATGATAAAGTTAAAGCCATAAGTGCTATTTCATCTATCATTCCTGCAATTGGAAATATTGCTATACAATTTTCAGTCCTTTCTTTTCTCTTGAAATATTTACTTGGAGATATTAGTTTTTATATAATTGCATTCAGTTGTTGCATTGTTATTTTATATTCAGTGCTTGGAGGTATTAGGGCTGTAACATTTACAGATATTTTACAATTTGCTACATTTGGAATCTTTATACCTATACTCGCATTAATAATTTGGAAATCTCTTGATAATACAAACTCTTTTGTTGAGCTATTAAATACTAATCAGTTATTCAACTATCGTGAACTAAGTAATATTAATAATCCAAAGGTTCTTGATGCTTTTCTAGTATTTTTGTTTTTTCTAATACCTGGATTTGATCCAGCTCTTTTCCAAAGAATATCAATGGCTAAAAATATATCTCAAGTTACTAAAGCTTGTATAATTACTGCAGGAGTGACTTGTTTAGTGTATTTGTGCTTAGATTTCATTGGTGTACTAGTTTTATCGGAAGATCTTATATTAGCTTCAGAAGACGTATTACAGGAAATATCAGATAATTATTTAGGATCAGGATTTAAAGGTATATTCTTTATTGGAATAATGGCGATGGCAATGTCAACAGCAGATAGTTATATTAATTCTTCTGCAATTCTTTTTACCCACGATTTTTTAAAATCCGTTGGTATAAAATTTAGTGATAAACAAGAGTTATTAACATTAAGAATATCTTCTATTATAATAGGTGTTAGTGCTTTGTTTTTAAGTATGTATTCAACAAGTTTACTCAACTTAATTCTAGCTACTTATAGCTTTTTTATGCCAATAGTATCAGTTCCCCTGCTATTAGCAATTTTTGGTTTTCGAAGTTCTAGTAGAACTATATTAATAGGAATGCTAGCAGGTTTTTTAACGGTTATCAGTATAAAATTATTTTTTGAAATGGATAGCTTAATACCTGGTATGCTATCTAACTTGATGGTACTGTTACTATTTCATTATTTAATGAATGAGCCAGGAGGATGGATAGGTAATAAAAATAATCCGGAGTTGAGTAAAATAATAGAGTTTAGAAAAAAACGAAAAAAAGCAATATTTTATTTTTTTACTCATTTATTAAGTAACTTGCGCCAAGTTGATATAATAAAATATTGCAATAGTAAATTGCCAAATAATAATTCAACTTACTTATATTTTTCTTTTATAGTCTTTTTAACTTTACTTACTTCAATTTCCATTAAAAACGAATTGTATCATAATCATACGTACTTTATTAATACCCTGCAAACACTTATATTAAGTATAGCAATATCATTTTTATGTTACGATTTGTGGTCAAAAACTTTTAAAGAAAAATATCTAGGAATAGTTTGGTGTTTATCAATATTTATAAGCTTAACATTTATAAGCAGCTTCTTAGTATTAATGAGTGAGTTTTCACATATATCTCTAATTATTCTAACAATACATTTGATAATAGTTCCATTATTAGTAGGTTGGCGTATAGCACTAATAATGATAATAACAGGTTTATGGTTATCTTTTTCCTTGTATGAAAACTATATAAGTGAAATGGCTGCAGGAGCAGTATATAATTTAAAACTAAAACTACTATATCTGTTATTTATAGTATCTGGTTTTTCTATTACTTTACTTAAAAGCAAAGAAGAAGAGCACAAATCAATACAAATCCATAACAAAAATCTAGAAAAAGAAGTAGATTACACTCAAAGAGAACTAGATAATATCAAGCAAGGGATAGATTTTTTAGACAAGCAGCTTAAACAAAAAGAAGGTTCGCTCAGGAAAAAAGAACTATACCTTAAGGATCAACTTAAGATTCGAAATACTGAAATATCTAAACTAGCTGATGTAAAAAATGAATTCTTACGGAATATTAATCATGAATCTAATACTCCTTTAATAGGTATAATAAGCATGTGTGATGTGCTTTATTCTTGTTATGATCAACTTGATAATAATCAGATAAAACAAACTATAAAGAATATAGTAAATAGCGGAGATCGTTTAAAATCATATGTTAATAGCATAGTTGACTTATCTAAACTTACTTCTAATAGATATAAGTTAACTAAAGAAGATGTTAGTCTAGGAGAATTAGCTAAAGAAAGAACTATACTTTATAAAAAAATATTCTCTGATGAAACGAAGAAACAGAAATTTATTTTTAGTATAGAAAATGATTCCATCGCTAAGTGTGATAGATATTACATAACACAAACTATAGATAACTTAATAAGCAATGCTGTAAATTATGGTAAAGGTAAACCAATTACTATATCAATCAAAAAAGAAGAAGATAAAACTATAAGTTTTTCTATAAAAGATCAGGGAATAGGTATACCTAAGTTGGAGCTATTGAGTATATTTGATAAATTCTCTGTTGGTTCTAAAACTAGGACTCTAGCAGGAGGAAGAGGCGTGGGTTTAGCATTATGTAAATCAGTTATTGAAGCACATAATGGAACTATAATAGCCACTAGTGATGTAAATGGTTCTACTTTTACTTTTATAGTACCTAAATAATTATCTGACTTCATTTAATGGACGGGGATATAAAAAGTATAATAAACTTTAGTCTTGTAAGGTAGATATGGTACAATATTAAATCTATCTTTTGTAATAGGTTAAAAATTATGTGAGGAATTAATGTATAATCTAATTTGCTGTTAGTATTATTAGCTTATATTAATTAGAAGAGGATAAATTGACATATGTTGTAACAGATCGCTGCATTAAATGTAAATATACAGACTATGTTGAAGTATGTCCAATTGATGCAATAAAAGAAGAATCTTTTAATTTAATTGAGTGGATTGAAATTAATAAAAATCTTTCAGAAGAAAGTCCTAATATTACAAAACAAAAGGATCCACTTATTAATGCAGATAAGTATAAGGATGAAGAAGGGAAATATGAAAAATATATAAGTAAGGTTAGATAATATATTCATAATGAAAAACAAGTCTATTAGCTATTTTATATCTGTATTTTGGTTTTCATTAAGCATAATTAGTAATATTGGTAATGATATTATATCAAAATACGTAAATTTACATTTTTTTGAAATTACATTTTTTCGCTTCTTTTTTGCTTCAATATTATTTACACCTATCATTCTTTATAAAAAGAAAGATATCCTGTCATTCAACTTGTCAATTCATATGATAAGAGGAGTTATTCTATTTTTTGCTACAGCATCTTGGACATATGGTCTATCCATAGTACCCGTAACTACAGCTACTGTAATAGGTTCTTCTATACCACTGATAATTTTAGTTTTATCAATTACTTTCTTAAAAGAAAAAGTAACTTGGCAAAGGTGGGGCGTTGTAATTGTAGGATTATTTGGGATTATTATTACATTAAATCCTAATTCAGGTGAATTTGATATTAAAATATTGATATTACTAATATCAGCATTGTTATTTGCAATATTAGATATTATTAACAAGAAAATTGTTACAAGTGAACCTATAATAATAATGTTGCTATATTCGTCAATTGTAGTAGCAATTATATCATTCATACCAATGGTATTATACTGGGAGTTACCAAGTATTTTTGATTTATTTTTACTTTTAATATTGGGTATCAATAGTAACTTAGTATTATTCTTTATACTAAAAGCTTTTATACTTGCTGATATTAGCGCACTAGCCCCATATAGATATTTAGAATTATTTGTTTCAGGAATAGCATCATATTTAATATTTTATGAGATACCTCAAAATAATATTCTATACGGTGGATTAATTATAATAAGTTCTATTATTTTTACGATAAGGTCAGAATATAAACAAGCCATGAATAGTTAAACTAATGTATTTGTTTATATTACTAATGCTTATTTATAACAACTATTAGTTAATATAATAAAAACTTGATAAAAAAATAAAATGCATGTTATAAGTATTAATAGTGTCTAGATTTTTAAATGATCCTAAAAAGAATTGAATTTTTATGAGCAAAATATTAGTAACAGGTTCGGCAGGTTTAATTGGAAGTTCAGTAACAAAAAAATTAAGAAGAAATGGTCATGAAGTAGTAGATTGCGATATTAGATTTATTGATAATCCATTGAGTTTTTTTTCAGATTTGATTCAACCTATAATTGAAGAATGTGATGGGATTATCCACTTGGCGGCAATTTCAAGAGTAATTCATGGGCAACAATATCCGGAACTTTGTCAAAAGGTTAATATGGAAGGAACAAAAAAATTTCTAGAGTGTTATAAAAACCTTTCTCATAAACCATGGCTAATCTATGGAAGTAGTAGAGAAGTATATGGAGAACAAGAATTATTACCAGTTTCGGAAGATGCTCCATATAATCCTGTAAATAAATATGCCGAAGGCAAAGTAGCCATAGAAAATATTGTCAACAACTTAGGTTCGTCAGGCTTTAATACTACAATCTTGCGTTTTTCAAATGTTTATGGAGGTTTAGTCGATCATCATGATAGAGTAATACCTGCGTTTTGTCTAAATGCCCTACAGAATGAAACAATACGTATTGATGGAAAAGAATGCGTATTTGATTTTACCTATATAGATGATGTGGTAGATGGAATATTACTTACAGTAGATAAGATGATAAATTTTAAAAAAATTGATTCTGCTATTCACTTTACTGCCTGCCGAGGTTGTAATTTAGAGGAGTTAGCTAATATTGTTTTAAAAATTTCAGGCAGTAGCTCATTGGTAGAATATAAACCACCGAGAAATTTTGACGTTAGCCGTTTCTATGGTGATTTTAGTAATGCACAAAAACTCCTAGGATGGACACCAAAACATTCATTAGAAGAAGGAATAGAGAAGTTTATTTCGAATATTAAAAATGGAAATAATCATTGCCCGTATAAGATAAAAATGGAAATATATGAAGATATTAAAAGTTATTCATGGCTACCCGCCCTATTATAGTGCTGGTTCAGAGGTTTATAGCCAGATGCTTGCTCATAGTCTTGCAGATAGCCATGAGGTACAAGTATTTGCAAGGCATGAAAATAGTTTTTTACCAGATTTTCATTATAGCACTGTACTTGATTATCTTGACCCAAGGGTGTTATTACATCTAGTCAATATTCCATTAACAAAATATCGATATAAATTTATCAACAAACAAGTAGACGAAAGATTTAGAAAAATATTGGAAGAATTTAAACCTGACATAGTTCATTTCGGTCATTTAAATCATCTTTCTTTGAGTTTACCTTCTATTGTATCCCAATTATCTATTCCATCAGTTTTTACTCTACATGATTTTTGGTTAATTTGTCCAAGAGGAAGATTTATTCAACGTAATTCTAAAGAAGTACTTAGTTTATGTGATGGGCAGGAGAATAGGAAATGCGCCGAGCAATGTTATAGTGGTTATTTTACAGGTGATGATGGATTATTAGAATCTGATTTATCCTATTGGAAAAATTGGATTGCAAATAGAATGAAACATACAAAAGCAGTTATACCTAAGATAAATCACTTTATTGCACCTTCCAAATTTTTATTGCAAAAATTCGTTGAAGACTTTTCTATGCCTGAGAACAAAATCACTTACCTAGATTATGGATTTGATTTAACTCGTCTTAAAAATAGAAAGCGTAAAACTGAAAATAATTTTGTCTTTGGTTATATAGGCACCCATACGCCTGAAAAAGGCATAGATTTGTTATTAAAGGCGTTTGCCGAATTAAATTCAGATGCAAAACTCAAAATATGGGGAAAAGAAAGACCAGAGACCAAAGAATTAGAGGCTATTTCTAATCAATTACCTGATGGAGTAAAAGCAAGTATAGAATGGATGGGAGGCTATAGGAACGAGAATATAGTTCAGGATGTTTTTAATAAAATAGATGCAATTATAGTTCCATCAATTTGGGGAGAAAATTCTCCATTGGTGATACATGAAGCACAGCAACTCAGAATTCCAGTAATAACTTCTAATTATGGTGGGATGGCTGAGTATGTAAAAGATGAAATTAATGGATTACTATTTGAACATCGTAATTACAAAAATCTTTCAGAGAAAATGAATCTACTTTCTGAAGATAGTAATTTATACAAAAAACTTACACAAAAGGGATATATTCATTCTGATGATGGTCAGATACCTTCAATAGAAGAACATACTGAAAAAGTAGAAAAAATTTATGGTAAGATTATGAAATCATACAAGAAACAAATAGCTTCAAAACCAGGTCCTTGGAGAATAACTTTTGATACTAATCCAGATTATTGCAATTACGCCTGTGTGATGTGCGAATGTTTTTCACCATATAGTAACGTTAAAGAAGATAAGAAAGCAAAAGGCATAAAACCCAAGATAATGCCAATACAAACCATTAGAAAGGTTATAGAAGAGGCTAAAGGCACACCTCTTAGAGAAATTATACCGTCGACTATGGGAGAACCATTAATGTATAAAAATTTCGACGAAATCATCAATTTATGTCATGAATTTGGATTGAAGTTAAATCTCACTACAAATGGATCATTTGTAATTAAAGGGGCAAAAAAATGGGCAGAGCTTTTAGTGCCTGTCCTATCAGACGTTAAAATCTCATGGAATGGAGCTACAAAAGAAACACATGAGGAAATTATGCGTGGGGCTAAGTGGGAAAAAGTTACAGAAAATTTAAAAACCTTTTTGGAGATTAGAGATAAATATTTAAAGGATAAAGGTAGAACATGCAGTGTAACACTTCAACTAACATTTTTGGAAACAAACTTACTTGAGCTCTATGATTTAACAAAAATGGCAATAGAGCTTGGTGTGGATAGAATAAAGGGTCATCACCTTTGGGCTCATTTTGAAGAAATAAAAAATTTATCAATGAGAAGAAGTGCAGATTCAATAGAAAGATGGAATATTGAAGTAAAAAGGCTATATAAATTAAGAGATAGAATGTTACTACCCAATGGACAGAAAATAAAGTTAGAGAATTTTACTATTCTTGATTCAGGTGGTGTTGAAGATTTAGCACCAGGAGGCTCGTGTCCATTTTTAGGAAAAGAAGCCTGGGTAAATCAAGAAGGTAAATTTAGTCCTTGCTGTGCTCCAGATGAACTTAGAAAACAACTAGGTGATTTTGGTAATGTCAATGAAGTAAAGTTAGAAGAGATTTGGCAAGGGGCAGAATATAAAAAATTACAAAAAAATTATTTAAATTATGACTTATGCAAAACATGCAATATGAGAAAGCCTCTAATAAATTAGATATGCTAAAGCAAATAAATAATATCAAGTTTTCTAATTGTAGAAGTTATCATTTATTTAATAATAGACCGTTATATGAGAAAAGATTTGCTGATATAGAAAAATTTCATCATCCTGGTCTTGCTCCCGCTTCTGATCAATCTGGATCATATCATATTAATTTTGATGGAATTGCTATATATGAAAAAAGATTTGATAAAACATTTGGATATTACTGCAATAGAGCTGCTGTAATAGATAATGGAAATTACTACCATATCGATTCAGAAGGTAGAAGGGTTTATCAAGACTTATATGATTGGCTCGGTAACTATCAAGAGAATAAATGTGTAGTTAATAAAAGAGGTAAGTTTTTTCACATTGATCTTTCAGGTAATAAAATTTATCCAGAAGAATATGATTATGTAGGGGATTTTAAGGACGATATTGCTGTAATATATAAAAATGAAAAAGCCACTCATATTAATGCTACAGGGCAAAAGGTACATAATAAATGGTATAAGAAATTAGGTGTCTTTCATAAAGGATATGCAAATGCTGAAGATGATTCTGGTTGGTTTCATATTAATATTAAAGGAGAAGCTATCTATCAGCATAGATATAAAATGATAGAACCCTTTTATAATGGATACGCAAAAGTAGAAACTTTCTCTGGATTACTCGGACAAATAGATATAAGTGGTAATATTCATCATATAATATATCAACCAGATTCTATTTCCAGAATGCACCAAATTTCAGGAGAGATGGTTGGTTTTTGGAATACATATTTATTAAATGCTACTGCACATATTGGAATATTAGAGCTTCTTCCTACGAATATAGTTTCTTTAGCAAAAAGATTAGAAGTAAATCAACATAATTTACAAAGATTCTTAAGGGCTTTGTGGGAAATAAACTTAATTTATTATGATAAGAATGAAGATATTTGGCAATTAACTGAAAAAGGACAATTTTTTATTGATAATCCTTTTATGATTAAAGCTGCAAAGATGTGGGGTAAAGTAATTTCTGAGAAAAATTGGTTAAAAATTCCAGCACTACTTAAGCAAAAAGAAATCTTATCTCACCTTTCATTTAAAGAAAAAGAAAAAAGTGAAGATATACAAACTGATTTATATGAGACTTTGCTTGGATATACAAATTTTGATATAGCAAAATTCAAAAAAATAATAAAGATAGATAAGAATCATAAGACATTATTATTTGGTGTTCATTCACTAGCACTAGTTGATATTTTGAAATCCAAGAATATTAATTCAATATCCTATTATAATGATCCTAAGATTCCAGAGCAATTAACTGAAAAATTTAATTTAGATATCATTGAAAAAGATGATTCTATAGAGAAATATGATGTAGCAATATTGGGGCGTTTTCTTCAACATCAAGATGATAATAAAGTGTTATCTTATCTAAAGAATCTAGAAAAAAGTAACATATCTCGTATTTTGCTCATAGAAACAATAATAAAAGAAGATAGCCTTATAGGAGGAGCAGTAGATATTAACATTATGGTAGAAACTGGCGGCATGCTAAGGAGTAAAAATCATTGGGAGGATATACTAAATAAAGTTGGAAATTTCACCATAAATAATATTTTGCCCCTAACAAGTTATTTATCTGTAATTGATATTGGAAGAAGGTAATGATTGAATTAGAAACAAGTGGTTTTGCAGTAATACAAAGTTTCCTTTCTAAGGATGAGACTGATTATTTCCTACAATCAATAAAAAATAATATAAATAAAGCAGCAAAAAATATTAGTGTTGAAACAAAAGATTATTTAAGTTGTACTGGAAGATGGGCTACTAAATCAATTATTACAAGAGATGTTTCAAATATATTGGAAAATAGAATTAAAGAATACCTTGAAAACTCTTTACAATCAAAAATTACTTGCAAAAAAGCTAATGTAATATGTAAAACATCAGATATTACTGACCCTGTACCATTTCATCAGGATATTTCATATAGTGTATCTGACCCATATCATTTCTCTATGTGGTTATCCCTAAATGATGTAGAAAAAAATTCAGCACCTTTAGAAATAGTAAAAAATAGTCATAAGAAAAAAATAGAACCTGCTGCTGATTTTTGGTCACCATATTTTGTTGATCAATATGATATAAAAAATGGTAGTACTGAGAAAATCACCGTTAATGCTGGTGATGCTATTATATTTGATTCAAAATTATGGCATGGAAGTGGTAAAAATAATTCTAGAAAAGATCGATTTGCGTATGTGACAAGATGGGTGATAGAGGAAAAAGATTTTCCACAAATTCCACCTATTCAGAAATCAAGCTTTGGTATGTTTAATTGTGGTGAGTTAACGCATAAAATATTAGAACAATCATTATTGCTAATTTATTCAAAACATAAAAAAATATTAAATAAAGAAAATTTAATAAAGATTTGGATGGATATTTTAACTCAAAATCCAAATATTTTAGGTATTAATAGCAGTGCAGCAATCAGAGATTTAAGAAAACTAGATATATTAAATAAAGCTTGTGATCTTCATGATGCAGGAAATATTTCGGGATTAGTATATAAAAATTTATGGAAATCTCTTCTATCAATTTTGAATAATGAAATTAAATTAGTAAATCTAGATTAGCAGATTGCAATATATTTTAATAAATTGAACATTAATTGGAAAAATAAATTATGGATAAAACTAACACCTTACGAAAAGATTTCATAGAAAATGGCTATTGTATTTTAGAAAATGCTTTTAATCCAAGTGAAGTTAAAGAGCTATTAGAACAGACAAAGAGAGTTTTAAGTGCAGATGATGGGAGTGACGATTTTCTTAGGATTAATGAATCTAAACACATACATAAAGTAAAATATATGTTTAACAAGGGAGACATTTATCTAAAATATCTGGTACATGATTCGATATTAAAAATAGTTTCCGCTTTATCCGATAATGTTCAACAGATTGTTCCTACATGGGAAGACATGCTTATTAAGATACCCAAACATGGTATACCAGTTACAGTTCACCAGGACCTAGCTCTGCAATCTTCTAGCTATGATGTATTTAGTGTAGGAATATATTTACATGATTCATTTGATAATCCTGTTTGTTATTTACCTGGAAGTCAAAAAATGGGTCCCTTAACAAAAACAGAAATATATAAAGTATATGATGAGAATAGAAATAAATTTGTTCCAATTAGTGTAAAAGCAGGAGATATAGTTGTTCATAACGTAAAAACGGTTCATTACTCTGAAGAAAATAAAGGTAATAATCCGCGATATACCTGGTATCTTGAGTTTAGAACTATTGATCAGTTAAAATCTGATAGTCCTTGGGATAATGATTGGATTATGTCAAGAAGAGCAATATGGGCTCATGCTCTAAAAAAACATCATAATAATATTGATGATTTGCTGCCAGATATAAATTTATTAGAAAAATATTTACAAAAGCTGGATCTAAAAGTTTCACATACAAACGATTCTATAGATTATGATATGGAAAGTCCTTACAACCATTTTACATAAAAAGAAATATGATTGATTTAAGAAGTGATACTGTAACCTTGCCTGATAAAAAAATGCGAGAAGTAATAGCAAATGCTGAAGTTGGAGATGATGCGTATCAAGAAGATAAGAGTACAAATATTTTACAGAATTATTGTAAAGAACTTTTTCAAGTAGAAGATGCATTATTTTTAACAAGTGGAATGTTAAGTAACAGGCTAGCTATTATGTCGCAGGTTGAAAGAGGCGATGAGGTAATCACAGAATATAACTATCATATTAATTTTTTTGATAGCGCGTCATTTGCCTCTGTTTGTAATATAGTGTTAAATACTATTTATACGGAAGATGGTATTATTCGTTGTAATGATGTCCAAAAAGCAATCGACTCAAAACCAAGATATTACTATTTCTCTCAACCAAAATTAATATCCATAGAAAATACTATAAACGGTTGGGTTGGAAAAATATTTCCAATTGATGAGCTTAAAAAACTCAAAATTTTTGCGCAGGAAAACAATATGAAAATTCATCTAGATGGAGCAAGAATTTTTAATGCACATGTTAAGACAAATATACCTTTGTCTGAATATGCAGCACAAGTTGATACAATGAGTGTTTGTCTGTCAAAAGGATTAGGTGCTCCCTATGGTTCTGTATTAATGGGCAAAAAAGATATTATAGATAAAGCAAGAAGATATAGAATGTGGCTTGGTAGTGGAGTACATCAATCTGGCTTTAATGCAAAAGCCGCATACTATGCTTTAAGAAATAATATTAATAGAATAAAAGAAGATCATAAAAATACTTTTTTGCTTTTAGAAAAACTTAAAGAGATTGAAGAAATTATAATTAACCCGTTATCAGGAAGTACTAATATGATTCAATTTGATGTATCAAATCTTAAATTAGACTTTGATGAATTTCTAAATAACTGCACAAAAGAAGGATTATTACTATTTCCTTGGCTACCGAATATTATTAGAGCTGTAGTTCATAAAAATATTTCATCGTCTGATATCACTATTGCTGCAAACATTATTAAAAAAATAGTTGCAAACAATAATAAATAAATTGAACTTACATGTACAAGAAATTTAAAATAGATTTATTCAGTGATACTAACTCTTCAATTAGTAGAGGCATGCGTGAATATATGTGTAATGCTGAAGTAGGAAATGAAGTTGCAGGTGAAGATCCTACAGTTAACTTATTGCTAGAAAAAATTTGCCATTTAACAGGCAAAGAAGACGCGGTATTTTTACCTTCTGGATCAATGTGTAATACACTTGCATTTAAAGCATTATGTAAACGTCCAGGAGATGGAATTATTTTTGAAAAAACTGCACATCCAGTTTTAAGAAATAATACAATATTTACATCGATTGTTAATGCGCAACCTATATTAATTGACGGGCATAGAGGTATCTATAATGCTGATCAATTAGAATCTAAGCTAAATAAATTTTTTGGATATAATGAATCTCACCCATGTCTCGTTTCTATAGAAAATCCAACTAATTATGGAGGAGGAGCAGTTTGGTCACTAGAACAATTAATCTCTGTTTGTAATGTCTCAAGGAAACACTCTATTCCAACATATATGGACGGAGCTAGATTATTAGTTGCTCAGGAAAAAACAGGCATACCCATTAAAAAATATGCAGAACCATTTGATGCATTATTTATCGATTTTTGTAAATCGCTTGGTGCTCCAATGGGCGCTGTACTTGCTGGAAGCAAAAGTTTTATAAAAGACGTATGGTTTTATAAATTTCAACTTGGAGGCTTTATGCATAAGGCTGGAATACTTGCAGCAGCTTGTATTTATGGATTGGAGAATAATTTACAATTCATTCCTAAAGTTCTAGAAAATACATATCTACTTGCAACAACTCTTAATACACTACCTTTTATTGAAATGGAGTTAGAACATGTAGAAACAAATATAATTTTGTTGAATATAGAACATCAATATTTAACAGCAGTTGATTTTGAAAAAAAACTAGCAAAAATGGGAATACGTATACATACATTTGATAAAAATAAAATTCGTATTGTAGTACATTTTGATATAGGTTTGAAAGAAATTGAATATATAAAAAATTCATTTGAAGAAATAGGTGTTAGTAATTCTGGATAACTATATGAATTCTACAAAGAATAGCTTGCTAAAATTTTACTATAAAGTTGCATTTCCTTATAGAGGAAAATTGCTACTATTATTTATATTTCCTATAATTTGGTGTACTGCTGAAACTATAGCACCATATATGATTAAAATAATTATAGATAATTTCTCTAGTGATGTGAGCAGCAATATTTCACTTTATGAACTACTAGGATTGCCCATTGTATATTATCTTCTACTTATGTTTATTATAGAAATATCAATCAGAGGATGTAACTATATTTGGCTACAATTTATTCCTGAATTAAGAGGCAGTTTTAGACAAACTATTCTGTCTGATGTACTTTGTAAGCCAATGAGCTTTTATCAGGATCATTTAATAGGAGAGTTAGTTACAAAATTTAAAAATTTATCAAATAGTTTCGATTTGATTCTATCAAGTTTTCTATATGGTATTTTTCCTGTTTTTGTTTCCTCGTTAATAGTTTTAGGAGTTTTATTTTATATTGATAGCTTATTCGCCATATTTTTTATAATGTGGTTTACCGGAATGAATCTTATAACTTTTTACTTTGCAAATAAGAATATTACGCTATCAGATAAATGTGCTTTGCACGAAAATTTATTGTTAGGGCATATTGGTGATTTATTTAGGAATATTATGTCCATAAAAATATTTAGAGGATATACTTTAGATAATGAAATCACTGATAGGTTACAGTCTATAGAAATAGAAAATACGAAAAAATTAGAATGGTTAACTTTTAAAATTGACTCCATAAGAAGTATCATCTCTATACTAGTTTTTCTTGCAATGATAATAATTCTTAGTTGGGGGTTTAAGGTTGGTAGATTGACTTTAGGAGATTTTTCATTTGTCACTGCTACATGTTTTTATATCAGACGTTCAGTGTGGATAGCATCAGTAAATCTTTTGAATCTATTTAAAGAAATAGGTGTTGCAAAAGAAGCTTTTAATGACTTGATAGAATATAATATGTTCACCGAACAACTAAGTAAAATTAATAATCAAAAAGATAACTACGATATTAGTCTTGAGTCTATATGTTTTGGGTATGATGAGCATAATACTTTGTTTAAAAATCTTAATCTATATATTCCAGAGGGCGAGCGTCTTATACTCATAGGAGAATCAGGCTCTGGAAAAACTACTTTAATGCATCTTATATTAAACCTATTTCCTATAAACAAAGGTAGTATTACTGTAGGTAATGAATCTCATATAGATAATGATAATAGAAATATATCCTATATACCGCAGCACACGGAGCTCTTTCATAGAAGTATAATAGATAATATTCGTTATGGTAATCCTAAAGCTTCTATGCAAGAAGTCATAGAAGTATCCAAACTTGTAAAGATAGAGGAATTTATTCTAAGTCTTGATAATGGTTATGATACATTAATTGGAGAAAATGGAGTAAAATTATCAGGTGGTCAGTGCCAAAGAATAGCACTTGCCAGGGCTTTATTAAAAAAACCAACTATTTTAATTCTCGATGAAGCAACCTCTGCTCTTGATAATAATATGGAAAAAACATTATTAGAAAATATTATTCATAAAACAAATATAAAAACTCTGATAATGATTTCACATAATCATATAAATTTAAAGCTATTTGATAGAGTATTATTTTTTGAAAATGGATTAATTAAAAAGGATAATCTCATAAATAAAAAAACAGGTAATATCATTCCAAAAAACTAATAGTGAAGATTTAGAAATAATTTATGTTAGTAGAAACTGAAAAATTAAGAAATATTTGTATCAATATTTTGAATTCTATAGGGGTTAGTAATCATTTATCAAAATTAGTCACTGAAGATTTGATAGATAATGATCTACAAAGATACAGCTCTCACGGAGTTATTAGGATAAAAGAATATATATCTCACATTAAACAAGGTGATATCTTACCTCAAAACAAACCTATAGTTGAATCAATTTCAAATATAGTTTCAAAAGTTGATGGAAATAAAAGTTTTGGCATATTGGTTAAAAAAGAAGTGACTAGCCATCTTTTAGATAAGCTAGAAAAAAATAAATTTGGCTTTTTGACATTTTCAAATAGTGGTCATATAGGCCGTTTATCTGATATAGCTGATCCTGTTATTCAGGCTGGTGGAATAATACTTGGTTTTTTAAATTTTTCTGGTTTTGGACAAAATGTTATACCTTTTGGTGGGAATATTCCAAAACTTTCTACAAATCCTATCATGATGGGTGCCCCATCACCAAAAGGACCAATATTAATAGATTTTTCAACCAGCTCTTACTCTGAAGGAAAATTAAGAGATGCTTACTATAGAAATAAAAAAATTCCAGAGGATATTTTAGTAGATAAAAATGGTAATTCTATTACAGACCCAAAAGCTTTTTACGAAAAATACGGAGAGTTTTTTTTAACTCCTCTTGGAGGTAAAGAACTTGGGTATAAAGGCTTTGGATTAGCTTTATTTACAGAAATATTGGCAGGAGTTGTATCAGGTGGAGGAACTATTTCAGCAAAATCTAAAAATATGAATAACTCTGGTTTTTTCATAACCTTTTTACCAGAAATATTTAATCAAAGTCAAGACATGTTTAATTTTGAAGTTGGTAATTTAATTAATTATTTAACAGAAATAAATTCAGAAAATATTGTTAATAACGTTACTATTCCAGGACTTAGAAAAAAACATAAAACAAAAAGAGTAAATATTAATTTACCCCAAAAAACATGGAATGAACTTATAAATTTGCAATATGTCTAGGTTTTTAACCAAAATTATTTTATTCCTATATCTATTACAATCCATTTGTAATGCAGACTCTAAAATAGAAAATATAGCTCGAGAAGTATTTGCTAATAATTTAACTCACAATATTCAAATATTACAAGGAGGATTATCCTCACCAGGAGTATATAAATTAAAAAATAACGGTAAGGAATATGTTCTTAGATTAAGTCATCCAAATAGGCCAGTTTTTGAAAGAAACAGAACTATACAATGCTATGAGTTAGCTGCTCAGAATGGTATTGCCCCTTCTATAAAATATGCTAATGCAGATAAAGGAATTATTGTTTCAGAATATATAAATAGTAATTATCTCTCAAAAAAAGACTTATTAGGTAATGATCTATTAGTCAAATTAGCAGAGACTATTAGAAAACTGCATGATATAGATCATTTTCCCTCATCAAAAGATATTTTTACTATTCGTCAAAGTTTTGAAAAGAAAGCTCTGCTTTTGAACTCTGTTATAGTGTCAAATGCTGTCAATTATCTTAAAGTAATTGATAATCTTGTACAAGATGAATCTAGACTAGTTCCAACACATAATGATTTAAAGCCAGAAAATATTATGTTTAATAAAAAATTTATTATAGTTGATTGGGAAGCTGCTTGCCAAGGATATCCATGTTTTGATTTAGCAACAGTTGTCGTTTTTTACAATCTTTCTAAGAGTGAAGAAAATAAATTTTTAGAAGCCTATTATGGAAGAAAGGTAAGTTTGCAAGAAAAAGAAAGAATCAACCTTTTCAAGCAAGAAGTCTTAGGATATTATGGTATGGCATATTTAATGGTCTCTGTGAATAAAAAATTATCTATTTTATCGTTTGAAGAAATAGAAAACTTACCAGAACTGTCTGAATATTTAGCAAATAAGCTTGCTGGAAATAGTATTTTAAATTCTTATTCTGAAGCCCAAAAACTTGGGTGGATTTTAATAAAAAAGTTAAATAAAAATTTGAATAATTCAAATTATTCATTTTTTAATCATAAATAAATTTTAACTACACAAATACTTTAATATTACCTAAACCTAGACTTTCTCCAAAACCATGAACACTTTCTTATTAATACCACCCGAACTATGGATAACAAAAAAGCTGCATAGTAGTTGGTATTGGGGTATTCTGGCTTTTTTAAACAACTAAAGAGTACCCCAATGAATATAGACTACGATACTTTGTTCTGCTTTGTCGATGATTTTTATAAAGGATTTGAAAATTGGTACAAAAAGTCTCTTCTTACTAGCGGTTTAAGAAAACGTAATAGACCAAGCAGTATGAGCTTATCGGAGATAATAACAATCTTAATAGCTTTCCATCAATCTGGTATGGCTTGCTTTAAATATTTTTACTTAGAACTTATGAGAAATAACAGAAATTTATTCAATTACTTAGTCCATTATGATCGCTTTATATCATTGATAAAGCTAGCCTTTCCTGCTGTATTATGCATGTTAAAATCCCTTGAGGGTAAGATAACTGAATACATGTTTATCGACTCTACTCCAATGGTTGTATGCCATAGGCTGCGAGAGAAACGTCATAAAGTTTTTAAAGACTTAGCTGGAAAAGGTAAGACTTCAACTGGTTGGTTCTTTGGCTTTAAGTTGCACTTTATTTTTAATAGTCACGGAGAAATTGTACGCATGCATGTTACTAGCGGGAATGTAGATGACAGGTCTCCAGTAAAGCAAATGCTAAAAGATATCTCTTGCAAACTTATTGGTGATAAAGGTTATATCTCCAAAAAATTATTCACTGAATTATTTGAACAGGGTACAACTTTAATCACTAAAATCAGAAAAAATATGAAGAATTGTCTAATGGATATAAATGATAAAATGATGTTAATGAAACGTCCATTTATAGAAACAATCTTCTCATCTATAAAGTCGTTAAACACCTTGATACATAGTAGACATAGATCTCCAATAAATGCATTTTGTCACTTATTTGCTGGACTAATAAACTATCAGCTTCGTACTGATAAGCCATCTTTAGAACAATTTATAAAATGAAATCGCTTATCCACAGTTCGGGTTTCTCTAATTTCACATGGTAACATGATTAAGAAGGAAGAATCCTGCAGTACTTCTGTTTTAGTTGAAAAATGCTGGTTACCAGCCGTACAAATATTATTCAAATACAAGGCATTTTTAATTGCGAATTGTGATAGCTTGTCAAATGAAGATGTATCAAAATCATGACGCCCGTCATAGAGTTCTACCATGTTTTTATTAAATACTGTCATTAGATTTAATAGATTATGAAAATTCTCAAAACTATTTACATAATCAAATATAGTATTACTATATCCCAGGTCTAGGCTATGTTTTAAATTATATACGAAGTTTCCTAGTTCTCTTAAATCACTCTGTCTGGAAGAGAAATCATTATATGATGACATGTCAATGGAACCAGAAGTAACAAGAGTATTGCTGTTGTATATAGCTTCCTGGAGATTAGGAAATAACTCATGATCAGAACCATTCCCAATACCAAATATTTCTAATTGAATTAAAGAATGATTATTGAGGAATTCTATTAAGTTAGCAAAGTTTAAGGGATTGTCCATGCCCCAATCCTTAATTAGCGTGAGTTTTAGGATATTACTTCCTTTTAGAGCTTCATAAGTTGCTGAGTGCCTATCTGAAAGTATTTGCTCCTCTTCTTCTGGTGAGTCGTATACAATACGCTCTAAATCTCCATTTTCATTCTCATAATTTAGCTTTAGCGCAGATATATCTAGATCTTTTATAGATGAGGTTGCAATTTTTTCTAGTAATTCTAAATATTTGCCTTCTGAAAGAGTTGAGCAGTTTAGAGCTAAGCTGTTGTTTAATTTATTATTTGCCACTAGTGATATTAGAAGATTAGCATTTTTCGTATCAAAGTCATGACCGCTTATAGTAAGATTCTGTAAGTTTAGATTTTGAAGCAATGCGTATAGATCATCATTATCAAGATTAATGTTGTTGATTACTAAACCACGCAAGGAATTGGAATTTTCTTGAATTAATGTAATTAATGACTGAGCAAGTGCTTTTTCTTCCGCTTTATTGCCAACCAAATCTTCTTCTATAATAAGATTCTGAAATATTATAGCTGCAACTTTCTTACCATCAAAATAATTTTGGAGTTTTCCAATTTTCTCAACAGAAATTGTTCCTTCAATAATTACGCTTATTATATCACTGTCAGAGGGAGAAAAAAACTTGAATTGTTCGATCGATAGAGTGTCATCATATTGAGTTTTCATAAACTTGTAGAAACCTTTTTAATTAAAAAGTAATTAGTCTATTTTAATTAAATTAAAATTATTGCCAATGTTTTTTCATAAAAATACTATGATTTTGATATATATCAGATTCCAATTTTATAGATTCTATGGGAATTTTGCTCCTGGAAATCGATTCCTGAAGCTTTTGATAAATGGGAGGTATAAAATTACTGCAAAATGAAACCATTCCACGGCTCCAGAAATTTCCCGTGGTACTTTGTGTACCTTTGTTTAAATGGACCCAAATTATAGAAGCTCCAGCTCCAATACCGTAAACATTAAATACTTTATGAAAAGTCTCATCATCTACCACTGACCAAGAAGTAGCAAAACACCAATCTGAAAGACTCACAACACCTAAAACCATTATACTACATATAACAGCTGTTTTAATCATCAATTTTGCATATAGTTTGCCGTAGAATTCTGTAACAAGATCAGATATAAGAAAAGTAATAGGATAAAGTAATACACCTACAGAAACCTCGAAAACATAGCCAAAAAAATCTAATTGAATAAATTTCTGAAAAATCAAATTACCTGTAACAATTATAGTACAAAAAATACTGCATAATATCACATATAAATTTATCGATTTATTCATAACTACCTTTTTCCGATTAACTTGAGCCTTTTTCCAGCTTCTCTTGCATTGCCTCAACTTCTAACCACTGTTCTATCTTGTTGTTAAGGCTATCTTTTACTTCTTGAAGCTGCACTGAATATTCATCAAACTTCTTTTTATCTTCCAAGTATAGATTTGGCTGAGCTAATAGGTTTTCTAAACCTACTATCTTATCTTCTAGCTGACTAATTTCATCAGGCAAAACCTCTAAAAGCCGAGCATATTTGTAACTTAACTTTTGAGGGGTTTTCTTTATTTTAGATTCTTGCTTGATAGATTTTACTGTTTTTGCAATTTTCTCTTCTTTTTTATGATATTTCAAATAATCTTCATAACCACCATATAGATCTATAATATCATCACCAGTAAAAACTAAAGTCCTTGTTACTAAACGCTCAAGAAAGTCACGATCATGGCTTACTATTATTAGAGTACCTTTATAATCTGCAAGAATTTCTAACAGCATTTCAAGTGAATCCATATCAAGATCATTTGTCGGCTCATCTAAAATAAAGAAGTTTCCAGGATTAATTAGAGCTTTTGCTAATAATAAACGATTTGCCTCCCCTCCCGATAAAGTAGCAACTTTATTTTCGAGAGTTTTAGGATCAAACATAAATTTCTTTAAATATGCAGCTACATGCATTGATCGATCTTGTAAAAACACTTGATCACCGCCTCCAGGGCAAAGTGTACGCTTTAGACTATGTTGTGTATTAAGTTCAGTTCTATGTTGATCAAAATAGGTAATATCTATATTTGTCCCATGCTTTACCCTACCAGTTGCTGGCTCTAAGTCTTTAGTAAGAATTTTAATTAAAGTAGATTTTCCAGCACCATTTGGACCAATCACACCTATTTTTTCACCCTTTTTTACCTTAAACGTAAAATTATTAAACAACTTATTACCCGGAAAATTATATGAAATATTCTCAGCATCAATAATAAATTTAGTTTTTTTCATTTCTTCCGCAAGTTCAATCTGTAACTTTGCTTTTGCGTTTTTTAACTTAGACTGATGAGATCTCAGAGTTTCACGAAGACGATGCAGATTTGCTAATCTTTTTTGATTTCTTTTTCTCCTAGCAGTAACGCCGCCATGCAACCAATTTTGTTCAGCTTCTAATTTACGATTCATTTTTCGAAGAACAGCCTCTTCAGAAGTAATAATCTCTTCACGCCATTCGTCATAATATTTAAATCCTTTACTAGACTTCCTTAAATTCCCTCTATCAATCCACCATACTTTATTGCTTATATTCTCTTGAAAAGCTCTATCGTGACTGATACAAATAACAGCTCCGGGATAATTTTTAATATAATCTTCCAACCATTCAATGATTTTAATATCTAAGTGATTTGTTGGTTCATCTAAAAGCAGAATATCTGGCTGAGTTATCAATGATCTTGCAAGGCAAACTCTTCGCAACTGCCCCCCAGAACAAGATTTTAGCTGCATATTACCATCTATTCCAAGCTGTTTTAAAATTATATCGGCACTATATTTATTACCTTCAGGATCATCAAATGCAGATAAAACAAAATTATATATATTACCATCTAATTCTATTTTCATATCTTGCTTTAAATAACCTATTGAAATAGAAGGATCCTTGAACATCTCACCATTATCGAGCTCATACTCACCTTCAATAATTTTCATAAGACTTGATTTACCGCAACCATTTCTACCTACTAGACATACTCTATCCCCTTTCGAAATATATAATTCCAAATTCTCAAGTACAGACTTATCTGCAAAGCTAAGATCTCCGCCTTTAATATAAAAAATTGGGGTCATATGGTTTATTTTCTATAAAATTTAATTTCTAGGAGATATAATAGAGCAAAATTTTATGAAAACAACTAATGCCAAAGCAGATTCAAACATTACAGCAAAAACAAACTCTGACCATGACTACAACCATGCATCAGAGCATTTCTATATTGCAAATGTCAAATATAGAACTAGCTGAATTTGCTGCGCAAGAGCTGGATAAAAACCCATTTATTGAAGATGCATCAGTAAGTGTAGAAAAACAAGAATCAAGTAAAGATTCAAAAGAGAGTTTGAAAGATAATACCCCCAGCACTCAAACATCTTCACATTCTGGTTACTCTAGTCAAGATTATATCTCAAATGTTGCTAGTGAAAAATCTTTAAAAGAGCATATTATAGAGCAAATAAATCTTTCCTTTGAAGATCAAAAAGATAAGTTAATTGCAAATTTCTTATTAGATTCTCTGCATGGCAGTGGTTACCTCAGTATATCTACAAAAGAAGCTGCGGATATATTAAAATGCGAACAATCAGTTGTAGAAGATATACTTAAAACACTTCAGACATTTGATCCTGCTGGAGTTTTTGCACGCGACTTAAAGGAATGTCTACTAATCCAACTCAAGGACCAAGAGTATGTTGATCAATCACTTTTAACTCTAGTAAAGAATATTGATTTAATTGCGTCTGGGAATCTAAAAAAACTTTCAAAATTATGTAATGTTAATATTGCTAATATTAGTAATATGATCAAACAAATCAAGTTGCTAAACCCCAAACCAGCAAATGGATTTTATGTAGAACCTACCAGTTACAAAATTCCCGATGTAATTCTTACCTTTCTTGAAGATGGAACGGCTAAGCTTGAATCAAATCCTGAATCAATGCCCAGACTCCGAGTTAGCCAAGAATATTACGTGCAAATCAAAGACACAATGCAGGATAAAAAGGAAAAAGAATTTACCAAGAATGAAATTGAAGCAGCCAATACTATTGTTAAAAGCATCGAACAAAGAAGTCATACAATTCTCAAAGTAGCTAGAGCAATTGTTGAAGAGCAAATGGATTTCTTTACTCGCGGTGTTATGTATCTAAATCCGATGACTCTCAACAAAATCGCAGCACTTACAGGCTTTAATGAAAGTACAGTAAGTAGATCAACTGCCAACAAATATATTTCGACACCTAGTGGGATTTTTGAGCTTAAATATTTCTTCTCTTCAAGCCTTGGAACAACCCGCGCTGCTGGAGAAAATGTTTCAAGCACCAAGGCCAAGGAAATCATAAAACAGATTATTTTAAGCGAAGAAGTAGATAATATATTATCTGACGATGATATCTCAGAACAGCTATCAAAATTCAATATCAGTATCGCAAGAAGGACAGTTGCAAAATACCGTGAATCTATAGGAATACCTACATCTTCGGTAAGAAAAAGAAATAAAGCACTCTCTGGCCAGTAATACTAAAATACTAATCTAAAGATTCTAAACCAGTATCACCACCTAACACTTCTAGCTCTTCTAGCTTAGCATCATATAAATCTATAAATTTCTCGTTTATGCCAAGTGCTTCTCTAATGGATGGCATTGCTATTTTCAAGTATTTGCCCGATCCGCCGGAAAGAAATTCAGCTATAGTTAGAATAACTTCATTTTCTGATGTAAAAATTGGCTTCAACCCGCTCTTTGATGAAAATTCTAAGCCTTTTTCACTAAATAAATTTCCTATTGCAAAACTCATAGGTACAAGAGATACAAAATCTGCTATGCCTACGTAAGGATCTATAACCTTCTTAACCCCTTGATCAGATGAATAAGACAACCATTTTTGGTATGATGGATCTAGCATACTTACAACTTTCAATGCCTTAAGAGTTTCGCCATTTTCATCTTTTAACACTGTTGAATCCACATGAGCATGAGTTATTTTTTCTCTGTCTTCCTTTTTGGGAACCAACTGCTTAAATAATTTACGAACCTCTTTACTTCCAGCTCCCTCTATTTCCTCATAGAGCATAAAGCTTGTATCTTTCAATATTCCCTGCTTAGATTCATCATCAATTAGATCAAACAAACATTCTATAGAACCAATTTGCTTACATTCAATTGCTCTCTCAAAAAGGCCGAATAAATCATCATCGTCAATCTCTAGTTTTTTCTCTAATTCATAGTTTTGCAGATATTTCTGATTGTCTAATAAACCATTTTTAACAGATACCTCTAGCAGCATACAAAATATGACGTAATGCATCTCAGCATTTTCAGCATTTATTTTTAATAATTCCTTAAAGCCTTCTATCTTTAATTTTAATAATTCTTCTGGAACAGGAATGACAGTTGGATTAAACATATGGTTATTTGTTTTAGTTTATGCAGAATAATACATAAAACTAACAACTTTACAACAAAAATATTAATTTTTCTTAATTATTGCGGGTAGTATAAACAAAAAATAAGTCTGAAGATAGGTTATTTCAAATCAAACTTACTATTCTGCAACTTTGTTTCAACAGCTTCAACAAGGCTACCTGCAACATCTGAAGATACTTCTTTTGATAACTGACTCATGCCTAAACGCTTTTTAAGCCAAGATTGTTTATGCTCAATATGTTCAATTTTTACGTTCTCACCAAATTCTTCCTTAATAAAAGAGTACACGTCATTGATTCCGTCAACTAAACCATAATCAACGGCTGTTTGGCCGGCCCAAAATTCACCATTAAATAGTATATCGTCATTCTGCGTAAGACGCCCAGCTCTTCTGGCTTTTACCGTACCGATAAAATGTTCGTGAATATCTTTTTGAATCTTCTTAATTATCTTTATGTCTGAATCTTTTGCAGGTTTAAATGGGTCAAGAACTGATTTTGTTTTGCCTTCAGTATATACCCTTCTCTCAACTCCAAGCTTTTCAATTGCTTCATGAAAACCAAATCCACTTGAAATAACGCCAATACTACCAACTATTGAGCTTTGACTAGCAAATATCTTCTCACCAGCGCACGCTAGCCAATAACCTCCTGAAGCTGCAACATCTTCGACAAAGCTATAGACCGGCACTTCCTTTTCTTTCGCCAAATTAATAATTCTACTAGCAATAATTTCAGCTTGAACAGGAGATCCACCTGGAGAATTAATAGTTAGACAAACAGCATCTAGCCTCTCGAGCTTAAACATTTTCTCTATAAGCTTATTCAGAGAGTTTAACGTTAGCCCTGATTTCATTGAACCAACCTTGCCTATTACCCCCTCTAATCTAAATATAGCAACAATTGGTTTACTCCCACCAATTCCAAACGGAAGAGCAGATAATAAGTTATCAAACTTTCCAGCTTTACGGCTAGAAATTACAGGTCTTTGACCAGCTATAGTACTACTATGATTACTCTGCTTTACCTTCATAATTTAAAAACCTCTTCAATAATCTTTATATTAAACTTCACCGTTATACCATTTATGAGTTTCTGATCTAGGAAGTGCCTCAACACCGTGTGCATCAATAAATGCAACTATAGCCCATCTGGCAAATTCTTTACCAATATTTGTTTCATCCATCTGAACTACATCATGCCAAGCTGGTTTTAATTCGTTATCATCAATCAACTTAATAGAATTACTTGATAACATAAAAATTGCTTTACTATCTTGATGTTTTACTAGTTCGATATCATCCGGACAACTACCAATCCTAAGACCAGGACAACTTTCAGCAATTACAAAGGTAAATGCCCCTGCATCAAAATGTGGTTTTGCTAAAAATTTACCCGACTCATTCCAATTATACTGTAAAAACCTAACAACTATGTGCGGATTTTCCGTATCAAATATACTACTATACACTCCTGTAAATTTTTTATCAAACTCAGAAAATATATGCTTTAAAATTAAATCTACATGTCGCCATATAGAATCTGCTTCATCTAAGAAACTCTTTACTACCTTATTTTCCTTAATATATTCAGGATATTTCTTTAATATTGCGGGATGATAGTGAAAAAATTCTTTACTATCATTATAGATATCGTCTTCAGGCTTTCGACTTTTATACCCAACATCACCACGTCTATGCTTTTCTGAAATAGAAAAATCTATATGTTTCTTTATATTTTCTGGAAGTTCTAAGAATTTTTCAAATGACGCCATAGCTGAATTAATCCGCCTACTAGTAAATTCAACTGGAACATTTACAAAGTATTTAGATTTTAGCTCTTCGTCTATTTGGTCAATAGTTAGGTCTGTATATTTCATTTTTCAACCTGATTTTCTTTAGATTTATTTGATTCAACGTTATTAGCCTTTTTATCCGTATCTGTATTTTTATCCGTTTCTTCTTCTTTATCTTCTTCTGAACTTACAATCTGCCCTACAGCTTGTTTTTGCATAACATTTCTGTTAAGAGTAGCAAACTTATAAGTATTTTTAGGAAGCTTTAAATTCCCTCCTATTTCCGATAGAATGATATTTCGTACATCATCATCATGCCATTTAATTCTTCCTTTGAAAACGAGTTTATTTTTACCATCCGCATTGATAAATAATGCAGTAGGAAGACTAACAATATCAAGCTCTCTGAATAATTGATTTTTATAATCATGAAAAACTCCTAAATGCCTTATTTCATGAGCAAAAAAATGACTCTTTACGACTTCAACTCCTTTATAATCCTGAGATACTGCTATAACCTTGAAAGGTAATTTTCGAAAGTCCTTTTGTAAATTATCCAGAGCAGGCAATTCACTGACGCATGTACCACACCATGTAGCCCAGAATACCAATAATATATTAGTACCCTCATACTGGTCTAAGTAAACTTTATTTCCATCACCATCAAAAAAACTAACTTCACTATCCAAATATCTATCGTGTCTATCAATAGAGTATTTTTCTGCATAAGCTATAGGCACTATAGAAAGCAGAATATTTAGACTTATTAGCCATATAATAATTTTACTAAAAACTTTCCTCATACTTTATATTGTCCTACTCATTTAAAATTCTCTATAATTGATTCTATAAACTAATAATCTCGAAAAACAATATGAAAAATGTTGTAATGCTAGTTATGATATCAATTACTCTAGCAAGTTGTGGTGTAAAGAAACCATTAACTCTTGAAGATGATAATAATGGTTCACATCAGATACGCTTAAGAAAATGATTTCACCGTCTCTTATCTTTTTTGCACTAATCACACTAACTGCACCTATTCTTGGCAAATACATCGCTTGGGTATTTCGCTATAGCTTTGTTGAGCATGAAGCACTAAAAGATAATCACGGACATTGGCAAAGTCAGAATTGGCAAGAATATTTTGGTAGCTTGATGTGCTTTAATATTATTTGTATAATATTCACATTCACGATTATCTATTTTCAAGAATATCTACCAACTTATTCTGAATCACTTGATAAGATTAGCTTGTCTAGTGCAATAAATGCTGCCATATCATTTTCAACCGGAACGTTTTGGCAAAGCCACGATCCAGAAAGTGATTTATCAATGTTTTCTCATATTTTTGCCTTAACAATGCAAAACTTTTTATCAGGGGCAACAGGAATTGCAGTCTTTATCGCATTTATCCGGGGCATTATTAATAGTCAAAATCCATATATTGGTAATTTTTATGATGATTTTTTAAGATCTATGATATTCATTCTGCTACCAATGTCTGCAATAGTTGCGATTGTGCTGATAGGATATGGTACTCCATATGATTTTACTGGTAGCATCGAATATACAAACTTAGCAGGTAACTCTAGTCATCTAAATGTAGGACCAGTTGCAGGTCAAGTAGCAATTAAAAATCTAGTTGCAAATGGTGGGTCTTTATTTGCTAGTGCTTCAGCACATCCATTTGAATCTCCGTCAAGAGAAGCAATAATGCTAAACTTATTTTTAATAGTCCTTATGCCAGTCGCAATGATTTTTACCTATGGCTATTTGGTTGATGCAAGAAGCTTAAGCTGGGCATTATATGGAGTAGTCATTATCATTATGATCACATCACTATTCATCATGAACCTAGGAGAAACTACATATGGCCTACCTTTCATATTTGATAAAGAAATACTAGGTGATAATTTTAATTATACGGGAAAAGAACTAATATATGACAAGTTCCCTTCGTTAATGTGGATATTATCCATCACACTTAGCTCAGATGGCTCGCCAAATGCGTGCTTAGAAAATTATTCTCCTCTAAGTACACTTATTTTATTCTTCAATCTCATTATGAGCAAATTTGTAATCGAAGGTGTTGGATCTGGATTTTTTGCAATGTTATCTTATCTAATTGTCGCTGTTTTCCTAAGAGGATTAATCACAGGAGAGACCGCTAATTTTTTTGGCAAACGTATTACAATTAATGAAATCAACTATGTGATCATAGTATTCCTAGTAATGCCAGTAGGTGTTTTGGTATTCACTGGTATCACTTTACTACTACCATATTCGCAAGAATTAATAATCTATCACGGATCACAGGCAGTGACAGATATTACTTATAATTTTGCTTCTAGCTTTGCTAATAACGGATCCGACTTCACTGGAATAGATACATCTACAGATTACTTCAACTACATGACAGCAATTGCGATGTTCATTGGTCGATATCCGATCATATATTTTTCACTCGCAATTAGCGGATCATTTGCAGAAAAGCAAAGAATTAAAAATATAATTAGCAAAAGAACTCAATCTAGTATAGAACTAAGTATATTCTTATTGGTGACCGTACTTCTTGTCGGTGCTATAATGTTTATGCCTTTGATGATTCTAGGCCCACTACTAGAATTTATAAATATGTAAAATGACTATAAATATAAAAAAAATTATACTTCTCTATTTACTTATTGGAGCAACAATACTACTACAAGGGTGCACTTCGGGTAATCTTTCCATTAACTCATATAGAACAATCGGAGCTTCTCTGAAAAAATCATATAATCTAAGTAGGGGTGACCTAGTAGCTGCATATGATCTTGGTAAAATTGATAATACTAATTGCATATATTCTAATGATCTTGGGCTAATTATTAATGACAAATATTATACTTCAAAATACATACAGAGATTTAAAGAAAACTTCAAATCTCCAACTATCATAAAAAAAGAAGCGCAAAATAAAATCGTTCGTATATATAAATTACTTCTAAAAATTCATAAGAAGCATAAAATACTTTCAAACCATCAATATCAATATATAAAAAGACTCTCAAAAGCAGATATAAGAAAAATTAATATTAAAAATGAACTCAGTAAGCTTGATAGTCTTATCAAGACCATACCTGTCATGCTACCAATCTACAAACCACAAATCAGTAGCCCATATGGAATCAGGAAACATCCAATAAAAAAGAAAAGGGTCGTGCATTGTGGAATTGATCTTGTTGGAACGCAAGGTGCTTCAATATATTCTGCAGCTAGAGGAAAAGTAATTTTTGCCGGAAGAAAAAATGGCTATGGTAATGTTGTAGAAATTCAGCATAATTCGAAAATAAAAACCGTATATGCTCATTTAAGCATGATTAAAGTAAAACCAGGACAAATAGTACCAAGAGGTATCGCTATTGGTCGCCAAGGCAGTACCGGATCTACAACAAAAGATCACTTACATTTCGAAGTCAGAATAAATGGTAGGCACGTAAATCCTCTAGATTTTATCGCGCAGAGCTATAGATGTAGGTAAGTTGTTATTATCACGCCATCCTAATGCAAGGCAAAGATCTATTTAGGAAACGTTTTGATTGTATATAGTTCAGGTTAAAATAATCAAATTACTAGATTCCCGACTACGCGGGAATGGCATAATGCGCTAAAGATTAATAATCTGCAATTCAGAACTTGTATCCTAAATCCATGTTATAAAGAAAAATGATAAAAGATTGAAACATTGCAGTATTTCTCATCATTCATAAAAAGTAATCGCACTCTAAAGTCTAAGACAGAAACTAAAAGCAGCTCCTTTCTTACCGTTACTTTCTGCTGCAATTATCCCTCCATGAGCCTCAATCGCAGACCTGCATAACGCAAGACCTACTCCGCGTCCTTCAGCCTTTGATTCAGTATTTGATCCCATCTTAAAAGGAGTGAATATATCATAAACTTCACTCTTCGGTATACCAACACCTTGATCTGATATTTTAAACTCCACCATGTCTCCTTTACGAAGTACACTGATCTTTATTATTCCCTTCTCACTAAAATTTATCGCATTTATCACTAAATTATCTACTGTTTGGCGTATATAGTTTGGATCCACCATTACTAATATCTCTGGGTCTATTGATAACTTGAAATCTATTGGCTTACCTTGCAGATAAATCTTACGACAACTTTTTACTCTATCTTTCACTAACTCACTAAAATTCACGGTACTCTTATCAAGCTCAATCTTCTTAGCATCAAGTGTTGCTAAATCTAACATGTTTAAAATCATACTTGAAAGTCTATTTGAGTTCTTATAAACTTCATCAGACAACATTTTCATTTGCTTTTTATCGAACTTACCAAGACCCTCTTTCAACATTTCGGCAAAGTTAACTACATTTCCAACAGGCAAACGTAGCTCATGATTTACATTATTTAGAATCTTCTGAGCCGTAGCTCCAAGACGCTCTATCTCTTTATTCTGATCTTCAACCCTCTCACTGTAATGAGTTACGGTTTCACTAAGGTCTGTTACTTGATTATTTAAACTTGTAACTTCATGATCTAAGTGAGTTACTTCTGTTTTTAATATATCAACAGTTGCGTCAGCTTCAGCTTGTCTTTCTTCTTTTGGTTTTAAAAACGTTATTACTGATGTTGCAACTAAAACTACCACATAAACTAGAATAAATTCAGGTGATGAAAAACCCGATTCAAATCTATATTCTCCAAAAAGACTTTTATAAAACTGTATACTTAAAAATAATCCACCCAATATTAATGGTAATGATATACGCCATCCTAATAATATCGAAGCAATCATTAAATTAATGCCAAATAAGGAAACTTGCAACATTGCAAACTTACTTACTATTACAAAAAAGCAGCTAAAGAATATGAGCATATAAAATATTGCCATTGGCCACCATATGAGTATTATTGATCGCTTTATCTTATAATTCACACTAAGAGGCCACAACGGATACATTGCAATTACTGTTCCCGTAATCATCATAAATTGATAAATTGCCAGCATCAAACTACCATGTATACCGAGAAGCTCTACTTGCGTTGAATACATTGTTGTAAATGTACACACTATAAAATATACACCAAGCAACGTGTATGTATTATCGCTTCTTGGAGTTATTCTTTTACACGCCTCCATAAAACTAAAATTATTAAACCATTGCTGAAGCTCTTTCTTACGCTTTTCTTTAAGGCGTTTCTCTTCTTCTAAATAACTCTTATCCTTTATACCAACCCAACCACCTGGTTGCTTTAGAAGATAGTGACTACAAATTAGAAAAAATGCATTGCAGAACATTGCTACTAAAATACCTATTACCTTTTGAGCTATTGTAACAAATCCTGATGGCAGCATCTTCCATAGAATTATTGTGATTAAGCCTGCTCCCATACCGATAAGAACAGATTTTGTACTGCTACGAAAACCGAAGATTGTCAGTAGAAATGTTGGAGCAATGATTGGATAGTAAAAACTATTTGCTAGCACTAAAATACCTAAAATATCAGTTTCAAAAAGTGATAATGAGATTGCACCTAATCCTATTGTAAATGCAAAAATCCTAGAGACTAATACTTCATTCTTTAGTTTAACAGCAAGATTTAATATATCATTTGTACATAATACTGCTGCTGAATTAATTCTAGAGTCAGCTGTGGACATCGCAAACGCAACAATTGCAATAACCATAAGCCCTTTTAGACCTACATAACTATAATTATCAACTATATATCCAAGCAAATCTTTAGCTTCAATTGCAGGGTTCATTGCATGAACTAGAAATGGTATCCAGGCAGTCGCAATCTGTACTAGAACTAAAATAATACCCGCTATAAAAAATGCCTTCTTAACCTGCGCAACATTATTACCTATTGCAATCCTCTGAAAAGTAGTAGGAGATAGAGTAGGAATAGTAAAATACATAAATAACACAACCATTCCGATTGACTCAGAGTTAATACTGCCCAAAAGTTGGTTGAAATCAAACTTAGAGTTTGATGCTGCTTGTTGTATCGTAAAACCATCCAAATAAAATTGACTCCATATCAAAAAGCTAACTAATGGTATAATCACACCAAAAGCAAAAAACTGTAATATATCTGTAAATGTAACAGCTCTAATACCGCCAAATGCAGAGTAAATCGTTGTGATTAAGCCTGCAGCAATAATCGCAGCATGTGCTGGCAACTGAAGAAAATATGAAAAGATATTGCCAAATACTTTGAACTGAACTGCAACACTGCCTGCAGCCCCAATAGTGCCAGCTATCGCCGTAATCAACCTAACTTTTTGTCCATATAAATCTCCCATAGCTTCAGCAATAGAAGTTTTTCCTAGGAACTCTCCCATTCGTGGAACAAGAAGAAATGCTAAAACAAGAAAATCTAACCCTATACCAAACCTTGCTAGCATATAGTAAAAGCCATCTGTATAAGTTTTAGACAAAGTAACAAAAAAACCACTACCGCTAGCTCCCGTAGCAACAATAGTAGCAACTAGCGCTGCCGTTGAAAAGTTTCTACCTCCAAGCGCATAATCTTTTATCCCTTTAACTTTTTGACCATGGCCCATACCTACAATTAAGGTAATTATCAAAAATGCCACTACTATTGCTATATCAAAGTTCATAATATTTTTTGTAAATTGTATTAGTAATTATTAATCGAAAAGTAGAAACAATGCAACAAAATGAATCTTTGATTGCATTGAAAAATTTCTATAACTTAAACGTAAAACCAGCAGATACTTCATTTTTACCAAAGTAAAAATTTGTTGAGCGGTATTCATTGCTCCATTTAAGTTTGCTGTTTATGTATGTAACAATTTCAGCAAGCGCTGCGCCTGCTATAACTTGAGCTGTAGTGTGTTCTTTTGCATGCACCCTACTATAACCTGTGATTGCTGCTGTTATATATAATGGAATAGAAACATATTTATAATCATCTGAAAATGTTCGAAGATAGGATGCAGCAACCCATGCAGAATTAGTATGTCCTGATGGCATGCCATCAAAGCGATCTTTCTTATCACGCACAGCAGGCCTTTTACTTGCCCCCCATTTCGCCTTATCTGAAACCAATTTTATGCCTTGCATAGTAATCCAGCTCTGACCGTAAATAATTGCAAAATGTCCTAAACCTTTCTCTTGAGAAGCAAAACCTGCTGCCAAAACTGGATTAATAATTTGAGCATAATCACCAAAGCTACGAAGTGGGCTTTGTCTAGATTTTGCATAAGTAGAATTTATATTTCCAAGAATTAATGAAAAAATAAAAAGATAGGATAGAGTCTTATTTAACTTTGACATAATAAATTTATAAATTATAAAAAATAATAATATCTCTTGCTTGTTGATTATATTATTACTCGAATAAAGTGGTTAAACACCATTAGTTAATTACTGATGATGCATAGTCCTTTCTGATATTATTCTCGCCTACGCGGGGATGAAATCTCAAGAAAAATAAACTTAAATCAATTTAAGATATCAAACTAAATTAGAGCTTTGCGTAACATCAATTAATTATCATCTATTGTCTAACTACAAAAATGGGTCGCCTCAGCGCTAATTGCTGACTGAGGCAACCCAAACAATACTAAATACTCGTAGTAATGAAAGTATTAGAAGCCCATACCTGGCATTCCACCCATACCCATTCCTCCTGGCATTCCACCAGCAGGAGCAGCTGGAGCATCATCTTTTGCTGATGGATCTTCTGTTATCATAGACTCAGTTGTTATAATAAGCGAAGCAACCGATGCAGCATCTTGCAAAGCTGTTCTTACAACTTTTGTTGGATCGATAACACCCGCTTTGAACATATCAACAAATTCCATTTCTTGAGCATTAAAACCCATAGAATTTGATTTGCTTTCATCAAGTTTTCCAGTAACAACCGCACCATCAACACCTGCATTTTCTGCAATTTGACGAATTGGGGATTGTAGAGCTCTTTTTACAATATTAATACCTGATTGTTGATCTTCGTTTGCACCTTTTAGACCTTCAAGCGCTTTTGCAGCATAGAATAAAGTAGTACCACCACCTGATACGACACCCTCTTCAACAGCAGCTCTTGTGGCATGAAGAGCATCATCAACTCGATCTTTTCTTTCTTTAACTTCAACTTCAGTTGCACCACCTACTTTTAGTACAGCAACACCACCGACAAGCTTTGCTAATCTTTCTTGCAATTTCTCTTTATCGTAATCAGATGTAGACTCTTTTATCTGCTGACGCATTTGTGCACATCTTGATTCTAAATCAGCTTTACTACCAGCACCGTCAACAATTACTGTATCTTCCTTAGTAATTTTAACTTTCTTAGCACTACCAAGCATAGATAAGTCAACATTCTCCATCTTCATACCTAAATCATCGCTAATAAGCTGACTGCCAGTTAATATAGCAAGATCTTCAAGCATTGCTTTTCTTCTATCGCCAAAGCCAGGAGCCTTAACAGCCGCAACCTTTAAACCACCTCTTAGCTTATTTACCACAAGAGTAGCTAAAGCTTCACCTTCAACATCTTCTGCAATAATTAGTAATGGTCTAGATGACTGAACCACAGCCTCAAGAACCGGCAGCATTGGCTGTAAGCTTGAAAGTTTTTTCTCAAAAATCAAAATATGTGGATTATCAAGCTCAGCTGTCATCTTTTCAGAATTGGTAACAAAGTAAGGAGATAAATAACCTCTATCAAACATCATACCTTCAACAACATCAACCTCAAAACCAAAGTTTTTAGCTTCTTCAACAGTGATAACCCCCTCTTTACCAACTTTTTCCATTGCAAGTGCAATTTGTTCACCAATTTGCTTATCACCATTTGCTGAAATAGTACCAACTTGAGCAATTTCTTCCTGAGTGCTAATTGGCTTACTTGCTTTTTTCACTGCTTTTAGTACGTTTTCAACAGCGATATCAATACCACGTTTAAGATCCATTGGATTATAACCAGCTGCAACTGACTTGTTTCCTTCCTTTACAATAGCTTGAGTTAAAATCGTAGCAGTTGTAGTTCCATCACCAGCAACATCTGCAGTTTTACTTGCAACTGATTTCACTAATTGAGCACCTAGATTTTGATTTGCATCTTTAAGCTCAACAGCTTTAGCAACTGTCACACCATCTTTTGTTACTCTTGGAGCTCCAAATGACTGTTCAATCGCAACATTACGTCCTTTTGGACCCAATGTTACTTTCACAGTATTTGCAAGTATATCCACGCCCTTGACCATCTCCTCGCGAGCTTTTGTTCCATATTTTATTTGCTTAGCCATTATTTTTGTCTCCTATCTAAAAATATTTATTATTTATTTCGAAATTATACCGATAACATCGCTTTCTTTCATAATGATTAAATCATCACCTTCAACTTTAATTTCTGTTCCACCCCATTTGCCGTACATTACTGTATCACCAACTTTTACTTCTAGTGGTACTACGCTACCGCTTTGGTCTCTTGCGCCGCTACCAACTGCAACTACTTTACCCTTCATAGGCTTCTCTTTCGCAGTATCAGGTATTATAATTCCGCCTGAAGTTTTTTCTTCTTCTGCATTTGGTTTAATCGCGATTCGATCGTGTAATGGTCTAAAATTCATTGCTAACCTCACTATGTTATTTTAAATTGAAAATCTGTTTGTGCATAAGTTATATATGCACGGAAAAAATTACTTCAAGTGACTTTTAGGAAAAAAATTAAAATAATTTATCAATCTCTTTTTTGTATGCCTCAAGAACGCTGCGCAGGTTTGAAGTTTTTAAATATTTACTTGTAAAAGACTTAAGTGAATAACCAACCTGATCACCCTTAGAAATCATCTGACGACTTAAAGACTTTAATAGTTGCGGAACTAACTTTGAGAAAAATTCTTCATTTGATTTGGCAAAATTATAAATAGACTTTAAATTATTGTAAGCAGTAAATTTTGCATCCTCAGAAGGTTTTTTAGAAGCTATATAAGTTATATCAGCAGGAACGTAAGCAAATTTACTATTCTTTGCACAGCGGAGAGATAAAGACATGTTCTGTGAATAAACACTACTATCGGCCTTACCCACTTTGTCTAGCAAATCACGACTAACTAATGTACCTGATTTTCCAATTCTACAAATATCTGGAGATTTCCATAATAAAATACTCTCAATGGGTTTTTCTATCAGATAGCCTTCTTCAGTAATCTTTTTTTCAACAAAAGCATTTGGTGCAACTCCACCTAGAGCAACTTGCGCACCAAAATTCAGACATGACTCCAACAATACAGAGGTAGATTCCGAATGTAGTATTTCCGAACCTTCTACAAAATGAATATAATCTCCCGTTGCAAGATTTGATGCTTTATTAATACTAACTGCTGGTCCTTGATTGCTTTGAGTAATTATAGTCGTTCTTGGTAAATCATTCACAGCCATTTTTAAAATACTAAGAGATTCGTCAGTACTTCCATCATCAACAAAAATATATTCCTTGCGAAAATTTCCATCAACCTTCTTTAATGAATTCACTAAATCTAGAATATTATCCTCATCATTTTGAATAAGGACTATGTAGGTACATCTTAACATGCTATATTACTCATAAAACTGCTCTAAAATAATGATAAACAAAAGAGCTTTTGATAATTAGATCATTATACTTTCAGTAACAAATATATGCAAGTATACACTATATCGGTAACTTTAAATTTACAATCATAGAACACAATAATGACAAAAATAAGCTTCTATCAAACACAATCTGAAGATTTAGCAAAAACTTTCTGTAAAATATCTGAAAAATGTTATTACAGCAATTTGAATACTCTTGTTATTACAGAAAATGAAGATTATTCAAACAGTCTAGATAAATCGTTATGGACATATTCTAAAAAGCACTTCATACCTCACGCAACAATAAATGATCCTAGACCAGGCGATCAATCACTTCTAATAACTACAAAACCTGAAAACCTAAATAGCGCTGAAATTATTGTTTTCGTAAACCCAAACAAACAAATAATTTTAGAATCTATAGCAGAACATAGCCAGATCGCATTTGATGAGATAGAAAAAATTATTTTCGTACTTGATGAAACTAATTCAGTTCAAGCAACTGAATTAAAAAATATATTTGATAAAAGTAAAATTCGCAGTTCTGAAATCAGTTACTTCATAAAAGACCCAAGAGGCACTTGGCAAGAATCTCCGATTAGTTAATTAAAGATCACGTACTGTAACATTATTTACATCTGGACTTAACAAATATTATAGAACTACTGCACCACTATCTTGCACTGACTATATTTATGATATAATGTTCATTATGGTTGTAGAACTTACGGGTTGCTCGTGGTTTGCTGAATGTTAATTAATAAATGTGTTTTGTTTTATTATGGGCAAAGTCCTCATAGTTGAAGACAACGAATTAAACTTAAAACTATTTCATGATCTTTTAATGATCCAGCAATATGACGTTGTAATTTCCAAGGATGGACTAAATATAATGGATATCACTACTAAGGAAAAACCCGATCTTATTTTAATGGATATCCAACTAAATGAAGTGTCTGGAATTGATCTTATAAAACTATTAAAACAAAATAGTATAACCAAACATATACCGATTATAGCAATCACAGCATTTGCAATGAAAAGCGATGAAGCAAAAATCTCAAAATCTGGATGCGATATGTATATATCAAAGCCAGTTTCAATCGATAATTTTTTTAGTGCAATTAATAAATTTATTAAACCTCCCCAATAGAGAAATATAATGACAGCAACAATCTTAGTAGTCGATGATCTTGAACAAAATGTGAAGCTTTTAGAAGCAAAACTGCTGAGTGAATATTATACAGTCATCACTGCAAACAATGGCTTGAAAGCTCTTGAAGCACTTGAGCAAAATAAAATTGATCTAGTTTTGCTTGATGTAATGATGCCGGAAATGGATGGGTTTGAAGCTTGTAGTAAAATTAAGTCTAACCCAGAAACAACACATATACCCGTGGTTATGGTCACTGCATTATCTGATATTGCCGATAGAGTTAAAGGGCTAGAAGCCGGCGCTGATGAGTTTCTTACAAAACCAATTAATGATACAGCTTTATTTGCTAGAGTAAAATCTCTAACTAGAATGAAAACAGTGATTGATGAGTTAAAGCTAAGAAATAAAACTTCTGCTGAGCTTGGAGGAAATGTAATTGAAGTTAAAGATACTTTTACAGAATGCAAAATACTTATTCTAGATGATGATATAATTCAAGCAAAGAACCTCAAAGCTCACTTAACTGATATTACGGAGCAAATATATGGTTTATCTTCACCCGATGAGATTGATTCATTTGCCTCCTTTTGTCCAGACCTAGTTATTATCAGCTGTCAAATGGATGTTGATGATCCACTAAGAATTGGCGTAATGCTTAGGTCTAAACCAAATTTCAAAAATGCTTCTTTAATGCTTCTTGCTGAAGAAGATAATATACCAATGGTCATGAAAGGTATGGAGATTGGTATTAATGACTACTTCATTTACCCAGTTGATAGAAGTGAACTGCAAGCAAGAGTCAAAACTCAGCTTAGAAAAAAACAATATCAAGATGATCTACGTACTGAACTTGAAGAAAGCGTTGATCTATCAACAAAAGATGGACTAACAGGATTATTTAATAGACGATATTTTGATATTCACATTAAACAAATGGCTGAAAAATCCGTCGAAACAAACCAAAAAATGTGTATGATGATGTTCGATATGGATCATTTTAAAGAAGTAAATGATACATACGGCCATCCAGCTGGCGACGCTGTACTTAAAACTCTTTCAAGCACACTGAAATCATCATTTAGAGTAACAGATTTGATTTCTCGTTATGGAGGAGAAGAATTTGTTGTGCTGCTAAATAATATTGATCTAGATAAAGGCCTTAAAATTGCAGAGAAAGTAAGGGCAGCAATAGAAAACACAGATTTTGTTATCCCTGATCATGAAGAACCATTAAAGAAAACTACATCAATTGGAATTGCGGAGTACAATAGCGAAGAAACAATTGAAGATTTCATATCTAGAGTTGATAAAGCGCTTTATGAAGCAAAAGAAACTGGCAGAAATAAAGTAGTTTCCGGATAATTATATTGTAATGACATCATCATATAATTATTTTACAAAAATAGACTCAGAAGAATTCATTAAATTCGAAGAAAACATAGCTTTTTTTTATTTCGCTAAAAACACGGAACTTATAAAGAAGCACTATATCCAAGCGATTACAGAATTTGAATCATCTCAAAACAAAAAACTAAACATTGATGAAATTCAAAAACTAGTTTTGCCACATCTTGAGAATGCATACTTACATGTTCAGAAGGAAACAGATCTTAATTTTGATTTGAAACTAGTCGCAAAAATAGAATTTGATCTGATTTCAGCACAATCTAATCAAGATAGCTTTGAACAAATTCAAAAAATAATGACAAATTTATATAGTACTATATTTAAAAAAGATAATATCCATATATACAAAGCTGCAACACTCAGAACATTTCTATATCAATATAAAATAAAGATGATAAATAAAAATAATGTAATCAGCCAAGGTGATATGGAATTACTGGAAAAAATTGCAAAACATAGCGAGCAAGAACTAGCTAGTTTAATTTAGCTTCTTCAAGTTTTTTAAACTCTTCTTCAGCCTCAACTTCGATTAATTCAGAATTTGAAGCAATCACTTGAAAACGCTGCAAAGATGCTTGAGTTTTTTTCAAACCACCTTCTATACCCATCTTACTAATATTACGCGCTTTAGATAAAAAATTCCTATTAAAAGACGCAGCAAACTTATCGTAGTGATTAGCAACGCTTGAAATACTACTACCAAGTCTTGTTGAATGCTCTGCCATTGATCCAATAGAAGCCATAAGTTTTTGTACTTCTTCAATAATTTTTTGATGGTTATGCATCATCATCTGCTCAGAAATTTGAAATTTTGCAAATGATAGCATATTCATAAGACCTGCTGGCCCAACAGGAAAAATATTATATTTCCAAGCCTTATTCATAAATTCATTATCAGCATCTAACAATTTTTCAATCGCATGCTCTGTTGGAAGAAACATAAGAGTTACGATATTACTAATATTATTTCCTTTAACTGCTAAATTCTTTCTTACAGCATCCGCATACGACTTACCACTAAGGGATCGCAAATGCGAATTCATTGTTTTAGCAAGAGATTTTGGATCTGCTTCATCTACTAAAAATTTCGACGCTTTAGCATCGATAATCATCACTCTATCACTTGGTAAAAATACAATCGAATCAGGTCTCAAAGTATCTTGATTCTCGTCTTGAATACTATATTGCATACGATAATCAATATTCAATCTTAAACCCGAAGATTTCATAATATTTTCAAGCGTTATCTCAGCTAAAGCACCAGCACCAGACGGCGATAACAAGGAGTTCTTAATTACATCTACTATATCCTTAGATTGAGCAACCTCTTTGTTCAAAGAGCCAACCATCCCGACAATTCTCTCAAACTCTGAATTAAACTTCTTTGCTGTTTCTTGGATATTCTTTTCTGAATTCTCTCTACTCTCTCGATTTTCTTTCTTATGAATTTCAATTAACTGCTTAGAAAGCTCATTTCCAAGCTCAAACAAAACAGCTTTAGTAGATTCTTTCGATTCTTCTTTTAATTTCTCAAAATCTCTAATCATTTGTTCTTGGTATTTCAGCTTCTCTGAAAGCTGCTGAATCTTTTGAACATGTTCAAATTTTTCTTCTTCAAGGCTAGTATTTTGGTCTTTATATTCTTGAAGAGATTCATTTAAGAATTTAGATTCGATCTTTAGTTTGACATTTCGGTATAAAGAAAAACCTAAGAAACCAAAAGATATTACTGAAAAAATTATAGAAATATATAAAATCATTATAATAATAAATTTGCGTAGATATGAAAGCTAACTATAGCTTACTACTGATATACTATTTAATCAATGCTTCCCTATACCCCAAGACTATCAAGAAAAGTTCTCAGTTCCTGACGAGCTGCTACATGCGACATACTAAATGATTTTGTAAAATTTGCTTTTTTCAAATCAAGTAATGTTAGTCCATGCGGAAATAACTCCCTAAAAATTACTCTTTCACTAAATCCTGGAGCCACCTTAAATGAAATACGTTTTGATAGTTTTTTCAAAGCCTGCTCAACATTCCTTTTATTTTGTGCATCTAAACTCCCCAAACGATTTCTAACAACTACCCAATCTATTGAACCTTTATCTCTAGAAGCTCTTTCCATCTTTTGTTCCCACAACATCTGACTATATATTGATGGTGATGATGTATCTAAAGTTTCGCTATCAATCTTTGCCATCACATCGAGATCTATAAAACTATCATTAATTGGTGTCACAACGGTATCAGCGTGTGAATGAGCAATTCTCGACAAGTTTGTATGGCTACCTGGAGTATCAATAACTATAAAATCAGCATGATTTTTAGCCATATTAAATACTTGTTCAAACTGAATTTTTTCCTGTTTTTCTTTTTCTTGCACTGAATCATTTATCACTTCTTTTAAATGAAAATGCAGAGGCATATCTACCTTACTCTCAGGATTTTTCTGATTATAAGCTTTCCTATTATTAATGTAGGTTGTAAGAGAATGCTGCCGAGAATCTGTATCGATACTAGCAATTTTATACCCCTTATCAAGAAGACCAATGATCAGATGCATAGAGCACGTAGTTTTCCCAGCGCCACCTTTTTCATTTCCAATGACAAATATTTTTGGTTGTTTATTTTGACTCATAATTTTCCTGCACAAATTGATTCAATAACCTAACCCCGAAACCAACGGCACCTTTAGGACAAACAGGATTTTTTCCTTTCTTATCCCAAGCAACTCCAGCAATATCAAGATGAGCCCATTTTACACCATCTTCAATAAATCGTCCAATAAACTGTGCTGCAGTAGCACTACTACCAGCAGCCCCTCTTTCATTACCTATATTGGCAATATCTGCAATTGGTGATTTTAACATTTCGTCATAATCTTTATGAAGCGGCATTCTCCAGAGTTTTTCATTTGTAGCATGCGAAGCCTTAATTAAATTCTCAGCCAATCCATCATCATTAGCAAAGCATCCTGCATAAGTACTAGCTAACGAAATTATTATTGCTCCAGTCAGAGTTGCTAAATCAACTACACACTCAGGTTCAAAGTTCTCTTGCAAATATGTCATGCAATCACAAAGGACTAGACGCCCCTCAGCATCAGTATTTAAAACCTCAACTGTCTGGCCAGACATTGTACTTACTACATCTCCTGGTCTTTGAGCATTTGCTCCTGGCATATTTTCTACAAGCCCAACAATACCTACTGCATTTACTTTTGCACTGCGAAGAGCTAAAGCTTTTATTGTGCCAACAACAGCAGCTGATCCACCCATATCATATTTCATAGCATCCATTCCGGCAGGAGGTTTAAGTGATATTCCACCTGTATCGAATGTAACTCCTTTTCCAACAAAGCAAACCGGTTTTTGTTTTTCACCACTACCATCATACTTCATCACTACGAGCTTTGACTCACGTGCTGATCCTTGACCAACACCAAGTAATGCTCCCATACCCAAAGAACGCATCTCTCTTTCTCCTAGCACTTCAATATCAACCCCAAGAGGCTCAAGCTTATCAACAATTTGCTCCGCATAGCTTTCTGGATATAAAACATTAGGAGCCTCACTTACTAAATCACGAGCAAAATATACTCCCATTGCAGTCGCCTTCTTATCCTGAAAGACTTTATATGCAACTTCACCATCTCCAACAATTATATTAAAGTCACCGATATCAAACTTCTCTTCATCTTTTAACTTTGTTTGATACTTATCAAATTTATACGCAGCAAGAACAGCCCCACTACCCAGTAAAGCAGAAACTTTATCTTCAGAAAACTCACCTACTCTGCCATTAATTTCAATACCAACATTTTTAGCTTTTGCAACTTTTGCATTTGAGTAAATTTTGCCACCTATCTCCTCAAGTTGGAATTCTTTTATTTTTGCCTCATCTCCAATTCCTGCAATAATAATAGTTTTAACATTGCCATCCTTATCAGTTGATGATAGAGATACTACTTGACCTAACTTCCCTTTGAACTTATTTTCATTTTGAATAGTTTTGGATATAAGGCCGTGGAACTTTTGATCTGTTGCCATTAAATCCTTATCCATTTTTAATTGGTCATTAACTAAAACAGCTATTGCATCATTGACAAAAAGATCTTTTTCTTCAAAAGAGATATTTAACATTTTTCCTCTACATAAAATTTATTATTACTAAGGTCACTTAATATAAAACTAATCATTAAGGGCATATTTTGCAAGTGAATTACCAAATATTATCCTAAAAAATCCAATATATAACTAGGTTCGCAACATTGAAGTTTATCTAAAATACTATGCTTGAAAACTCTCTTAAAATATTTTATATGTAAAAAATAATGATTCAGATAAATGAGGATATAAATTTATGAGAAGCTTTCTTAAAATTAAAACTGCTTTAATTACAATCTTATTTTTTGTATATTCTACAAATGCAGCGCTACCACAATTTAGTAGTTCTGAAAAAGTCCCAACACTAGCACCAATACTTAAAAAAGCTACACCGGCAATAGTGAATATCTCAATAATTCCGAAAAGAAGAGAAGCAACCAACCCTCTATTTGAAGATCCTTTTTTTAATAAATTTTTTAAGGATTTCCATCAATTCAAGCAATTTAATTATGAAGAAAATGATTCATATAACAAACAACAAAGTATTGGATCAGGAGTGATAATTGACTCGCAAAAAGGACATATTGTTACAAATTATCATGTAATTAAAAATGCTAAGGAAGTATTCGTTACACTTAAAGATAAGAAACAGCTAAAAGCAGAAATAATTGGAACAGACGATGCTACTGATCTAGCTCTTTTAAAAATTGATGCACAAAATCTTGACTCCCTTCCAATTAGCAACTCAGATGATCTTGAAGTTGGTGATTATGTTATAGCAATTGGACATCCTTTTAGCTTAAGCCACACAGTTACTTCTGGTATAGTAAGCGGCCTTAGCCGCAGCGGACTTGGAATTGAAGGATATGAAGATTTTATCCAAACTGATGCATCAATCAACCCTGGAAACTCTGGAGGCGCTCTGATTAACCTAAAAGGGGAGTTAGTTGGTATTAACACTGTAATTCTCTCGGCAGGTGGTATAGGCAATATAGGAATCGGTTTTGCTATTCCATCAAATATAGTAACGATGGTTACTCAGAATTTGATTAAATTTGGTGAAGTTAAGCGTGGTCAAATTGGTATTTATACACAGAACATTACTCCTGAACTTGCTAAAGCTTTTGATCTATCAATAAACAATGGAGCAATCATATCGAAAGTAAATAAAAATAGCCCTGCTGAAAAAGCTGGTTTAATGGAAGGGGATGTAATAACTAAAGTTAATGACAAAATAGTAAATAATATTTCTGATGTAAGAAATATAATCGGTATGCAATCTATAAACACAAAGGTTAAGATTGATTTCCTTAGAGGCAAAGACTCGAAAACAGCAGAAGTGACCGTAGGGCCACAGACTAAAGATACTACAAGCTCTGATTCTCTCAATATAGACTTGCTAGATGGAGCCAATTTCGCAGATATGACTAGCGCTCACCCATTATATGAAAAGGTGCAAGGTGTTCTAGTTACAAAAGTGAAACCAGGAAGCTCAGCCTGGGGAGCCGGACTGCGAGAAAAAGACATTATTGTTTCAGTCAATAAGCAGAAGGTAACAAATATAGCTGAGTTAAAAAAAGCTGTAACTTTGAAAAAAAATGGAATTTTACTCAATGTTCGTCGTGGAAATGCTGCATTATATATAATAATTCATTAGTATAAAATTGCTAAATTGCAGAACTTTCTAGTTCGTAAAAAAATATAATCGCGAAGTTATCATGGACCAACTTGAAATATACTTATTGCTTTTTACAGATAGCTTAGTCAGTAATTTTGCAATTAACAATTCTACTGAACTAGCTATTTTCTCAATGAAAATATTTAGCAGTTTATATAATCCATATATAGTCTTAGCAACAGCTACTTGTGCGGTAGTTGTTGCATTTTCAGCAAACTATCTCCTTGGAATTGCCTGTTACAAAATACTAGCTCCTATGAATGCTGAAGAATCAAATCAAGACAACTCTAAAAGAATTGAAGCAATAAGACGCAGCAAATTATTACCAATAATTTTATTGCTTAGTGGAATACCTTTTTTTGGTAAATTTATAATTTTATTCGCTGGATTTTGCAGAGTATCATTTATTAAGGCTATTATGATAGGCAGTTTTGCAAAATTTGTATATTACACTGTAACTTATTTAATTTTATAAGCATGACTCAATGAATATTTTTAAATGCAGTTCAAAAAATAAATTCATTGATGAAGTTATAGATTTCATAACTGAGAATTACAAAGACAACTTTCCCAAGTTAAAAATTTTATTGCCAAACGGATTAACATGCAGCGAGCTTCAGCAAGCCTTGATTAAAATTCATGGAACAATAATACTACCAAATATAATTCCAATTTCAGAACTAGTAGCAGAAGAGGAAGAGATTTTTAAAATACCTTCCGGACAAATTGGTGCTATTTCTCGTTTAGAAGAAAAATTAACCCTTGCAGAAGTTATAAGCTCATATAAAGATCTAGATTATGACTTATCACAGAGTCTAAGGCTTAGCCCTTCTCTTGCTCAACTATTTTTCGAATTTGAAACAAATAATCTTGAATTTAAAGATATTAGACATCTTCCAAAGCTAGATGAGTCAGAACATTGGAATATGATATATAATTTCCTAAAATTTGCACAAGATAAGTGGCTAAGCAATATTAAGAAGATGCAAAAAATATCGCGCGGTGCTTATCAGGATCAAATATTCAAAGCAGAAATAAATAGATTAATGGCCAACCCTGATGAGTCTTTAATCATAGCAGGAGTTGTCGGCAATAATAAAATAACTAATGAATTTATTAGAAAAGCCCTAGATCTGAGTAATGTAAATCTAATATTGCCACCTTTTGATGAAAGAGCAATAAAAAATCAGCTACCATTTGAAAACCCGTTATATAAAATTCAAAAATTCGTCTCAAATCTAGAAAACAAAAAGATTAATATAAAAACTCTTGGAAGGTCAAATGAGCGCATATTTGACAAATTGCTATACAATTCTAGTGCAGATAGATATGAAGATAATCTAGAATATGTAGAGTTAGAAAACGCTTTCTGTGAAGCTGAATATATTGCACTTAAATGTAAAAAACAGATCGAAGACAATACTAAATGCAAAATAGCTATCCTTGCTCATTCCCAAGAAACTAAAGAGCAATGCTCTTTGTTTCTCGAAAAATATGAACTACAATTTACCGATTTATTTGGAAAAGATATACTAACCCACCCAGCCATCTCGCTAATATTATTGATCAGCGAACTTCAATATTCAAAATTTAGCTTGCATAGCTTTTTTGCTTTTCTCTCACATTCAGAAATAGCGAACGATAAAACTCTCGAAATAAAAAACATTATCAGAAAACATAATAGATTAGCCTCAAATTTAGAATCTATTGCAAAAACTATCAATCAATACGCAACCCAAGAAACAAATGATGAATTCAGTAATTTAGTAAATTTCATAGAAGCTTCTTCTACTAGTAATAAATTTCATCATTTACTAAAACATACTTTGCAAACAGTAGAAAAAATACTACCAAATATCTGGAAAAAATATTCTGATATAAATGCACCCTTATCTGAAATTATTAACAAAGAGTGGAAGATCCAGATCACAGATATTGATACTTTTCCAGAATTGCTAAAACAAATTTTAGAAGGAGGAAGAATTTTAGAATCAAGGTCCAATTGTAATATAATAATATGCAAACCGCATGACACAGCTTTAATTAATTATGATTTAATCATTATTTCTGATCTAAACGAAAATAAATATCCTAAATCAGTTGTAGCAAACCCTTGGCTTAACTTACAAATGCAAAAGGAGTTAGAACTTGATAGTAAAATTTCTGATATTGGCAATAAGCTCTATGAATTTTATTTAAACATAAATAATAAAAAAATTATCCTCACAAGAGCCAAAAAGTCAGCAGGAATGCAAACTATTCAATCACCTTTTATTCTTCACCTAAAATACATCCTTGGAAATAGATTTGTATCCAAGATCGCAGCTAAGCTGAATACTAGAAATATCGAATATCCCAAAGATAATTGCGCTAAGAGCGATATATTCCCAAAACAAATTTCAGCTACTGATATTGAGACATTGATTCGCTCTCCTTATAATTTTTACATAAAAAAAATTCTAAAAATCCGTAAAATTGATGAGATTAGCGATAAACCAAACCTTGCTGACTTTGGTAATTTCTTCCACCAAATCGCTGAAGAGTATACTAATCACTTTCCTGAAAAATTGATTGAAGATCTTAGCGATAAATATCTTGAAGAAATAGACATACCACAATATAGCAAAAACGCGTGGAAAACGAAAATCATGGCCATTGCTCCTGAACTTATTGATTTTGAAGAAAAAAGAAGAAAACTTATACAATCTGTACATTGTGAAATTAAAGGCACTTTAGAGCTAAATATACAAGGAAAAAAGGTAACTATCCTTGCAATTGCAGACCGCATTGAAGTGGGCAAACAGGGCAAAGCATATATAATGGACTATAAAACTGGAGCAATACCTACCAAAAAAGATATTATCTCAGGACTATCACCACAGCTCATAATTGAATCCATAATATTATCTGAAAATGGCTTTAATCTTCCAGTAAATAAAATCGAAAAGATTATTTATATTAAAATAAATAGCCACAGCCCATACATCAAAACTACCGAAATTGAGCTATCAAAAGAAGATATATCTAAGCATAAACAAGGACTTATAACACTCCTAGAACATTACATCACTACAAATCAATACCCTATCGAGCCATGCATAATGAAGTATGATGACTACACTCATTTTGCAAGAAGAGTTTAATACCATAGATTTAACTTCTCTTATACTACTTTATATGAGTAGACTAGATAATAACTGAGTATAGATAACAATAATTTTTACAAGCTATGAAAAATATACTTGCAGCTATTATTTTAACATTATTTATTAATAGTAATATTATGGCAAAAACAACCGAACATACTGAAGAAGCTATCTTTGCTATGGGTTGCTTCTGGTGCGGGGCAGCTGCCTTTGCAGATTATAAAACAAACAAAAAATTCCCTGGGATAATTTCAGTTAGAGCTGGATACACTGGAGGAGATATGCCTGCTCCAACATATCAGAATCATGAAACCCACAAAGAAGCCGTGCAAATAATTTATGATCCAAAAATTATCTCTTATAAACGTCTTCTAGATATTTTCTGGCGTAATATCGACCCGTTTGATGGCAAAGGACAATTTTGTGACAAGGGCTTTTCCTACACATCAGCAATTTACTATAAAAATAACTCTCAGGAAAAACTTGCAAATGAAACAAAGAAAGAAGCAGAGAATATACTAGATAAACCAGTCGTTACGGAAATACTACCTGCAAAAATCTTCTATAACGCCGAAGAATACCACCAGGATTATAAAATAAAAAACCCAATCAGATATAAATATTACACTTGGTCATGCGGTAGAGCTCAGAGAATAGAACAAATCTGGAAATAAGTAATAAAGTGTTTAATGCCCTCTTGCATTAGCAGTTCTTTTTCTAGATTTATTATTGTTTCTCTTTCTTGAATTAGGGTTTTTATGAATCTTTATTTTACGCGCAGCTTGTTTTATTTTGTCGCTAATAACTCTTTTCTTCTTTGTCTTATTAGTTTTGAACACACTACCATCTACCTTTGTACTAAGCTTCTCAGGGTTATTATATTTTGAAAAAGGATTATGAGCCCTTCCAAAGTTTCTCATAAGATTCACGATACGATACCTAGATTGAATAGCTTTTTCTGTCCCTTCTATTTTTTCTCTTATTTCTTTAAATTTTTCTTTAATCTGCTCATCACTATAATTTTTATAATCTGGATCTTTAACGAGCTCTTGTAATGCTAGGGCTTGAATTTTTTGCTCTCTTGCAGCAACCTTAAGTTCTTTTAAACTATTATAGCCAGGTGCATCATCTCTATCTCTTAATCCATCAATATGGCTCTTAAACTCATTACGCTTCTGGCTCATTGTCATTTCACCTGAAACCGATAAACCAACACCAACAGTAGTAAGCGCAACTGCTTTTAATACTTTTACTGGATTTCGTGTTATTATTCCTTCAACTAGTGATACAGCTCCTCCTGCAATACTTTTAAATACATTTAATGCTATATTACCAGCTAATGATCTTTTTTTTGATTTATCATCTTTTAGGTATCTTGTATCGGCAGATTTTTTACCTGATTTTTCAGGTTTGTATAGTTCTTCCTCCAAAGCTCTACTCAGCTCTGGGTTTTGTTCCAATATTTTGTCCTGTACATCTTTAGCCAAGCAATGTCTTGATAAATGCTTACTTTCACTGTGTAATCGCCTTGTCTTTCTAACCATGTATGTATCAATTGCTGCACCAATTGCTACAACTCCCAAAGAGGCAACAGCTAATGGTATTGCAATTTGTGGAGCTAAAACAAAACCAGCAGCAACACCTATACTCACACCAGAAAGAGCCAATGCTCCAAGTGTTATTCCAGTCACTGCAAGCGCAATGGACACACCTCTTGTAAAAGCAGAACCAGTAATAACTTTTACAAATTTATTCTCTTTAACTTTCGATATATTTCCCCAAATTTTACCTAAAAGCCCAGGGTTTTCTTTACTATCTTCTTCTTCCGAAGATTTCTTCCTCTTACTCACCTATACTTAAAAACATTGCTTCCTAAAATTTTGTCTCAAACAAATTGTAACACGCAAAGATAAAACATTACAAACTGATTAACATCATCAAAATTAATTTTATTATTTATTATTGGAATATGGCATTAATTATCTGTAATTTCTACAAATGCACCTAGAGGTAAATTATATATCCATTTAGCGTCATCTTTACCAACCCTTATACACCCCATGCTTGAAGGCTTTCCTTCCTTGTAAAGACTATTTCCTACCCGAACTGTGGATAAGCGATTTCATTTTATAAATTGTTCTAAAGATGGCTTATCAGTACGAAGCTGATAGTTTATTAGTCCAGCAAATAAGTGACAAAATGCATTTATTGGAGATCTATGTCTACTATGTATCAAGGTGTTTAACGACTTTATAGATGAGAAGATTGTTTCTATAAATGGACGTTTCATTAACATCATTTTATCATTTATATCCATTAGACAATTCTTCATATTTTTTCTGATTTTAGTGATTAAAGTTGTACCCTGTTCAAATAATTCAGTGAATAATTTTTTGGAGATATAACCTTTATCACCAATAAGTTTGCAAGAGATATCTTTTAGCATTTGCTTTACTGGAGACCTGTCATCTACATTCCCGCTAGTAACATGCATGCGTACAATTTCTCCGTGACTATTAAAAATAAAGTGCAACTTAAAGCCAAAGAACCAACCAGTTGAAGTCTTACCTTTTCCAGCTAAGTCTTTAAAAACTTTATGACGTTTCTCTCGCAGCCTATGGCATACAACCATTGGAGTAGAGTCGATAAACATGTATTCAGTTATCTTACCCTCAAGGGATTTTAACATGCATAATACAGCAGGAAAGGCTAGCTTTATCAATGATATAAAGCGATCATAATGGACTAAGTAATTGAATAAATTTCTGTTATTTCTCATAAGTTCTAAGTAAAAATATTTAAAGCAAGCCATACCAGATTGATGGAAAGCTATTAAGATTGTTATTATCTCCGATAAGCTCATACTGCTTGGTCTATTACGTTTTCTTAAACCGCTAGTAAGAAGAGACTTTTTGTACCAATTTTCAAATCCTTTATAAAAATCATCGACAAAGCAGAACAAAGTATCGTAGTCTATATTCATTGGGGTACTCTTTAGTTGTTTAAAAAAGCCAGAATACCCCAATACCAACTACTATGCAGCTTTTTTGTTATCCATAGTTCGGGTTATTTCCTAGATCTACTAAAAAATGATCACCTTCTAATAAACTATGAAATGAAATATACTTATTAAATCTGGTTATATAATAATATCGGATTTCTGAACCGTCTTTTTCAATCCATTTATCCTTTTCTTTCTTGTAATTAGTATAGAATTTTCCTAATGGAGTAGAACCATGTTTTATCCCTGTTGAACAAGGTATTTTTTTAATCAAAGTTTCGTTGTAATAAACATCTATAACTTGATCCTTTAAATACACTTTAAGGAAATAATTATTCTGAGCATTAACACAGCTATTTGATAAAAGAAAAATGAATATAATTTTTATAAAATTTTTCATCCTACATCTCAAAGTAAACTCTTAAAACTGTAACATACTATATTGCAGTTCTTTCATACCGATACCATTCTTACTGCTTGTAGCTACGACATGACAATCATCAAACCCAAGGGCAGCAAGACGATTTTTTATATCAGCTATATATACTTCATTCACTTTTTCTTTATCAGATTTTGTCAGCACAATCTGAAAATGCTTACCAAAATCGTGTAGCATATTCATTATATCAATATCATTATCTTTTATTCCACGCCTTGAATCGATTAGTAAATTGACTAAACGTAAGTGATTGCTAGTTTCAAGATAATATGTCATTAGTCTTTCCCAATCTGCTTTTTGAGATTTCGATACTTTTGCAAATCCGTATCCTGGAAGATCAGCTAAAAGAAGTTTATTTGCAATTGAGAAAAAGTTAATCTGTTGAGTTCTTCCAGGAGTATGAGAAACCCTAGCTAAATTTTTACGCCTGCATATGGAATTGATTAAACTAGATTTTCCAACATTAGACTTGCCTATAAATGCAACTTGAGGAAGGTGTAATTTAGGAAACTGGTCAATTCGTGCAACTCCTGCAACAAATTTTGCTTCCTGCCTAAAAATCTTAATTCCTAAATCATTTGTCATTTATCCAGTTTATTAATGTATGATTGCTGAACTATTGAAAGCAAATTATTCCATGACCAATAAATTAGCAACCCTGCAGGAAAACTACTAAACATAAATAAGAACATGAGTGGCATAAATTTCATAACCTGTGCCTGAACAGGATCTGCTGGCTGTGGACTCATTTTTTGCTGCAGATACATGCTTCCTGCCATTATTAGAGGCCAAACTCCAATCATTAAGAAACTTGGTGGTGTAAATGGCAGCAAACCAAATAAATTAAAGATCGTTGTAGGATCTGGTGCTGACAAGTCTTTAATCCAACCAAAAAACGGAGCATGTCTCATCTCAATAGTAACGTATAGCACCTTATATATAGAAAAGAAAACAGGAATTTGTACTAATAACGGTAGACAACCAGAAACAGGATTTACCTTTTCTTTTTTATATAGTTGCATGACCTCTTGGTTTAGTCTTGCCTTATCATCTGCATATAACTCTTTTAATCTTTCCATTTGCGGCTGAAGCTTTTTCATCTTTTTCATAGAACGGTAGGATTTATTTGCCAATGTAAACATAAGCAACTTAATTATAACCGTTACAATCATTATGCTTATCCCAAAATTACCTACATATTTATAGAAAAAATTCATCGCATTGAAAATTGGCTTTGTCAGAATATAGAACCAACCAAAATCAATTGCTCTATCAAATAGCTTAATATTATACTCACTCTCGTACTTATCTAGAAGATCAACTTTTTTTGCTCCTGCAAATAAATGATGTGTTAGCTCGTAGCTTCCTCCTGACTCAATTAACTTAGACGAAGAAATAAAATCTGCTTGATACTTATCGCGTCCAGCCTTCAATGCATAATTATAATTTGCACTATATTGCTCCGAACTATCAGGTATAAAAGCAGCTAGCCAGTATTTATCTGTAATACCAAGCCAATTTAATTCACCTAACGAAAATTTTTCTTTCTTATTATCTTTTATCTTATCGTAGGAAAACTCTTGTAACTCACCTGCAACAGCACCAACCATACCTTGATGCAAGATATTAACCATATTATCTGGTTTTTCTTCATAATCTCTATTAATCAAACCATAATATTGTGTAGATATTGGACGACCAGACTGATTATACGTTGCCTGCTTGATAGTAAACATATAGTTATCATCCAACGATACTGTTACTTTAAACAAAACATTCTCTGGGCTTTTCCATGAAAAATTTACAGATTGACCAGCAGCAAGCTCTGACTTATCTGCCTGCCAAATAGTTGAGGAATCCGGATATGTTATAGATTTATCCGCACTCCACCAACCAATTTCAGCAAAATATCCTTGATCAGAATTTGAAGGCGAAAATAAATCTACTGGAGGACTGCTTTCATCTAGCTCTTGCCTATAACTAAGCAAAGTCAAATCATCAAACCTTAATCCTTTGAGTGAAATAGAACCAGATAATGCTTTAGATTTTATACTAACTCTTGATACTCCAGCAATAGCATCACTCCTTGCTAATACTTCGACCTCTAAATTCTGCTTAGAATTCTCTTTTATTGCCTTAACAGTCTTATTATATTGTTTTGTCTGCTCGGCAAGCTTTTCAAGCCTTGGCTTCTCATAAAAATGCTGCCATCCAAAAATAATAGCAACAGACAGGACAATAGCAGTAATTAGATTTAAAATACTATAATTCATAAAAAAATTTTCAATTTATACTATGGTGAACTTCTATATTATTTAGCAAAATTAATCAAGGAATTTGAATAGATAACATTAACTATAAGTAAGAAAGATTTGCATTTCTTGCTTAATTTTAGTATAATTCGCAAGCTTTATCTATATTATTTTTAAGTCATGGATTCAGATAAAAAAACCATAGTAGTTGCAATGTCAGGTGGAGTTGATAGCTCTGTCGTTGCTGCAATGCTACACAAAGCAGGACATAATGTAATTGGTATTACTCTCCAATTATACGATTATGGAATGGCACTACAAAAACAAGGAGCATGCTGCGCCGGTCAAGATATTTATGATGCAAAAATGGTTGCAGACAATCTAGGATTTCCACACTATATCTTTGATTATGAAAGCAAATTCAAACAGGAAGTAATAGATGATTTTGCAGATAGTTATATTCGTGGAGAAACACCTCTACCGTGTGTAAAATGTAATCAATCTGTAAAATTTAAAGATTTACTAAAAGCAGCCAAAGAACTAAATGCTGATGCTCTTGCAACTGGTCATTATGTCCAAAAAATTGAAAATAATGGCGTTAATGAACTACATCGAGGTAAAAGTACAGCAAAAGATCAAAGCTATTTTCTGTTCTCAACTACGCAAGAGCAGCTTGATTTCCTTATGTTTCCTCTTGGAGGTTATAGCAAAGATCAAACTAGAGAAATAGCACAAGAGTTTGGTCTTGAGGTCGCTGATAAGCCTGATAGTCAAGATATATGCTTTGTTCCTAACGGAAATTACCGAGATGTTATTAATAAGGTTCGTCCAAATGCAAGCACCCCTGGTCGCTTTATCCACACAGATGGTTTTGATCTTGGTGAGCATAAAGGAATTATAAATTATACTGTTGGTCAAAGAAAGGGCTTAGGAATAGCTTATGGCGACCCAATTTATGTTATTAGAATTGACCCCGAAACAAATACAGTTTATGTTGGTCCTGAATCTGAATTAATTAAAACGCAATTTTTATTAAAAGATATAAATTGGCTCGCAAGTGACATTGACCCTAATAATTTAGAAGTTTCTGTTAAAATAAGATCAACTACGCCTGGTGTACGAGCCAAGATAGATTTGATGAATGATGATCAAATCAAGGTTACCCTTTTAGAACAAGAAAAAGCCATAACTCCAGGCCAAGCATGTGTATTTTATCATGAATCCCGCGTTTTAGGCGGTGGATGGATCACAAGAGAAATCAAATAAAAAGGTATTTAAAATGAGCTTTCTTAAGAAGAAGAGTTTTGACTCAGTAAAATCAGCAGGAAGTACTAGTGGCCTTGATCGTACATTATCTGCATTAGATCTAATTTTACTTGGCCTTGGTGGAATTGTTGGTACGGGAGTTTTTGCTCTAACCGGTCTTGTTGCCTCACAATATGCAGGTCCAGCAGTGACTCTTTCTTATGCTATCGCAGGCTTTACATGTATATTTGTTGCTCTTGTTTATACAGAACTTGCAACAATGCTGCCAACATCTGGGAGTATTTATACATATTCATATGTAGCATTTGGTGAAGTTTTTGCATGGCTCGTAGGAAGCTTAGTTATTGTTGAGCTTGGCTTTGCGGCATCCGCTGTTGCTGGCAGCTGGTCAGCTTATATACAAGGGATGCTTAGATCTGCAGGTTATGAGCTCCCTTTAGCTTTTTCAAAATCACCATTTGAAGGTGGTATAATAAATCTACCAGCTCTACTAATAGTATCTTTTGTTGGTTTTATGCTTTATCTGGGAACAAAAGAAAGTAAAAAGCTAAATAATATCCTAGTTTTCATCAAAATGCTTGCTATAGCAGTCTTTGTATTCTTTGCCGCGCCGCATTTTGAAGCAGAGAATTGGAGTAACTTTATGCCAAACGGTGTTGACGATGTTTTATACGGTGCATCAATATTATTCTTTGCTTTTACTGGTTTTGGAACATTAGCTAGCGCAGCAGAAGAATGTAAAAATCCAAAAAGAGATCTTACAATTGGTATTATTGGTTCTCTAACTCTTGCAACAGTAGTTTACATAATCGTCGCTGGAGTTCTGACAGGAATCGTACCATATTTCGAACTAAATAACGCACAACCTCTTGCCTATGCACTTAGAGAAAACGGCAGTGGAATTGGCTCTACCTTAGTTGCAACCGGAGCTGTCGCTGGAATGACTACTGTAATTATGGTAAATATATACGGTCAATCTAGAATTTTTTATGTGATAGCTCGTGATGGATTACTACCTAAACCATTAGCAAAACTTCATCATAGATATGACAGCCCTTACATAACAATTATCACTTTCTCGGCTATTATAGCTCTCTTAGGAGCACTAGTTCCATACGGAGTTTTAGCTCAGCTTTCAAGCATGGGTGCATTAACTGATTATATGATAATTGGAGTAATTGTTGTTATATTTAGATTTAGATATAAAGACGTTGAAAGACCTTTTAAGTGCCCTGCTATTTTTATCGTAGCTCCACTTGCCCTTATTTCTTCATTTTACTTGTTATTCAAACAAATAATAAGCAAAGATGGTCAGATGCTTTTGACTGGTAAAGTATTTATTCTTTGGTTTGTAATAATGTTTATTTTATACGCCTTGAAAAAAGCTATATTAAAAACAAAACAAGAAGTTCAGCAGCTATAACTAATCATATAAAGATTGCTATTTATAAGAATTGCTTGACAATTTTTATTGTCTTGTATAGAATTTTACTCCAATTAAAAAACATAATAAGAAATGGAACGAAAACGAAAATAGATTTACTACTCAACTAACCAATGAGCTTTAAAGTTTTTCTTTTTAAGTTATACCTATTATTATGTTTACTTCTTTTTATTACTCTCGTTTTCAACAATGCATTTCTAATTGTCGCAACAATTCGACAAGCAATAATGAATTCGCAAACAATTTTATATAGCGCAACATGAGATTTGATTTCATTCTACATAAAATCCATACCATTTTGACTCTAAGATCTTTGATGGCACGAAAACCTGTGCTTTTCTTTTAAATCTTTAATTATAAACGAAACAAAATTGGTAAAAAATTATGTCTATTATGGACTCAGCATTTAGTATTATTACATTTCTAGATGATTTTTATTGGAGCTATATCGGTTGGGCTCTGATTACTCTTTCAGGTATTTATTTAACATTCCTATCACGTGGATTGCAATTTAGGGCTTTATTTAATTTTCGCACTAATATAAAGCAAATTTACTCCGAAGGGAGCGATAAAAGTAATGATGGAATTCATCCATTTAAATTATATTTCGCATCAGTTGGTGGAATGGTTGGTCTTGGTAATATCGTATTTATTAGTACAGCGATAATGATTGGCGGACCAGGTAGTATTTTTTGGACTATCCTAGCATCGCTTAGCGGAATGCTATTAAAATATTCCGAAATCTATCTTGGTGTAAAATACAGAGTACAAAACCCAAATGGTGGATTTAATGGTGGCCCTATGTATTTCCTACAACAAGCATTTAAACCAAAGTTTTTTGCATATGCTTTTGCATTTCTTCTATGTTTATATGGAGTTGAAATATCAAACTTCTTAATTATCGTAGATAGAATAGAATATAGCTTTGAATTTAATAGATATATTATAATTCTTGCCCTGCTTCTTGCAGTTCTGTACTCCTCACTTGGTGGAATTAGCAGGCTTGCAAACATATGTACATTGATAATGCCAGTTTTCATGATTGGTTATATCATTTTCTCAGTATACATAATTGCTTGCAATGCAAGCTTACTGCCAGAATTTTTTAAAACTGTTTTAGTATCGGCATTTACTGGCCACGCTCAAATTGGTGGTTTCGTAGGTAGCACTATGATTCTGTCGGCATATCTTGGCATTTCAAAAACCGTATATTCTGGTGATATTGGTATTGGATATGACTCGATTGTTCAAAGTGAAACAAGAATTATTAATCCTAAAAAAGCAGGCGACTCTGGCAATTTATGCATTATTCACTGATACACTAATATGTATCCTAACTAATACAATGATTGGGGTAACTGGAGCTTGCATAGTTTGAATCATCTAGTACCATCAGATGTTGTTGCAAGACTGCTATCTAGCTACATACCATATAGTGATTTATTCATGACTTTATTACTTTTTTTCGCAGGCTTTACAACTATCATTGCTTATCTTGCTGCTGGTACAAAATGTGCACAATTTATTAATCCTAAGTACGGAAAACAATATACTTGATGTATGCTATTTTTGCCTTTATATTCTTTTGTAATTTTTCGCAAGTAAATGTTATGATAATCATGGGACTACTGAGTGGTTTATTAGTACTTCTCAATGTGTGCGGAATATTAAAGCTTAGAAAGGATATAGAATTTTAAAAACTTATTAAAAGGTTGGTTTGTGATGATTAAAAGACTTGGTTCAATTTTAGTAATAATGGCTGTAGCTGCAGCTACTGGCTGGTTCTATTTTGCTAATAAATTTGAAAAAATTGCTACGGAAGAAATACTACCAAAATTACAAAAAGACGAATCTTTGATTTCAATCGATAAAGACTCAATAGTAATTGATAAGTATAAATTCAAACTGACCTTACAAGATATTAGGATTTTTCCAAAGTTAGAATTTAAAATTCATGCCGATGAAATAACAGCATGTTATAATCCCTTATCTGACAGTATTAAAGCACAAATCACTGGTAATAAATTGACAATCGGTGAAGGGGAAATGGAATTTTATTTTCCTTCACCAAGTCACATAATTGATTTTAACCGCTCATTAATCAATAGTAATTTTGACAATTTCAAAATCTCAGTTTCATCAAAAGATTCATCAGTATATTTTGCCAATGATGATAAATTTATTTCAAAGTCAGATAACTCAAAAATAGTTATATCAAACTCGCTTGATGACGATATGTATGAGATGAATCTTAAAGTTAAGATTGATGCATTACAAATGAATCCAGAATCTCAGTTTTTGATAAAAGTTTTAAATCAAATATCGTCAGAATTTGCAAAAAATGGTATTAATTCTAAGATTGACGGATATTACTATAAGATGCTTGGTGAGTCGGGACCTATTAACTATAAAACTGAATACTCAGTTCAACTTGGAAAAGATCACGTACATAGTTTAATCGCGTCCTTAAAAGGAGAAAAAGATATAAAAGATGTACTAGAAAATTTTGCTTTCACAAAGGATGTGTACTCTATAGATATTAGTGAATCAATCAAAAATTCAACAATAAATGATTTTGGTGATATTAGCTTTTCGAGTGACGGCGAAAAGATTAAAGCCGAAATTGATATAGCGCTTAATCGCAACTACAATGAAGAACAAAGAAAAAATATCACTGAAATATTCAAAGATCTTCTATTTGAAGGCTTTAAATTATTAAATAATGAAGATGCTTCAAGAATAGAAAATAAGCTTACTGAAGGCGATTTTATAAAACTCTCTGAAATGCTTGCGGATGTAAATAAGATCGAAACAATCATTGATGTTGAATACGATATTAAGTCAAAAAATCTTGAACAAGAATTCAATTTTGCACTTAATGATTTCAAGATAAAATCAGAAGGTGAAGTGAAAGATAAAGTTTATAATGGTACCATTGAAATATATAGCCCTAAACTTATAACTGATGGTATCCCATATATTTATGAATCTGGAGCCCGACCAATTTTAGTAAAATTATCTGATAATAATGACGATGCAGTGAATATTGCTGCGTATGATAAAATTTCTAAAAATATTCAAGAAAACGGATTTAGTGCACTTTCTACTTTCCATAAAGATGAAGAGCTAAAAGAAAATAGCGAACTAGTAACAGAACTGACTTTTGATCCAAACGGCTTTAAGTTTAAAATAAATGATAAAGGCTTTTTTGAGATATTGACGGATGAAAGGATTGCAAATTTTCTTAAAAACATGCCTACTGAAGATGAAGTAGAAGTTAAATAGTATGTCGAATAAGGTTGCCCCTCTTAGGGGAATGAAAGATTTACTACCAGAAGATTTCAGAGTTCATAAATATATTGAAAATACAGCAAAAAAAATCTCTGAACTTTATGGTTATGAAGGATTTGCGACTCCTTTATTAGAAAATGCCAATATATTTGATAGAACTCTTGGAGACACATCCGACGTTGTTAGCAAAGAAATGTATTCTTTTGCTGATAAAAAAGGCAGAATAATTGCTTTAAGACCTGAATTTACTGCAAGTATAATCCGTGCTTTTATTTCAAATGGTTTAAAACAGAACTTACCTTTAAAACTATTTTCGTCAGGCCCATTATTTAGATATGATCGCCCTCAGGAAGGTAGGCAAAGGCAGTTTCACCAGTTAAATTTTGAGTATATAGGAGCAGTCGGACCATATTCTGATGCAGAAACAATTAGTATGGCATCAAGACTACTTAGTGAACTTGGACTCAGTAATGATATTGTTCTTGAGCTAAATTCCCTCGGATGCTCTGAATCAAGAGAAAAATATCAATTAGCTCTTATTGAATATTTTAAAAAATATGAAAACGAACTATCTAATGACAGTAAACAACGCCTAGAAAAAAACCCATTAAGAATACTTGATTCAAAAGATGCAGGAGATATAAAACTATCAGCGGACGCTCCTCTTATTACAAGTTACTATACTAATGATGCTGCTAAATATTTTGATGATGTAAAATCATATCTTGATATTCTAAAAGTAAAATATACGCTCAATCCTAGACTTGCTAGAGGCCTAGACTATTACTGCCACACAGCTTTTGAATTCACTACAAAAAAGCTTGGTGCTCAAGGTACTATTCTTGCTGGTGGTAGATATGATGGACTAACAAAATTGATGGGAGAGGAAGAAATACCATCGATTGGTTTTGCAGCAGGTATTGAAAGAATAGCACTAATGGGCAATTTTACACCAAAAAAAATCCGCCCAACTATAATAATGCCAATAGGTAATGAATGCTTTGATTACTGTATAAATCTTGCTCAGCAACTAAGAAATAAAAATATAACAACAACTTTATCATCTAGTGGCAAAATAGCTAAGAGAATGCAAAATGCTCTAAATACCAATGCTAAATATGTAATTTTCGTAGGTTCTGATGAACAAGCAAAAGGAGTATGCAAACTGAAAGATCTTGATCAAAATTCGGAATTAGAAGTAGAAATATCTAAGCTAGCGGATATTATTCTTAAAACATGAATTAACTAACACTATCTAGAGGGGTATAAGCTTTGCGTATATTTAATATCATGATGTCACGAGATTTAGGCGGTATACAGCAGGCTTATATTGACTATAACGATGCTTTATTAAGCCAAAATCATGAAGTAATCAACATAGCAAGCACTAAAGCCCAAATAAATGATCAACTAACTCCAGATCATAAATTGCCAAACCTAGCACAATGGTGCTTTCTATCAAAAATCTACATAGGCATTTTAATAAAAAAATATAAACCAGATATTATTATCTGCCACGGCAATAGAGCAATTAATTTTGCGTACGGAAGCGTAAAACCTAAAAATACAAAAATTGTTGGTGTTTCTCATAATTACAGCTATAAAAAACTTAAAAAATGCGATTTCATAATTACTCTTTCTAATGATCTTAGAGAAAATCTAATCAAACATGACATATCGCAAGACAAGCTAATACATTTGTCAAATATGGTCAGAATAGAAAAGCCATATAGTCCAACTCCATATAACAATCCAATTACTATAGGAAGTTTAGGACGTTTTGTAGAAAAAAAAGGATTTGCCTACTTGATTGAAAGTATAAAGTTAATAAAAGAATCAGGTCATAATATCAGACTTATAATTGGTGGAGATGGCAAAGAGAAACAAAACTTAAACCAGCTAGTAAGTAAACTCAACCTAAGTAAAGATATAGATTTCGTCGGCTGGGTTAGTGATAAGGATGCTTTTTTTAGCCAAATTGATATTTTTTGTCTTCCATCTGTTAGTGAGCCATTTGGTATTATAGTACTCGAAGCGATAGAGCATTCGAAACCAGTTGTAGCTACAAACTCTGGTGGACCTCAAGAAATTATTCGCCATGAGCAAGATGGATTTATTGCAAATATCAGTTCAGCTGAAGATTTAGCAAAATACTTAACATTGATGATAGAAAATCCGGAACGTGCTAATAATATGTCGAAATCTGCGTATGATAGACTAAAAACTAATTACGATATAAAAATAGTTGCAAAACGACTTTCACAAATACTAAGTAACTTGGACAAAAAATAAATGACTTTTAATTCTAGTAAATTAAATAACGGTTTGAATATAGTGACTTATTCAATGCCACATGTAAACTCCGTTTCCATCAATATTATAGTAAAAGTAGGAAGTCGCTATGAATCTGAAAAAGAAGCTGGAATCTCACATTTTCTTGAACATATGGCGTTTAAAGGTACAAAAACTAGATCAGCTATCGAAATAGCAAAAGAATTTGATAGTATAGGTGGGCATTTCAATGCGTATACTAGCAGAGAAAATACAGTTTACTACACAAAAGTGCTAAAGCAGCATACCAAACAAGCTATAGGCATATTAGCAGATATTTTACAAAATTCATTATTTGAAGAAGAAGATATCAAAAAGGAATTAAGTGTTATCTCGCAAGAAATTGCTGGTGTGAAAGATTGCCCTGATGATCTTGTTTTCGAAAATTTCTATGAACTAGCCTACACAGGCCACCCTCTTGGACGATCTATTCTTGGAATATATGATAACATAGCTAAATTTGATAAAAATTCATTCCAATACTATATAAACAAACATTATTGTGCGGAAAATATTTATATTTCAGTTGCAGGCAATATTGACCATAATGAAGCAGTTAGTATAGCCCAAGACTTATTCTCTTCTTTTCCTACAAAATCATCTAGAAAACAAGAAAAATCAAGATATTCTGGTGGTTTTAAAATTACTGAGAAACCTCTAGAGCAAACAACAATTGCTCTAGGATTTGAGAGTGTATCATATCAAAATCTTGAAGATTTTTATCATGCCCAGATTTTATCTATTATCCTAGGTGGAGGACTATCTTCTAGATTATTCCAAACTATACGTGAAAAACATGGTTTAGCCTATGGAATTGGCAGCGGAGTAAATGCCTTTTGTGATAGTGGTATTTTTAGTATCTATGCAGCCGCAGACCATCGCAATGTACAAATGATGATTGATCAAATTGTTGAAGAAATAGGCAAAATTAGAGAAAACATTTCTCAGGAAGAACTAGATAGAGCAAAAGCCCAAATTGAATCAAACATCTACATGGCCGAAGAAAAAACTGAATATAAATCCGAAGAAGTTGGCAAGAATTTCTCACTATTTGGCAAATATTTTCCTGCAAAACAAGTAATGGATATCATTTCAGCTACCCAAATAAATGATCTTAAATCTAGTGCAAATAAAATTTTCAACACCTCCCCAACACTAGCAACAGTGGGAGATAAGCTTGATAATTTCAATTTTAACAATATGTGTGATAATCTACTAAAATAATTGTATCTTTCTTTCAAAAGATACTATAATATTTTCATTAATCTTAAGCAAAAGACTATATTATGTTTCCTAAAAAAAAAACCAAAACTACTTGATAAGACTCTTGCATCAGAAACATTACAAAAAATTGGTCATAAACGTAAAAATGGAAAAACCAAAATATCAGAACTAATGGAAGACTTTCATGAAAATGGTCTTCTACTTGCTATGATTTTCTTTGCGCTTCCAGTTGCTATACCACTTCCCTACCCTCCAGGATTTACAACTCTAATGGGAATTCCTTTGATGATCCTGTCAATTCAGATGCTTATGGGAAGTAAAAAAGTACGCCTGCCAGAAAAAATTAATAATTACGAGCTTAAAAACTCAACACTAAAATCTATAAGCGACAAAATAGTGCCAATTATTGAGAATATTGAAAAATATATGAAACCTAGGTTTGATTTTGCCAGCTCAGTTTATTGTGAACAATTTGTTGGATTAATTTCTCTGATTGCAGCTACCGCAGTTGCGATTCCATTATTTATGACAAACGCAATACCTGCTCTTGGAATCACTGTAATGGCACTTGGCTTAATGAATAGAGATGGATTAATTATCATTGCAGGTTTTATTATCTCCATAGTTGGAGTAGCAATTGCTATAGCTGCTGTTATAGCAAGCTGGCTAGCTATTAAATATCTATTGTTCAGTATTTTTTAAACATGAAAGAAAAAATATATAAAGGTACTTCTAAGACTTTGTATCAGTCTGAAGAAGATTACGCATTGATTATGTCTTTTGATGATTCAATCAAAAAAGCTAATAAAGAAATAATTAATATATCTGGCAAGGGTGTAATTAATAATAATATCTCAGCATATATAATGCAACAGCTTGATATGATTGGTGTAGAAAACCATTTTATTCAAAAAAATAATATGCGCCAACAATTAGTACAATTTGTTGATGTATACCCTGTACAAGTTAATATTTGTACAATCGCATGCGGAAGATATGTGACGGATTTTGGTATGGAAGATGGTTTTGTGTTTGAATCTCCAATTATTGACTTTAGAGTTAAAAATAAAGATCTAAGCTATCCGATAATAAATGAAGAACAAATTCTTAGCTTTGGCTGGCTTAGTAAACAAGAGTTAAAGGATCTGAAGAATAAAGCTATGAGAGTACATGATTTTCTCTCAGGCCTATTCGCAACGGCTGGAATTAGACTTGTTGATATAAAATTAGAATTTGGGCGTGTTTTTAATGGTGAAGATTTTATTACCATGCTTATAGACGAGATATCACCTGATACTTGCAAGTTGTGGGATATGGAAACAAATGAAAAGCTATGCTACGAAATTGTAGAAGATGATCCAGAAAAAATACTTCCTGCATATCAAGAAATACTTGGAAGACTGAACATTAATGCAAAACTATAATTAGGTACTATTAGTTAATTATAGGAATACCTATAAAAATGGGTTTGACTTTTTAATCAACTATTTATATAATCGCCAGTCAAAGAACTTAAACTTTAATAGGTATATTTAAGTGACAAAAATTATTAAATCAAAATATAAAGCTAGTAGAAGACTTGGAACAAGTATCTGGGGTGATGGTAAAGATCCCTTCCATACAAGAAATTTTCGCCCAGGACAACATGGACCTACAGGAAGAGTTAAAACTTCTGACTATGGTGCTCACCTACAAGCTAAACAAACTGTTAAAAATCACTATGGACGTATTACTGAGAAGCAATTCAGAAATACTTTCAAAGTTGCTGCTAAAATGAAAGGAAATACTGCTGAAAATTTTGCAGGTTTGCTTGAAAGCAGGCTAGATATGGTTGTTTACAGAATGAATCTTGCTCCAACTATTTTTGCTGCAAGACAATTAGTTTCTCACTGTAATGTAAGACTTAATGGTAAAAAAGTTAATATCCCAAGCTTGAGATTAAAAGCAGGAGATAAAGTTGAGCTTAAAGACTCGGCAAAACAAATTGCTGTTTATATGGAAGCTGCACAAAAACAAGAAAGAACAGTTCCTGAATATTTAACAATGGATCCAGGTACAATGTCTGGTGAGTATATTAGAACTCCTATGATTTCTGATATACCTTATCCTTTTGAACCAAATTTTGGTAAAATTATTGAGTATTACTCTCACTAATAGTACGAATTAAAGCGGAGCAAAAGCTCCGCTTTTTTATTGAGAATAATGAGAATTATTGAAAATGCAAAATATTATGAAATATAACATAACAAACAATTTTTCAAACTACTCTACTCTGTCAGTCGTCTCTGTCGTGGCTTAGCCACTGTATCATCCCTTTTTAAAATTTTTCAAAACTACGCTGCCTTACAAAATTAATGCTATTTCTCAAGTTAAATAGTACAAACTTAATACTTTAGAAAATAGAAATTAGTACAAGGCAAAACAATAAATGATAAGGTATAAACTATGAAACGACATATTTTCCTTTACGGATTTTCAATATTCTCAATGTTTTTTGGCTCAGGCAATCTGGTATTTCCTCTAATGGTTGGTGTAAATAATGCAGATAATTGGCTTGCAGGATTCATAGGTTTCTTTTGCACTGGAATTATCCTACCTTTCCTAGGATTATTTGTTATAAAACTTCACAGAGGAAATTATGAGAGCTTTTTTGGAGAAGCTGGCAGTATAGCAAAATTTGCAGTACCTCTATTTACACTCTCATTACTTGGTGCATTTGGAGTTATTCCACGTTGTATAACAGTAGCTCATGGTGGTCTAGAATTTCTCTATCATGACATATCCCTTCTGTCATTCAGCATTATATTCTGTATTTCTTGTTATGTTATTTGTTTAAATGAAAAATGGATGTTTAGCATCCTTGGGAAATTCCTTACTCCTATACTATTATTGTTTCTAATTATATTAATTATAGTAGGAATATATTCAGGCTCACCCATCGATTCTGACCTATCAGCAACAAGCACAAATTTCGTAAATGGCTTTTTTCAAGGATACGCTACAATGGATTTATTTGCAGCTTTCTTTTTCTCTAGCTTGATTTTTAAGCAAATAGAGGCGCTTGTAGATGAATCTAGTGGACGATCAATTATTAAAGCTGCTCTTGGCCCAAGCATATTTGGAGCGCTCTTACTTGGAGCAATCTATTTTGGATTTGTTTATCTTGGGAGTCACTACAAACATCTGGCCACAGACCTACCTGGAGAATTAATTCTTCCGGCTATTGCGAATCACTTGCTTGGCAAGAACGGTGCGTTATTCATAGCAATCATCATTATATTCTCATGCTTAACTACTGCAGTTGCACTTAATAGTATTTATGCAAAATATTTATGCAGTTTCAAATCTATTGGCAATAAAAATTTCAAAAAAGTATTGTTAGTAACTACTGCATTGTCATTTATAATTTCATTATTAGATTTTGATGGGATAGCAGCAATTTTAGGACCATTGCTAGAAATTTCATATCCTGGTTTAATTGTATTAACCATAATGTCAATCTGCACAAGAAAACATCAATCAATAAAAATGATTAGCTTCTATGCAGTTATAGCGTTTATGCTTATAATATAACTTAGAATTATTTGACTTTAACGCCGAGATAATTTACAATAGAACCATAAAAATAGGATAAAATATAAAAATGACAACAAGTACAAACAATGTCACTTGCTCAGGAACTAGAGACAACTCGCCAGACACCTCCTGGAACAATTAGAGTTGATAATAGTGCTTTAGCTAAAAAAACCGATACTGCCAAAAGTGATGATAATAAGCCATTTAAATTTGATCCTATAACTGAAGTTTCACTTAATCTATTTAGATTAACTGTACAAAATAACTTCACAAAATTTAAAACTTTGGTGGATACCCGTTCTATATCATATGAGAACTTAAATGACCTTTCAAAAAATATAAATGATCTAAAATTAGATTTGAATTTTGCAAAACAAAATGCAAAATCTGAAGAAGAAGTGAAAGTTTTAGATTCAATGATTAAAGCTAGTGAAAAGCTAGAAGAAATGATTGAAGACACAATGAAGCTACTAGATAAAATTGGAAAGATCAAGTTTGAAAATGATGAAATCCTATCTGATGTAGATAGCCTGGAAAGATATTTATCAGAAACTTTTAGAAATAATAGTTCTCTAGAAAATACTTTATACAAAGTATATACTTATAAAGGTTTCAGCCCTGAAATAACAACTGGATTACTATATCAAAATATAAATAAAATCGTCTAAACAATAATCTAGAAAAACTTATTTTTTTGAAAATTTTTCTAAAAAATCTGTGAATAGCCTAAAATACTAATCACAGATTTTGGTGTTTTATCCGTCTACAGCAACAGATACTGTATAACCTTCAATATCTTCAGATAACTGTACCATCATATCTTGAGAATTGAATGATAAACCAATAAAAGTAAATTCCTCATTATCTAAACCAGATAATATACTAATTGTAGCAACCATCTGTTGATGCTCTTCAGTAAAAATAACACTTTGTATTAAATTAGCAGCGTCCTGCTTTGCTGCCTCAATCTCATCATCCATAAAACCTTCCCCCCTAAACATTAATTACATAATAAATTATGCGAGATCTTTATGAATAAATGATTAATGACAAATATTGGGCCTAATCATATACTACATTGATGCTAATATCATTCTCAGATAAACCTTGTGAATCAGATGATAGTTTGTTAACTATTCTAATATCAGCAGACGAAGTTACTTGTTTTAAATCATAAATAAGATTATCAGATAATTGACCGTTTTGAACTTCAATATATTCAATTGGAGCCTTAATAGATAAGTTATCCTGAGCTTTAACTTTACGAACTAATTCAAGCACAGACAGAAGATTTTCTGATTCTTTAGCTTTCACTTCACCAAAATTAATATCTAATTTTGGCCAATTGCCACGAGCATGAATAGATTTATTAGAATACAAAATCTGATATATTTCTTCAGTGATATGCGGCATTACTGGAGCAAATAGCAAAAGCATTGTTTTAAGCGTATGATATAATGTAAGCCTTGCACTTAGCGCACCACTTGGGTCATTATTCTCTTCATCATATGCCCTTGTTTTCGTTATTTCTAAATAATTATCACAAAACATGGACCAGAAAAAACTTTCTGTCTTATGCATTGCAGTAGCATATTCATATTTCTCATACTCACCCGTTGCATAAACTACTAACTCAGACAGTTTAGCAATAAAATATCTATCAAAATCAGAAGTGATTTTTTCCTTTACTTCTTCTAAACTTAATTTTTTATCACTATCTGGTATCTTATCAAAATGCTGAGAAACAAATTTTGCTGCATTCCAAAGCTTATTCACTAAACGCTTACCATTCTTTACAACATCTTCAGAATAGGCTGTATCACTGCCAAGCTTTGAACTTGATGACCAATAGCGCACTACATCAGCTCCATGCTGCTCTAAAATAGTCTCAGGCACAACAATATTACCTTTAGACTTGGACATTTTACTTTTATCAGCGGCCAAACACCAACCACTAATCATAATATTCTTCCACGGCAATTTATCTTGGTGCAAATGGCTTTTTAGCATTGTGTAATAAGCCCAAGTTCTTAGGATCTCATGTGCTTGCGGACGAAGGTCAGCTGGAAATAATTTATTGTGACGCTCTTCATCAATCATAAACCCATCCGCAATTCCATGTGAGCTAAGTTGAGGTGAAACAGAGCTTGTCGACCAAGTATCCATCACATCTTTATCTGGCTCAACCTCGTCAGGAGAATAGCCATCTGGCACATCGCGAAGAGGATCCACTGGCAGCTGGTCAGCAGAGGCTAACAGCACTTTTCCTTCTTCTCCTTGTCTTTTTGAATACCAAACTGGAAATGGAACACCAAAATATCTTTGCCTTGAAATACACCAATCCAAAGCTACTCCTTGAGTCCAGCTATCTAATTTTATTTTCATAGATTCTGGATACCATTTCAGTTCATTAGATTTTTGTAGCATTGAATCTTTATGCTCAACTGATTTAATAAACCATTGAGGAGTAGTTAAAATCTCAAGTGGTGCACCAGATCTTTCTGCACATTTAACAGTTTGTGTTTTTTCTGTCTTACCTAATAAAAGCCCTTCTTCCTTTAAAATTTCGATTATTTTCTCTCTGGCTGCCTTAATTTTCAGACCCTTTATCTGAGATACAAATTTTTGTGCTTTATCTAAATCTAAACAGTTCTGATCAAATTCGATTTCATCTATAGTTCCCCATTTAGTAAATATAATCTTTGTAGGTAAGCTATGCTTTCGCCACCATTGAATATCTGTCTGATCACCGAAAGTACAACACATAACTAGGCCTGTTCCCTTCTCAGGATCAACCATGTCATCAGGCAGAAGCGGTACTTTTACACCAAATAATGGTGAGATAGCGAATTTACCTTTTAAATCTTTATATCTTTCATCATCTGGATGAAAAAATACTGACACACATGCCGGAAGCAGTTCAGGCCTTGTAGTAGCAATTATTATTGGTTCTCCATCTTCAGTCGTAAACTGAATATCGTTCATAAAGGTAGTTTGCTCTTTATCTTCAATATCAGCTTGCGCAAGTGCAGTTTGGTCAACTGGGTCCCAAAGCATAGGCTGAGAATCACGGTAGATCTGACCTTTTTGCATTAAATCAAGAAATGACATTTGTGAAATTTTGCACGATGTATCGCTTATTGTTCTATATTCAATATTCCAATCAACTGATAGAGCTATACTATTAAAAAGATCTTGGAATTTTTCTTCCTCTGATTCAACAACATCTTTACATATAGCAACAAACTCTTCACGGTTCATGCTACTGGCTTTTACTTTTCTTTTTTTCTCAACCAATCTTTCTGTTGGAAGCCCATTATCATCAAAACCCATCGGGTAGAAAACGTTCATACCTTTCATTCTCTGATAGCGGACTACAAAATCAGTATGGGTGTAGCTATATACATGGCCAATATGCAAATGCCCCGAAACTGTTGGCGGAGGAGTGTCAACTACATATGTATTTTCACGAGACTCTTTTTCATCCCATACATATACTTCCTGCTCTTGCCAAAAATTTTGCCATTTTTTCTCACTTTCATTAAACTTATATTTCTTTGGAAATTCAGCCATGCTATTATCTTTTGATTTTATATATTTTTAGAAAACCTGAATTGAGGATAATAGTATAAATAGAAAAAAATGACAAATAAATTCACCAACTTACTGCTGCTAATGCGTTTAAACTCACCAGTAGTTTATTTCTGCTATTTTTTTCCAGCAGCTTTTGGCTTAATGTTAGCCTATAAAAATGATCCATCAGACCTACTATACCTATTAATATTTATGGTAGGTAGTGTTATAACCCGCGGTGCAGGTTGTATAATAAATGACTTGTTTGACCGTAACCTAGATAAAAAAGTTGCACGTACTAAAAACCGTCCAATAGCAAGCGGAGCTATATCAGTAAAAGAAGCAATTATTCTTCTTTTTGCCCTTCTGTTAATTGGACTATTAATATTACTATCACTAAATACAACATCAATAGCAATAGGGTTTATAGCAGTCTTCCTTACTACTCTCTACCCTTTGATGAAACGCATAACGTACTTTCCTCAAGTATTTTTAGGCATTACTATCAATTTAGGGTGCCTAATTGGTTATGCAGTGCTTACAGATAATATCTCGATGGATGCTATGATTCTGTATTTTGCATGTGGGTTCTGGACGGTAGGCTATGATACTGTTTATGCTTTTATGGATATCAAAGATGATAAAAAAGTTGGTATCAAATCAACAGCCATTTTTGTTGAAAATATGAACTATAAAGCTATTATCTTGGGATTATATCTAACATTTATATTTTTATTTGCCTTTGCAACTTGGAATACTATGAATCTATTCCTATCTATTGCCATTATACTTAGCATTTTAGGTGCTATTTGGATTGTCTATACTTTGGATATAACACAAGAAAGCAACTGTCTTGTACGTTTTAAGGCAAATAATTATATTGGTTTTATATTGTTTTTAGGGTTGCTACTTGAAAAACTCTAAAAACCCCTTATATTATATATAGATAACAAATTATTTGAGGTAATTTTATATGATGGATTATACTAAAGCTTACGCTGGCAAAAGCCAAAAAGGCTTTGATGAAGGCCTAAGAAGCTATATGCTCAAAATATACAACTATATGGCTCTTGCACTACTTTTAACAGGTGCGATGGCTTATGGAAGTCTGAATTTTCCGCCATTAATGAGTCTTATGTATAGTTTAGGTCCAAATGGCGAAATTCTAGGACAAACCACGCTTGGAATGATCATTACCTTTGCCCCTCTTGGAATAGCTCTATTCTTTTTCATGGGTATGGGAAGAATGTCTGTGCAAACCGCACAAGTTACCTTCTGGGTTTATGCCGCACTTATGGGAATGTCCCTATCATCCCTTGGTCTTATGTATACTGGCCAATCATTAGTTCGTACCTTCTTGATCTGCTCTGCAGTATATGGTTCTATGAGCTTATATGGATATACAACTAAAAGAGATTTAACATCAATGGGTTCTTTTATGGTCATGGGTCTGATTGGTCTAATAGTTGTATCTTTAATTAATCTGTGGCTACAGAGTCCAGCTATCCACTTTGCTACATCCTTCATCGGTGTTGCAGTATTCATGGGTTTAACTGCTTGGGATACACAGAAGCTTAAAAATATGTACTACACTTCAGGTGGAGGCGAGATGGGACAAAAAATGTCTATTATGGGAGCATTTACTCTGTATTTAGACTTTATTAATCTGTTCCTATATCTTCTAAGATTCTTTGGTGATAGAAGATAGTCCTATAAATTTATGCAATAAAAAGGCTAGTGGAATTCATTAGCCTTTTTATTTTAAAAATTATTCCATAATGCAAACATTCCTCAAAAACTATCTTTAATTTAGATAATTTAAACTATCTATAAGCATTATAGTAAAAATTACTGTATCTAATGATTAATATTATACAATTTTAGTAAATTACACATATAAAACCGCACAAAAAGTTAATATATTTTAGCGCAAAACAAATATAGTGGCATGAATATTGCTTTACCTATTTCACAAATTTAATTACAATTTTTTATAAAGTAGGTAAATAATAATGACATTAACATTGGGAAATGATTTAACAGGTACCGTAGCAAGAGAAGTTAGTGCAGCTAGTAGAAAATCTAGCGGTCTGGGTGAAAGCTTGACTACAGGTAATGACAAGTTCGTTGAAGTAGTTGATGGCTTCCTAGGTAGCTCACTAAGAGATAGTGAAATTGTTCTTGGAGCAATCGCAAAAAATACTGCATATAGTATTAATATGCTAACAATTACAGATGAGTATCTAAAGACAGTTGCAACATCACTACAAGAAGGTCTTAAGACAATCGGTAGTGCTGGTCCTCTATCAGCGGATAAATTAGCAGTTCTTCAGAAGAACTTAAATGATAAAAGAGGTCAAGTAGATCTACTTATCAAAACAGCAGACTTTGATGGTAAAGCTCTACTAGGTGGTGGTGCTGGGGCAGTTGAAGTTCAAGTTGGTCTATCAATTACAGATAAACTAACATTATCAGTTACTGATATTAGTGATGGTAAGCTACTTAGATCTTCTGTTTCAGAATTATTTAACAAAGACGTTATTGGAGCAAACGCAGGAGATTACGACTACTACACTGCGCCACAAATAGCAACAGACTCTCAAAAGGATAATTTCAATCTTTTCTACGCTGCGTTAACTGGTGGAAATGGAGTTGAAGGAGGCTCAGGTACTCAGGATACGCGTATATCTGATGCTCACATTGGTACTATTTTTGCTAGAGTACGTAATGCACTACCCGCAGATCAACAAGCACAATTGTCAAACTTTCTTAACAACGCTTTGCCATTAACGCTTGCAGCGATAAAAGTAGGTGGAGCTAATAGAGATTTCAGCAATGTTACCAATGTACAATTAGCAGGAGCATTTGGTCTAAATAATAATAGAGGACATGTAGCTAGAAGTGAATTTGTTAGTTTATTCGCAGATAATGCAAATACCAACCTATCATATTCTGTTAGCGCTATTGCTGGTGGTAACGGTGAAATTGCTCCTGCTGGAGTTACTGCAGCGAATGCCCAAACAGCTATTACAGCACTAGGAGTTGGTGCAGAAGCTCTAAATAATGCATCGAGAGTAAGATCACAAGATGTATTTACAAATGCACTTAATTCAATTCGTGCTGAACAAGCTTCAGTATCAAATCAGAAGCAAAATGTTGTTGAGGCTGCTGATGCTTTAAGAGCTACAACAAATGTAACTCAAAAAGCTGCTGATTCATATTTGAAGACAGACTACGTGATGACAGCACAACAATATTCTGAAACTATTAGAACTATGGTTGCATCTATTACTGCACTACAGGCTGCTAATAAGATTCCAGAAGCTGCTCAAAGACTAATTGACGCTTTAGCTAGATAATATAAAACAAGGTAAATAAAATGACATTAACATTAGGAAATGATTTAACAGGTACCGTAGCAAGAGAAGTTAGTGCGGCTAGTAGAAAATCTAGCGGTCTGGGTGAAAGCTTGACTACAGGTAATGACAAGTTCGTTGAAGTAGTTGATGGCTTCCTAGGTAGCTCGCTAAGAGATAGTGAAATTGTACTTGGTGCAATCGCAAAAAATACTGCATATAGTATCAATATGCTAACAATTACAGATGAGTATCTAAAGACAGTTGCAACATCACTACAAGAAGGTCTTAAGACAATCGGTAGTGCTGGTCCTCTATCAGCGGATAAGCTAGCAGTTCTTCAAAAGAACTTAAATGATAAAAGAGGTCAAGTAGATCTACTTATCAAAACAGCAGACTTTGATGGTAAAGCTCTACTAGGTGGTGGTGCTGAAGCAGCTGCTGTTGCACAAAACATTAATCTTATTAGTGCTGCAGTTACTGGTGGGGCATCTTTAGGAGCTGTTGCTGCAAACACAATGACAGCACAGCAGTTTGGTGTAGCTCTTCATGCAGTTATTCAAGCTGATCCTTCAATTGGTCAATTTCTTGATAGAACAGCAATTGCTGGAAGAAATGCGCTAACTGCAGCAAATGCAGGGGTTACATTCGTCAATGCAAGCGCTGCACAAATACAAGCTCAGTACGGAGCTGGTAATGTTTTTGGTAATGGTGGAGCTGCTGCTCGTGGAACTGAAATGGCTGCAATATTACAAGATAATGCATCAACAAATATTTCTGTTGCAGGCAACGAAGCAAACCGTATTCTTGCACAAGATGTATTTACAAATGCACTTAACTCTATTCGTGCTGAACAAGCTGCAGTATCTAATCAGAAACAAAACGTTATTGAGGCTGCAGATGCTTTAAGAGCTACAACAAATGTAACTCAAAAAGCTGCTGATTCATATTTGAAGACAGACTACGTGATGACAGCACAGCAATATTCTGAAACTATTAGAACTATGGTTGCATCTATTACTGCACTACAGGCTGCTAATAAGATTCCAGAAGCTGCTCAAAGACTAATTGACGCTTTAGCTAGATAATTTCTTTATCAACTAACAGACATTCTTCCATCAGAATATAGGAAGAATGTCTGTTACGATATAAATTTTGTTTTGATAACTCCACTCCTTTTAATACAATCAACACATATTCTAATTACTTTAAAGAATACTATGCAGAACTATAAGATCATTTTTCTTATGTATTTCTTTACAAACTCATTAAACCAAATAACATTCAAAAAACTAGCTTTTAATTAATAAGGTTATATTCGTCAATATTTTAGATTTCTTATTGTTGTAAATCACTGTCTTGTTTATAGTTATGTATATTATGACGTAGTTATTAATATATGCATAAGATAAAATAAGTATGAATATGAGAAATCCAACAGCAAGTATAATTATTATTGGCAATGAAATCTTATCTGGTCGTACACTTGATGTAAACACACAAGAAATTGCCAAAACATTAGGAAAGAAAGGTATAATCGTTGCAGAAACGAGGACAATTCCTGATATAAAAGAAATGATTATTGCTCATGTCAGAGAACTTAGTGAAAAATATGACTATGTATTCACAACAGGTGGCATAGGACCTACTCATGACGATATTACCGCAGAATCAATTGCCGCTGCATTTGATTTGCCTTATTCAAGGAATGAAGAAATATATCAAATCATAAAAAACTATTATGATAGTATTGGGGAAGATCTTAACCCCGCTAGAGAAAAAATGGCCTATATTCCAGAAGGTGCTGACCTGATATTCAATAAAGCTACTATGATTCCGGGATTTATAACCCGTAATGTTTACACTATGGCAGGAATTCCAGACATAATGAAAGCCATGCTTGAATCAACGCTACCTAAGCTTAAAAATGGTAATGTGGTAAAATCTAAAACTATTGATATTATGCTTGGTGAAAGTAAAATAGCTGATCAATTCTCAGATCTTCAGAAAAAATATCCAAATATTGATATGGGAAGCTACCCATTTACAAAAGATGGTCAGCATGGAACATCCCTAGTTCTTCGCTCCTCAGACTACTTAGAACTTGATGCAGCATATGCTGAACTGCAAACAATATGTGATCATGCACTTTAAAACAGTAAAAGAGTAAATGATAATTCAAATATAGGTCATGTAAAGTTATATAGAGTTCTGCTAAAACTCTAATTTCTAATGATAAAACTATCAGATTACTTAATGGCTGCTTTAACTGACATATAGAATAATATGGATTTTTATGAAAATTTTGATTGTGGCTAGCACTTAAGAAGTTCACTTCCTAAATATATCTATCCAATCTAACTTCACAACAACTAATTTACAATCAATATATCGAAAAATACAATTTCTTAGACTTAAATAGAAAGAAGATTAATATTAAACTATTTCTATTGTTACTTTCTGATAATCTTTAAGCTAAGAAATGGTATTTTTTCTATTTTTGATTCAAGCTTGTTGCAAAAGCCCATTCATAATGATCTGGATCAAGAACACTACAAAAACGATCACCCCAAAATGAATCATTTGGCTCTATTACTGACTTTGCACCATTATCAATCGCTTGTTTATATGAACTGTCTGCATCCTCACAGTAGAGATACATATTTATTGGCATTATAACATTTTGAGTTGCTGGAGACTTTTTAGGATTACCAAATGCTCCTTCTTGACAAAACATAATAACTGACTCACCAAATTTCATACTGACATGCTGAGGATTTCCATTTTCATCATCCATTTGTTCATCAATTTCAAAACCTAGAGCTTTATTGTAAAATTCTATAGACTTTTTTATATCTTTTACAACAAGATAAGGACTCATTTGCGGCATATTTTCTGGTTTAAATGACATATTTTCCTCCTAAATTTTAATACTAGCGTTTTATGCTAATACTTTAGCAAAGTTCAATAAAAATTCCAACGTCATTTCAACAAAAAGCTATTAGTCGTTTAATTTAAATTTATATTTGGAATCTATCAGTAAAAGCTAATAATTGGTAAATTGAGAGTAGTAGAGTCACAAACTTAAGATTGTTTAGCTTAAAGTAAATGAAACATAAGCAGCCTAAAATTTAGATAACAATCTGTAAATAAATTACATTAAAAGAAAAATCCTCTGCAAAATAAAATCTTGCAGAGGATAAAAAGGAAATTATAGAAAACTATAATTGTGATTTGAGAAGTTAATTAGCTTAACTTCTCAAATCTTTATGGATTAGAAGTTCACACGAACTTTCAGAGTTCCTTCATGTCCAACACGCTTCTCAGCTAGGTGAACATCATAACCAACACCATATTCCATCATGCCATAATCAGCGTTAACGCCTAGACCTAAGTTATATGATGTTTTAATTGGCTTACGAGACTTAGCAGTCAAAGAACCTGGTGCACCACCCATTCTTAGATCTTGCTTAGAATTCTTGCCAATAATGTCATGATTAATGAAACCATGTAGTTCAGGAGTTACTGGCATACCATTCAAATCAAATGTACCGCCAGACACTCTACCACCAACTACAACTTCAAACTTATTAGATGCTTTTTGTGAAACATTTAAGTTCTGACCTGTAGTTGAACCATTCTCTTTATAACCTGCACTGTTTACTCTTGTGTATCTTACACCAGCCATTGGAGTTAGGTTAACCCCTTCAGTTGCATAGTTATAGCCGAATAATACATCACCAACAAATGACATTGAGTTATACTTACCTTCTACAATATCAAATGCAGTTGCGGTACGAACTCTCTTCTCTGAATTCTTGATTTCATTTGAAGCAATAGTTGCAGAACCTTGAGCAAACCAAGTATCAGTAATTTGCTGTAATGCATAGATAGAGAACATTAGTGAGTTCACTTTTGTTTTATCTCCAGATTTGAAGTCTCTGTGCTTCATTTCTGAATTAGCAAAAGTTACAGCAGCACCAATAATTAAGTCATCATTAGCTCTTGTATCCATACCGAAGCTACCACCATATGTAGTATCTTTGTAACCAGCTGCACCTTTTCTAGCTTTTTGAGTTGTTTTGCTAAAGAAAGGACTGAACCATGCGCCATATCTTGCATGCTCATCACCTGCAGCCACACCAGTAACTTTTGCACTTGCAACAGTTCTAGACTGAACAGGAGTACCAACTGTTTGCTTACCTACTAGGCTCAGACGTGTATTAATACCATTTACTAATTCTTTCATAGTAAGTTCAATTGAGTCTGTTGCAGTAGTTACAGATGTTAGACGATCAATAGCTTCATCTAGCTTGTCCTTATTACCAGTAAGTTTAGCTAGAACTTCATTTACAAACTTAGCAGCATCAGTACCAGCCTCAGCACTTGCTAGTAAATCAACATTTGCTTGATCAACTTCATCAAGATCACTTCCTAATATTTTTTTGATCTCTTCTGCCGCTTTATCAGTCTGAGTAAGAATCAAATTACCATCAGCATCAAAACTTCCAGTCCATTTAGTAAATGGATTTAGAGTTGAATCTAACTTTACAACAAGTGTACCATCTGCATCTTTACCAGTATTATTCTGGATAAGAGTAAATTGACGGCTTTTACCCGCTGATGGTCTGCTACCATTTGAATCATCAGGAGTTACTTTTACTTCTGAACCATTTTCATATTTCAAAGTAGCTTCATTACCAGCAACAATCTGACCACCTGAAACTGCGTCACCTGATTGAGCAATAGTCACAGCTATTTTACCTTCTTTACCACTAAATGTTAGGTTACCTCCATCTACAGTGATCTTACCATTAGAACCAAGATCAAATGAAGCATCTTTAGCTTTCACTTCTGGAGCAACTAGGACAACATTTTCATTTATTGCTTTAAATGTATTGTGCTTCTCTATTGCAATTTCACCTGAAGCATAAACTTTTGAACCGAAATTTAAAGTTTGACCAGTAATAGTTGCATCTGTAAAGAAGTTTACATCTTTCACTCTATTGCCATTTGTACCAAAATCTTTGCCAGATGCAACATCACCAACACCTAGGACGTTAACAACACCTTCACCAGCTACTGTATCTGAAGTAACAACGGTATCTAATGTAAAGCCATTCTCAAGATCTAATGTAGAATCAGCACCCTGTAAATCTAGCTTTTGACCTTGTATTTTGCCGCCTAAAGTCGCTTTTTTACCTGCTGCTACATTTATATCTTTAGAATTAGTACCACCTGAAACTTTACCATTTTCAGTAAATCTAGTTTCATTAACTCTAACGCCATTACCACCAATGCTTCTTAGCTCTCCGCCAGCTGCATGATCGAATATAACATTAGTTGTATCAGCTTGTGCAGTAGTAACAGATATACGAGACTCAGCAGTTCTAATTGTAATATCTTTACCACCAGCATCAGTAACATGTAAATTACCTAATGGATTAGCTGCACTACCCCAGTTACCTGTAATAACTTGGTCGTGAGCTACTTCAAAATTCTGCTCTTTATTTGTCGCAGTTGTTGAAATGTTTGTAGCACCAATGTCTGCAGCACCACTTGTAAACTTAAGTGTATTATCACCATCAACTTGAAGATTTGTTGCAGCCCATGTACCAGCAAATGTACGGTCACCTGTAACGACTATATTTTGTCCATTTGCAACATTACCAGTTGTAGTACCGTCACCTAATGTTATTGTACTATTACCGTTACCATCAATATTTCCACCAACATTACCAGCAACAGTTACATCAGCTCCATTATTTGCTCCGACATTTCCACCTACACTGTTTACTTTTGCTTTACCACCATTAGCCACAAGATTAGCACCAGCATCTGTAATATCGCGCATAGTCAATTTACCAGCTGTCAATGTTACATCACTAGCATGAGTGTGATCTCTCATTGTCAATTTACCTTTGGTTACTGTTACTGCTCCACCAGTAGAATCTTGTATTGTATTCGTACCTGCATTATCAGTATTTATAGTAATCACACCAGCTACATCAGTTGCATCTGCAGCACCTTTAAATATAGCATTATTCGCCACACCTAATGTTCCACCAACTGTACCTGTTGACGTTACATCTGCTGCACCTGTAAGAGTTACATTACCAGCTACATTACCTACTGTTGTTACAACACCATTTGTTGCTGTCAAGTGTTGACCTACTGTACCAGCTGAAACCACTTGACCACCATTAACCAAAAGATCAGCACCAGCATCTGTGATATTGCGTATAGTCAATTTACCAGCTGTCAATGTTACATCACTAGCATGAGTGTGATCTCTCATTGTCAAATTACCTTTAGTTACTGTTACTGCTCCACCAGTAGAGTTACCTATTGTATTCGTACCTACATTATCAGTATTTATAGTAATCACACCAGCTACATGACTTGCACCTACATCACCTTTAAATATAGAATCATTCGCTACACCTAATGTTCCACCAACTGTACCTGTTGACGTTACATCTGCTGCACCTGTAAGAGTTACATTACCAGCTACATTACCTACTGTTGTTACAACACCATTTGTTGCTGTCAAGTGTTGACCTACTGTACCAGCTGAAACCACTTGACCACCATTAACCAAAAGATCAGCACCAGCATCTGTGATATTGCGTATAGTCAATTTACCAGCTGTCAATGTTACATCACTAGCATGAGTGTGATCTCTCATTGTCAAATTACCTTTAGTTACTGTTACTGCTCCACCAGTAGAGTTACCTATTGTATTCGTACCTACATTATCAGTATTTATAGTAATCACACCAGCTACATGACTTGCACCTACATCACCTTTAAATATAGAATCATTCGCTACACCTAATGTTCCACCAACTGTACCTGTTGACGTTACATCTGCTGCACCTGTAAGAGTTACATTACCAGCTACATTACCTACTGTTGTTACAACACCATTTGTTGCTGTCAAGTGTTGACCTACTGTACCAGCTGAAACCACTTGACCACCATTAACCAAAAGATCAGCACCAGCATCTGTGATATTGCGTATAGTCAATTTACCAGCTGTCAATGTTACATCACTAGCATGAGTGTGATCTCTCATTGTCAAATTACCTTTAGTTACTGTTACTGCTCCACCAGTAGAGTTACCTATTGTATTCGTACCTACATTATCAGTATTTATAGTAACCACACCAGCTACATCAGTTGCATCTGCAGCACCTTTAAATATAGCAGTATTCGCTACACCTAATGTTCCACCAACTGTACCTGTTGACGTTACATCTGCTGCACCTGTAAGAGTTACATTACCAGCTACATTACCTACTGTTGTTACAACACCATTTGTTGCTGTCAAGTGTTGACCTACTGTACCAGCTGAAACCACTTGACCACCATTAACCAAAAGATCAGCACCAGCATCTGTGATATTGCGTATAGTCAATTTACCAGCTGTCAATGTTACATCACTAGCATGAGTGTGATCTCTCATTGTCAAATTACCTTTAGTTACTGTTACTGCTCCACCAGTAGAGTTACCTATTGTATTCGTACCTACATTATCAGTATTTATAGTAACCACACCAGCTACATGACTTGCACCTACATCACCTTTAAATATAGCAGTATTCGCTACACCTAATGTTCCACCAACTGTACCTGTTGACGTTACATCTGCTGCACCTGTAAGAGTTACATTACCAGCTACATTACCTACTGTTGTTACAACACCATTTGTTGCTGTCAAGTGTTGACCTACTGTACCAGCTGAAACCACTTGACCACCATTAACCAAAAGATCAGCACCAGCATCTGTGATATTGCGTATAGTCAATTTACCAGCTGTCAATGTTACATCACTAGCATGAGTGTGATCTCTCATTGTCAAATTACCTTTAGTTACTGTTACTGCTCCACCAGTAGAGTTACCTATTGTATTCGTACCTACATTATCAGTATTTATAGTAATCACACCAGCTACATGACTTGCACCTACATCACCTTTAAATATAGCAGTATTCGCCACACCTAATGTTCCACCAACTGTACCTGTTGACGTTACATCTGCTGCACCTGTAAGAGTTACATTACCAGCTACATTACCTACTGTTGTTACAACACCATTTGTTGCTGTCAGATCATTACCAACTGTACCAGCTGCAATTACTTCACCACCATTAACTATAAGGTCAGCAGCAGCATTACCCATTGTTAGCTTACCACTTGTCAACGTAACATTTTCACCTACGTCACCAACTGTATTTGTAAGTACATCACCAGAACCAATCGTCAACGTACCACCAAAATTCTGAGCACCTAAAATTCTACCACCATTAATAGTCGCTGCGTTTATATTTGCTGCAACAGCTGCAGTAAATGTAGAAACATGACCAGTAGTAAATGTACCATTCTGACCACCATTAGCGATTCTATTGATAGTAACATCACCAGCTGTTGCTATATTCCAATTACCACCATTTAATGTTAGGTCATCACCATTGGCAAAAACTCCTGATAACTGACCAACGCCACCATAACCAACAGCCAAGCCTGGAGCGTCTGCAAGAACATTCAAAGCTGCAGCTAAAGAACTCTGCGTACCACCCATTAGTACAGCAAATGCTGATGCAGTTGCTAAATACTTTTTAAGTCTAAACTTATTTTTCATTTTTTATTTCCTTTTTTAAGTTAGTTAAAAATTAGAAAGTTTGAGATTAGGTTAAAACTAAAAATACTTCTAAGCTTTATCTCAAAAATTTCATTTTGATTATCGATTGAAATCTGCTTAAAAGCCTGCGTTGAAGCACGCTTTACAAGGGCTTTCATTACCTCACTAAGGCAACAAAAGGATAACCAATTACACGGCAATTATATACACAAATACTAGACTTGCGCAATGTTTAAATGGAGTTTTTTAAAGCTTTCTTATAGAAATGATATTTTTGCAACATAGGTTAATAATTAAAAATCTATTGTGGTTTTGAAAGCTATATTTACATAAAATTCTAGCTTCATTCCATAGATAATTAACTAAATCACCTGTAAGCAGAGCATAGCAATCCACATGCTCATTACACGTATAAAATATATCTTGTCGTAAGACCTTATAGATTGCTAAATTTACTTATAATCCTCACAAATGAAGAATAAATTGATATTTTAGAGATATCCACTCTTACACTCGATGTAACATTATTAAGCATAGTCAAGCAGAGCACTAAAATGTCTTAAGCACTGAGGCTCTCGGACAATTTTCATCCCCTTAATATCGTCTTTGCGCTTCTTGATTTTTGCAAAAGTTGATGCAACATGTTCAATATGTTCACTGCCATATACACGCCTTGGAATCGCCAAACGCAGCAACTCTTTTGCAGCATTT
>CBDBTV010000017.1:0-306243 GCA_965211855.1 Rickettsiaceae bacterium
TTCACGGATTTTTATTTCTCTTACATCTTTGAATTCGACTGGTGCTTCTTTATGTTCATCAAAATCATGTACTTTCATAATAACCTTCCCAAATTAGTTAATTTCTTAATAAACAGGCGGAAAATATTAACCTATTTTCTTGCCTTGTTTAGTCAGTATGGAAGACAATTCTTAACAAATTATTAACAAGAGGTGAAAAATATCCTTAATTTTAATCTACTTACAATATAAATTTAAGGATAATAATAGGTATAGACTTGTTTGCAGAAGATTATTCTAACTGATATATTTTTTAATTAATCATCAATATTGGCGGTTTAACAATTCTTGACGCTTTTAATTCGATCTGATATAAAGTTCGTGTGATTAATTATTGATGAGCTAATAAACTTTAGGAATATGATGAAAGTTTGCGTTACAACATCATTATCTCTTTTTGCTCTGCTAGGTATTCTGCTGGCGGCTTAGCTGCTGTCATATTTATTCTCTAAAATTTATTATTATTTTACCCGAACTGTGGATAAGCGATTTCATTTTATAAATTGTTCTAAAGATGGCTTATCAGTACGAAGCTGATAGTTTATTAGTCCAGCAAATAAGTGACAAAATGCATTTATTGGAGATCTATGTCTACTATGTATCAAGGTGTTTAACGACTTTATAGATGAGAAGATTGTTTCTATAAATGGACGTTTCATTAACATCATTTTATCATTTATATCCATTAGACAATTCTTCATATTTTTTCTGATTTTAGTGATTAAAGTTGTACCCTGTTCAAATAATTCAGTGAATAATTTTTTGGAGATATAACCTTTATCACCAATAAGTTTGCAAGAGATATCTTTTAGCATTTGCTTTACTGGAGACCTGTCATCTACATTCCCGCTAGTAACATGCATGCGTACAATTTCTCCGTGACTATTAAAAATAAAGTGCAACTTAAAGCCAAAGAACCAACCAGTTGAAGTCTTACCTTTTCCAGCTAAGTCTTTAAAAACTTTATGACGTTTCTCTCGCAGCCTATGGCATACAACCATTGGAGTAGAGTCGATAAACATGTATTCAGTTATCTTACCCTCAAGGGATTTTAACATGCATAATACAGCAGGAAAGGCTAGCTTTATCAATGATATAAAGCGATCATAATGGACTAAGTAATTGAATAAATTTCTGTTATTTCTCATAAGTTCTAAGTAAAAATATTTAAAGCAAGCCATACCAGATTGATGGAAAGCTATTAAGATTGTTATTATCTCCGATAAGCTCATACTGCTTGGTCTATTACGTTTTCTTAAACCGCTAGTAAGAAGAGACTTTTTGTACCAATTTTCAAATCCTTTATAAAAATCATCGACAAAGCAGAACAAAGTATCGTAGTCTATATTCATTGGGGTACTCTTTAGTTGTTTAAAAAAGCCAGAATACCCAATACCAACTACTATGCAGCTTTTTTGTTATCCATAGTTCGGGTTATTATTTTATATTTTTTCTGCAGCTTTGTTTGCAGAGTGATTTGTTTTATCTATTAGTTTTTCATTAGAGGTAATTAAAATGAAATCGGAAGAAAGAAAAAAATTTATATCGATTATGATATGGTTTTGTATCACAATGTTTTATTGCTATCAGTATATTTTGCGTGCATTACCAAATATTATCATGCCAGATATTATGGACAAATATAGCGTTGGAGCGACGGAATTTAGTTCGTTTGCGGGTATGTATTATGCGGGTTATGTTATAGTACATATTCCTATAGGTATATTACTTAGCCGTTTTGGTGCAAGGGCTATATTGCCTATGTGTATTGCAATAACTTCAATTGGTTTAGTGCCTCTTGCATATTTTGATAATTGGACTTCAGTTGTTATTGGCCGAACTCTAACTGGTATCGGTTCATCTGCTGCAATTGTTGGAGCGCTCCAAATATTCCGTATTATTTATCCTGACAAATTCTCAAGGATGTTGGGAATTATGGTATTTTTTGGTTTGATTACAGTTGTATATGCTGGATCTCCGCTTGCAAATGTAATTGCAATTATAGGAATTGATGCAACTATTGGAGTTTTATTATATTCTGGGATAGCTCTTGCTGTATTTACTTATCTTTTAATGCCAAAATCTGCAGGAGAAACATCACATGCAAGTATTTTAACAGATATAAAAGCTACTCTTGGGAATCCTAAGATAATAGTTGCTAGCTTGCTTGCAGGTTTTATGGTTGGGCCTTTAGAAGGTTTTGCTGATGCATGGGGAAGTGCATTTATGATTACTGTGTATGATATTGAGAAGTCAGTAGCTGATACAATAACATTATCAGTATTTTTGGGTATGTGTATTGGTTGTATTGTTCTTCCGTATATTGCAGATAAGACAAGGATGTATTTTGGTGTAACTATTTCATCTGGTATTGTAATGATTTTGTGCTTTGCTCATATATTAAGCGGTAATGCAAATGCTGATTCGCTATATTATGCGTGTCTAGTTACGGGTGTATTCTGTGCTTATCAAGTAGTAATTATCTCAAAGATTGCCACTTTTGTTTCTGAAGAAAGGAGTGGTGTGGCAGCGGCTATTGCGAATATGATTATTATGGCATTTGGTTTGTTATTTCACAAATTCATAGGTATTATACTAGATTGGCAATGGGATGGTACATGGAAAGGTCAAATGATACAAGGTGTTAGATCTTATGGTACAGATGCCTTTATTAATAGTATTTCCATTATTCCAGCCGCAACTACTATTGCAGTTGTGGGTTTTATAATTATGGCGATGACAAATGTGATACGCGTCAAATTAATGAAAAAGTAATATTGTTTTGCCCTCTCTTTAAGCAATATATTCTGAAGGTAGGGTTGTACTTATATTTGTATAATTTGTACAACCTGCTTTTTGTATAGTTATAACTGATCTATAGCGCCTAATCTCTTATTTGAGTTTTATTAGGTTTAATGCGTCCATTTGTGCTTGACAATAGGGGATATGAGTGCAAATTATAATATTTTAGTATAAATTTAGGGCATTTTTTATGAAAAATCTAATTATCGGTTTCCTAGCAATCATTTTTACTAATTATGCTTTAGCTGAAAGTAAAATTTCGGATCAAGTTGAAAGTCTAATTAATAAAACTGATTCTAATTTAAATATTGGAATTAAAGTTAAAAATTTAGCAACAAATCAAGTGGTTTATGAAAAGAACTCTAAGCGTTATTTTATGCCAGGTAGTTCGCTTAAATTCATAACTATTGTGAGTTTGTTAGAACATTTTGGGCCTGATTATCAATTTACTTCTAAAGTTCTAAAGCAAGGAAATAACTACTATATTGATATACATCATCCGAATTTTAGTTATGAAGATTTAAAATTAATGATCGCTAGAATCTCTGAAGACTCAGGAAATCAGGTCAAAGGTAATATATATATAGTGAATAACGAGTTTTCTGTTGCTGCGATTATGCGTGAGAAAACTATTAGCGATACGATTTATTGTAATGGCGCTTTGATAACCAAAGTACATTTAGACAAAAATTGCGCAAGAGCAAATGTAAAGCCAGGAAAAGTGGGGCAGGGAATTCTTGTAAAATCAAATAAAAATTTCCCATATAATATTGAAAATAATGCTAAAACTGTAGGAAAGAATAAACTTGATAGGTTGCATGTTGATATTGAAGGGGATAAATATGTAATCAATGGTACTTTAAGCAAAGCTTATGGCCTGTTACCTATTGGTGCTGTCACTAGCGAGAATTTTAAGAATGTTATTCAGCATGTAAAAAAAGGCTTATCTCTTAGAGGAACCAACGTACACGGAAAGATTACTGTTGGAAAGGCTCCAAAGGCAGCAAAAACGATCTATTCATTATCGATACCTTATAAAGATGCTGCAGATCGAGCGATGAAAATTTCGGATAATTTTATGACTGATTACTTTTTGGCAGAATATGCTACTCAGAATAAATTTTCCGAGTGGAGAGCCGCAATTGCATCAGTAAAACATTTGATAGCAAGAAAATTTAATGTTGATTTGAGAAGGTCTGAAATTCATGATGCATCTGGTATTTCAAGGCGCAATCTTTTAACAGTAGAACAAATTTCTGACTTTTTAACTTCTGTGCATAAGAGCAAAAATTATGAGACGGTAAAATCGCTAATGGCATGTCCTGGCGATGATTGCACGCTGCGTGAGAGATTTAAAGGTGTCAAAGATTTATATACCAAAACAGGAACACTGCGACATGTGTCTTCTCTAATGGGTTATTTCAAAGATAAAAGCGGACAAGAGCATAGTTTTGTCATTATGGCTAATAATTTCTATTCATATAATGATCCATACAGAAAACTAGAAGAAGAAATCGTCCGATTGCTTATGGAGAGGTAGCTACAATGCATTTTGAAAATGGATCTTTTTAGTTGCAATTATAGTTAATACTTCTATTATGAAGGGATGTTAACTTAATCTGTAAAAAATTATGAAGAATATATTTGATAAGTGGAAAGGCGGAGCAAAAAAGCATGGTGGACTTTTCAACGCAATGGTAAAGCAAGTGGATGATTGGGGTCGTGATCTTGACGAGTCGTTAGGTAAGCCTTCAGAAGTAAATTCTGTGATTCCTGAAAAAAGAAAAGAATCAGAAAATAAATTAAAAGTTGTAACCAACGAACTGACAGGAGGTCTTGCTTATCCTGAGAAAAGTGAGGTGATCAAACCTCAGACTATTAGTGTGGAGGTTGTTGAAGAAAAAGAATCGATTTTAGAAGAACATACTATTAATATAGACGAAGATAATTTAAGAACAGCTATATTAGAGTATATTGAAGATGAATCTATAGATGTAGATGTTGCTGAAGCTATCACTATTTTAATTGCAAAAAAATCATTATCAAATGCAGCAGTAGCTTCAAAAGTTTTAAAATATGGTAATCCAGATATAAATTCTCAAGTAAAAGCTTGGGTGATGAATCATATTGATGAGGATCTAACTATAAATAAACTTAAGTTACCTGCAGCGCTTTATTTTGTAAAGCACGCGGATGAATCTGATGTATCAAAGGTTATTAAAAATGCTGGTGATAATGTTGAAAAATTTGCGGAAGCTCTTTTTGCAACTGAGCATCCTGAATTAAGTTCTGATGTCGCTACTTGGCGAATTTGATGCTGGGTTTGATTTATAATCAGCTTTTGTCATCATTTATTTTTTATGTAATAAAAAAACAGCCTTGCTATTTAAGGCTGTTTTTTGTTGACGGGTGTTGAGCTAATATGATATAAATTTATCATTGTAATTTTTAATTTTAGAGAGGCAAGATTCACAAATTTCAATAAGTTCTTTTTTAGTTTGCCAGTTAAACTAACCCTAGTCATTCTTAGCGCTTTCTTGCTAGGATCTTTTTTACCCGAATCTTTAAAATCTATATTGCTCACGACGAGTTTGGCCATGAAGGAGATACTTCTTTTTGTATTGCCTGCTATTGTGTTTTTTCTGGTTTTTGCCAGTTTTTCACAGCTTTCTGGTGGGTTTGTGGTATTTACTGGATTGTTAATTTCTTTGGTGTGTATTTCAAATTTTACAGCCTTAATGATCTCCTATCCTGTTGGTATTTTTACGCAAGATTTTATAGTGTCAACAAGGACAATTAGTGCCCAGTCTCATGGACTTACACCATATTTTACCATGCATTTGCCAAAAATATGCGATAATTCAACGGCATTGATTTTTGGTGTTCTTCTTGGAATATATGCAAGTTCAAGAGATAATAAAATGATGAAAATTTTTGCTTCTAAAGGATCTGTTCTGGTAAATTTGTTTTTATCTAGAGTATTTACTCCTGTTTTGCCAATATTTATTTTGGGATTCATTTTGAAAGCTCAGCATGATGGATTACTTAGTGTATTGTTTAAAAACTTTGTGCCATTACTATCAGTAATAATTGTCCTATACATTAGTTATATTGGCTTTTTATATATGTTGGTCAAAGGTTTTAGAGTGAGTAAAGCATTGCGTGCCTTAAAAAATATTGTACCAGCAACTATTATTGGATTTAGTTCAATGTCGAGTGCAGCTGCTATGCCGGTTTTAATTGATGGAGCTACTAAGAATTCAAAAGATAAAGAGCTGCCAAAAAGGATAGTTCCTTTTATTACAAATACGCATATGATGGGTGATGCTCTAGCAATACCTCTAATGGCGATGTCTTTGTATATTGTTGAATACGGTCATATGCCTTCTGCTGACAAGTATTTGATGTTTGCAATTGGTTATGTGCTTGCTAAATTTGCCTCAGCTGGTATTCCAGGTGGAACTATTTTAATTATGACTCCCGTGCTTGAGTCAAAGCTTGGATTTACATCGGAGATGAGCTCAATAATTTTGACTACGTATTTGCTGTTTGATCCATTCTGTACATTAGGTAGTATTTTTGGGAACGGTGCTTTTTCCATGGCGTTTGAAAAACTAAAGAATTTAGCTCTACCAGAAAGAGTGGTTCCAGAAAGTGGTACAGTAATGGCTGAAATTAGTTTAGGGTCTGAAGTAAAGGACTAGAATCAGCCCAAATACTTGCATTAAAAGGCCAATAACTTTGTATAATTCATTGGTCTTTTGCATGCTAATTTTTGAAGTTTCTAAAATTATTTTGTCAGCATATAGGTCATTAATTCTTTCGATAGTGACAGATCTTGCTTCTTTTAGCTTATCTGGTAAGGATTTTATAATTTTCGAATAGCTACTATCATTATTCGTGATTTCGTAATGCTCTAACGTGTCCTTAACGTAGCTTTCTGCTGCTTGTCTAACAGGATCAGATTTTTGTTTATTTGCAACAAGTGCATAGAGCATGATGCTTATGGCGTGGCGTTGTTCAAGCTCTTGCTGTTTTTGCCATAGCTGATTTATCTTGTCTTCGCCTTCATGTGATTGTGAGTTAAGCGAATCAATCTTTTCTTGATTGTTATTAATCGCATAATATGAAATAAAAATAGAAAGAACAGTAAAGACTATTCCTAAAATAAGCATTATTCTCGACATAATGAAGAGGATATAACGTTTTGATTAATAAAAGCAACGCAAATTTGTTTCTAAGTTGATATTATTATACTTATTAGTGTCTAATGTTACGTATTCTCTAATTTCAAAATAAAATAAAGCGTTAAATAGTAAATGAAGGGATATTTATTATAGTAGCTTTTGATAACTTTATTACAATAAGTATTGATTTTAATTAACGAATATGTTAATTTTTGCGTTCAATTAACTTTTAAGTATAAATAAAATGTCTGATTTTGTTGAACAATATATAGAATGTCTTGAAGGATCAGGTTTTTGGAGGTTGTTTGTTGATGGATATAGGCAAAGAGCATCTTTTGAGTCACAAAATAGTCTTGGTGAATTTCAAGAATTCCACCTTGGGCACTTTTTATGGGCAACAAGAGAGCCAACGGGTTTAAATACTCTTCGAGAGTCAGCCAAAAGGCTTCTTAAAGATGGTTTATATGAAGATGTAACATTTGAGTTTTTAGAAGAATTACATCAATTATCTTATCCATTTGAAGATCATTTACGGTTAGCAAAAGGTTATCTTAAAGATGGTCAAAGAAATTTTGGTCACATCAAAGATTTTAGTGAAAAAAAATGGCTTAACGCTAGAGCAAAAGCTTTGAAGGAGCTTTGTGATTCGGATGATGTCCCATGGAAGGTAGTAAGAAAGGAAGGTGGGACATTTGAGGTTAAAGCTGATATATGGAGTTATGAAGACAAAGTAAGGAACTACAATATCATTTACGAGAAATATTGTTCTGACTTAGAAAGTGCCAAAAGTGAATATGACAAGCTTAAGGTAATTGCACAATATATACAAGATATTGAGTGTATGCATTTTTTTGCTGACGGTAATTGTAGAATGGTATATCTGTTATTGAATAAGGAGTTGCTAAAAAATGATCTTAAACCTGTAATATTATTTGATCCAAATATGTTTGATCGAATGTCTTCAGATAATTTAGTTAATGAGATTCTAGAGGGACAAGACGCTTTTGAGCTATTTTATAAAACTGGTAAGCCTTACGATGATTCAATTAGTGATGACGAAATTGCCATTAACATTGCAAAAGTGGATGAATCTGATTTTAAGATTTTTGGTGATTCTGAATTGAGTTTTTCACAAAATCTTGAATTTATTAGTCGTTCTAAGTCTTTAATTAATAAGTTGGTGGGGGTAGTAAGAAGCAGAAAAGATATCGTTAACTCGAAAGAGAAATTAAGTGAATACTGGTCAGGAATTATTAAGACTCATATAGTTTATGAATATTTTCAGAAATTTCATGAAAATGATCAATATTCAAAACTTACTTGCTGTGATGTATTAACTAAAATAAATTATAATGATATATCACGCCAATTGTTTAGAGCTGGTTTCATTGATTGTTTTGCACTAGAAGACGTAACCTCCTTTTTAGAATATATCAATTTTAATCATATCATGGATTTTGTATATGATAACAATCCATTGTTAAAGGATGATTTTGAGATTGAAGAAGTTTTAGAACTAATTTTAGATTACATAAATCTTATGGAAGTTACATGTAAAAAATACATGGAAGAATTTACGATTGAAAGCTTCTCTGATCCTCAAAGATGTCACTTAACTTTTGCTGAGCAGCAAGTGACAGAGGAAATCGAAATCGGTAAGAACGACTTAATATCAGACGTTAATTGTGTTGTGGGTTTTGAAATAGAAACGGAATATACAGAAACAGATGTAATTGGTAGTTGTGAGTATGGTGGTTAGTATGCAGTCCCTACTATAAACTGCATATATGATTTAAGCCAATCGGGGCAATTAGGAGCGTTTATGATTTCTTCATATGAAAGCCAGTAATATTCAGATACTTCTCTTGAAGAAGGTATTACTGCAATATTAGTTTTCTCAAGGCGGCAATGATAAATAATATCTAGAACTTGTTTGTTATTTTTTTCGTCCGGAAAACAGCTGGTTCGGACATAGTTTATTGGATCTATTAAATCTAGTCCGACCTCTTCTAAAACTTCTCTCCTTACAGCTTGTTTAGCAGCATCGTCGTTGCCAATTGCGTCTGATACTTCAAATTTTCCTCCAGGAAAAGACAGCAAACCACCAGCATGAACTCCTTCAGGGCGCTTGATAATCAAAAATTTTCCATCATGTTCGATGGCGCATTCTGTCGCTACTATAAAATCATGCATAAGCTATCTAAACCTAAATAGACTTGCTAGAAAAAATCTATTTTTCTTTTTTTGCTAATTTGCTTTTAACAGACGGTGAAAGCATTATGTTTAGTTCACGCAATTGAGCTTCATTTACATGACTTGGTGCTTCCATTAGTAAGTCTTCAGCTTGCTGATTCATCGGGAATGCAATAACTTCGCGTATATTTACAGTATCAGCAATTAGCATTACCATACGATCAACACCTGGTGCAATACCGCCATGTGGAGGAGCGCCATATTTGAAAGCTCTGATCATTCCACCAAATTCTTTATCAACTTCAGAACGGCTATATCCAGCAATCTCAAATGCTTTATACATAAGTTCTGGTTTGTGATTTCTGATTGCGCCACTTGAAAGTTCTATACCATTACAAACGATATCATACTGATACGCTTTTATGTCTAATAATTCTTCTTGCGATTTAGCATTTTCCAATATCTCTAATCCACCTTGTGGCATTGAGAATGGGTTATGACTGAAATCAATCTGCTGTTTTTCTTCGTTGAACTCGTAGAATGGGAAGTCAGTAACCCAGCAGAATTCAAAACAATCATTTGGGATTAGTTCTAGTTCTTGTCCAAGCTTTACTCGAACTTTACCAGCAAGTTTTGCTGCTTCTAGTTCTTTTGCGCAAGAGAAAAATACTGAATCACCATTTCCAATTCTAGCAGTTTTTTTCAAAGTTTCTAATTGCTCTTCGTTTAAAAATTTAGCGATTGGTCCTTTTGCTTCTCCATCTTCTGCAAATTGTACATATCCAAGACCGCCAGCGCCTTCGCTTATAGCAAATTTGATCATATCGTCAAAGAATTTACGAGACTTGTCAGAAGCTTTTGGTGCAGGAATTGCACGAACTATAGATCCTTTTTTAATTTGATTTTTAAATAATGAAAATTCAGCGTCGCGGAACACTTCAGTAACATCAGAAATTTCTAGTGGATTTCTAGTGTCAGGTTTATCACTACCGTATTTTAGCATAGCTTCCGCATAAGGAATTCTTGCAAAAGGAGGTTTTGAGACTTTTTTATCACCGAATTTATTGAATACTTCATATAGCATTGGTTCGATCGCTGCAAATATATCTTCTTGAGTGACAAAAGACATTTCTATGTCAAGCTGGTAAAATTCGCCTGGTGACCTATCGGCTCTTGCGTCCTCATCACGGAAGCATGGAGCGATTTGGAAATATTTATCAAATCCAGACATCATCAACATTTGCTTAAATTGCTGAGGGGCCTGGGGTAGTGCATAGAATTTTCCAGGATGCAACCTGCTAGGAACTAGAAAGTCACGTGCGCCTTCAGGAGAGCTGGCAGTTAAAATAGGTGTTTGGAACTCAGTAAAGCCTGAATTTGTCATTTGACTTCTAAGCTCGGCAATTATTTTTGAGCGAAGCATGATGTTATCATGCAACTTTTTGCGTCTTAGGTCCAGAAATCTATATTTTAACCTTGTATCTTCAGGCTCTTCTTGATCCGTGTTGACAATCATTGGCAGCATTTCTGCTTCGGACTCAACTATGTAGCTATTTACTGATACTTCAATATACCCCGTATCCATTGATGTGTTTACTGTCTCTTGATCTCGAGCAATTACTTCACCTTCAACAGTTATGACGCTTTCATATCGCAGGTAACTAGCTTGATCTTTGAGCGGAAGGTCCTGATCTGTAAAAACTAATTGCGTTATTCCATAATGATCTCTAAGATCTATGAAGAGTAAATTACCGTGATCACGGCGTCTATGTACCCAACCGGATAATTTTACTTTTTGACCTACGTGCTTTTTGTTAAGCTCACTGCAGTTATGGGTCCTGAATATATGCATAGTTTTCGATAATTATTTATTTTGTAAAGACTGTAAGTATATATATAAAAAATAACCATTTTTAGCAATCAAAAACTAATGCAATTAATAGATACCCAGAAAGAATTTAATAATTTTTGTGAAAAGCTCAAGGATCATACTGTTATTTTCATGGATACTGAGTTTTATAGACGAAAGACATATTTTGCTAAACTTAGTATAGTGCAGATTGCAACTAAGAATGACCGCATTATCCTTGATATGCTTGCAGTTGATGATTATTCGGAGTTGAAAGAACTTTTGGCAAACAAAAATGTGTTGAAGGTTTTTCATGCGCCTGACCAGGATTTTGATATTTTTTATAACTTGTTTGGAGAGTTGCCTAAGAATATTTTTGATACACAGATTGCTGCAGGTGTTATTGGGATGGATAGCGTCATGGGCTACGCAAGGCTATGTAAGGCAATGTTGAATGTTGATCTAGACAAAACAATGCAGACGGCAAATTGGCTTGAACGCCCTTTGAAAAAGGAGCTTTTAGAATATGCTATTAAGGATGTAGATTATTTAATTCCATTATATCGTGACTTGTCAAAAGCCATAAATGAAAGAAAGCTTTGGGATACCTATTATACTAGGAGTGAAAAACTCACTGATCCAGAGACTTATAGATTTTCTCCTGAAAAATTATTAAAAAAATTCACTCTACGAGGTAAAAATTCTGAATTTCGAGATATGTTGATACATTTTTTAGAGCTTCGAGAGAGATGCGCGATCAAAAATGATTTGCCAAGAAATTTTTGTGCAACTGACGGTGAATTAGTGCAGCTATGTGAGAAGCTCCCGAGAAATGAAGCTGAACTTTCAAGAATTGGCATGCATGGAAAAGCTCTGACGCGTGGTGCATTTAAAGATAAACTGCTTAATCTTTGTAGTGGTTTGAGGTAAAGCAAAGAATAATATCATTAAGAAGAGTTAAAAGCGATTTAGCAATTTATTAGGCCAAACACAGGTGAAATTTACTAGAAGAGTATGTGTTGCCGCGCTTGCGCTCGCAATGATGAAATGTAAGGTTTTTTCCGCCATTTTTGTGTAGTTTAAGTTACGCAGCAATAATCTAGATGTTAATACTTCAATGAGATAATATGAAAAAGTAATTGTCGCAGTGATGATCTAGATGACGGCTTATTCACTCGCTATAGCAGTAGTTTCCTCACCAGCGAGGAACAAAGTGACGCGGTAATCTAGTGACTTATACTCTAAACAATCATAGCTGGTTCACAGTTTTCTGGAATAGATTGTATGTTTCATGGTATAAGTATCTGCGTTATGGTAGTTTTAATTTTGTAGAGATTTCGTTGTTGTTATTTTTTTATAATAAAGCTATATTCATTCAACTATATATCTAACTTTTGAGATTTTAATTATGAGAAATATTGCTCTAGTTATCGCTAGTATCTTTTTATTCGTATCAACTGCAATGGCAAGTGATTACCCACAAACCGATTTAGAGAAAGAAATGGATGAGATGGGGTCGCTACTAGGTGGTGAAGGAATTGTGTTTAGACCTGGAAAGGAAAAAAGTACAGATACCCGTTCGAAGATCGGTAATGTAAATAAGTATCTGTATAAAGCTGCAATTGATGTATTAAAATTTGCTCCTTTAGCTTCAGCTGACAGCAATGGTGGTACAGTCATTACAGAATGGTATAGTCCTGCTGGCCAGAAAGATACGCAATTTAAGGTTAATGTTTATATTAAAGATGAGCTAATTACACCTGAGGCGCTTGAAGTTGTTGCTTTCCAAAGAGATAAAGTAAAAGGTAAATGGTCTGACGACCATAAACCATCACCAATTGCATCTGTTTTGGAAGATAAAATTATTAGAAAAGCACGTGATCTTTATTTAAAGTCATCGAAATAAGTTGTTTTTTATGAGCACATTAGATATCGAAAAAAAGTGGCAGCAGAAATGGGATAAGGATGCTGCTTTCATTCCAGAAAATAATTCAAGCAAACCAAAATATTATGTGCTTGAAATGTTTCCATACCCATCAGGTAAATTCCATGTTGGCCATTTGCGTAATTATGCGATTGGAGATGTGATTTCAAGATATTTGCTAAGTAGTGGATATAATGTCCTGCATCCAATGGGTTGGGATGCGTTTGGCCTTCCAGCTGAGAATGCTGCAATTGCAAATAATACGCATCCAGGTGATTGGACTTACTCAAATATTGATGCAATGCGTGATCAGTTAAAATCAGTTGGTCTATCTTACGATTGGAATAGAGAGCTTGCAAGTTGCTCGCCTGATTATTACAAACATGAGCAGAAATTTTTTCTAGATCTTGTTGAGCGTGGCATTGCCTATCAGAAAGAATCTTCAGTCAATTGGGATCCAGTTGATAATACGGTTCTTGCTAATGAACAGGTTGTTGATGGGAGAGGTTGGAGATCTGGGGCTCTTGTCGAAAAGCGCTATTTGAAACAGTGGTTCCTTAAAATTACTGATTACGCAGATGAATTATTGCAAGATATTGATAAGCTAGAAGATTGGCCAGAAAATGTAAGAACAATGCAGCGTAATTGGATTGGCAAATCTGAAGGCGCAAGATTCCATTTCGATATAAATGGTCTCGAAGATAAAATTGAAGTTTACTCTACAACTCCAGAAGCTATCTTTGGTGCCACTTTTGTTGCGATAGCATATAACCATCCGCTAGTACAAAAAGTTGCTGTAAATGATGAAATTAAGGCATTCATTGAAAAATGTGAGCATACTGCTACGTCTGAGTCAGCGCTTGAAAAAGCGGATAAAGAATGCGTATATACCGGTTTATATGTTAATCATCCATTTGATGAAAATATCAAATTACCAGTTGTTATAGCAAACTTCGTACTTATGGATTATGGTACTGGTGCTATTTATGGCTGTCCTGCTCATGACCAGAGAGATTATGAACTGGTTCAGAATACAGAAGATTTAGAGATGCTGCAGGTGGTACATAGAGATAAGCATGAATTTGATCTTGATAAACATGCCTATATATATGATTTAGATGATGTAATGATTAATTCTTCTTTTCTTGACGGCCTAACTGTTAAAGAAGCGAGAAAAAAGTCGATTGAGCGTTTTGAAGAGATTGGTATTGGCACGCGTGAAACAAATTATCGTTTGCGTGATTGGGGAGTTTCCCGCCAGCGTTATTGGGGTTGCCCGATTCCTATCATTTACTGTGCTAATTGTGGCGCAGTTCCTGTACCTGATAGCGACTTACCTGTTGAATTACCAAAAGACATTGATTTTGAGCAGACTGGTAATCCTCTAGATTATCACCCAAGTTGGAAACATGTAGATTGTCCGAAATGTGCTTCGCCTGCTATTCGTGAGACAGATACATTAGATACATTTTTTGAATCGTCATGGTATTTTGCAAGATTTTGTAATAATGAATCAGAGCAAATGGCAGATAAAGATGCATGTGATTATTGGTTACCAGTTGATCAATATATTGGTGGAATTGAGCATGCTATTTTACATCTTTTATACGCAAGATTTTTTACTAAGGCTATGTCGGATGTCGGTTATTTAAGTGTTAGAGAACCGTTTAAACGGCTGTTAACTCAAGGTATGGTTCTTCATGCAACATATAAGGATGATAAAGGGAATTGGTTATATCCTGAAGATGTTAAAGAAGATAAAAATGGCAAATTAGTACACTCTAAGACTGGTAATGCTGTTACTCGTGGCAAGATTGAAAAAATGAGTAAGTCAAAGCTGAATGTGATTGATCTTGAGAGTATGCTTTCTACCCATGGGGCTGATGCAATTCGTATGTTTGTGTTGTCAGATAGTCCAGCTGAGAAGGATCTAGAATGGTCTGCAGCAGGAATTGATGGCTGTAAGAAATTTATAACTAGATTAGAAGCTTTTGTTGAGAAACTTCCTGAATTGCAAGAAAGTGGAACTACAAACAAGAAATTACAAACAAAGATTCATTCTACTATTAAATATGTTTCGGAAGATATAATGCATTATCGGTTGAACAAGGCAATAGCTAGAATACGTGAGTTATATAATGCAGTTGGTGAAGAATTAAGTAATGATAAAGTTGATGTAGAATCGATAAAAGAATCTGCTTCTATAATGATTCAGCTGCTTAATCCATTTATTCCACATGTTACTGAGGAGTTGTGGGAAAGAATGGGTAACACAGATCCACTATATAAAACTGATTGGCCAAAATTTGATGAATCTAAACTTGTTTCTGATAGCTATACTATGGCAATTCAAGTGAAAGGTAAACTGCGTGCAACTCATGATTTTGGCACTGGTTTAAGTGATGACGATATCAAAAAAATAGCAGTAGAATTACCTTCAGTATCAAAGCATATTGATGGTGCAGAGATTCGTAAAATTATTGTTGTTCCCAAGAAGATTGTTAACATTGTTATATAGGTAATTGACCATATGATGGATCAAATTACAGTGTTGCAGTTCTCTTATGAAAGTGATAACCATAAAAATTAATGCCAATTTTGTCTGCAGCAATTTGTACTGATTCTAGATTATTTTTGCTATCATCGATGAAAATTACTTTTGTAATTGGTGATAAACTTTGATTTTCTCTCAGTTTATTTAGGTCAATAATTAAATCATTAAATATTTTTCCTTTTGGATTTAAATCATGACAAAAGACTATTCCATTGCGCATAGTGGCAATTTTATAGTCATAGTTCCAAACTCTTTTTGTTCCATGCCTTATGCTTCCATAGTTTTTTGTGAAATGAAAATCTTTCGGTTGTTTGAAATGTATCATATGTTTTTTTAGTTGTGATAAAGTAATATCTGAAGCTATTGGCTGTCTTGCAGTAAAGCCTAAGATTGTTGCTTTCTTATTATCTAGAATCCTATGTATATATTGGTCTGTTAGCTCCGTCTCGATAATTCTTTGTGATAAAAGCCATCTAGGATAGATATCAATTATTGATTCTTCATGGGAAATATTCTTGTTAATAGCGTTATTCCTTACAATTTTCTTAAAGAAGTCAACTGAACCGTAATGTGTAGTAGAAGTGATGATTGTGTCGTCTATGTCTACCAGAACAAGAGTATTTTTATCTATCGTTGACTCAATTTCTTTAAAGTGAGTAATATCTGTAATTTTGCTTTCTACATATGTTGGTTCTATGTGTGTTATATATTGTTGTGCGCACGAGCTAATAATAATTGAACAAATTAGCGATGAGCTAATTGGGAACTTATTTAGATCTATTTTGTATTTATTTTTCATTTTGAATATGCCTAATAAATTTATAACTCTTAGTTTATTTGTAAATTTATATTGTTTTCTGGTTTAATCACATCCGTGGTTTTACCTTACGTATAAATCTATAATAGATTGAGATAAAAACTCTAGCTATTCGCTCTATATAAATAGCTGAAACATAGAAAGTATAAGACTTTTATGAGACTAAGATTAGTTTAAGTATTTTTTACCTAGTAAATATGAGTTGTATTCAAATTACTCATAATGTAAGATCAAGTGTATCAACTTAAGGTTGAATTTAAGTAAGGGGCTTGAAAGTGGGTAATGAAGTTAATAAAAAGATTATTGAATTAAAGGACTATAATGTAAGTATGTTGGATGACTTAAATTGTTTAAGCCAACCAATAAATAATTATGGTATAAAATTCCTGACTTTTAGAAGAGTATATGACGATGGTAGGCTAGTACATTTTGCAAATGATAAAGATTGGCTACTCTACTCATTTGATCATCAACTTTGGCAGAGTACAAGCTCTCTTAAAAGGATATCTAAATTAAATGCAGATGAGCAATTTGCGCATGTTTGGTTACCAAATGCTCACCTAACAGATCATGTCTATGATGCAATGAAAAGGCATAATTTATGGAATGGCCTGACTCTTTACGATAAAAGAGACGATTACGTGGATTTGTGGGCTTTTGCCACTGATCAGAGTAATACAGAAGTTATGAATTTATATGTAAACGAGCTTTCTGTGATTAAGAGATTCATTTTATATCTACACGATAAGGCAAATTCACTTTTCTTTCCAAAGGATGTTGATCTTTCTATTAAGGTAACTAGTGAAGCGGAAGTGAAATCTGCATTTGTAAATGACAATAAAAATTTTGTTCTCGATTCTTTTGGAATTAATAAATTTTATTTTGATGCAGAAAGAAAAAATTACCTAACAAAAAAAGAGTTTTTTTGTTTGAACCTCATTTCTAAAGGATTGTCGTTTAAGGAAATTGCAAGGATATTGAATATTTCACCAAGAACAGTTGAATCACATATTAATTCAATAAAGCTCAAGACTGATGCCCACTTTAAGAACGATATTTTGCACAAATGTAAGTATTTAATAAATATGTATAACTAAAAAAATATTATGAATAAATCACTTAAAAAAGCTCTGATAGCGCATACTCTTAGTAAATATGATGTGTTTCTTTTTGGTTTTTTAGCTTCAATTATAAAACCGCTTTTTTTTCCTACTTCAGAATTTATTGCAAATTTAGCAATGTTTGCTTCGTTTGCAGCGGGTTATTTAATAAGGCCTATTGGAGCAATTTATTTTAGTCATATTGGTGATAGATATGGTAGGAAAGATGCTTTTATGAGAACGGTATTGTTTATGATGTTTCCTACTCTTATCATAACTTTTTTGCCAGGCTATGAGTATATTGGGCTTGCTGCGCCAATTATACTAATTGCAAGCAGACTAGTTCAGGGGTTTGGATCTGGTGGTGAATTTAGTGGGGTTGCTGTCTATGGCGTGGAGCTTGTTAAAAAGGATCGTGGTTTTACTGGCGGACTTATAAGGTCAGTAGGATTCCTTGGAACAGCTACTGGTACTGCTATTGCTTCATTTATGACTCTTTCATTTATGCCATCTTGGGCTTGGAGAATTAGTTTTCTTATAGGAGCAACTGCAACATTATATAGTTATTTTTTAAGAAAAAAGATGGAAGAATCAAAGTATTTCGAGGAAATAAAAGAGAAAGATCAAATCGAAAAAGTCCCATTCTTTACATTAGTTAAAATACATAAATTCAGAATTATAACAATATTTTTGGTTAGTGCATGTGCATATGTTTTTTTATATTTTTCAACTATCTACATGAATTCATTATATTCAGATAAGTTTGGTTTTGCACCTACTTCAAATTTGGTTATCAGTACGATAACAATGTTGTCTTGGATGATTGTTACTCCTATATCAGGAATTATAGCTGATAGAATAGGTCTCTTAAATCTCCTGACTAAAACTGCTTGGTTTGGTTTATTTTCAACTCCTATCGCGTTTTATATTGCGTTTAGTAATTTTAGCTATGAAAGTATTTTTTGCTTGCAGATGTTTTTAACTATATGCGGTGGTATGTTTTTTGGAGCTGTTCCTGCATTGTTTAAAGAAATCTTTCCAACAGAAGTAAGATATACTGGGACAAGCTTTAGTAATACATTGGCTCAAGACTATAGGAAGTCTATCACCCTTTTATGCATCTTTAATTGTCGGAATATCAGGTGTTGACTCTATGGCGGGGGCAGTAGTTTTTATATCTATTATATTAGGTTTAATTGGACTTACTTTATGTAAAAGGTATGTCAATGGATGATGATGGTAGTGAGATATTAGATTTAGTTTCAAGTGATGATGAGGTAATAGGTAGGCTAAGTAGAGAAGAAATATATCAAAATAATTTAACTAATTTTCGTACAATCAATGTTTTTGCCATAAATAACAAGAATGAAGTTTGGTTTCCTATCAGGCATCATAAAAAAAAATTATGGCCTAATATGATTGATGCAAGTATTGGTGGTCATGTTAAATCGGGAGAGACATATATTGAGGCTTTTAAAAGAGAATCTATGGAAGAAGCAAGGCTAGATATTTCGAATATGTCTTGGAAGCTTATAACTAAACTATTGCCTTATAAGGATCAGATTGGAAGTTTTTCAAGCGTTTATATAATATTCTGCGACGATCAAGAAATAAAATTTAACACAGATGATTTTAGTAGCGGAAATTGGATTAACTTCAATTCAATAGACAGTTTTCTTGCAAAGAATCTAGCTGGAGTGAAGCCTGATCTTCCTGCTCTTATAGATATATTAATTAAAAATTATACAGCTACTTAGAGTTGTAGTTTATGTTGGCTTTGGGAATGTGATGCGAGTACAAAAAAAATATTCAAAAGATGAGTTTTATAATCAGAAACTCAGCAATATTATGGGAATAAAGTTTACATATCGAGAGATGGATGTATTAACTTGTTTAGCTAGTAAGTTAGATGAAGAAAAAACATCTTCAATATTATCTATTTCATCAAAGACTATTCGAGTTTATCTAAGAAACATAATAATAAAAATTGGTAGTAGCTCTAATGAGTCTATACTACAATTTATAAAAAGTTCAAAGCAATACTCTCTTATTCTTGAGTACTACAAATATATCAATATTGAGAGTATATTTAAAAAGCATTTACGATATATTGGACAAAAAATCAATTCTAAAATTCTTAATGTGAGTGTTAAGTGCAAATCATTATCAGCTAATGAAAAAAGCAGAATGCAAGCTTTAAGTGAACACCTAAAACTTGCTAACATTCACATTGAAGAACGTAGTAATCAGAATTCATCACTAAAATCAATTAGTGTATTAAATAATAATGCTCTAAAATATAACAAGAAGGATATTATTATTAAATTAGATGATTTTGATTCTTCTGGTAATGATCAGAAAGAAATTATTGATTTTAATAATAATTATTATGAATCAGTTTTTTGTTTAATAAAAAAGCTATTAAAAAGCTCTAAACTCGATAGTATTCACGACGAGTATAAGGAAGATATTCAAGGATTTATTTGTCTTGCAGAGGATAGCAAAGTTACAAATCAAATATATTTAGGTGTAATTTTGGTTTTTACAGTTTTCTGCATATTTTTACTGTTTAATTTTAAGTTTAAGGGATCTGTTAAATCAAATTTGCCTATATATAATTTTGAATTGAAATTATATAGAACAAGTATAATGAACTAGATAGAGAAAATACTATCTGGAAGAATGGGTATAAAGAAAGTTGTATTAATAGGTATTGGAGGATCTGGAAAAACTACTATAGCAAGGAGATATTCTCAAAATTCTGATTCAACTTTAATATGGCAAATAGACTCAATCACTAAAGAGAAAACATTTTCATCATTGCAGCAATTAGCTTTTGCCCTTAGTGAAACAGATGCTGAACGCATTGAATTAAAAGCCATTCTATCGCTTGAGAATAAATCGATTAGGTATGGAAAATTTATGTCGTATCTAACCCAAAAGCTAAAAAAACATTCTAATTGGTTATTGATATATGATAATGTTGAGAGTTTTCAAAGTATTAGGAAGTTTTTCCCTTTTGATGCTAATGTATGGGGAGAAGGAAAGGTTATAATTACTACTAGAGATAGTAATATAAGTAATAATATTTTTATTCCTGATGATAATATTATTTTTGTTCCTGAATTAAGTGCGAGTGATAGATATACATTGTTTTCTAATATAATTGAAAAGGGAAAGCTAAAAAGTATAGATAACGTTGAGAGAGCTAAAAGAATTAGTTTTCTTAAGCAAGTGCCTCCATTCCCTTTAGATGTATCAGTTGCTGCGCATTATATAAAAGAAACAAATATTTCATACGAACTATATTTAGACTATCTATTAAAAAGAAATAAAACATTTATTTTAGAACAGGAGAAAATTCTAAGTGATATTGGTGAATATTCAAGTACTAGATTTTATATTATCGCCGCTTGTGTAAAGCAGATAATTAAGGATAATCCAGATTTTAAATTATTATTATTTTTGATAAGCTTAATTGATTCACAAAATATTTCTCGAGAAATCCTTATAAATTATAAATCGAATATTGTAGTAGATAAGTTTATACACTTCTTAAAAAAATTCTCACTTATTACTGAGCAGACGCTTTCTGTAAATGAGCAGGGTATTGATTCAATATCTCTCCATCCTAGCTCCCAAAAAATCATTTTGTCTTTCCTTCAAGCTAAAATCGATGGGAATGAAAAGCAGATGATTTATAATCAAATTAGTAAGTCTTTAACAGGTTATATGTTAGACGCAATTGCTAAAGGGGATATAGTAAAAATTAAACTAATTATAAGACATGTAGAAACTTTTTTAAAGAATACAAATCCTGACATACCTATAGACATCAAATTAGGAAATATATTGAGTGATTGTTATATGTTTATTGGCGAATATGGAAAGTCTGAACAATTATTGCAGAAGATTCTAAAAACAAATAATTTTCAATTTCAAAATAATACAGAAGATTTTACGGAGACTATAAGCTATCTAGGAAGTCTTTATAGAGCGCTCGGTAAGTATGACGAAGCTCTGAAATATTTAGAAGAATCATCAAAACTTTTCATTGATCAATATGGTATACAAAATGCGGCTACGCAAAAGTCTCTATTGAATTTGGCTTATGCTTATAGGGATTTAGGCAAATATCTTAAAGCACAAGATATTTTGGAAAAAATGATTGATAAATTGAAGAACCTTAGATTTGATAATGAAATTGAAATTGCTAAGATTAAAGGTGAACTAGCCTATATTTATAAGATACAAGGGAATTACGAAAAGTCATTGAACTCTTTTCAAGAGTGCCTTGCGGTTTTAAAAAATTTCTATGGTGCTAATAACGTTAAAGTTGCTTGGATATATATTAATCTTGGCATTCTACATAGAAATATGGGGAATTATAAAAAATCCAAGGACTTGCTAGACTATGGACACAATATTTTCTCTGATCACTACGGAAAAGATAACGTAAAAATAGCTTGGGTTTTGGTTCAGAAAGGAAATATTTATAGAGATATAGGAATTGATAAAGACACGATTGGATATTTTGAAAGAGCGCACGAAATATATAAAAATTTCTATAATGAAGGTCATATGAGAAGAGGCTGGTCTGGTGCATATCTTGGAGTGGCATATCTCAAATATGGATTATTTAAGAAGTCTATCTTCTTTTTAGAGCAATCAGTAAGAATGCATAAGAAACATTTTGGTTTAAACCATGTTAAAACCGCCTGGATTTTATTCCATTTAGCGGACGCATATATAAAAACTAATAACTTAAGTTCTGCTGAAAGCTTTTTGAAACAAGCGGATAAAATTTATCAAAATTTTTACGGTAAGGAGCATGCAAAATATGCAAATATATTATTAGTTAAAGGGTATTTAAATTTTGCAAAAGGCGATATGAAATTAGCTGAAATTATGTATAAGGATGCTTTGAAAATATATGAAAATAATTCACATATTAAGAAATATCTTTGTTTAGAAGCATTAGGTGATTTGTATTCTACGCTTGCAAAAAATAGCTATTCCCAAGATAAAAAAGTCTATTTATCATTAAACAAAAAAGCAGAACATTATTATAATCAGTCACTTGCTGTAATATTAAATGATTTTCCAGAAAAATCTATTCACATAAAGAGAATCAAATCTAAGATGAAATAGTGTTTTTGCTATTGTGATAGTAAACTGAGCTTAAATTTATAAGTAAAAAACACGGAATTCTAATATCTAGATTTATTGTATTATATAACTAAAGGGAAGTGTAATGTTAATTCGGTAAAATGAGGGAGGTTTTGAGTTGTATAGATTAAATAAATTTATTTTATTTTTAAGTGCTATAATAGCATTATCTTTTGGTTGGTACTTTTTTTTGGTAATGTTCCATTAGATATTATACGCTCTGAGCTTCCCTTACCTTATAATCAAGTTACCTTGGAACGTAAAGGTATAATAAATGAAATTTTAGATCGTTTTAAAGAACAGTCTGGAATACAGGCGATAGTTTTACAAGGAGTTGGCGGTTCTGGTAAAACTACTATTGCACGTCAGTATGCTAGTAAGCAAAATTATTCAATCATTTGGGAAATAAATGCAAAGAATAGAGAAACAATAGGTGCTTCGTTTGAAAGACTAATCTATTCTGTTTGCACTACAGATGAATTGAAAGACGAACTGAAGCTTATTTCTAATGATACTGATATTAATAGTAAAGAGCGTAAGTTATATCTATTTTTTTCTAAAATTATTAGAAAGTATGATAATTGGTTACTTATATATGATGATGTAAGGCAGTTTGAAGATATAAAAAAATATTATCCATATGATGAGTTAGTGTGGGGTAATGGCAAAGTTATAATTACAACGCGCAACTCTTGTATTAAGGATAATACATTTATACCAGATAGTAATTTTATCAATATTCCTGAGCTTACAGTAGCAGAGAAATCTAAATTATTTAAAAAAATCCTTCCGCAAAATGTAGCATTTCTAAATGATATTACATATGAAAAACTCTTGGAACAGATACCATCATTTCCACTAGATGTGATTACCGCAGCTTACTATATTAAGGAGGAAAAGATTCTATTTTCAAAATATCTGCACTATATAAGAGTTAATGATGGTCAATTTGCTAGGTTTCAGGAAGAAATTTTATCAAATGTAGGAAATTATGATCAGTCTAGATATGGAATAATCTCGACGTCTGTTAAGAACTTAATTGATAATAGCAATAATATTTATCATCTATTATTACTATGCATGCTTGATACTAGAAATATTCCATATAATTTAATTACTAAAGATAAAAGTCCAGACATCATTAATCAAATAAATAATATGTTAAAGTTAGCTTTGATATCGACTGAAGATAAGGCTAGAAATTTTATTTCAATCCATAAAACTACGCAAGTAGTTATGCTATCAACTATTCTAAGTTCTTTAAGTGATAAGAGAATTAGAGATATCTCTGATAAAGTGGTTTTAGATTTTCTGGAATATTTGAAAGATAATTTAACTAAATCTGGAGTTTTTGAGAGACGGTTGATGATTAATCATATTCACAAAGTTCTAGAAAATACAGAAATATTGTCAAGTGAATCAGAACTATTATTAAATCAAGCTTTAGGGGAGTACTATATTAGGATTGATGAAATTGAGAAAGCAAAAGAAATTTTTCAACAAATTGTTAAAAACAATAAAGAATTCTATGTAAAAGATGCTAGTAGAATCGCTACATCAATGGTGTTATTGGCTATATGCAATATTAGTCATCATGAAAATAGTAAAGCAAAAGAGTTGCTTATAAAAGCAAATGAAATTTTTCGTAAATCTGACGAAAATGATAATAATGTTGCATGGACTTTGGTATGGCTTGGAGTTATAAAAAGGAATTGTAGTAATTATGAAAAATCCATTGATTTGCTAAAGCAGGCAATTGAGATATATAAAAAAAATGATGAACAACAAGATTTACACTGGGCAAATGTTTATCTTGCAAGTGCGTATGAAGGAATTGGTGATTTTGATAAATCGAAAATCTTATTGGAAAAAGCAAGAAAGTTTTTTATTGAAAATAATGGTCCAGAACATCTTAGAAATGCTTGGATATCGACTTATTTGGGTAAAGTATATACTAAGATGGGCAAGCATGAGAAAGCAGAAGAGTTGCTAAATCTTAGTCATGTATTACACAAAAAATTCTTTGGGGAAAGACACGATAAAATTGGGTGGAGTAAAGAGAATTTGGCCTATCTTCATAAAAATTTAGGTAATTACAGAAAATCTAAGCAGTTAGCAAATCAGGCACTAAATATATATCATAGATATAAGCCCGTAAATTATTTGGCATTATCAAGAACTAAAATGATTTTAAGTAATGTACATGCTGCTAATAGTGAGTATAAAGAAGCTGTTAAATTTGCGCACGAATCATTAAATGATTTAAAGAGATATCATGGGAAGAATTATTATGGTGAAAAAAACACTCTCATTACAAAGCATATCAAAAGTTCAATTGGAGTTTTGTGCGGGTTTAATAATGTGAGAAGTAAAGTAAGACACGCAAATATGACGCAAGAGTAATTTTAGTTGATTATTTTCTACATTAAAATTAAGTGTAAATTAATTTAGAGTGGTTAATTCGCTTGGATTTTTAGGTAGTGCATAGATAGAAGATATTAGTTTGTAAAATAATTTAGTAATACAACTTTAGATTTACCGAGTGTAAGAATGTTAACTCATCAAAACAAGCGTGATGAATTGTATAATCTTAATCTCCGAGAGGTTGGTGGTATTAGTTTTACTCAAAGAGAAATAGATGTACTTGCTTGTATTGTCGTTCATAATCGCAGCGAAAAGATGATAGCCTCAATATTGTCAGTTTCTCCTAGGACGATTGGTACACATACAAGTAATATAATGAAAAAGCTTGGAAATAGTACTAGGGAGAATATTCAAAATATTGCAAAAAAAAGTGGGAAACTGGAATATATTAGAGAGTATTATGTTCATTTAAGAGTATATTCAATGTTTATAAAAGTTCTCCAATATGTTGGTAAGAACTTGATTAGGCAAAATCTTAATCTAATAGTTAATGGTTCGGTCTCTAAAGAAAGTGCATATAATGAACTAAAAAAATACTTAGAGATAGCGAATATTAATCTAGAATTTAGTGGTAGCAAATCAAAAACTAGTTATCAAGCAGTCGCAGTGTATGATAGCAATAAATCTGAAAAAGAAGCAATTTATTTGCAGTTTGAAGAACATATTAGCGATGATGAAAAACATAATGAGTATGTAAATTTATATGATCCGGATGTTTTCTATTTTTCTGTTTTAAAATTAGTTAAGTTTTTTGTAGATAGTCCAAGATTGAATAAATATATTGACGATTTTCATGCAGAATACAAGTCGATCATAAGTTTGAGTATAGCAATGCCTGAGATCTCAGATTTGCAAGCAAAGGATGTTGTCTCTACTAGAGGAATTGTTCAATTTTCTACAGTCATTTTTTTAGTCTTGGTTTTTATATTTTTACTGCAAAATAATATTGTTTTTACTCAGAGAGAAGTTATCAAGTCAGATATGCCGCTAATTTCGTCATCGATAATGATAGATAGAAAAGATCTATTGTTGGAAATGATGAAAAGATAAAAAGCTCTAATCCAATTGGTGTAATTTTTTTATTAGGTATTGAAGGATCAGGTAAAACTACTTTAGCTAGAAAATATGCGTCTAGTTATTCAAAAGCAGATGTTATTTGGGAAATCAATGCTGAATCTAAAAATAGTTTAGTTAAATCTTATAATGATCTTGCGTATAGGTTATGCACTAATGAAAATGATATAAATGAGCTGAATATCATTTTAGAAGATAAAAATCAAAAAACAAAATTACTTGCCGTAAGGTCGTTTATATTAAAGCATTTGGAAAGATATGATAGTTGGTTATTCATATATGAAGATATGAATAGTTTTGATGAGTTAAGAAGATTTATTCCTTCTGTTTCGGAATGGAGAAAAGGCGCTGTAATAATTAATACTAGAAATGCAAATATACAGAGCAATCATCATATTCATAAGGATAATATTGTAAAAGTTGGAACTTTAAATGACCAAGAAAAATACAATTTATTTACAAATATTGTTGGGAGGAGTCATTATGGTTCAGACAATGTCAAAAGTTTCTTAAAGAATATACCGCCATTCCCATTAGATATAACAGTGTCGGCATACTACATAAAAGAAGAAAAAATACCTTATAGTGAATATATCGATGTAATGAATGTTGCAAATGAGTCTGTTGTAGATATCCAAGAGGATATTATGCGGGATGTAGGCGTCTACAAAAAAACTAGGTTAGGGATTTTAGTATCTTCTATTCAAAAAATAAATAGTATAAATCCTGATTTTAAAGATTTGCTATTTTTTTGTAGCTTAATTAACTCTGAGAGCATATCTAAGGAATTACTGCTTAATTTTAAGGATGAGAAAGTAGTGAATGATTTTATTTTTTATTTAAAAGAGTTCTCGCTTATTAACATTGAATCTCAAGATGAAAACAATGAAATTAAGAGTTTTAGTATACTTGCGACATCTCAAGTTGTAATTAAAAATTACTTAAAGCAATTATTATCAGGTGTTGAGTGTAAGAAAATCGCTAAAAGTGCAGTAAATACATTTAAGCAGTATTTTGATAATAATAACAATACGATTGAAAAAGAAAAAAACCTAGTTTTTTACAAACATATAGATTCTTTAATTAAAAATAGAGAGCTAATTGAACTAAAAGAAGTCGCCTATTTTTCAAGACTAATTGGTGTCTATTATGTTGCAAATGAAAACTGTGAAAGAGCAAAAAACTTTCTAAAAGAGTCTTTAGATTGGTATAATCGTGATGAATCAGTCTATTCAGCTGAAATTGCTGAAATTTCAGTGAATTTGGGTGAACTTTATTTATTTATTGGTGAATATGAATCAGCAAATCAATTTCTGCATGTTGCGAGGAAAATTTATTCTAAAAATATAAAAAATAATGAGTGCGCTTTATCATGGACATATGCACTATTAGGCTACAATTTTCGAGCCGTAGAGCATTACAAGCAAGCGGAAATTTATCTTACAAAATCTTTATCACTTCATAAAGAATGTAGGTATCTATCAAAGAAAGCAAGGATCCTTGGATATTTAGGTAGTGTGCACAGAAATTTAGGGAATTATGATACTGCATTAAACTTCTTAATAAGGTCAAATAATTTGATTATAGATACTTTTGGTGAAGATCATTTTCGTAAATATTGGATAGATAATTATTTAGGACAGGTTTATTTGTGCCAGGGTAGATATATGAAAGCTGTTAAGTTCATTGAAAGCTCTGCATTAAATTATTTGAAAAAATTTGGAAATAAGGATAGTAGAACGATTTGGGCACATACATGGCTTGGCAGCTTAAAAGGAAGTTTAGGTCAGTTCGAAGAAGCTAGAGATATCTTAAACAAATCTTACGTTAGATTTACAAAGCTTTATCCTTCAAAACATTTAACTATTGCATGGTGTTCTAATCTGCTCGGAAACATTTACAGGCAGTTGGGGGACTATAATTTAGCTATGAATCATCTTGAAGAAGCTCAAGAAATCTTTGCTGCAAAACTGGGTAAAAATAGTATTAAAGGGGCTTGGAACTTAATAAATTTAGGCTTGCTTTAGAGATCAAAATGAATTAGATAAGGCAGAGAAATACTTAGAAAAAGCATTGAATATATATTATGAGAAAAATGGTCATGATCATAAAAGAACAGCAGAAGCAATTGCTGAGTTAGGTTATACTAAATTTTTGCAAGGTCATGTTGATGAAGGAGAAAAAATGATTGAAGAAGCTTTAGAAGTTATGACAAAGATTGATCATTCAAATAGATTCACCATGTTATTAAAACTGGCTGATATTAATAAAGACAAATTAAATAAATATGAATTATCTGCCGACGAAAAAAATATGTTGAATGACCAAATTCTAAAATATATGAATAGTGCGCTAGATATAGTATCAAGTGAATTACCTCCTGATTCATACCATGCAATCAGTACAAAACAGAAAATACAAAAATATTTAGAAATTAACTTTTAGTTTTAACTCCACTTTTTTTGACAATAACAGTTGGGAAAATATGTTGTGAATCATAAATTATCTCATCGATTTCAAAAACAGCTTTTTCAAGTAAATCTCGAGTTTCCTGTTCTGTACGATATTCCCTCCATTTTACACTTAAAATATCACCAAAAATAGAGATTTGTTTTTTTTAGGTCTTCTTGATCAACATTAATCCATGGGGATTCTTTTGAGTAAGTAGGAGGTGGTGTTATAAAACTGGTTATAAGTCTTCCATCTGCTTTGAGAGCTTTGTGGAATTCTTTATATAAATTTACAAGTCTATCGGGATTTTTTTCATAAATGCTCAGCCCATTACTTAAAATTATATCAAAAGTCTCTTCGAACTTAAGGTTCCATGCATTGCCTTTCATTATTTGTATTTTATGATTTTTATTATAATTTTCTGCATTTATTTTGGCCATACTTAAAGAATTACTATCTAAATCTATTCCAGTGATATTGATTTTATTTTTAGTATTAAAATCGATTGTTAGTAAGTCATCTAAAAGCCCGCATGGAATGGAAGCTATATTAATTTGAAGTGACTTAGATTTTGATTCAACAATTTGTTTTGTTCTGTCTTGAAAAATATAGGATCTTTCGCGAGTTGCAAGTACAGTAGGAGCTCTTTGAATAAGCCATTTTTCCAGAGGGTGCGCATGTTTGTTTTTTACACCTCGTAAAATCAGATAAGATATCCAATAGCCGTTTAAACCTCTGTTGCTTAATAAGAATCGACCAAGGTCAAATTCATTCGGTTGATATAGCATTTCGATTGTTTCTTCTTTAGATAAAGATAGAATCTTCTTGTTATTAATTTTTTCAATAATACTATCAATATTTATATAAGATTCGTTGATATTATGTGTGATTATTTTAGGTTCTGCCGCAGGACTACAGTGAATCCAAAGTAGAATAGATATTATGATTTTTGTTATATTTTTCATTGTTTACTCTCCTTATTTTATAATTTATTTATTCAAATGTTCTATTAGAAGCTAGCTCAATGGATTTCTCTTCTATAATTCTAATAAGCTGTGAATCAGAAGGTAAATTCTTTTTTGCTATTAATAATGCACGATCCAAGTATTCTTGTGCAGTTTTATAATGTTTTTGTGCCTTTGAATTATTACCATTTTTGCTGTATTCTTGAGCTTTATTTAACTCTATGTCGGCAATTATTTTTAAAGTCGTATATATCTTAGTGCTATTTCGGTTTTCTAATATTGCCAAAGCTCTTCTGACTAGGTTTTCTCCTTCTAGTATTCCATTAAAAAAGTATATTTGTCCCATCTTCTGTAAGGCTAGAGCTGTTTTTATATGTGTAGCTCCGTAATGTAATTTATAGCTATCATATGCTTCTTTAGAGTATTTTAGAGCTTTTGCAAAATCACCTTGACGGTTGTAATTGTCAGAAAGTATTTTTTTAATCCAGCTTGTTCTAATATGCTGAGCTCCAAAGTGATTTTGATAAGCTTTAAGTGCTTTTTCAAGATGAGATTGAGCTAATAATAAATTATTAGTTCTATTATAAAAATTACCAAGATAAACATCGGCCCAGGCTCTTTCTATATGATTTGATTTGTAATATTTGCCATATTCTTTATAACCTTCTTCTATGAATTTTTTAGCTTTATTATTATTTCCAGCATAAGTAAGTACATATCCAAGTCTTAAAAAGCACCATGCAGTATACATATCTTCTTTACCATGCTTTTTAACCAGGATTTTCGATGCATGATTCAGTAATCTTATCGCATCGTCAATCTTTCCTTGATCCCAAAAAACATGACCAAGATAGGTCATAGTACATGCAGTGACTTTATTGTTCATTCCATATTTATTTTTATAGATTGTCATTGCATTTTTTAAACAATTTATAGCTAATTTATATTTTCCTAGATGTCGATATATGTGAGCAAATTTGACTTTGATTTCAGCTACAGATACATGATCATCTCCGTATTCACTCAGTCTAATTTTCAAAGCTTTATTAAGCATTTCAATAGAATCATCATAATAACCTTTTTGTCTGTACAAGCTTGAAATTATACAAAGAGCTTCTGCAACGCGAGGGTGTTCAGTTCCGTAAGTATTAGTGTATATAGATAAAGCCTTATTTAGTAATTTCTCTGATCGGTTATACTGACCTACTCTATAAAGAGCCTTGGCTAAGTGCATCAATATACGGGCAGTTTTGGGGTGATTTTCTCCATAGTGATTTTGAATAACGATAGATGTAGGTTCAAACAATTTTATAGCCTCGTAGTTGTGCCCTATATCTGATTCAATAATTGCAAGATAAAATAAAGGTTCAGCAATTTCAATTGATCCTATTTTGAAGAGTTTTTCATTAATTTTAATACTTTCTTTAAGCGCTTCCTTCGCTTTATTATATTCAGAGATGTTATAATATGTAACACCTAATAGATAAAAGATTTTTGAAACTTCAGGGCTGTATTTACCATATTTTAGTTCAGCAGTTTTAATGCATCGCTTTAGTAATCTTTTAGCTTTGTAAAATTTTGTAGTTTTTAGATAATAATTAGCTAGTTCAATCTCAAGATCTACTTGTTCTTCCTTACTTAAACTATTTTTTGTAGTGTTTAAAAACTTTTCTGAATGACCTTCTAGTATTTTTATTGCAGAAAATTCAATATTATTATTAGATTTTTTTGATAAATAATTTGAGAAAAGACTTATTTGAGATTTTAGTATAGTTTGATAGTCTTGCGGTAATATTGATTTTGTTAAAAAATCATATGATATATTTTGCACAGTTCGGTGTATGTTAAAGCTATTATATGAATTTCTGTGTTCTTCTTTGTTTGCTAAAATAAAAGAGTACATTTTAATTTTGCGTAAGAAATTATGTACAACTATCTCGCCTTTATAATCTACTAGTAAATCTCTTGGTATGTTCTGGCTTTTCATTAAGCTGATTAGGAGAAGCAGGTCCTGAAAGTCCTTTCCTTCATCAATTAATTGTTTAATGGATAGAGTGATGATTCCGTATCTAGTATTGTTATAATATCCAGTATTTTTTAAAAACCCCATTTGCGCTTTTTCAAAATAGTGTGTCGGATAAGTAATATTTTTTGTATATTCATTGAATGATATGCCTGTATTTTTGATATAGCTTGCTGCAGTTACTATATCAAGTGGGAATGGAGGTATATGTTTTGTAAATAGACTAAGATCATTTTTATCGGAATGGGTTTTTATTTTTGACTTTCCTATGATTTTTTTAAATAGATCAATTTTTTCACTATCTTTTAATTCCGGAACCATGATTACATTTTTTTCTGTAATAAGCCCATTATTTGCGATGTTACTATTTCTAGTTGTTAAAATAACTTTTCCAGTTCCCCAAACTTGTTTATCGTGAGGAAAGAAATCAGCTATTTCTCTAAAATCATTTACATTGTCATATATAAAGAGCCAGTTATGATAGTTTTTTATATGCTTTGTTATGTATATTCGAAGCTTTTTTCTTCTTTCAGATAAATCAGTTATATTTTGAATATTTTTCAGCCTTTGTTTATCTTGAAAATCTTCTGATATTGCATATGCTAGCTGTTCAAAAGAGCCCAGTAGTGTTTTGCTGGTTTCTGCATTGATCTCCCAAATTAGATCACCTGTATGCTTTTTTGCGTAGTTTCTGGCTAAAATTGTTTTTCCGGATCCGCCAATTCCAACTAAAGCTACAATACCAATGTCTTTGTTATTAAGTATTGATTTTATTCCATTTAATGTTGTTGATCTTTCTAGTAAGAAGCTGTTATGTGGTAAAACTAAATCATACCGGATCTGTTTGTTTTGATTATGATTTATTGTAGACAGAAAGAAAATAGTGCATAGCAATATTAGGACGATAGATATTTTAAACACTAGGCTATTTATAATTATTCTAGAAAAAAGAGGTTCTTGAGTTATTGTTGTAACGCCATTGAAGTTGTTTGCTAATTTTAAAGATTCATTATCAAAATCTTTAATTGTTTTTATTAGTTGCTTATCGTCGCGGATTGCTTTGATTAAAGCAAAAATAGAGTCGTAGTAGTTAGTTTTTTCAGTAAAATCTATTATTTTTTTAGTATTTAGCGATTGATATTCTATATTTTTATCTAACTTTAAAAAAACAGATTCTAGTTCGCTTTCTTTGAAATTATCAGATTTTAAAATACAGTGAATATTTAGTTTTGCATTGTTATTATCTTTATTGCAAACAATAATATTAGCTAGCTGCAGATGTTTTTTAAAGCTTTTGATACAAAGTTTTTTTGCTAGCTCCATATTATCATTTATTATAATATTTATTGGCTTAGTTTTATAGTTTTCTCCAATAAGCTTGAGTTTGGCTTCGAATCTCATCAAGATTGTTAAGTTAAAATAATACTCATCAATTAATTTTGATTTTCCAGATTTTTCAATGAAGTTTATAATAAGGTCTCTAGAGCTGACCTCCATTTTCATCATAATATTGTGCTGATGCGTACCAACAGTTCTATGAGAAATTGATAGAATATTTGCAATTTTTTTCTCACCTTTGTTATGCATTATGCATGCAATGATATCTATTTCACGTTTTGTGAACTTTATATTATCGATCTCATATAAATGGAATTTATAGAGCTCGTCAAGTTTTGCAAAGTATGTGGTTAGATTCATATTTTAGTATATTAATGTCTTTACACTATTATATTATATATGTTTTGATTTTCTCTACGTAATATGCACTTAAATTCTTTTTTAGTGAAAATAATTTACTTCATTAAATTTGTAACCTTTATTCAAAATGTAATTACTATAATATTCCAGTTTACGTATACGGTACTTAAACTGGCAATTATGTATTTTCTCCGAATATTAAAATTTCACCCTAATATTTATAAATTAATATGAAGTAATGATTATCATTGCTTTATATTTTAAAAATATTATGGAGAAAGGAGAGTTAATATGAAAAATTTTAGATTATATAAAGCCACTAGCTGTTTAGTATTGGCTTTTTGCGCTTTGAATAGTTCTAGCTATTCTTATGCAACTGAGTCAAGTTTTGGTAAGTCTGTTGTAGAGAGGGCGGAAAAACAAATTACGCCTAAATTATCAATAGATCAGTATATTAAGCTTCAGAAATATGCATATGATTATATTGTAAATAATAAATATAATATAAAACCAGAAAAAAATGAGTCTGGATTTTATAGAATAAATATCAAGACGCCAGATTTTATCGATTCAAATTTGGGAATTGAAAAGTTAAGAATAAATTATTGGCCAATTGATGATTCAAATAAAATACTAGCAGAATCTATTCATGATCATCCTAGATATTTTGAAAGTTATATCCTTTATGGAGGCTATGTTCATTCAATTTATAATATGCATGAAAAATCTAATGGTGAAGATTCGGAGAAGTTTAATCTTTACAGAATTAACAAGCTTGCCGATGGTACAAAGAGTTTTGATCATCTTGGAGAATCATATGTTACTAAAAACAGAGATGAGCGTGTAAAAGAAGGTAAATTAACCCGAACTATGGATAACAAAAAAGCTGCATAGTAGTTGGTATTGGGGTATTCTGGCTTTTTTAAACAACTAAAGAGTACCCCAATGAATATAGACTACGATACTTTGTTCTGCTTTGTCGATGATTTTTATAAAGGATTTGAAAATTGGTACAAAAAGTCTCTTCTTACTAGCGGTTTAAGAAAACGTAATAGACCAAGCAGTATGAGCTTATCGGAGATAATAACAATCTTAATAGCTTTCCATCAATCTGGTATGGCTTGCTTTAAATATTTTTACTTAGAACTTATGAGAAATAACAGAAATTTATTCAATTACTTAGTCCATTATGATCGCTTTATATCATTGATAAAGCTAGCCTTTCCTGCTGTATTATGCATGTTAAAATCCCTTGAGGGTAAGATAACTGAATACATGTTTATCGACTCTACTCCAATGGTTGTATGCCATAGGCTGTGAGAGAAACGTCATAAAGTTTTTAAAGACTTAGCTGGAAAAGGTAAGACTTCAACTGGTTGGTTCTTTGGCTTTAAGTTGCACTTTATTTTTAATAGTCACGGAGAAATTGTACGCATGCATGTTACTAGCGGGAATGTAGATGACAGGTCTCCAGTAAAGCAAATGCTAAAAGATATCTCTTGCAAACTTATTGGTGATAAAGGTTATATCTCCAAAAAATTATTCACTGAATTATTTGAACAGGGTACAACTTTAATCACTAAAATCAGAAAAAATATGAAGAATTGTCTAATGGATATAAATGATAAAATGATGTTAATGAAACGTCCATTTATAGAAACAATCTTCTCATCTATAAAGTCGTTAAACACCTTGATACATAGTAGACATAGATCTCCAATAAATGCATTTTGTCACTTATTTGCTGGACTAATAAACTATCAGCTTCGTACTGATAAGCCATCTTTAGAACAATTTATAAAATGAAATCGCTTATCCACAGTTCGGGTTAAATTAGTAATTATGCCAACAAACGTTGTGCATCGAGTTCTATATTCTGTTCCAGGTTCTTTGTCGATGAATATTGTTTACAATGATAAGACTAATAAGGATTATTTTTATAAATTTGTTTCACAAAGTGGAAGCAGGAAAGATGTAAAACTTGCCAGAGCAAAAATTAGCGGAGAAAAAAGAGATGAGTTACTTAACCAAATTGAAAAAAGACTATTTAATTCATTATTTCAAAAGGGACACATTTCAATTAATTAATTCCACTTTAGCAGATAGGTAGTCTTATTACCTATCTGCTTAGAACACTAAAAAGTGTGTTTAGCTATTTAGTTTATCTCTAGTTGGAAGAGCTTTTAGTGTTGTATCAAAAATTTCTTTAAGTCTTTTAGTTTCTATATTCTGAGCATTTTTACTAAATGCACCAGAAAAAGTTCCAAAACCTGTACGAGCAAAATTTGACCATATAAATTGTCCATTATGTGGATTGATTATTGCAATTCTTATTGATAAAAGTTCAGCAGGGTCTTGACTACTAGCTGCTCCTCCTAATGCTGCCGATAGAACGGCCACAGCAAAATCTTTTGTGCATGCTCCTGAGGTTTTTGCACGGAGATGATATTCAACAAAAATTACTAGATCTGAGTCGGCAAGTTTTGCTACTTCTTTTGCAGGCTTTTCAAGGAATAAGTTTACATTTTTAGCTTTCTCTTCTTGCCATTCTATTGCATTATATAGTTCTGCAATTTTTTTATTATAATCTTCTCTGAAGCTTAGAACATTACGAGAGAGTTTGTTATTGTGAATCTCGCGCCTACTTAGGAATTTTGTTTTATAACCCATTTGGCTCAGTTTCGGCCTTAATACATCGATAATTACATCTTCAACTAGAGCTTCATAATCATAGTTTCTTGTCGTCTTTCCACTTGCCTCAACTGATACCACCTCTACAGTTGCTGGTAAAATAGTCAAAGTTTTAGATTTAGAAAGTTGATTTTGAAAATTTTTATGATGTCTTATAGTTGTGGTTTTACTACATGCAGAAAGCAAGATGGACACTAGTAATAATGGCCATAATTTATTGTGTATATTTTTCATAAAAGATTGTTACTTACTTACGTCTCTAATAACTCTTGATCTATTTTCAGATATGATAACGAGCACATCTTCTCCAACTTGGATCTTTTTAGACTTCGTTTTCTCGCTAGTTTGAATAATAGTGATCATTCCAGTTGCTTTTGCAGCAGCAATTGCATTTCTCATACGTGCGCTACCTTCATAATAATCATCGCTCAATTTTGATTTATCAACTTTTACGATAAACTCAGTACCTTTTGCACTTGAAAGTGCGCTTTGGCCAAGAGCTCCAACAACAGCACCAGCGACCGCGCCACCTACTACTGCGCCAGTTTTACCACCTGAAGAATGAGTAATGGCTCCACCACCAAGACCACCTAATGCAGCACCAGTAGTATTATCAGATAGTCTGTCGCTATCTTTAATTTTAATTTCTCTTGTAGAAACTACGATTCCTTCTAGAACTATATTCAGTGTTGAGTCGCTAGTATATGTTGCACTTGATAGATCTCTTGCACAGCCAGTAAGCGAAAGAATTGCTACAAGTAGTAGCGAAGATATTTTAAAATTTTTCATATTATTAAACTTTTTTAGTATAGAGCGAGTCACAATAACTAGAATACTGTCATATGTCAAGATTATAATGTCCTACCAAGGGTTGCACCAGAAGACCATGCCCACTGAAAGTTGTATCCACCAAGCCATCCAGTGACATCCAAAACTTCTCCTATAAAATATAGGTTAGGTACTCTTTTTGATTCCATTGTTTTTGATGAGATTTCGTCAGTATCAACGCCGCCAGAAGTTACTTCTGCTTTCAAATATCCTTCACTCCCATTAATTGGAGCTTGGAAATTATGAATATATTGTGCAATATAAAACAACTTTTCATTTGATAGGTCTGTGATTGCACGATTAAAATCATTATTTATAAGTGCTAAACTATCAACTAGCCTGTTAGTTAGATATTTCTTCAGATAGTTTGCCACAGTTTGTTTGCTATTTTTATCTATTATAAATTTTTCCGATAGATTAAGATGAGGTAGCAAGTTTATAGAAATTGTTTCGTTCTCATATTTATTCATATAGGATGAAATTTGTAGTATTGCAGGGCCGCTTAAGCCTTTATGCGTAAATAATATAGCTTCTTCAAAATCAGTTTTATTGTAGGTTACAACTGAATGATTAGAAACTCCCCGAAGCTTTGTATACCATTCCAACTCTTTTTCAGGGATAGTTAGTGGAACAAGCGCTGGTGCTGTTGGAATTATATTGTGTCCAAATTTTTTGGCAATTTCATAGCCAAAGTCGCTGGCTCCAATTTTGGGAATAGATAGTCCGCCCGTAGCTATGACTACTGCACTGCTAGTAAATTCTCCAAAGTTGCTTTTTACAGTGAATTTATCATTTTTCGATATATCACTAACTGAGCATTCTGTTTTAATTGTAACGTGATGATTTTTGCATTCTTCAAGAAGCATATTGATGATTTGCTTGGATGATCCATCACAGAATAATTGGCCCAAAGTTTTTTCATGATAAGCAATATTATACGATTCAACCAGTCTAATAAAATCATTTTGAGTGTATTGGGATAAAGCAGATTTAACAAAATGTGGATTACTGCAAAGAAAATTTTTACTACTTGTATTCAGGTTTGTGAAGTTGCATCTACCTCCACCTGATATTCTTATTTTCTCACCAATCTTTTCGGTATGTTCTATTAATAATACTTTTCTGCCTTTTGCTCCTGAATGTGCCGCTGCCATAAGACCCGCAGCGCCAGCACCAACTATTACTACATCATATTCGGTATTTTCTTGCATGAATACATGAAACATAAATTTTAACGAAGGATTTTACTATAATAAGAAGACAAGTTTAAAACAATATAAATATATCTGGTATGTTGACGTTAGTTGATATAGCGGTATATTAGATATGTTAATAATAATTGGGTAAAAAAAATGAACGATGAAAAATGCATAACTACAAAAAAATCATGCAAATTTGAGATGTTTTTCTTAGGGTTATGTCTTGCTTTTGGTCTTGCAGTTGGGGGCTATTTTATTGGCCAAACTATGTATAATGCAAAAGTAGCTCTTAATACTACTGACGTTAAAGGTCTTGCAGTTCGCCGTGTTGAAGCGGATCTTGCAAATTGGACTATAAAATTTAATGTAGCAACAGCTGATAGAGATCAAATTTCACTTCTTTATAAGGAACTTGAAGAGCAACAAAAGACAATAATCAATCTACTCAAAGAAAATGGTTTAGGAAATGACGAAATACAAATTGGTGTAGTTGATCACAATTATTATGAGTATCGCGCGATGAAAATCAAAAAGTTGTTGATCAGAGGCATCAGCTTACTGGATCGCTCAACATCGAAACGAAGAATGTAAGATTAATATCAAAAGTTAGAGTGGCTGTAAATAAACTCATTGCTCAAGGGATTAATGTAGAAAATAGGGCGCCAAGATATTTGTTTACAAAGCTGAATGAGATAAAGCCTGATATGCTCAGAGAAGCTGCCAAGAATGCTCGAATTGCAGCAAATGAATTTGCACAGAATGCGGATGCAAATGTTGGTGGCATTAGAAGTGCAAGACAAGGAAGCTTTACAGTGAGAGATGTTGGTGAGACATATGATGATACTACGAAGATTGATAAAGAAGTACGAGTAGTAACTAATATTACTTTCTATCTAATTGATTAGAAGCAGATATTAGAAATATGAGAATTGCAAAATTCATTGCGGCAAGTGGACTATGTTCTAGAAGAGAGGCCGAAAGATGGATAGATGAAGGTAGAGTTGAAGTAGATGGAAAAGTTCTATCAAGTCCTGCTTTAAATATTTCTGAAAGTAATATCGTAAAAGTAGATGGAAAGATCATTGAATCTCTACCAGAGACAAAGTTATGGGTATACTATAAACCACTTGGACTAATAACAACCCACAGTGATCCAGAAGGGCGTCCTACAATCTTTGAGCAGCTTAGGAAACTGCCAAGAGTAGTATCAGTAGGGCGTTTAGATATTAATAGTGAGGGTATATTGCTTCTTACTAATAATGGTGAATTATCTCGATATTTTGAGAAGCCAGAGAATAATATTGAACGCAAATATAAAGTTAGGGTGTATGGACGCAGTCGCTCTCTAGATATTGAAAATAAGAAAATTATTATTGATGAGGTTGTATATCGACCAAAATCAATAAAACTTACGAAAAAAAGTGGTGCTAATTCATGGTATGAGGTAGTTTTAACTGAAGGGAAAAACCGAGAAATCCGTAGGATATTTGAGCATTTTGGTTTTGAAGTAAGTAGATTAATACGTACTAGTTATGGCGTGTATAATTTGGGTAATATGAAGCCTGGGGAATTTAAAGAGGTAAAAATTAATGAGAATTATCGCTGGGAAACACAAAAATAGGATAATTCCATCCTTGAAAAACTCAAATTATCGTCCTTCAACAACAAAGTTTCGTGAAGCATTATTTAGTATATTATCTTCAGGAGAGTTTGTAGAAAATCCTCCATATGAAGGCGCTAATATTCTTGATTTATTTGCAGGAACTGGTTCACTTTCATTCGAGGCTCTCTCAAGAGGAGCAAAAACTATCACTCTTTTAGATAATGACAAAGATCACCTAAAAGTAGCAAAAGATTTTGCAGTAAAAATAGGTGAGGAGGATAATGTTAAATTTCTTTTGGCTAGTGCTATAAGCTTACCATTTGCTGCCGAGCAATATAGTCTTGTATTTATGGACCCGCCTTATTACAATCAATTTGTGGACAAATCTCTTATTAGTTTGATTAAGAATAGATGGCTAAAGAATAAAGCAATTATTGTTGTAGAGATGGAAAAGCGTGAGGAGTTTACAATGCCAGAGAATGTGAGTTTGGTAAAAGAAAAAATATACGGTAATAATAAATTGTTGATTTTAAGATATGAGCAAGAATAAAAAACAATTTGTTTGCTCTGCTTGCGGAAGTATCAGCAGTAAATGGATGGGCCAATGTCCTGAGTGCCTGGAATGGGGGACAATCTCAGAAGAAGTGACCTCAGCTAGCAAAATAGCTGTGTCAAAAATCGGTAATGTCCAGCCAGTGCAAAGTCTTGCCGATGAAGTTGAATCAACTATACGAACAAAAACTCCAATTGAAGAACTAAACCGCGTACTTGGTGGAGGTCTTGTGTCTGGCTCAGCAATTCTTATAGGTGGTGATCCAGGGATAGGTAAATCTACACTTTTATTGCAGCTTTCATCAAGTTTATCTCAGAATAATATGGGATGCCTTTATATTACCGGTGAGGAATCAACAAATCAGATAAAGCTAAGGGGAATGCGTCTTGGTATTAATGATAATAAGACGGGTCTACTAGCTGCAACTAATGTTGAGGATATCATTTCGACAATTGATAAAAATAAGCAAGGTCTAGATCTTGTAGTTATTGATTCAATTCAGACGATAGCTACGGGTGATTTGTCCTCTGCACCAGGAACAGTATCTCAGATTAGAGCTTGTTCTAATATGCTGATTAATTACGCAAAGCAGAATAATATTACCCTTTTGCTTGCATGCCATGTTAATAAAGATGGCCAACTAGCTGGTCCAAAAGTGCTTGAACATATGGTCGATACAGTACTTTATTTTGAAGGAGATCATAATAATCATTTCCGTATTTTGCGTTCAATTAAGAACCGCTTTGGTGGTGTGAATGAGATTGGTGTATTTGAGATGACTTCAAAAGGTTTGGTAGAAATCTCAAATCCTTCCGAGTTATTTCTGATGGAACGTGAAAATAATGTTAGTGGCAGCGCAGTATTTGCTGGAATTGAAGGGTCAAGACCACTACTTATTGAGATTCAAGCGTTAATTGCCCCAACAAATATGGCAACGCCCAGAAGGTCAGTTGTTGGATGGGATAATAATAGACTTTCGATGATTATTGCAGTTCTTGGAGTACGTTTTGGACTAAATTTAGCTGCGCATGAAGTATATTTGAGCGTTGCTGGTGGTTTAAGGATAACAGAGCCTGCTGCGGATTTAGCAGTGGCTGCTGCACTCATTTCAGCTGCAAGTAACACGCCGCTTCCTAAAGGGAGTATATTTTTTGGTGAAGTGGGGTTATCTGGTGAAGTACGCAAAGTATCTCAAACTGAAGCTAGGGTAAAAGAAGCGTCAAAACTAGGTTTTGAGCAGATTTACTGCAGCACTAAGGGGAATTTTGATGGTCTTAACCAGGTCATGCATTTAAAACAGCTGAAAGGGGTATTGCAATAGTGAGTTAAGTAAGTTTTATGATGCAATATATAAGGAAAAATAAGGATTGGATATTACTTAACTTGCCCGCTTTGGTCATATTAATATTTTTGATTATAGAACCTAATATGCATAAAACTATGCGTGCATGGACAGGTTATATTGCTGTTTCTTTATTGGTATTATTATGCACATGATTTTAATGGGTGGTACTGCAAGATTAGTTGGGATTTTATCTTTTATTCCATTAATAATAATTCAGTATATGCGAAGACTAAGAAAAAAGCGTTTGAATAATAGATAGATATGGTTTGAGATGTGGAGTCATATGAATATTTTGATGTTTCATATGTCATTTCTACGCAATGATAAAATCTAAGTGATATTTTCGGCCGATGAATAGTCTGAAATACTGGATTCCCGCCTTCGCGGGAATGACATGTATGGGTCTGAAGATGTTGGGTAAGGATGCAATTCAGGCATCACTTACCATGAGTTTGCTTTGATTATGCGTCTAATTTATCTTCATCTAGGTGAGTTTTTTCGTAATTCTCATGACGCATTTGTGCATCAATACATAAAGTTGCTACTGGTCTTGCCTCTAAGCGCTTTAGGCCTATTTCTTTGCCAGTTTCTTCGCAGTAACCATAATCACCCGCATCAATTCTGCTTATTGTATGTTCGATTTTATCAATTAGTTTGCGATAACGATCTCTTGTTCTTAGCTCAATTGTAGTTTCAGTTTCGACACTTGCTCTATCATTAAGATCAGGTTCATTCCAATTTTCTTCTTTCAGGTGCGTAAGAGTCTCACGTGACTCATCAAGCAGTTCTAGTCGCCAATTTTGCAGTTTTTGCTTGAAATATTCTAGCTGCATAGGGTTCATATATTCTTCACTTTCAGAAGGTTTATAGCCCTCTGGTAAAACAACTTTTTCCATAATTTATCTCCCTAGTATTGATTCATTAAATCAATATAACGCAGAAGCAAAAATTAACGCAAGTATAATTTGTTAAAAATTATTTTTTGAACCAGGGTGAGCTTTTTCGTATACGGATTCTAAATGAGAATGATTAATTTTTGTATATCTTTGTGTGGTGGAAAGGCTTTTATGGCCTAGCAGATCTTGAATTGATCGTAAGTCTGCGCCATTCTCAAGTAAATGAGTTGCAAAACTATGTCTGAATGCATGAGAACTTAGGTGTTCAGGTAGTCCAAGCATACGCCGCAAATTCATTAATTCTTTGTTGAATACCGAGCGTTGCAAATGTTTTCCACGTTTTCCACGGAAAATTGGTTCGTCAATTTCTATATGATAAGGCATTAGTCTAAGATATTTTTCCACTAAAAGTTTTGATTCTGTGAGCCAAGGAATCAGACGTTCTTTTCCACCCTTTCCAACGATCTTTATGAATTCTACATTTTCTAGATGTTTTTGAGTAATTGATAATGCTTCAGAGATTCTAAGACCACTTGCATAAATCAAGGTTAACAGCGCTTTGTTGCGATAGTGTATCCATTCTTCATCTCCAAGCATTTCTATATTATCAAGTGATATTTCTGTTTCAGATTTAGTGAGGGCTTTTGGTAGGTTTTTCGGTTTTTTAGGGCTTCGGACAGTAAATATTGCGTGGCAAGTTATATCAAATTTTTTCTCTAAATATTTATAAAAATTTTTCACCGATGATAAAGCTCGTGCGGTAGAGGCTAGGTTGAAATTATCCTGAGTTCTCGATGATAACCAACTTCTAGCGCATCTTATGTCTACAGATTTTATCTGATCAATAGATATTTGAGTAGAGTAATAGCTGCTTAAAAATGAAAGATAATGATTTAGATCATTTAGATATGAATCTAGAGTATTCTGTGAATAATTTCTTTGACAACTTAAATATTCTTGCCAATTATTTATAATCTGAGTAATTTCTTGATTACAATTTTTTATCATAAGCTATTTTCCAATACAGAAATTACTAAAAATTTCTCCCAAAATTTCATCAACTGAAACTTTGCCAGTAATGTTACTTAAAGACCTTATAGTCATTCTAATATCCTCAGTAACTAAAACTAAATCATCATCAAGAGAGAAATTTGTTAAATATGTTATTGCTTGCTCAAGTTGTGCTCTGTGTCTAGCTCTGGTGATTTGAGGAGTGTCAGATGGTTTTGCAATATTCTCTGCTACTTCAATTATTCTATCTACAAGTTTATCGAGACCAATGTTCTGTTTAACTGATATTGATAGGCTTTCTCTTTTGTCTAGAGCATTTGCAATTTTAGATTTGCTTAAATCTATTTTATTTAATAAAACTATAGTATTTTCATCAACTAGATCTGCAAAGTCATCATTTTTGTGACTGTTTTCGGTTGCATCATAAATGATAATTTTAATATCGGAATTTTGAAAGACTTGTTTAGCTTTTTCTATTCCCTTCTGTTCGATGATATCTTTTGTTTCAGTATGAATTCCTGCGGTATCTTGTAAGATAATTGGATAACCTCCTATATCAAGATGTCCTTCAAGAACGTCGCGAGTTGTTCCTGCAATGTCAGATACAATAGCAACTTCTCGTTTCATAAGAAAATTTAGTAGGCTGGATTTTCCGACATTTGGTTTGCCGATTATTGCAAGCTTTAGGCCGTCTCTTAAACGTTCGCCTCGGTTGTTATCATTAAGATGATTCTTTATTTCCGTGATTAGATTGTCGATTTTAGTAGCAACTTGTTTTAGAGTTTCATCGGGTATATCTTCATCCGGGAAGTCAATATATGCCTCAAGTAGGCTAATAAGACTGAGTAATTCTTGTCGCCAAGCATCGTATATTCTTTCTAATCCACCACCTAGTTGTCTAATTGCTTGCTTGTGTTGTAGTTCTGTTTCAGCATCAATCAAGTCGGCGAGTCCCTCCGCTGCAGTGAGATCCATCTTACCATTTATGAAAGATCTTTTAGCGAATTCTCCAGGCTCTGCAAGTCTTAGTCCATTGATTGAAGATAAAATTTGATTCATCTGTTTTATAACGGCTAAACTTCCATGAGTATGAATTTCTACGGAAGTTTCTCCGGTGAAACTTGAGTCACCTATGAAATACACAACCATGGCTTCATCAATTTGCTCTTTTGTTTTGGGATTATAAATCTTTCTGAAATGAAGCTTTCTTGGCTCTAAATTATCTGCTTTTTGAGCAATTAGTTGCTCTAAAGCCATAAGAGATTCTGGGCCTGAAAGTCTGAAGACTGCAACTCCCGCTTTGCCTGGGGCGGTACATTGGGCAAAAATACTATTCATCTTAAGTTATTTATCAACTTGATAGGTGTTTTTATTTCTAGTATCATACATCCAGTTTGCATATTAATAAAGAGATTATGGGATTAGGCATCTATGGGTAATAATTTAACTAGTAAAAAATCATTAGCTCTTAGCGAACTTAATTGTAAGATAGATGATTTTAGTACCGAGATATTAGATCTTGTTAGTGCAAGTAGTAAAGGAGATTTATATAAGAAGTTTGTTGAAAGGTTTCTTATGTATATTCCGGTTGATTACCGATCAAGAGATAAAATTAAGCTGTTTGGAGATTTTACTCATGAGGCTTATGATTTTTTCTTAAGTAAGCCTGATGGTATCAGAAAAATTGAAATAATTAAGGGTGATTTTCAGAATAATCCATCGATTACTATCCTGATATCTGCAGAAAATCGTCCATTTATTATTGATTCTCTCAATAGCTTGATGTCTAAGCTTGCCCTGCAAACCATTTTTACTTTTCATCCAGTAATTACAGCTGTTCGAGATGATAAAGGTGCACTAGAAGATATAGCAGCTCATGCGAAAAATGGAGTGCATGAATCGCTTGTATATATAAAAGTTTTGGGAAGCTTTGATGATGATGAGCTTGAGGAAATTAAATCAGAAATTAGCAAGATTATAGATCTTGTTGATTACACATATGATTCTTGGCAATCGCTGCTGAATAAATTAATCAGTATTACAACGGATATTGTGCATCACAAAGAGGTTTATGAGAAAGCCAATTTGCCCGCTGAAGAGACATTAGATTTTTTGAATTGGTTGCAAAAAAATAATATTACTTTTCTTGGTGCTGCGGATTTTGACGTTAAAACAAAAAAACTTTCTGGAGCAGAAGGAGTTGAAGAAATATGGCAAGATAATTTAGATGAAATATCAACTATTATCGAGTTTTCAGAAAGTGATTATTATGAAAATAAATTAGTGATGCTTGGGAAAATCAATAAAATTTCTCCAGTACATAGAAATGCTCTAGTTGATTACATTCTTATCAAGAAGCTTGATGATGATGGGGAGTATAGAGGTGGTACAATTATCTTTGGATTATATGGTACTGCTATTTATTTCCAATCTATTAAGACTATACCAATCTTAAGAGGGAAAATGAACCATGTATTAGATGAGTCTGGTTTCCCAATGAATGGATATAATGCTAAGAAAATAAAAAACATTATCGAATCGCTGCCAAGAGACATATTGATACAAATTGATGAGGACGATCTTTATTGTATGTGTATTCATATGCTTTCGAGTATGCGCAGTCATAAATTGAAATTATTTGTCCAGAAAGATTGGTCTAACTCTTTTGTTAATATTATTGTTTTCTTACCAAGAGAGAGATTAACTCCGGAAGTTTATAATGAAATCAGCTGCTATCTTACGAATAAATTTGACAGTGAGATTATTGCAGATGATATCACAGTAGTTGCACAGAATTTTTCTCATTTATTTGCAACTCTTGCAGTAAAAGATTCTTCAAAACTTGAATTTGATTATGATGAAATGGAGAAAGATCTTATTCAGATTACTACTAATTGGTCTGATGGTCTTCTGCACAAATTATGTGAAGAGCTTGGAGAATATGAAGGTGGGATTAGGCATAAACAAATTGAACCATCATTTCCAGCTGAATATAGACATAAATTCAATGCAGATGCAACGATTGATGATGTGCATCATCTTGAGCAAGCATCAGAAAGTAATAAAGTGGTTGTTAATCTTATAAAAGGCGAAGATAACGAGTATCACTTAAAATTTTATAGTCCTGAAATTAGTTTAACTCTTTCAGAAACTCTTCCTGCTATAGAAAATCTAGGATTTACGGCTATTGATGAGCAAAGCTTTGCAATTAAGGAGTCAGATGATTTTAAGTATAGCTGGATATATGAGTTTAAGCTTAGTAGCCCAATAGAGATAGAGGTTCCATTCGATGCTTTAAAAAAGAATATTGAAGAAGCCTTAGGTAAAATGAGTGAAGGAGAATTAGTTAGTGATTCTTTGAGTAAAATGTTGGTTTTATCAGGATTTGACTGGCGAAAAGTTAAACTTCTTAAAGCTTTAACTCGTTATTTGCACCAAACAGGTTTGCCGTATGGTAAAGGATATGTTCAACAAACCTTGGTCAAGCATTATAAATATACTGAAAAATTAGTAGATTATTTTACAGCGAAATTTGACCCTAAGAATCTTTCTGAAGATAGGGCAAAATATTTATCAGATGAAATGCAGGAATATCTAGATACAGTATCAAGTAGTACTGAAGATAAGGTATTACAAAATATGCGGGGAGTTGTTGGGGCTATATTGAGAACTAATTTTTATCAGAAAAAGAATAATAAGATTAAAAATTACTTATCATTTAAGTTCGATTCCAGTAAAGTTCCTGATCTTCCTCTTCCACATCCTTATGCAGAGATTTTTGTTTACTCAAATGATTTTGAAGGTGTTCATTTGCGTGGAGGTAAAGTAGCGCGCGGAGGTTTGCGTTGGTCAGATAGAGGAGAGGATTATCGCACAGAAGTTCTTGGGCTTATGAAGTCGCAAATGACCAAAAATACAGTTATTGTTCCTGTTGGATCTAAAGGTTGTTTCTATATTAATCTTGTGCAAGGCGAGCAAAGCCGAGAAGAATATATGAAAAAGGTAGTAAATTGCTATCAAAATTTCCTACGAGGTCTTTTAGATCTAACGGATAACTTAATCGAAGGTCAAGTTGTTCAGCCGAAAGATACAGTTATTTATGATGATGAGAATCCTTATTTAGTTGTTGCTGCTGATAAAGGAACAGCTACATTCTCTGATTTTGCTAATGATGTATCAAGTGAGTATAATTTTTGGCTTGGTGATGCATTTGCTTCGGGTGGTTCTGTTGGATACGACCATAAGAAAATGGGTATTACAGCAAAGGGTGCCTGGATTTCCGCTCAATCACATTTTTTGAGTATGGGAATAGATATTCAAACAGAGACATTTACAGCAGTTGGAATTGGTGATATGTCAGGTGATGTATTTGGTAATGGAATGCTTCTATCCAAATATACCAAGCTGATAGCTGCTTTTAACCATCAACATATCTTTATTGATCCTAATCCAGACCATGTTTCTAGTTATGAAGAGAGATTGAGATTGTTTACTACTCCTAGAACAAGATGGAGTGATTATAATCTTAAACTAATTTCAAAGGGTGGTGGAGTATTTGTTAGATCAGCAAAGATTTTGAATATTTCTCCAGAAATTAAGGATTTGCTAGATTTGGAAGTAGATACAATTGTTCCTGATGATTTGATAAAAGCTATTTTAAAAGCACGTGTTGATCTTCTATGGAATGGTGGAATTGGGACTTATATAAAATCTAGTTCGGAAAATAATGTTGATATTGGTGATAAAGCTAATGATGCACTGCGTGTTAACGGTAATCAAGTTAGAGCCAAAGTAATCGGTGAAGGTGGGAATCTTGGCTTATCACAGCTTGGTCGTATTGAGTATGCTTTAAGTGGTGGAATTATTAATACAGATTTTATTGATAATTCTGCTGGTGTAGATTGTTCGGATCATGAAGTTAATATTAAGATCACCTTAAATAGTGCTGTTACCTCTGGAAAGATTTCAATGGAAGAGCGTAATGATCTTTTGGAAAAAATGACTTCGTCAGTGGAAGATCTGGTTTTAGTTGATAATTATGATCAGAATCTTGCTATAACGGTACTTTCACTATCTCCTACATTAAATATAGAATCTTTCAGTCAGTTGACTCGTGAATTAGAGAATGAAGGTTTGCTTGACCCTGAAGTGGAATTTCTACCAAACAAGTCAGAACTATCTAGGAGAGCTGTTGCCAAGGAAGGAATGACAAGAGCAGAGCTATCAGTTTTACTGTCATATAGTAAAATGTCGTTGGATGCAGATTTGGCGGATTCTTCATTTACTAAAGATGAATATTTTGAATCGCATTTGTATAATTATTTCCCAGAAATGATGCGTGAGAAATTTGCCGAAGAAATAAAAAACCATCCTCTAAGACATGAAATAATACGTACAGTTATTAATAATAAACTAGTGAATCAAATTGGTGGTCCAGTAATTAGTTCTATAAAGAAAGAAACGGGTGGCCATTCTTGTGATATAGCAAGAGCACATGCTGTGGTTGCAGAAGTTTTCGATTTAGATAATCTATGGGGTCAAGTCGCAAAACTAGATAGATCAATTGATATTAATATCAAAGTTGAGATGTTGAGTGATTTGGTGCGAATAATGAGAAGAGGAATTACCTGGTTTGTTAGAAATATTAAGGCTCCAATTAACATTTCAGAAACTATTGAAATATATAGTAAACAAACCTCTGAGCTAACAGACATTATTAGTAAGCTATTAGTAGGTACTACAAAAACTCGATTCTTTAGTCGTATTGATCATTTTACTTCAGCTGGTGCGGATAAAAAGTTAGCAAGATCTGTCGCTACATTAGAGGTATTGGTGTCGGCATTTGATATCATTTTCCTTGCTAAACAAATGAATAAGAAGAATGAAGATATTGCAAACTTATATTTTGAGTGTGGAGATTTATTAAGTATTGACTGGTTACGCCAATCATGCGAAGCTCAAATCGATCAATCATTCTGGAATAGATTGTCAGTACAATCTTTAAAAGATGATTTTTACGATAAACAAAGACGTTTAATTAAGGCAATATTGCTGAGTGGTAATAGTAATGGCAGTGTTCCAAAGTTAAAGACTTGGATTAAGAATAATGCATCTGATGCGCATATTTTTGTAAGCTTTATTGAGGATATAAAATCGCAAGAAGCATTGAATCTAAATATGATAATTTTAGCAAATAAAAAATTGGAGATCTTTTTAAGAAAACTAGAGGTTAGCTAACATGTCTTCAAAATTGAGGGAAGCTAGAGAAGAGGCAGGATATACTATTGAAGAAGTTGCGGAAAAACTTAATATTCGCAAACAGTATATTATTTGTCTAGAAGAAGGGAATTTTGAAGGCATACCAGGAAAAGTATATGTAGAAGGTTACACAAAAATGTATACTGAGTTTTTAGGTATAGAAGCTCCGAATAAGGTTGTTCAAAATGCTATGCAAACCTCAGAAGTTACTATAAATAATAACCAAAAAGTAAAAAGAAAATATGTAGTTTTTTTCTCGGCTATGATGTTGATTTTAGTTATATTGATTTATTCAATGATAAAATCTTCAAAAGTTCAAGTAGTCGATGTTATTGAAGACGAGTTAATACAAAATATACAAGAGCAGAATGGAAATAACGAAGAAGAATTTGATTGATCTGATTAACGAAATCGGAGAGAATGTAGATAGATTAAATGTTAAGCTTGCAAAGCAAGAGGGCGTTATAGAAGATTTGAAGTCTCAGAATGAGAAATTAAAGCAAAATAATCATGAGACTCTTGATCAGATTAAAGAATATATAGAAGAACTTGAACAAATAAGAAGTCAATATGTCGATAGTAACAATAACATTGGCGGGGAGAAATTTTAAACTATCCTGCTCAGAAGATAGTAAGCCTCATATTGAAAAGCTTGATTTAGAATTGGGTGAAATGTCGAAAAGTAATTCGTCTGCTTCATTTGAAATGTTATTAGTTATGACAGCTCTTGGTTTAATGGATGAAAGGCATTCAAAGACAAAAGAGTCAGCAGGAGAAGTCTTGGAGAAGGCAGAAAAAGATCATCATAAGCAGCTCTCTGCTTTGTTCGATGAGTTAAAAAATGTTGCAAATAAATTCTAAAATGCTAAAATCCGTTAAGTAACAAAAACTAATTAAGCGAGGGTTGGAGTGATATATATCTTCAACAGAATTTTCTTTAAGTTTTTTTGCTTAATTATTAAGAGTTTGAGTTAGTTAAAGTTAAGTTTTTAAAACTTTTTTATAATACTTTAGGGCTGCTTGGTGCGTTAGGATGGATATTAAATTCCTCTGGACTATAAGCTTTTTTTCGGGGATGGTCCCTTGCATCGCTGTGGCGTTGTTACTTACTGACCCCACCTATACGAACTGGTTCCGATGGACCACTTCGTCCGACGGCTGAAGCGGTCCTAAGGTTTTGAGTATGTCTAGCAGTCTGAATCTGACCAGTCTGAATTGTTGTTGTGATCAAATAATCCGTTTTCTCCAGCTATACCAACATGCTCTGCATCTTCAAGTTGAATAGTGATTAGTGCGTTTTGATATAAAATTGCAAGTAATGCTGTATGTGCAGGTGTTGTGTGACTGATTGCGCAGTTATACAAGCTTCCAATGGATGCAGCAGTGATACTATTTATATCTATTGTTAAGTCATCAGCAACTGTTAATCCTGCCGTCGTGTTTGATTTACTCATAGTTTTTTCCATATTTTGGGTCCATCTAAACAAAGGTACACAAAGTACCACGGGAAATTTCTGGAGCCGTGGAATGGTTTCATTTTGCAGTAATTTTATACCTCCCATTTATCAATAGCTTCACGCAGCGATTTTCGGGGATAAAATTCCTATAGAATCCTTGCGCTTTTCTTCAGAGAAGTCGTATTCACCAAGCATGTTGATATGCGCCCAACTCATGATAGAATGCCTAGAAATAACACTCCGCAACTGTTCTTTTTTATTACCATCACTCATATATTTTAGTTTATGGGTAAGGTAAAGATAGTTCCAACAAATAATACAATTTTTGATTAATCGATTGCATGTTTCAGCAATTTCTTGATCCTCTTTTTCAGCTTGCACAAACTCACGGGGACTTCCAACAGCTACAGCACGAGTGAAACGATTTGCTAATTCTATCTTGTTTAGTTGTTTTTCTATTGCCTGCCGTAATTCCACTTCATCTAGATAACGTAAAATAAACAAGGATTTTATAATCTGACCAAAGGCTTTGATGGTCTGATATAGAGCGTGTTGCTTTGAATAAGAATTAAGTCGTTGAAATATATCTGAAGCTGTATTCTCCTTTAGCTTAATAGTTGCAACTAAACGCAGTAAATCATCCCAGTTTTGGTGTAGAAGTTTTTCATTAACATAGTGATCTGGTGTAATTTTCCAGCCTTTTCTTTTCTCTTTACTGTGATGCCTGAATATATAAAGTTTTTTATTTTTCAAGCCCTTTAGTCGCGGAGCAAAAGAAAATCCGAGCATATGGGTTAGGCCAAAAATAGCTTCACTATAACCATGCGTATCTGTTGAATGAATATCGCTTTTGACAACATCATTACGCATAAGGCCATCAATCACATAGGTGCTCTCACGGTCAGATGCGCTAATCATAGTAGAGTGCCATAGAAAATGACGTTCATCAATAAAAGAGTAAGCACTTACTCCTTTTCCTTGTCCAAAATATTTAAATGAACGGCTGGCTAATAGAGATTCAGTACGCACTTCAAATTTCTGTCCATCACTGGCGGTATGCAGCTTATCTTCGTTGTTACGGTAGATATTAGGTAATTCCATTTTATCCATCAGCATCAATACCTTGTCATTTGCTTCACGAATATTTTCCAACGAAAAACGCCAATTAACACTGTGATCTAGCTCATTCTCACTAACATGGGAAGATATTCTCGCCATTTTACGCACTCCTATTCCACAGCCAAGACCGATAGTAGAAGCCAATAAGGCTGGACGTGAGGTAAATTGTGAGGCGTGAGTCTGTTGCCAATGTTCAAAAGCCGATAACATATCGGAATGATGATGCACCGTTTCCAATATTTCAGCCAGTGATATATAGTGACGTTTGGGGAACCAGGCTTGTAATGGATCAGTTTCCTGAGGATCAAGTGGAGGAGTTTTTACAAAGAATGACCCATCCGCTTTAAAGCTTAGATGCTCATTTTCTATAGCTCTAGCATTGGTGGATTGATATTGCTTATAAAGCGACTGATCGAGTTGCTTTAATACAGCTTTAGAATCAAGTAAATTGAGTAACCCAGCACGCTCTAAAAGTTGATTCTTTTCTTCTTTCCATCGCTCCACACTGATCATATATTCATCCAATGGACGATATTTATAGGAGTGAGCTAGGTTTAGTTTGCCAGATTTGATTGCAGATGCCACATGTTTAAACAGAAAAACTTTATACAACGAGATACGGAATGTTCCATCTTCTCTATAGAGTGCTTTACGCTCTGGTTCATCCAGAAATCCTACTGGAGCTTGCTCGGTAATGTGACCATCTTTGATACGAAAATGCTCAACCGCTTCTATCAAAGATGATGTTTGTTGTTCAGCTTGAAGATTTAAAGCTTTCAATACTGAACTTAAACGATTTTGCAAACGCAATGATTTGCTTTCTTGTAGATCATATAAAACTGAATCAGTAGCTAAATCTACAAATTCCTTGCGGATATTGTTAATGTGAAGTGGCTTCTCACGATTTAGCGCTTTTTTGATGCGGCATATTTTCTCGCTATCTAAAACAGTATTATCATTTGCAATAATACGGACTTCCTGCATTACACTTAATACACCAGTTTCCAAATTTTGCATTAGTGTTTGAAATTGATTCTGTTGTATCCCTTGTTGCTCTAAGGCTTTGTCCTTACATTCATTAGTAATCGTAGTTTGGAATGCGGTTATAACATTCAGAAAAATATTAACTAAATTATCCTGCATACGGTAATATTGATGCACAACAAATGCAGAAGCATGAATATAACGATCTGCAGCTGAACGTCGCTGCATCTGGAATATTTGTGATCTCATTACACTCCCAGCATAATAGCGAATTCCAACTGAGTCTAATTCAAGAATGTCCAAGGTGTCTGATAATTTTTTGTATAACTCTGAGATTACATGAAAATCTTTTACACATTCTCGAACTTTGGTTGGTTTTGTAGATTGTGATAATTTTTTTAATAATGTCAATCGGTAGCTTTGACCTTCGTGATCTTGGGTAAATAAAGAATCTAACAATACGGATATATCAGGAGTTAGCTTCTTGTTCATACGTAACATTAATGTTTTTTTATGAGATTGTAGTGATTGGCGTATCAATTTGCATATACTTCCTGAATCGGGCAAAATGATACGTTTTTGAATCAAGATATCGCTACACCTATCAAAGATTAACCTTGGCTTCAAATAGTATGATGCCATCGAATCGATCTCACTCTTAATTACCTCCTGAGTATTTTTATTAAAAACTTGAAACCCATAATGTGCTGATATGATTTGTTGATGCCGTAACCGACTTGCTTTTTTGTAATCACTTGCAATAAACTCCAAATCAGAATAGTTGAGTACCTTTGCTACGGCAGCAATATCTCGTTCATGAAAATCTTGAGGTAGGAAGAATCTTTTTGCTGCTCTAAAATACCCGCACAATAATAAAAAACCTACCTGATTGATTGGATTTTTTAGGCTATACACTATATCCAATAATTTCTTCGAAAAGTCAAAAAACTGTTTACGTTGTATATGATCAAATAATGGTGGTTTATTAAAATGATACTGCTCTTGTGTAGTCAATATTTGCATTCTTGGCATGATTATACTCCCTCGTAAAAATAATTAGATTATAACTGTCCAAAAACGACCGGTTTTGGACATACTACATTCTAGTGTCCATAAATTATATTGACTTACTTTAGAACAGGCTTTATATTTAGTACAGCCTTTTTAATGCATTTTATAAAAATTATGTCCCGTACCTTTGCTTATGTTCGTGTTTCCAAAATGCAGCAAGAAACTGAAAATCAGATTAGAGAAATCGAATCAGCTGGATTTGCTATTCAGCCACATCGAATAATTACTGAAACAATATCTGGGTCCATGCCAATAGCTAGGCGCAAAGGATTTGCACTTCTATTAGATAAAATGGAAACAGGAGATGTGCTAATAGTCACAAAGATGGATAGATTAGGACGTGATGCTATCGATGTAAGCACCACTGTGACCAAATTAGAGACAATGGGAATCAGAGTTCATTGCCTAGCACTTGGAGGCGTTGATCTCACAAGCTCAGCTGGAAAAATGACCATGGGAGTAATCAATACCGTTGCTCAGTTTGAACGCGATTTATTGATCGAACGTACACAATCTGGGTTAGATAGAGCTAAATCAAATGGGAAAACTCTTGGTCGTCCAAATACTCTGTCGAAATCACAAAGAAAACAAACCATACAGCAAATCCAAGAAGGAAAAGCAATTGCTGCCATTGCAAGGCAATTCAATGTTAGCAGACAAACCATTATGCGGATCAGAGATACTCTTTACTCATAAATCCTCGTGATACTTCGTGTACCTTTATGGTGATGTTAACTACATCCTCTCGCGGTAAATGCTCTGATAGTTTAATCGATTATATCAGTTACAGTGTCACCAGTAACTTCGATACCGTCTAATACTTCCTCAATTTGAGGAGAGTGATTCGTAAAATAATGCCCGTTACCAGCAGCTAGTTTAAATATATATTCTCTAATTTCACATGGTAACATGATTAAGAAGGAAGAATCCCGCAGTACTTCTGTTTTAGTTGAAAAATGCTGGTTACCAGCCGTACAAATATTATTCAAATACAAGGCATTTTTAATTGCGAATTGTGATAGCTTGTCAAATGAAGATGTATCAAAATCATGACGCCCGTCATAGAGTTCTACCATGTTTTTATTAAATACTGTCATTAGATTTAATAGATTATGAAAATTCTCAAAACTATTTACATAATCAAATATAGTATTACTATATCCCAGGTCTAGGCTATGTTTTAAATTATATACGAAGTTTCCTAGTTCTCTTAAATCACTCTGTCTGGAAGAGAAATCATTATATGATGACATGTCAATGGAACCAGAAGTAACAAGAGTATTGCTGTTGTATATAGCTTCCTGGAGATTAGGAAATAACTCATGATCAGAACCATTCCCAATACCAAATATTTCTAATTGAATTAAAGAATGATTATTGAGGAATTCTATTAAGTTAGCAAAGTTTAAGGGATTGTCCATGCCCCAATCCTTAATTAGCGTGAGTTTTAGGATATTACTTCCTTTTAGAGCTTCATAAGTTGCTGAGTGCCTATCTGAAAGTATTTGCTCCTCTTCTTCTGGTGAGTCGTATACAATACGCTCTAAATCTCCATTTTCATTCTCATAATTTAGCTTTAGCGCAGATATATCTAGATCTTTTATAGATGAGGTTGCAATTTTTTCTAGTAATTCTAAATATTTGCCTTCTGAAAGAGTTGAGCAGTTTAGAGCTAAGCTGTTGTTTAATTTATTATTTGCCACTAGTGATATTAGAAGATTAGCATTTTTCGTATCAAAGTCATGACCGCTTATAGTAAGATTCTGTAAGTTTAGATTTTGAAGCAATGCGTATAGATCATCATTATCAAGATTAATGTTGTTGATTACTAAACCACGCAAGGAATTGGAATTTTCTTGAATTAATGTAATTAATGACTGAGCAAGTGCTTTTTCTTCCGCTTTATTGCCAACCAAATCTTCTTCTATAATAAGATTCTGAAATATTATAGCTGCAACTTTCTTACCATCAAAATAATTTTGGAGTTTTCCAATTTTCTCAACAGAAATTGTTCCTTCAATAATTACGCTTATTATATCACTGTCAGAGGGAGAAAAAAACTTGAATTGTTCGATCGATAGAGTGTCATCATATTGAGTTTTCATAAACTTGTAGAAACCTTTTTAATTAAAAAGTAATTAGTCTATTTTAATTAAATTAAAATTATTGCCAATGTTTTTTCATAAAAATACTATGATTTTGATATATATCAGATTCCAATTTTATAGATTCTATGGGAATTTTGCTCCTGGAAATCGATTCCTGAAGCTTTTGATAAATGGGAGGTATAAAATTACTGCAAAATGAAACCATTCCACGGCTCCAGAAATTTCCCGTGGTACTTTGTGTACCTTTGTTTAAATGGACCCCACTGAGCAATCTTTGAATAATAGTATATAGATAGGCTGTGTTACACTTGCTTTAAAATTAGAAAATTATTTGTTATAAAGAGCGTTAGCACAGCTATTTATAGTTTTTACAAGCTAAAATTATTGCATATACTGTGGAGTAATTAGAGATAGTTTTTTTCCACAATTCTAAAAGCCAATAATAGTTGATATTAAAACCCAAGTTGTTTTACTATTAAGCTTTTATAGCTTTCAAGTAAATTATCGGTATCTTCATTCTGACCATGGCATAAAGACATAGTCCCCCTGCATTTTTTCCGCATAATCGAGTTGGCTTTATAGAATGTATCGCCATTTAATTCTGCCATGTCAAGAACTAAGCCTGAGATGAATGCAATGTCTAAAGAATGATACTTGCTTTTATCTTTTATATCAAAATTAGCATTCACATGATAGAAAGTTTTATAATAATCCTTGATATCACGTGTGAATCTAAGTTGAGTGGAAAACCCTTCGAATGAAGGCAAATGATCGCCAAAATTCACAATAATAGTTTTTTTCTTACGATTCATTAGCTTTTCAATTAAATCTAACTGATCTTCATTAGTCATTCGTAGACGCGCGATATAGTCATTAAGTTTTGAACATAGTTGATCGTTCATGGCGCGGCTACAACCAATTTCATCTGGAAAAAAGCTTGAATGAGGTCCATGATTCAGCATTGTTGATGCAAATATATATTTGGGTTTCTCTGGGTTTTTATCAAGCGCATCAATAATCATATCAGCAATCATCTTATCAGGTATATGTCCCCAGCTTTCTGGTTCAAACCCAAATTCATAAATGTCTGTGATATTATGCGATCCAAGTTTAGTATATGCCTCTTCGGCTAAAGAGAAATTTTTGTCAACTGGGTAAAGTACTTCAACTCGATAACCAATTGATCGTAAATATGACATTATAGAATTATTTGTACGCGGTACTAGCGTAATAAATGGCATATATCCAGGTCCAGCAAAGGATTTATGTGGAATCCCAGTATTAATTTCGTACTCACTGATCCAAGAACTTCCACCAAAGGTGTTAACATTCATTATTCCACTATATTTTGTATATTTTCCATCTTGGAAGTAGCTAAATTTAAGATTATCAGCAAAATCATAATCAAGCTTACCCGGATCGAAAGTTGATTCATTTAAAATCACAATAATATCAGGCATTTCACTTCGGTCATTCGTGATTTTATTTTTAGCCTTTGAAACTTTATCAGTAATTAAGCTAGAATCAATTTTGCCGGGTTTTGGTTCTATGTAAATATCTTGTACTGTAAATAATATATCTGCGAATGGTCCGTATGCTTTGCGAGGATAGTGTTTTGTTTGAGCTTTTGTTGACTCAATTGCCATATAAAAATATGATTTCTTATCCAGTGCTACGTCAAATAATTTTGATGCTAAAAGAATTGCAACTCCGAATGATACTAGTCTTAATGCATAAAAGTTTTTTGGACCAAGCCTTTTTTTATCAAGCAGAGTATCAAATTTATTCCACAGTAACATGAAGTTAATAAATAGGAGTAAAATGATTAAATATATTTCTTTTGTTGCATATTCATATATCAGACGCAGTAATCCATGATTAATCAGCAGATTAAGCATAAATGCATCTGCCGCAGAGATCTCTTGCATTAGGAACTGCCATTTTATGAGTTTAATATAATCAAATGAAACAGCTAGAAGTAGAGTTAAAAAGCCAGATAAAAGAATTCGATTTGTGATTAATATAATTACTAAATAAACACAAAGAGCAATTATTATATTAGCAATCCATAAGCTAGTGTGAAATTTTGTAGCAAAGCCAAGGAAGGTAACAAGTAAAACGAACCAGCTAGTTAAAGAAAAATATAATTCCTTAAGTGAAATTTTGTGTTCTACTAGAGTTTCAAAAAACTTAAATATTCTTCTCATTAACAACTATTCCTATTTTTTTGTGGCTTTTAGTAAATAACTTAGCAGTTAAATAAGATATAGTAAAAATCAACTGAATCAATTATATTCCAACAAAAGACTTGATTCTTTTTGAAAAATAGTGCATATTCCACTTGGTCGGGCGATTAGCTCAGCTGGTAGAGCATCTCGTTTACACCGAGACGGTCGGGAGTTCGAATCTGTCATCGCCCACCATCGATCAAATCATAATTTAATGTATATCCCATGAATATAAATATTAAGCAGATTTCGTTTGTAATTTTAGGTTTAGTTATTGTTACTGCAATTTTTGGTTTATCAAAGTTTAATATTGCATCGGCTGCAAAAAAGGATGGGAAAAAGTTTGATTATTGGGTTGTTTCATGCTCTTCTGCAAATAAAGAAACAAAAACTCCAGAGGTTTGCCTGTTGTCCCAGCAGCTAAATTTGACTCAAGATGATAAACAACAACCTGTAGCTCTATTTCAAGTTGGATATTTTGGGCCTAAAAAAGAGCTAAAAATGATACAGACGCTTCCGCTTGGTGTAAGAATTGAAGCTGGAACTTCGATAATAAGTTCAAAAAAGCTGATTGCTCCAGGTAAATATACAACATGCACACAGGCTGGTTGTCAGGCGGTTGCTTCAATTTCGGATTCAGATTTGAAGACTTTAACTTCTACAAAAGAAAATTCTGTAGCATTTATGAATCTAGAAGGAAAACAGATTACCTTACCTATCTCAGTCAAAGGTATGGATAAGGGCCTAAAATATATTAAGTAGTTCAAAAGATACTTTTGTATATACTTATAATGTATTGCAAATCATACAAATAAGGCATTTAATTTTACTTATACAAGGTTATTTCTTTGGAATAATTTATAAAAAAATAGTATTATTTCTCTAGCTTTATGTTTAAGTCCACTGATTTTAAAACTTAGCTATATTTAAATTTTTTACGTAGATTTGTATGAAAAAATTATTTACTGCAGTACTAACTTTAATTATCAGCAATACATGCTTTGCTTCAAAGCCAGTTCCCTGGCAAATAGATTTTCAAGAAGCAGCAAGTCCTATTATGCAAGAACTGCATAGTTTTCATAATTTTCTGCTAGTTTTGACTGGAGCAATTGTACTATTTGTATTGTTTCTAATAATATATGTTATCTTGCGCTTTAACGCCAAGGCTAATCCAATACCTGCAAAATTCACTCATAATATTACAATTGAAGTGATATGGACAGTAATACCAATTATCTTACTTGTAGTGATTGCAATACCTTCATTTAGGTTGCTGAAACTTGCAGAGCATACTCCACCAGCTGATATGACTGTAAAAGTTGTTGGGTCACAATGGTTTTGGACTTATGAATATCCAGATCATGATAATATAACTTTTGATAGCTATATGATTCAAGATGCTGACTTAAAACCTGGTCAAATAAGACTTTTGGAAGTTGATAACAGAATTGTTGTGCCACAAGGTGCTACTATTAAGTTCTTAATTACTGCAGCGGATGTTATACATAGCTTTGCAGTTCCGGCGCTTGGACTTAAGACAGATGCAGTACCTGGTCGGACAAACGAAGCTTGGACTAGAATAGATAAATTAGGAGTCTATTATGGCCAGTGCTCTGAAATTTGTGGTGTAAATCATGGATTTATGCCAATTGCTATTGAGGTTGTGACAAAAGAAGAATTTGAAGAATGGGTTAAGCATGCAAAAGAGAAGTTTGCATCAAGTTCAAATAAGCTCATTTATGCACAAAGTAATTAAATAATAATTATGGATAAAAATATGACTGATCATGCACATGATACTCCGCGCGGACTGAAAAGATGGACTTTATCTACCAATCATAAGGATATTGGTAGTATGTATATAGGCTTTTCAATTTTAGCTGGTCTTGTTGGTGGATTATTTTCTGTACTATTTCGTCTTCAACTAGCGACTCCTGGCTCTGACTTTCTTGGAGGAGATCACCAATTTTATAATGTGCTAATTACGGCGCATGCATTAATAATGGTTTTCTTTATGATTATGCCAGCTCTTTTTGGTGGATTTGGTAATTGGTTTGTTCCTCTGATGATTGGGGCGCCTGATATGGCATTTCCAAGGATGAATAATATTAGCTTTTGGCTTATAGTTGTTTCATTTGTTTTGCTCATTCTGTCGAGTACTATTGATGGAGGAGCGGGTACTGGTTGGACATTATATCCGCCTTTAAGTAATTTATCAGGACATCCTGGCGCTGCTGTGGACATGGCAATTTTTAGTCTGCACCTAGCCGGTATGTCATCTATTCTTGGATCAATCAATATGATTGTTACTATTTTCAATATGCGTGCTCCTGGAATGAGTTTGTTTAAAATGCCGTTATTTGTATGGTCAATTTTACTGACAGCTTTTCTTTTGGTCTTGGCACTTCCGGTTTTAGCTGGCGCTATTACTATGCTTCTGACGGACCGTAATTTTGGAACGCATTTCTTCTCACCTGAGGGTGGAGGAGATCCTATTTTATTCCAGCACTTATTCTGGTTTTTTGGACATCCTGAGGTATATATAATAATTCTACCTGGATTTGGTATAGCGTCACAAGTTATTTCAACATTTTCTAAAAAGCCAATTTTTGGTTATACTGGGATGGTTTGTGCAATGGTAATTATTGGATTCATTGGTTTTATAGTTTGGGCACACCATATGTTTACTGTAGGTTTAACATATAATGCACTACTATACTTTACTGCAGGTACCATGGTTATTGCGGTTCCTACTGGAATTAAAATATTTAGTTGGATTGCAACCATGTGGGGAGGTTCTATTACTTTCAAAACACCAATGCTTTTTTCTATAGGATTTATTATTCTATTTACATTTGGTGGCGTTACAGGAATAGTACTATCTAACTCTGCATTAGATAGAGTGTTACATGATACTTACTATGTTGTTGCGCACTTCCACTATACAATGTCGCTTGGTGCTTTATTTACTGCTTTTGCGGGTTTCTATTATTGGTTTGGAAAAATGTCTGGTAGAGAATATCCAGAATGGATGGGTAAGTTACATTTTTGGCTGACTTTTATTAGCGTGAATATGACATTCTTCCCGCAACATTTCTTAGGACTTGCTGGGATGCCAAGAAGAATACCTGATTACCCAGATGCATTTGCTGGATGGAATTATATCTCAACGGTAGGATCTGTAATTTCATTTGCTGCAGCTCTGTTCTTTGTATTTATAGTATTTTATACCTTGAAGTTTGGTAAAAAATGCCCACCAAATCAATGGGGTGAGGGTGCGGATACTCTTGAGTGGACAGTAGATTCTCCTGCTCCGCATCATACTTTTGAGAAGCAGCCAGTAATAAAGTAAATGACAAAAGCAATATCAGTAAATTCAATAGCGCTAGATTCTGGGCCATCAGTAAAGGATTATTTTATGCTGATGAAGCCTAGAGTCATGTCTTTGGTAGTATTTACAGGCTATTGCGGTGTGCACCTAGCTCCAGGCAATATACATCCCGTAATTGCCTTTGCAGCGATATTGTTAATATCGATTGGAGCAGGATCTGCTGCTGCAATTAATATGTGGTATGATCGAGATATTGACCGCATTATGAAGAGAACACAAAAGCGCCCTATCGTGACTGGTGCAGTAAATCCTGACGAAGCTCTAGGTTTTGGTATTGTAACGGGAGTAATTTCTGTTTTGCTTATGGCATTATGCGTAAATATTATGTCATCAATATTACTAGCTACAACAATTCTTTACTATGTATTTATATATACAATCTGGCTTAAAAGATCGTCAATACAAAACGTGGTCATTGGCGGTGCTGCAGGTGCTCTTCCTCCAATGATTGGGTGGGCTGCTGTTACTAATAATGTATCTTGGGAGTCATTAACCTTGTTTGCTATAATTTTTATGTGGACACCTCCACATTCCTGGGCTCTCGCTTTATTTAGAGTGCAGGATTATAAAGATTGTAGTGTTCCTATGATGCCTGTAATAAAGGGTAGTCTATATACTAAAAAGCAGATGCTCTTCTATACGATTTTAATGCTAATAACTTGTGCTATGCCATATTTTCTTGGTATGGCCGGGACTGTGTATCTGATTATTTCGTCAATCCTAGGAGCTATATTTTTAGCATACTCAATATTGCTTTTTAGAGATGATAATTCAGCTAGAGCAAAAAAGCTGTTTTGGTATTCAATTATTTATCTCTTTGGTATTTTTCTAACATTGATAATGTTTTAATTTATTCATTGAGTTGATAGCCTCCTGATATGGGATTATTACATTTACCAGTCACTGAGCATTTCAATCATAATTAATATAAGAGTTATAACAAATTATTATTACTTCTATTAGTATTTTTTACTGTAGGTGTTAAGAACTCGTTGTATTAGAAATAGTTTTTATTTAAGTGAAGCATAATAAGATTTTTTGCTTATACTAAGTTGATCTAAACAATATTAGTAACTGAGAATTAACGTATCTTGGGTGATTTTGAAATCTTTAAAATCTTCAATTAAACTCATTCCAAGTAATGAAATATCAAGTTCACCAGATGTGACATGTCCTTCTATATTGTAGAAGGTTTTTTTGCCAATGGTTAGTTGCGGTATGCGCACAGGTGCTGCAGCACTTATTCCATTTGCTGTGTTATACTGGCGCGTATATCTTAGTTTTGAAAGATCAAATCCTAATTTTTTAGCATCACTTTTGGTAAGCGCTATGTCGGAAGCTCCGGTATCAATAAGGAAGTGAATCTTCTGGTTATGTTTTCCATATGCATTAAGATAGAAATGTCCGTTTTTATGTCTGGCTATTACTAGCTGTCCATCATCATTTGTCCAGCTATACGAAGGTATAAGTACTGCAAGGACTCTGTCTTTCAGTGTATCTAGTTCAAATCTAAAGGCATAGACAATGATTAAGACTAAAAATATCAGCAGCCATATAAGAATATTTGATGAGTTGTTTCCATCTGATTTTCTTGAGAAAAAAGACCTAGTGATGAACCATAGTAGGATTGCAAAAAATAATATCTGCATTATGGTGCTGAAGTCGAGTTGATTCACTTAAATACGCTCTATCTGCATTCGTTACTAAATAATATAGTTTAGCATAAGAAATTCACTATGGCTATTTCTTGTCTTGTTGTGTTTTAATTTTTTGTTTTTCAATATAAAAAATCAACCAAAGGTATTTGTAACTTTTTATAAATTGACTTATAGTTGTAATATAGATTAAAATCTAGTAATACGATTTTTTTAATGGAATAAATTTGACTAATGGCAAAAACAGTAGAAACTGATTTAATAGCTGAAGCTCCCGATGCAGAGGAGAGAGGTGAGGGAATATTTTCCTTGCCTAAGTTAGTTCTACCGGGCGAAGGGGTGGATTTGGAAGGCGTATTAGAAACGCTTCTTAGTGAATCTGGTTCTATCACCCCAAGGACAATAAAGGGTGAAGGAGGTGCTAATGAAGTTATGCTTGGTCCAGTATTGGAAGAAATTATAGCTCATCAAAAGCCTATAATAGAGGCAAGGATAGATAAATTGAAAGAAAAACATGTAAAGATTGTTGATCAGTTGCGTGAAGTAGAAGCTGAAAGAGAAAGTTTTGAAGCAGCAAAAGTTAGTGGTGATATAAGCCAAGCCAAGACAAAATCAGAAATTATAGAAAAAGTTGTGTTAAGCAGAGATCTTGGAAAAGAGCTAGATACAATAGTGGAAGATTTCAGAACACTTGAGGGGATGATAAAAGCTTTTGAACTTCGGATTGGTTCTACTTTGCCTGAAGAAATCATAGAAGGTGATAAGAGTGAAGAGATAGATCTGAGTGCTAGTTCTGGTGGAATTAATTATAAAGCTCCAATAATGCTAAAAACATACCAAGAAAATGATGGCTTGCCTGGAAGTGAAGATAATCTTGAGGTATTGCGTTTTGCTTTAGTTGCAGAAAATTTAAGAGGTATGGAAGGGCAAAGCTTAATATCAGATATGCTTCACCCACTTGAGGTAGTTCTTTTGAATGAAGCTCTTCATCAACTAAAGATGTTTCCTGAGAAAACAGGTGGTGTCGTATGCGATATCTTTGTGCGCGTGGATAATAAAATATCAACTGTTGATGATGGTAGTGGTAGAAATATTCCTGAAACTCACTGCATTGCTTTATGGAAAGAAGAAGGTAAATTATTTTTAATTGATCCAAGTAATTCTAATTTTAGTTCGCCATTAATTGAGGAGATTAAGATAATTTGGGGATCTGATGAAGTGATTAAGTCTATTGATGGTGTTTTATATGGCAATGGTAAGAAGCCAGTGGGTAGAATTGATGGCACCGCTCGTGATTGCATTGATATAGCGGTAAAAATTATTCTTGAAATGTCTTATCAAACACAAGAGAAAGAGAAAAAGAAAGTGATTGCTAGATTATCAGAGACATTTGCACAGCTATCTACATAGAAGAAGTTTACAAAACATTTTATTAAAGATAGTGATAGACAATTAAGAGAGCTCACTGCCACTTCAGCAGATATCAGGCACATGACTCTTAAGGTTGCTAAAGCAATAGCAGGAGTCAAATAATAAATAAAAAAGGAGGTTATTATGGCAAAAGTTTTAAATTATGGAACTCTAATTGGAGGCTCGGGATACATAGAGAGATTCGATGCAGTTAAGATCGAAGATGCATTAATTGAAGCGGCAAGAGATGGAAAGAATATCGGCTTATTAAAGTCATTTGCTCGAGGAGATTGTGATGGTCTTACACAAGATAGTTATGGTTCTCTAATGCGCCAAGTACTTTATATTGCTAATTTGAATGATCACGATGAAGTTATTAAGGCAATGCTAGTTATTAACCCAAAAAGTTTAGATTTTTACGATACAAGTCTGCTTGGTTACGACCACATAAGGAATATATATACTGAACTTTCTGGTGAAACAGGAATCGATGTGGCTGACGAATCTTCTACTTGAGAAGATAATAAATAATATTATTTCTAGAAAGGGGACAGGCTTATTACTAGGTACATTGTACCCCTTTTTTATAATTTAATATAAGTTTTATTCAAAATATTTATATAGAAATTATTCTAGTAAATTGAACCTCAAGATTCTTTTGAAGAAGCGACACTAGTTTCTTTATATACTGAAATTATAGAATCTATTATAAATATCTATAATCTTTACGTTTGTATCTTTGTGATCCTGGTTTATTTTTTATTCCTTTTTAATTTGTGTCTAATAGTGTAATTTTTGTTGATATGCCTTGATTTATCGAGTTAACATATAATTATATTAGTTTGTAAGATCTTGTAAATGTACATATTTATTACTGGTGGTAGAGGTTTTGTCGGCTCGGCTCTGACTGAATTTTTTCTAAAAAAGAAATATAAAATTACTATCTTATCACGTGAACTTTCTGATTTAAGTGGTGTTAGGATTATCAATTCTACAGAAGAAATTAGTCCTGATGAAACAATTGACGTAATAATAAATCTTGCTGGCGCTTCAATTAACAAAAGATGGAGTGAGCCATATAAGCAGCAATTAATTAAAAGTAGATTGGATATTACAAGAGATGTAGTGAGTTTAATAAAGTCACTAAAAACTAAGCCAAAATTATTTATTAGCTCTTCAGCGATAGGTTATTATGGTTCTCAAAATAATGAATATATAGATGAAGATTCAACATATATTGATGATTTTACTCATGAATTATGTGATTTATGGGAGAAGGAGGCTATAAAGGCAGAGAAACTAGGTGTTAGAACCTGTATAACAAGATTAGGAGTAGTTCTGGGCAAAAACGGTGGAGCGTTAAAAGAGATGCTTCCCGCATTTAAACTTGGTGTAGGTGGAAAAATAGGTTCAGGGAAGCAGTTTTTCTCATGGGTTCATATGGATGATGTAGTTAATGTATTTAATTTTTTAATTCAAGATAAGAGTCAAACAGGGAAATATAATCTAACATCTCCAAACCCAATTACTAATTATGATTTTACCAATGAGCTAGGTAAAACATTGTGTAGACCAACTATATTTCCTTTACCAGCTTTTGTTGTTAAAATGATTTTTGGAGAAATGGGTGAAAAATTATTGTTGAATGGAGCAGCGATATATCCAAAAAAATTATTGGATAGCGGCTATAGTTTTAAATTTAAAACTATAGATTTGGCATTGAAAGATATATTGAATTAGTATATTCACTAACTATAAAATTTAGGTTGATAATGAAAATTGCTATTATTGGTGCTAGCGGCACGATTGGTGAGGCGTTTTTAGAGCATTTTTTAAATTCTAATGAAACAGAAAAATTATATCTCTTTTCTAGATCAGAAATTAGCAATCAAGATGCAAGAATAATTCACCAATATATTGATATTGAAGATGAAAATTCAATAAAAGAAGCTGCTAATACTATTCCAAGTAACGAAAATTTAGATTATATTATTGTCTCTACTGGAATATTACATACAGATAATATTTTACCAGAAAAATCTATTAAGGACTTAAGTTATGCCAAGTTTATTAAGCTTTATGCTGTAAATACCATTGGTCCGGCATTAATAGGAAAGCATTTTATTCATAAATTAAATAGTAATAGCAGGTCAATTTTTGCAGTTTTGTCGGCAAGAGTTGGAAGTATTTCAGATAATATATTAGGTGGTTGGTATTCTTATAGATGCTCTAAGTCTGCACTGAATATGTTGATAAAAAATTTTAGTATTGAAGCTAGGCGTAAAAATCCTAGTCTAATTGCGGTTGGTTTGCATCCAGGAACTGTAGAAAGTAGTTTATCAAAGCCTTTTTCTTCAAATATTAGGAGTGATAAGATATTCTCTCCAGAATATTCAGTTACAAAAATGGTCAGAGTTTTGGAAAATTTAACTTATGAAGATTCAGGCAAATTATTTGCCTGGGATGGAAGCATAATAGATTTCTAGGGTTATGAGTAATTTAATAATTATACTTGGTGATCACCTAACTCATGAAATCTCTTCGCTATCAGACATAGATAAAACTAAAGATATAGTTTTGATGGGTGAGTTCTATTCGGATTTTGCCTTCGTTAAACATCACAAAAAGAAGATAGCTTTTATTATATCGGCAATGCGTCATTTCGCTGACGAACTTTTAGATTTAGGTATTAATCTTAAATATATCAAATTAGATGATAAGCTTAATAAAAATTCTTTAAAAGATCATGTTAGAGAGATTGTAGAAAATGAGCCTATAAAACAAATAATAATAACGGATCCATCCGAATATAGAGTATTACAAGAAATAGAAATCTGGAAAAATATTTTCGATATTTCAATAGATATTAGAGAAGATAATCGTTTTTTATGTACACAAAAAGAATTTAGTGATTGGGCTGGTAGTAAAAAGCAGTTGAGAATGGAGTTTTTTTATCGCGAAATGCGAAAAAAACATAATATCCTAATGAATGGTGGTGAGCCGGAAGGTGGGAAGTGGAATTATGATAGCGAGAATCGTAAATCTCCTCCAGCAAAACTGAATATTCCAGAAAAGTACATTACAAAACCAGATCAAATAACTGAAGATGTAATTCAACTAGTAGAGGAATATTTTCCGGATCATTTCGGCGATCTTGAGCCATTTTTCTTTGCAGTTTCACGAGATGATGCATTGCTAGTTCTGAGTGACTTTATAAAAAGAAGGCTTGAAAATTTTGGTGATTATCAAGATGCGATGATAGAAAATGAGCCTTGGATGTTTCACTCTCACTTAAGTTTTTACTTAAATTGTGGTCTTCTGACTGCGATGGACTGTGTAAGAGCTGTAGAATATGCATATCATAGAAAGCATTTACCGATTAATTCTGTTGAAGGCTTTATCAGACAAATTATAGGATGGCGTGAATATATAAGAGGTATATATTGGCACAAAATGCCTGAATATAAAAATGAGAATTTTTTTGGTGCTAGCAGAAAATTACCTAAATTTTTTTGGCAAGCCAATTCCAAAATGAACTGTATTAATCAATGCTTCAAAGAAACTAAGGCTAATGCTTATGCTCACCATATTCAAAGACTAATGGTTACGGGTAATTTTGCTCTTTTATCTGGTATAGATCCAGACAAAGTAAATGAATGGTATCTTATAGTATATGCTGATGCGTATGAGTGGGTTGAACTTCCAAATGTCACGGGTATGATACTTTTTGCTGATGGTGGTTACCTTGCAAGTAAGCCTTACGCTGCAGGAGGGGCATATATCAACAAAATGTCAAATTACTGCAAAAATTGTTCTTATAAAGTGTCTACTAAGAATGGTTCCAAGGCCTGCCCATTCAACTATTTATATTGGAACTTTTTAGCAAGAAACAGAAGCAAACTAGAGAAAAATCATAGATTATCTATGATGTATAAATTATATGATAAAATGAGCAAAGAACGTAAGGAAGCAATTGAGTTTGATAGTATAAAATTTTTGGATGAAATAGAATATAACGATTAAAAAGCAAAATATAGCTATTATTGGAGCAGGTATTGCTGGGTTGTCTCTTGCAAACATGCTTAATGATGTGGTTAATATAGAAGTCTTTGAGAAATCCAGAGGTTACGGAGGAAGAGTTGCGACACGTTACAATGAAGATTTTGTGTTTGATCATGGTGCGCAATTCTTTACAGCCAAAAATGAAAAATTTAAGAAATTTATTCAGCCACTGATTGATAAAGAAATAGTTGGAATCTGGAATGCAAAATTTGTTGAAATAGATGGCAGTAAAATAACTCATAAAAAGGATTGGAACTCTCATTATCCACATTATGTCGGTGTTCCTAAGATGAATGCAATATGTAAGTATTTGGCAAACAATATTAAAACTAACTTAAATATAGAAGTTAAGAGAATAGAAAAATCTAACAATAATAAGTGGCAATTATTTGATTCAGATAGTAATCATCTGGGCAATTTTGATTGGGTGATCTGTAGCGCTCCTGCATTTCAAGCCCAAAAACTTTTACCGCTAGAATTTGCTCATCACGATAAATTGCAATCTATAAAAATGCTTGGATGTTATGCTCTAATGCTGAGTTTTAAAAATAAGTTAAATGTTGATTGGGATGCAGCTCTTGTAAAAAACTCTAATCTTAGTTGGATTTCATTTAATTCAAGTAAGCCAGCAAGAAATTCTTCAAATGCAGTAGTTGCGCTTGCAAGTAATAGTTGGGCCGATGAAAATATAGAAGCTGATCTTGAAATAGTAAAAACGGAAATGCTAAATAGTTTATCTCAAATTGTTAAATTTAGTGATCAAGATCTATTAGACTGCAATATTCATAGATGGAAATATGCAAATATAGGTAAAAATGATCAATTCAAATATTTGCTAGATCAAGATAAAAAGCTTGCTGCTATTGGCGACTGGTGCATACAGGGAAGAATTGAAAGTGCGTTTGTTAGCGCAGATCAATTACATAATCAAATAATAAAACTTATATCTTAGATACTAGCCAGAAATATAGAGAGTATGGAAGTAGTCTTAAGAATTTCAGTAATAGGCTAAGTTTTTTCGGGAAGTGTATTTCAAATGACTTCGAGTCAAGCTTGCTACAAATTTCTTTTGCCGCTTCTTCTGGTTCAATAATAAATGGCATTTCGAATTTATTTTTGTCAGTCAGTCTTGTTTTGACAAAACCTGGATTTATAACTTTTATATCTAATGTGCTGTTAAGATATTCAGTTTTAAGGCTTTCAGCAAGATTAAGTACAGCTGCTTTTGTTGCACTATATGGTTGTCCATTCGGTAGTCCAGAGTATCCTGCAACACTTGCGCATAAAATTAGCTGTGACTTATTTTGTTTTTCAAGAAATGGCAAACAATAATGCACTATGTTTACAGCTCCTGTAAGGTTTACATCAATAATTTGTTTTGCTTTTTCAATATCGATTTGATTACAGGCGGTTGGTTCGTAAATGCCTGCCATAAATATAACTCTATCAATGGTATCATATTCTTTGGTAAGTTTAATAACTGCCTTCTTGACTTCATTTGCGCTCTGAACATCAAGTTGCAAAGCTAGATCATGTTGTCCTTTTGTTTGTCTTACAATATCCTGTAATGGTTTTTCAGAGCGCGCTGATACGATTATATTCGCTCCATTTTTGGATAAATAAAGCGCAATTTCCTTCCCAATGCCTGTGCTTGCGCCGATTATCCAGATGTTTTGGTTGTGGAATTGTTTTTTCATCAATTTACTGTTTTTGAATAAAAATTGTAAGTTCTGCTACTGTTATGCCAAATTTTTTCATATAGGATCTGTTAACCACTACACCATCGTTCATTTGCCACATTCAGTCATCGAACTTTATGCGATATGTCGAACCATCTACAGGAACATCCATTACATACTGCCATTGTCCTGCATTACCAAGAGTTTTACCTGTTGCTTTATCGATTATATCGTCCGCATAACCTATATAGTTTCCATTATCTTGCTTAGTAATTCTCCAGGTGCGGTGTTGAGTTTTTCCATTATAGTATCTAAATTCTTCCTCTAGAGTTCCTTCATTCTCATTCCAAGTACCTTTCATATCAGCATCAAATCTTGTAACGACATTACCTCGCCAATCTTGAATTATTCCCCAAGCTTTTAATGGACCAGAAAAATATTCCTTAAGATCAAATTTTGGTTTTTCGTCTTCGTAGTTTTTTATGTTAATTGCCATACAACCGCTCAATAAAGTTAAACAAAGTAATAATAGTAAATTTTTAAATCTTAGCATTGTTGCTTCTCCAATATAGTGCAATAAATATTGCTATTACTTTCATGATACATGGTATGATAGCATAGTAGAAGCTTAACCAGTATATTGCACTTGCTGAATTTTCTTGCCCTGGTACAAAAGCATTAAGAGAAAGAAGATATAATATTGATCCACTTGATAATGCTAAAGCAAACTTTGTTAAAAAGGCTAGAATTGAAAAATTTGTAGTTATTTGTTCTTTTTGATTATCTGTCAAATCTGCAAGTATTGAGGGAGGAAGAGAAAGTTCGCTTCCAAGTGCTGCACCAGATAGAAGGCAAATTATTGAATATTCAACGATTTGTCCTTCTTTCAGTAAGAAAGCCCAGATGAAGGTAACTACAGCTAAAAGCATAGCGGTAATCCATGCTTCCATCTTGCCAAATTTGTATGAAATAATTTTCCACACTGGCATGCATAGTGCACCAGATAAAAAATAAAGCAAGAGAAATAGACCGCTATATAAACTTAGATTAAGTACATCTTTGATAAAAAAGAGTACTAAAACAGAAGGAATTGATGAGGCAAAACTACTAATAAAAAAAATTGTGTAGAAAACTTTTTTATTCTTTAAAATGTCGAATACTAATCCCTTAGTAAGCTTTTCATTTTTATTCTTTTTCTTTTCAATGATTTTCTTATATCCATACCATCTAAAAAATATCAGGCAGCTAATGCAAGATACTATAATAAAGATCCATGAATAATAATTGAATGCTGTTTTTTGATCAAAGTAGTTTTGCAATATATTTGGTGTTATAGATGCTGCAATTAACCCTACAAGTCCTAATGCTTCACGATGTGTGGTTATTCTGGTTCTTTCAAACTTATTATCAGAGCATAATGCACCAAGAGTATTATAGTTTATAACTAAAACACTATATGAGCTAGTTGCAAGAAATATGAAAATAATTAGCCAAATATAGGGATCAAACAATGGGCGGTGAAAAAGACCAAAAACAGATAATATTAAAACAAGTGATCCACCCATTAATATCAATTTTCTTTGTTCATTATATTTATCACTTAAATAGCCGATTAAAGGGTCTTGAAATGCATCAAAAAGTCTTAAAATAATCATAATTAGACTAAGGGATGCAAGGCTTATATTATATTCTGTTGAGTATAAATACGGAGTATGTATATAGATTGGTAGGCCAGCAAAGGAAATTGGAAAAGCTAGTATTGCATATTTGAAGTAAGATTCTTTGCTATTCATTTATTTTTTTGATTTAGTAATTTATCTCTAAGCTTGGGCTCCGAAGTTTTAGTACCAATCCATATATCAAAAAATCTTTTTGTGAATTCAGGTGAGTCAATGTACCCAAGTGACTTATTTCCAGAAAAGAAACCTATTGATCCGTTACCTAGTGCAACAGCTGTAATTGTACTGCCTTCCTCTACGTCTGGAAAAATTTCTATCAATTTTTGTTTCCATAAATTTAGCATTTTTTTATTGTTATATCCTTGTCCTCTGATCTCTTTAATAGTTCTATCAGTTAGAGATTTACTACTAAAAGACATTAAATACCTTATTGATAAAGCAAAAGGTTTTGAAGGATTATACTTACCATATGGCCCGTAAAGATATGCATCATATACATCCCACATCCAAAACTTTAGTCTACCACTTCCAACTAGCTCGGGTTTTTTAATATATATCTCAACAGATTTTGGCACTGCATAAGTATAGGTTGGGAGAACCAATAGAATTATAGTAAATATTCTAATCAGATTAAGCATGTTCCAGTTTAACTTGCATTACATTTGTTCTTTCTAGTAAAAAGCATGATGAACAGCTGGCCAAGTAGAAGTTCCATAGATTGATGAATTTATTGTCAAATTGTAGTTTTTTTATTGCTTCTATATTGGAATTAAAGTTAGCCTGCCATATATCTAGTGTCTTACTATAATCCTTACCAAATCTATATATATCGGTTATTTTTAAACCACTTTGAGTAGCGTAATATTTGAACTGGGATTCTGAGGGAAGCATTCCTCCAGGAAAAATATAACTCCTAATCATATCGCTACCTTTCTGATACTGTTCTGATAAATCATCATTTATGGTAATTGTTTGAATTATAGCTTTACCATTTGTATTGAGGAGTTCTTTTATCTTCTGGAAATATATAGGCCAGTATTTTTTTCCTACAGCTTCAAACATTTCTATAGAAACTATATTATCAAATCGACCATTCTGAATTCTATAGTCTTCAAGAGCGATGTCAGCATTACCATCAAGTTTGTCTTTGGCATAGTGTAATTGCTCTGATGAAATAGTTATCCCTTTTGCCGCAAAATCTTTTTTACTTAAAGCCTGATTTATAAAACCTCCCCATCCACATCCGATTTCTAAAAGTGTTCCAGAGTTATTAAGATTTTCAATAATCCTGTTATATTTATTCTCTTGTGCCTGTAAAAGATTATCTTGCTCTGAGCCAAAAATTCCTGATGAGTAGGTCATCGATTTATCAAGCCATATACTATAAAAATTATTTCCAAGGTCATAGTGTCTATGAATATTTTTTCTACTTTGACTAATTGTGTTTGTGTTTAAGAAATAAATAAACTTATGTATTAGTCGTCCAAATACGCTGCTATATATGTAAGAATCAAGTATCTGACTGTTCCTTAATGCAAATGTAAGTAATCTCTGAATGTTGGAGGTTTCAACTTGGTTATCTCTATAGGACTCTGCAAATCCTATATCTCCGGTTGCTGCAAGTTTTGGTACAAACGACCAGCTATTAATTTTTAGATCTGCTTTTTCTCCTGGTACTTCGCCTTTGAAGTGAAACTTCTCTCCTTCAAAGGTTTCAATATCTAGGGAGCCATATTTTATGTTCTCAAGTTTTTCTAAAAACTTCTTTTTTGATATCTTTTTTTATCATTTGTTTAAATTTTTTATTGTACTAAATCTTTCCTTAAATTGTTTTGGAAGAGGTATATATTTTATTCCTTTGCTAAAAATTTTCAGTGCTTGCCAGTGTATCATTAAGATGGTTTTAATAGTAACAAGAGGATAAAATATTAAGCATTTAAATAAATTTTTTGTATTATAAATTGTAGTTTTACCAAGAATTGATGTTGCTAGCAGCTTTTTTCCTTCGCTATCATAGTGGTCAATCCATACGCCTATTTTTTTTGATTTTTCTTCAAATAGAAATTTGAATTTATAGAAACCATTTCGTTCAATAAAAGGCGAAACATGGAACATTTTCTCTACAGATATAACATCGCTCTGTTTAATTTTACTTTTATCAGAATTATAGCATAAATAGTTATGGCTCTCGCCAAAAGTATTACGTACTTCAGCTAAAACTGCTCTTAAATTAGATTCCTTATCGAAACAAAACCAAAAACTAACAGGATTAAAGACATAGCCAAATACTCTAGGCATTGCCATTAAAACCACTTCTCCAACTTCAAATTTAAGGTGATTTTCTAACAAAAGATTCTTAATCCACTCAGAAAAGTTGTGAGTTGGGAAATGATCTTTTTCAAAAAAACTCATTAAGCCGTGTTTATTAACCCTAAATACAAAATTTCTCGATAGTTCTGATATTTTACTAATAGGAAAGATTAGATAATACAACTTATAGCTAAATTGATTAATTCTAGGAAAAAATCTTTTATGGAACACTTTGGCATGAAGGATTTTAGGCGCTACCATGGTAATTTTTCTCCCATTTTCTCTGCAATTTTTATTGCGCTTAAAATTCCATCCTCATGAAATCCATATCGAGAGTAAGCACCTGCAAACCAATATCTATCTTTACCTTGTATCTTATGAAGATATTTTTGCGCTTCTATAGACTTTTGACTAAATAAAGGGTGTTCAAATTCATACTCGTCTAGTATCGTGTCTTTTTCTGGATGGGTTTTAGGGTTTACTGTAACAAATATATTTTTATCAGTATTCAGTTTTTGCAGATTGTTCATCCAATATGTGAGACACAAATTTTCATTTTTATAATTATTTTCTCCAAGATATACCCAACTTGACCAGCATTTTTTATTTTGGGGCATGAAGCTAGAATCTGTATGAGTAATAATTTTATTCTTCTGATATTTTATGTTTCCGATAATGTTTTTTTCTTCGTCATTTGCGTCTTGTATAATTTTCATTGTTTGGTCGCTGTGACAGGCAAAAATTACATTATCATATAATTCTTTGTTTCCTGAGTTATCAATAATTTCTACCTTTTCATTTACCCTATTTGCATACATGGCTGGTCTTGAGAGATGTATTTTATCTTTAAATGAGTTTGAAAGTTTACTCACATAGTTTTTGCTTCCACCAATTACGCTATACCACTGAGGTTGATTTGATACTGAAAGTAATCCATGGTTATCAAAAAAATTTACAAATGTACTTGTTGGAAAGTCAAGTATCTGAAAGCTTTTTGAGCTCCATATTGAAGCAGCTATCGGAAGTAGAAAGTTATTTTTAAAATATTCGCCTAGCTTCATCTCTTCTAGCATTTGTCCAACGGTTAGGTCTATATTTCTATAATTTTTTGCATTTTTATAGAATTTAAATATGTCCTTAATCATTAGCAAAAACTGCAAATTAAATAAATTACGTTTCTGTACAAACATACTGATGAGATTACTAGTTCCATATTCTAGTTTTCCCGAGTTTATTGATACTCCAAAGGACATATTACTTTCTGAGTATTCAATATTAAGATGATTAAATAAGCTTACTAAATTTGGATAGTTCTTCTTATTAAAAACAATAAATCCTGTATCCACAGGAACTTCCATCCCATTGATTTTAGGCGTGATAGTCCGGCTATGGCCACCTATATAATCATTTTTTTCATAGATTGTTAGTTGATGGTTTTTAGATAAAATATAGCTAATCGCAAGACCGGATATACCTGTTCCTATTACAGCAATTTTCATGTAGAATGCCTAAATTATGAATAATCACGGTTAACTCTAGGTAATAGATTTTTCCTTGTAAATAGTTTTTTGTATTGAAAGTTCAATTATTAGTACTAGCAGATGTGATATAGTCAAAACTTTAGATCAAATTTATACCATTCCCCATCTCAAATTATATATCCGTATTTTGCAGAACTCGGCTGTGCTCACTTATTTATACACGCTGCGCAGCCTCGCCTTGAAATACGCATCTTTAATTCAAGCTGGGAAATGGTATTATTCAGTATTAAGTAGAAACAGTGGGCAAGACATATAAGGGCAAGACATATAAATCTTATAATTAACATTATCTAGGTTTATCAAGAAAGAAATATTTAACTCTAATATCAAAATTATAGTAAGTTGGTATTTGTAGCTTTACTTGAAATAGTAATTTTACGCAGTTTCATGGGCAAGCATATCCATTTCAATGTCTATGATATCTTCTGGGCGAGTTGCGTGATACCATCTGGCATCATGTGTCGGTAGTCCAATAACTTTATCGCTGTTTAGATAATATTCACGCAAGGAAAATATGCGCAAAGGGTGTTTTGCTACTTTTCCAGGTTTTAGAATTTGCAAGCCAGAATACATATATTCGTAATTTTCTTGCTTGTCTGGTCTAATCAGTTTTCCTTGTTGATCAAGGTCAAAATCTCCGTGCCCCGAATATCCAACAGAATCTTCGTATGGCTGCATTAAAAGCAAGAAATCCATCTTATCTTTGTCCCACTTTTTGAGCATAAATTCGAATATATTATACTCAGCTCGAAGTACAATATCAGTATTCAGAGTAAAAATCGGCTCATCACCAAGAATGTTGTGTGCGTTTTTAACAGCCCCGCCTGTTTCTAGAAGCTCTTCTTCATAGACGATAACTATTTGCGGCATGTCAGGATTTTCTTCTTTAAAATCCTCAATAGATTTTTCTACTTGTTTGCTTAAGTAATGTGTATTGATTACAATTTTTTTGAATGGGTAGCTTCTACATAATTCAAGCGCGTGGTGGAGAATTGGCTTACCTAATATTGGCAGAAGAGTCTTTGGGCTATTCTCTGTCAGGTGACGCATTCTATTTCCAAGGCCTGCTGCAAATAGCATTATTGTATCTATCATAAAAATTACATTATCTGTGTTTTTAAAAGCCAATTTTTGATCGGTTCCAAGAATTGGATGTGATAAATCATACTCAAGATATTTAAGCACTCTTGGAATATATTGTAAATAAGTATCGTCTTTATCTCGTAAGTATTTTCGAGTAAAAACTCCTAGAATTCGCGAATTTCTTTGAGCACCTAGTATATGATAATTTAGCAGCGTATGCTGTAGATCCACTTTTTTCTTTTTTGCATAATATTTTGCGCAGCTGAGAGCAAAATCTCGATCAATATCAATTCTTGCATCTTCTAAAATTGAAACTAAATCATAAATTGGTGAGCCAATTAATGCATCTTGAAAATCTAGTAGTCCAAGTTTTTGGATCCCTTGTTTTTCTTGAAGATACATCATATTTTCTACATGATAATCTCTTAAAATAATACTATTATTAAGAGGTGCTTGGCTTGCTAAAATATCTTGCCAAATTTTATTGAATTCTTTCAACTCTTCTTTTGATAGAGCTTTTCCTGTTTTATGCGGAATATAGTAATCTGTAAATACACTAAGCTCTGCATGCATCAAATCATTATCAAATAGTTTTAGGTTTTTTGGCGGACTAGTCTCTTGCAATTGAATTAGCAGATCAATGCTAGCGTGATAAGTACTCTCTTGTTCCTCTTTGCCACGTTTCAATAGATAATCTTTAACGCTTAAATTGCCAAAATCTTGCAGTATTAGGAAGCCATTCTTAATATCTGATTTTATAATTTCTGGAGCAGAAAAATCATTCTCATTTAAAAAATTTGCAATATTTATAAATGGCTCAATGCTTGTATAGCTTGGAGGACAATCCATAATGATATAGCTTGCATCATTCGTTTTTGCTCTTAAATAATCACGAAGCCCAGCGTCGCCTACAATTGGTTCTATAGAATATGAGGTTGATACAAAATACTCATCAACAAATCGTTTTAATTGTTCAGATCTGTTGATATTCTGAAGTGTCATAATTTAGACAGCCAGCTTGTTTTTTGACGATTTTGCAGCTGTAGTTGCTTTGGCAATTTTGGCAGGTTTTTTTGCTTTGATCTTTGCCTTTTCTTTATCTTCCACTGCAGGTCGGTTATATACAACTTCCTTATTTCTAAGATCAGAGAAGTTATACATATTTTCTAGAAGCATCTCTTCGATGATGGATCTCAATCCTCTTGCTCCAGTTTTTCTTTTTAAAGCTTTGTCTGCTACAGCTTCAAGTCCGTCTTCCGTGAAGCTTAAAGTTGCTTCGTTAAGCTCGAATAGTTTTTGATATTGCTTAATGATAGCATTCTTAGGCTTTGTTAAGATGCTGATCAAGGCTTCTTTATCTAGGTCTTTTAGAGTAGTTACTACTGGTAATCTGCCAATAAATTCTGGAATCATACCAAATTTCACTAAATCTTCAATTTCAAGATTTTCTAAAATATCACTATTACGCAAATCATCTTTGGTTTTGACGTTTGCAGCAAAGCCTATTGCGCTTTTGTCACTTCTAGCAGTTATTATACTTTCAATTCCCATAAAAGCACCACCGCAAATAAATAGTATATTTGATGTGTCAACCTGGATGAAATCTTGCTGAGGATGTTTTCTTCCTCCCTGAGGTGGGACGTATGCTACTGTTCCTTCCATGATTTTAAGCAGAGCTTGTTGTACACCTTCACCAGAAACATCGCGCGTAATTGAAACATTCTCAGATTTTTTTGCAATTTTATCGATTTCATCAATGTAGATTATACCCTTTTGAGCTTTTTCAACGTTGAAATCTGCTGCTTGCAATAGTCTGAGTAAGATGTTTTCAACATCTTCACCAACATAGCCTGCTTCAGTTAATGTAGTTGCATCAGCCATTGTAAAAGGAACATCCAATGTTTTTGCGAGTGTCTGAGCGAGAAGTGTTTTACCAGAGCCTGTTGAACCAATCATCATTATATTAGATTTAAATAATTCAACTTCGCTTTTATCGTCAGACAAATTTTCAAGTCTTTTGTAATGGTTATAAACAGCAACCGATAATATTTTTTTAGCTCTATCTTGTCCTATTACATGATCATCAAGAGTCTTGCAAATTTCTTTTGGAGTGGGGATAGAAGATATAATTTCTTCTACAGTTTCATTAGCTTCTTCTTTAATTATATCTAAGCATATTTCCGTACACTCATCACAAATAAAAACAGAGGGACCTGCAATTAGTTTTTTTACTTCAAATTGGTTTTTCCCGCAGAATGAACAATGTAGCGATTTTTTATCAGAATCTTCAGTCATCATTTACCCAAATTTACAATATAATACAACTATTAACAGCTTATTACTAGAAAGTAAATATTTACTTTTTAACAAGCATTAAATCTCTATTCTCAATTATCTTATCAACTAGCCCAAAATCCTTGGCTTCTTTAGGAGACATAAAATTATCTCTTTCCATACTTTTTTCTACTTGAGTAAGGGTTTTCCCAGAGTGTTTAGAATAGATTTCATGTAATATTTTTTTGACTTTCATGGTTTCTTTCGCATGAATTTCAATATCTGTCGCTTGGCCTCTATATCCTCCAATAGGTTGATGTATCATAACTCGGCTATTAGGTAGTGCATATCTCATGCCTTTTTCACCGGCAAGAAGAATTGTAGCACCCATTGAACACGCTTGGCCAATACAAAGAGTTGCAATTTTGGGTTTGATATATTGCATTGTATCATAAATCGCAAGCCCAGAGCTCACAACGCCGCCAGGAGAATTAATATACATATAGATTTCTTTTTCTGGATTCTCCGCCTCTAAAAACAGTAGCTGTGCTACGATTAAGTTTGCCATTTGATCTTCGAATTCACCATTTACGAATATAATCCTCTCTTTCAAGAGTCTGGAGTATATATCATAAGATCTTTCACCTTTTGCTGTTTGTTCTACTACTATTGGGACATATGCCATTAAATTACTCTCCTAGCTAAAAAATTATTTTACTTTTATAGTTTTCCTTCATTTTCCAAATTTTGCAATTCCCGAAAACCACCTATGAAATCATCGTTGATAAATATATAAGGAACAGTGGTTTGTCCTGTTTGATTTGCTAATTTTAAATGAAGATCTCTATTATTTGATAGTTCAATTTTTTTATATTTAAGCTGTTTTATTTCTAAAAGCTCTTTTGCTTTTAAGCAATATATACAGCCTGTTTTTGCATACATTACTATATCCAAGTTTTGTTCTGATGGTTCAATGTTTTTTACTTTTTCGGAGGATATATATCCAGAATAGATTTTGGCAACTGCAAATACAACAAGCAATCCTGCAAGAACTATAAATATTTTATCTAAGATTTTATTACCCATGATTAATCAAGTCTAATTTAGTGTTATTTATTTTTACCATACTACATAATATGAACTCATACAACAAATCTAGATAAAATTGCTGTTTATTGCCAATATTCCGATTAAGTATAGGTGTAGTTCTGTTATAGTTAATATTACATATAAGGAAAAATGCAACAGCAAGGTGATGATATGCTTTCAAACGATTTAGAACTTACATTGAGAAAAGCTCTAACAATTGCATCAGATTGTAAGCATGAATATGCAACGTACGAACATTTGCTTCTGGCGCTTTCTGATGATAAAGATGCAAAAGAAATTTTTCTTGAAAATGGTGTTGTTTTAGAAACTTTTAAGAAAAGACTGAAAAATTATTTGCAACATGATTTGGCAGAGCTTGTGTATGAGGATGTAAAAGAAGCAAAGCCAACTGCTGGATTTCAGCGTATTATTCAAAGAGCTGCATTACATAGCCAAGCTAGTGGAAATAAAATAATTAATGGACTACATGTGCTAGCTGAGTTCTTTTTTGAGCATGAAGCATATGCGCTGCTTTGTTTGCGCGAAGAAGGATTATCTCGTCAAGATGTTCTCAGCTATATAAAGAAAAGAGAGGGCGGTGATAAAGATGAGTCTGCACAAAGTCAAACAACACAAATTACACTGGTAGAAAATCAAGTAAAACCAGAAGATAAGGAGAAGTTTGAAAATTTCAAAAAAGAAATAGCTGACAAATCTGGTGAAGAAGATGATGTTGAAAAATTTTGTGTTAACCTTAATGAAAGGGCGGATACAGATGCTATTGATTGTTTGATTGGTAGACAAAATGAAATTCAAAGAACTATAGAAATTTTATGCCGAAGAAAAAAGAATAATGCAATTTTAGTCGGTGAGCCTGGAGTAGGGAAAACTGCTATTGCTGAAGGTTTGGCTATTCGTATTGTTAAAGGTGATGTACCTGATTTACTTAAAAACGTAGTAATCTATTCACTTGATATTGGTAGTTTAGTAGCAGGTACAAAATTTCGTGGTGATTTCGAGGAGAGAATAAAGAATCTTCTGGAATTTTTGAAAAATAATAAGGAAGCAATATTATTTATTGATGAAATTCACACAATTATTGGTGCAGGTTCGACTAATAGCGGTGCAACTGATGCTAGTAATCTTTTGAAACCAGCTCTTGGAAAAGGCGAACTTAGATGTATAGGTTCTACGACTTTTAAAGAATATCATAACCATTTTGAAAAAGATATGGCGCTCGTCAGAAGGTTCCAAAAAATTGTTGTCGAAGAGCCTGATGAAGACTCAACTATGGAAATTTTAAAAGGTCTGAAAGGGTATTATGAAAAGCACCACAAAGTGGTTTATTCTGATTCTGCATTAAAAGCTGCAATTCACTTATCAGAAAGATATATAAATGATAGGCACTTGCCCGATAAAGCGATTGACTTGATTGATGAAGCTGGTGCTAGAAGTAAAATGGATGGTTCGGGGAAGAAAACAACTATAACTAATAAGCATATAGAAGATTTACTTTCAAGTATTTTAAACATACCCAATATTGGTGATAAAGCAGATGATATTAGCCAATTAAGGCAACTTAGTACGAATTTAAAGAAGTGTATTTTTGGTCAAGATCAAGCTATTGATGATTTATGTGCTAGTATAAAATTATCTAAGGCAGGATTAAAGAAAGGCGATAGACCGACAGGTTGTTATTTGTTTGCAGGACCAACTGGAGTGGGCAAGACAGAACTCGCAAAGCAGCTTGCTATTTTCAATAATATGAAGTTAATAAAGTTTGATATGTCAGAGTTTTCTGAAAGTAGCTCCATATCAAAACTGCTTGGTAGTTCTCCTGGTTACGTTGGTTTTGATCAAGGAGGAATGCTTACTGAAGAGGTTGCAAAATACCCTTACTCCGTAGTGCTATTTGATGAAATTGAGAAAGCTCATCCGGAAATATTTAATATTTTATTACAGATTATGGATGAAGGAAATCTTACGGATAGTACAGGTAAGCATATTAATTTTATGAATACTATGATTATTTTAACTACAAACATTGTTGCTGAAAAAGAAAAGGCTGCAATTGGATTTAGTGAGAATGATAAAAGCAGCTCGATTCCAACATTAAATCTTGATCCAATAAATCAACAATTTAGCCCAGAATTTAGAAGCCGTTTGGATAATATAGTATTATTTAACCCGATTGATGGAATAGTTGATAAGATAGTCTCTAAAAACATTAAAGAACTTGGTGCGCAGCTAGCCGATAAAAAAGTAAGGCTCAGTGTTGGCGCTGGAGTGAAAAAGTATTTTGTTGAGAAGTGTTTTAATAATAATGGTGCTCGGGAGCTTGATAGAGCGATTGATACTCATATCAAACAGGCTATTGCGGATGAAATTTTATTCGGTAAATTAAGAAATGGTGGATCTGCTAATGTCGATTTATTAAAAAAAGATGATGAATTTACATTTAAATTTACCCCAATGCAAAAGCCTACTAAAAAGCACTTAGAAACAAATTGAGACTGTATAAAAATAGCAATTTTTAATATTTATTATTTGCTTGGAAAATGCTATAATTTCCAGGAAGTTGCTTGCTATTTGAAAAAAATGAAATTGTCCTTGACAATATAGGTATATAACTGCTATTTTTACGTGCAAAATGTCTAATTAATAGAAGTATTACCTGTGAAAACTTATTCAGCAAAGCCATCAGAAATAGAAAAAAAATGGCTTATCATTGACGCTAAAGATATTGTTCTTGGCCGTTTAGCTAGTCAAGCAGCTATTCTGCTTCGTGGCAAACACAAGCCAACATTTACACCGCATATGGATTGTGGTGATCATGTAGTAATTATTAATGCGAAGCATGTTCATCTTTCTGGAAATAAAGCAGATAAAAAAGATGGTAAATTTTACTATCGCCATACTGGTTTCCCAGGTGGAATTAAAGAGACAACAGCTGGCAAAATTCTTTTAGGTAAGTATCCAGAAAGAGTTGTGCAGATGGCAGTTAAAAGAATGCTTAGCAGAAATAAAATGGGTAATAAACAATTTGGTAATTTGCATGTTTATGCAGATGCTGAGCATCCACACACTGCACAAAAGCCTGTTGCTTTTGATATTGCTGAAAAAAATACAAAAAATAAGAAGTAATCATAATGGAAGTACCTACACTTAAGGAATTAGAAGAACAAGCAAAAGGAGTAAAGGCTCCTGCTACTGTGGCTCCTGTATCTGAAGCGCCGAAAGTTATTCAGTGCAAATCAAAAAAATCTACACCAAATGGTGGTGGTTATGGAACTGGAAAAAGAAAAAATTCTGTTGCAAGAGTTTGGGTTAAGCCAGGTAAAGGTAAAATTACTGTAAATAATAAAGATTTTTCTGAGTACTTTCCACGTGAGTCCTACAGAACAGCAATATTAAGACCTTTTGTTGATACTAATACTACTGCGCAGTATGATGTTGTTTGTACTACAAAAGGTGGTGGAACAACTGGTCAAGCTGGAGCTATTATTCATGGTATTGCAAGAGCTCTTGATTGTATCTCGGATGATTTTCATTCTATTTTAAGAAAGAATGGTTTCTTAACAAGAGATTCAAGGGTTGTTGAGCGTAAGAAATACGGTAAGCGTAAAGCGCGTAAGAGCACTCAGTTCTCTAAACGTTAATATATATAAGCCCAGGATTTTTAGTTCTGGGCTTTGTTTTATATATAAATTAGTTGTTCTAAATATATGTCTGATATTTCTTTATCAAGAAGTTCTGAAATTATCAAAAATTTTTTACAAGATGTTGGTATGAGTTTTGAAGTTAAAACTCTCCAAGAAAGCACAAGGACTGCAGATGATGCAGCAAAAGCAATTGGTTGCGAAGTTGGTCAGATATGTAAGTCAATAATATTTAAATCTAAACAAAGTAATAAGCCTGTGTTAGTTTTAGCAAGTGGTATTAATAGAATAAATGAAAAATCTATCAAAGATTTTGTGGGTGAAAAAATATTAAAAGCTGATGCTGATTTTACTAGAGAGGTAACAGGTTTTGCAATAGGTGGCATTCCTCCAATTGCTCACAGGACAAAAATAGAAAAAGTTTATATAGATCAAGACTTGAAGCAATATGAATCTATATGGGCAGCAGCTGGAACACCAAATAGTGTATTTGAGCTAAATTTTGAATCTTTAGTTAAAATGACAGGTGGTGTGGTAGTTAGTATAAAATAATTATTTTTTGGATTTGGATAAAAACTGCTTGAATCTAAATCTTTTTTGCTTCATATTGCTATGGAATTAGTAGTAGTTAATTTTGAATGTCGAAGTTGTAGTTCTTGGTCTTTTATGTAAGTTTAAGATTGTTACATTCAGCCTAGTATTAGTTATAGTTAATTTTATTTGTGGCGGGGTAGCTCAGCTGGTTAGAGCAGCGGAATCATAATCCGCGTGTCGGGGGTTCAAGTCCCTCCCTCGCTACCATTTTCAATCATGTTGTTTTTATTTCATTTGGGTTGCAGCGGTTGTGGGCGCAATACAAAGATTCCAGTGTTTCAGTGTGCTTATCACAGAGGCTTCTTGCAGTTGTCATAGCAAAGGCAAATGTGCGGCGATTCATTAGAATCATCAGGCACTAAACTAGCAAATTATTACACTGTTTCAGCTAATCTAGCTTGCAATAAAGAGTTTTTTCTATTTTACCAAGTGGCTATAAGTTAGATTCATTGTTTTATTATATTGCTGCTGTTAGGCAAATGGATTGCCGCGTCGTTACACTCCTCGCAATGAAGGAATCATTTGTCATCAAGAGGTGTAAATGTTCGGCTATCCAGTTCAACGCGATACAGTTTTGGGTTTTGCAGCTGATTTTTGAGGTAAGTTAGCTTGAACCACAATTGACGGAGATTTGTGGTGCGGATTTACTGCTTTATTAGCGGTTTTATTCGGCTCGTTCCTCTCTAAACTGTCATCTTTTATTGGTGACGCATATTTGGCTTTATTTGCAAAGTCTTTTGCAAGCGATTTATCAACGCCTAACTGTTTAGCTCGGCTTTTTATATAGCTTCTCAGAGAACCTTTGTGAGCTTCTAGTACCTGATTCACATTTTGCCCACCTGATACCAGGTCTCCACCAGCTTCTTTTTCCTATACCCTTTTCTTGCTTGAGCTCATTATACTGGGCGCGAATTATTCCTAATTGTTTTTTTGTTGGTTCTTTACCGCTTTTTGCTATTTCTTCTAAAGTTTTATCTATATCACTTTGTAATTTTAACCCGAACTATGGATAACAAAAAAGCTGCATAGTAGTTGGTATTGGGGTATTCTGGCTTTTTTAAACAACTAAAGAGTACCCCAATGAATATAGACTACGATACTTTGTTCTGCTTTGTCGATGATTTTTATAAAGGATTTGAAAATTGGTACAAAAAGTCTCTTCTTACTAGCGGTTTAAGAAAACGTAATAGACCAAGCAGTATGAGCTTATCGGAGATAATAACAATCTTAATAGCTTTCCATCAATCTGGTATGGCTTGCTTTAAATATTTTTACTTAGAACTTATGAGAAATAACAGAAATTTATTCAATTACTTAGTCCATTATGATCGCTTTATATCATTGATAAAGCTAGCCTTTCCTGCTGTATTATGCATGTTAAAATCCCTTGAGGGTAAGATAACTGAATACATGTTTATCGACTCTACTCCAATGGTTGTATGCCATAGGCTGCGAGAGAAACGTCATAAAGTTTTTAAAGACTTAGCTGGAAAAGGTAAGACTTCAACTGGTTGGTTCTTTGGCTTTAAGTTGCACTTTATTTTTAATAGTCACGGAGAAATTGTACGCATGCATGTTACTAGCGGGAATGTAGATGACAGGTCTCCAGTAAAGCAAATGCTAAAAGATATCTCTTGCAAACTTATTGGTGATAAAGGTTATATCTCCAAAAAATTATTCACTGAATTATTTGAACAGGGTACAACTTTAATCACTAAAATCAGAAAAAATATGAAGAATTGTCTAATGGATATAAATGATAAAATGATGTTAATGAAACGTCCATTTATAGAAACAATCTTCTCATCTATAAAGTCGTTAAACACCTTGATACATAGTAGACATAGATCTCCAATAAATGCATTTTGTCACTTATTTGCTGGACTAATAAACTATCAGCTTCGTACTGATAAGCCATCTTTAGAACAATTTATAAAATGAAATCGCTTATCCACAGTTCGGGTAATTTTAATAATTTTGATACTCCTTGCATCTGTCTTCTATTTTCTGAACAAAATTCTCCAAGATTATCAAATACTTCGTCAAGAAACTTATCTGCGTTTTTTGAACTAGATTTTATTTTAGGCCCGCCAATACTACTATTAATAGCTTTGAGAGATGAAATAACATGCTTAGTTACAGCTTTAATTTCTTTTTTTGTACCATTTTTTCTAACGTGATTCAAAAGATCTTGAAACTCAGCTTTTGCCTCGTTAACTCCTTGAGTAACATTATTATCTGGCCTTGATAGATCGTGGTATGCTTGTGCTATTTCTTCAGATGGTATAAGTCCTGGATAATCTCTCCATAATTTTGATTTTGCTCCAGGAGGAGGGAATGCAGCTACATGTTCTCTATTAATGAAGTCGAGTGTTCTGTTGCTATTTCTTAAACCTCCGCCAAATATTTTTGAAGTATTTATTAGGTCATTAAAAGCGTGGCCAAAATCTATTCTGGCAACTTTATTGTCAACCATCATGATATTACCTGGATTAACGTCATGGTCTCCAACTATTGAAGATAGAGCAATTGAGTAGGCAAGGCCTTTTCTTAATGAGGAATTTTTTTCTCCGCTTAAATCGAATTCTTTAGCTTTACCAGTGGGTTTAGAAACAAAAACGGCGTGTTTTTTGAAAACTGCGCCTCCTTCTTTTGCATAATCATCCAGAGTTCTAACTTTGTTACCTGTCAGATATTTTGATGCAATCTGGACTTGCTTTAGGTTGCTGTTATATACTAAAGAGACTTCGGGAACAGATTCACGATCAATTCCAGACATTATGCTTCTTGAAATCTTTGATGCTATCACTTCACCGAAATTCTCTCTGTCTACGTGACCTGCCTTAAATCTTCTCATCAGAGTATTTGACAGTATTGAGGGTTTTAATTGGTAAAATATGTTTTTAACTTTATGTTTTACTCTTGCACTACCTGTAACTCCACCAGTATGCTGTGCGTTTTCAGTGTCGAAATGACTATTTAATAATACCATACATATAATCCAAAAAATGTTTATAATTTCAATATAGTAATAAAATAGCTAGTGCGCAAGATCAACTAATGGGTGCTAATAAAACTCTTTTATCAATTTATAATAATATATTAATATAACTCTTGAGAAGTGTCGTAGTCCTGAATTTTTGCGAAAGGATCATTGTCATTTTGTTGCACGGTATGCTGGGTATCTGTTTCAATATTTTCAAACATTGGGTTGAAATGATTAACTTTAAATGCTTCGATGATAGCTCCTTTTTCTGTAGAAGGTTTTCCTGTTTCATAGTCAATGGATGCAAGCATAATTGAGTCAGGTACAACAAAATCGACTGATGGCATATCTTTATAGCCATTTTCCATAAAATTGACAAATACAGGAAGTGCAACTGAAGCCCCAGAAACACGTTTACCTAGGCTTTTTGGATTATCGTAACCGATGTAGGTGCCCACAACCATTTTAGGAGTAAAACCCATAAACCAAGTATCTTTTGCTTTATTTGTAGTACCAGTTTTACCAGCTATTATCTGTTTTATATGTTTAGCTCCTCTTCCGGTTCCTCTCTGAATTCCTCCCATCATCAGTGAAGTTAGTTGATAGTTGCTAGCTTCATCAGTAATTATCTGTCCTTTAGCTACTTTAATTTCAGGCGGCATTATCTTGCCTTGCTCATCAAGTTTATAACTTTTACATTCTGGGCATTCTGTGTAATCACGCTTATATATTACGTTACCCTTGCGATCTTTTATTAGTTCTATGTAGTGAGGTTCTAATTTTCTACCTCCATTAGCAATAATTCCATATGCTAAAGTCATTCTTGCAAGAGTAGTTTCAATAGCACCGAGAACAATTGAGTGTACAGCTAGAGGATTATCATTAATGCCAAAGCGCCTAATAGTTTCTGTTACTTTTGGCGTACCAGCGAACTGACCAACCCGTACGGTTACAGTATTTCGTGATTTTTCTAGTCCTTTTCTTAGGGTCATCGGGCCTAAAAAGTTTCTTTCATAATTTCGTGGTTTCCACATAGGTAACCCAGGCCCTTGTTCAATTTCAATTGGAGCATCTTCAAAAATATCGTTTGGTCTTGCTCCATTTTCAAGTGCGGATAGATATACGAAAGGCTTTATTAATGAGCCTGGCTGACGTTTTGTTTGAGTTGTCCTATCAAACTTACTTACACTATAGTCATATCCTCCTTCAGCAGCAAGTACACGTCCTGTTCCATTTTCAAGAATCATGATGCCACCATTTACTTCTGGAATTTGCTGTAATTGATAGTTTTTACCAACTTTTTCAACAACAATTAGGTCTCCAGCTTTTAAAATTTTCTTCACAGATTTTAAATTAGTTGCAGCCCATTTCATATCTTTTAAGAAAATATTTGATGTTTTACCACTTTTTAGACCAATTTTTGCCTGATTATTTTGTACAGAAAGAATAATTGCAAGTTTATAATGGCGGATGCCTGGTGGATTAGGTGTTACTCTTAAATCATCTTGCCAATTAACTAAGCTAATATTTTTCAACGGACCTCGATAGCCTCTTTTCATATCGTATTTTTTAATCCCAAAACGTAATGCATTTGCAGCTGCTTCTTGAATTTTAGAATCAACGCAGGTGAGAATTGTAAGTCCTGCAGTATAGAAATATTCTTCACCAAACATACCAATAACTTCATCGCGAACTTTTTCTGCATAATAATCCGCATCCATAGTTTGCACTTTATCAAATTTTGCCATCTTGATTGGTAGTTCAATGGCTTTTCTTGCCTGATCTTCGCTTATATAACCATCATCGTACATTCTGCCTAAAACATAATTTTTTCGCTCAAAAGCCCTTTTATAATTTCTTTCAGGGTTGAATTTTGACGGAGCTTTAGGAAGTGAGGCAAGTACTGCAGATTCATTTAGAGTCAGCTCTTCTACTGATTTATTAAAGTAGTTTAGTGCAGCTGATGCAACTCCATATGCTCCTTTTCCTAGGTAGATCTGATTCAAATATAATTCCAGGATCTCATCTTTGGTAAAAACTTGTGATACCATATATGACAAAATTGCTTCTTTGATTTTTCTATCCAGTGAGCGCTCAGAAGTAAGAAGGAAATTCTTTACAACTTGCTGAGTTATTGTTGAACCGCCTTCAACACGACCTTTATTAATTATGTGAGAAATATTATTCAACGCTGCTCTGATGATACTAAATATATCAATTCCAGAATGATGATAAAAATTCTTATCTTCTGCTGCAACAAAAGCTTCAACGAGTGATTTAGGGATAGCGCTGATTGGTACGAAAATTCTGTGCTCTCTTGCATATTCCTCAATCAACTTACCGTCAGCAGAATACATACGAGTGATTGAAGGAGGATGGTATTGCTTTAGTTGAGTGTAATCTGGTAAATCACGACTGTAGTGATATATTATATATGCACCAACAGCTAACCCTATTGTTCCAAAAAATAAAGCCATCTTAGTGCAAAAAATAATAAATCTTAAGAGCATGAATGTGTTTTTTATATAAAGAAATTAATCAATTATTTCGCCAGAAACGCTGATAGCCATTCCCTTGTTGATTTTGACATTAACTATCTTACCAATCAAGCTTTTATCAGCATTTTCTACATAAGCAGATTGCATGTAAGGCGTCTTTCCAACAATATGACCATCATACTTACCACTTTTTTCAAATAATACCGGTAAAATCTTACCAACACTGGATTCATTTAATTCTAATTGCTGCTTGGATAGTTCTTTTTGTAATGTTGCTAATCTTTCTATTTTTGCAGCTTCAGGCACTTGCTGCATTGATGCAGCTGGAGTTCCTGGTCTTGGACTATATTTAAAAGAAAAGCACTGCCCGTATCTAACTTTTTTCACAAGGTCTAAAGTATCGGCAAAATCTTCATCAGTTTCACCAGGAAAGCCTATAATAAAGTCAGATGACATAACAATATCTGGTCTTGCAACTCGTAATTTATCGATAATAGTAAAATATTCTTCGCGCGTATGCTTTCTATTCATCGCTTTTAATATTTTATTTGAACCAGATTGAATTGGTAAATGTAAGAAGGGCATTAGTTTTTTTTCGGTGCCGTGTAAAGCAATTAAATCATCATCCATGTCTCTGGGATGCGAAGTAGTATATCTAATACGTTCTAAGCCATTAATTTTCGCAACATGGCGAATTAAATCAGATAAATTATATTTTTCATCTTCTGCAGCTTTTCCATGATATGCATTTACATTTTGTCCTAGCAGGTGCACTTCCTTGGCACCTTTGCCTACTACAGCCATAGATTCACGGTAAATTTCTTCTACATTCCGAGAAAATTCTGCACCTCTAGTATAAGGTACTACACAAAATGTACAAAACTTATCACAACCTTCTTGAATCGAAATAAATGCACTTGATCCTTGTGCTTTAAAGTCCTGAGGTAAATTATCAAATTTTTCTTCCTCAATAAAATCTAGTTCAATTAAATGTTTTTCTGATCTAGCTAATTTTGCGACTAAGTCGGGTAGGGTATGATATGATTGAGGGCCAACTACTATATCAACATACGGGGCACGTCTGAATATTTCTTCACCCTCTGCTTGCCCTACACAGCCAGCAACAGCAATAATCATTTCAGAACGATTCTCTCTTGTGTCAGAAATTTTTTTAATTCTTCCTAGTTCTGAATAAATTTTTTCGGATGCTTTTTCTCTAATATGGCATGTATTTAAAATTACCATATCTGCATCACTAAGATATTCTGTTGACTCAAATCCAAACGGCGCAAGTAATTCTTGCATCTTGATTGAGTCATAAACATTCATCTGACATCCATATGTTTTAATGAAAAGCTTTTTCGTCATTTGGAAAGACTAATATTTAGTTAATAAAATTATTTTGCGAAATATATCATACTTATTAGAAAATTTACATAGAATATTTTGGCTGTTTATCAATTAGTTTTTTATAAGAAGAACTAACTTAAGAAATATTCTTTCTTAGGTGCTATATAAATTGTAGAAATATATTCACTATAGTCATCTTCTTTGCTGTTAGAGTCTTCGAATATATTACTTTTCTGTTCTATAATTTCGGCGTTGATGGGTAGTCGTTCTTTATAGCATCTACAATTGTAATCTTCGCTAGGATGCATCATCTGAGCGTCATGCCTAAAAACTCGTCCTTCATATTTTGTATGATCAGACCTAACTTTATCATCCATGCGTGTTCTCCAAATGTAGTAATCACCTACATCACTGGTCTTTGGAAATTTTGCACTAATTTCTTTTGGAATTATTGTTTCTCCTAGGGTAACTTTAATTTTTTTGTCTTCTGGTATTAAGTCATCATGTGGATTTGAGTATAAAGGGCTATTTCTTGAATCAAAAATAATTGCTCGAATATCATTTCGGTTCTGCAAGCCTATTCTTTCTATAGGATTTTTTGAATAGCTAGAATGTAATTTTAATTCAGCGACAGCTAATTCAAAATAATCTGGATTACCAGTTCTATAATATTCTTTTAAATTAGAACAAAATCTTGTTTTACTACCAGCAAGTTTTGGTTGTTGATAGTATAGATCTGTTAATATAGCTCTTTCATTAAGTCGCATTTTATGCCAATATGGAGCGTATATTTTTGCAAGTTCTTTTTCTCTCAACCCTACTCCAAATTTTTTTAGAGCTCTTGCTTGCACTTGAGTGATTTCTATCTCGCCATTTTTAGCATCTTCGAAAGATAAGGTTCCTTTGAAAATATTATTCCACTCATTTTGAGATGTGCTGCCTCTATCCATATTAAAGCCATAACCAATAGTTAATATTCCCTTTGTGTCTCTATATACTTGGGGTTTAAACCCTTCGCCACTTGCAATAATATATAATAATTTATCATAATAGAATTCACGATCAAAAAAGTCTCTAATATCTAGATTATGTAATTCATTTCGTAATCTTGCCGCTTCTTGCTCTCCAATTTCCATAATAAAATCCTCAAAAAAATATATGTATAAACAGAATATGCTTATGAATAACATTGAGATAAAAATAATAATGTTTTTCATGTCGAGGATAATATAACTAAATTGACAGAAGACTAAGTAACAAACTAATATAGCCTTATATGAAATACAAGTAGATAAATTATAAAATTATTATGGAAAAAATTAACTGGTACGGCGCATATACATTGACTCTTCGCGAAATAAAAAGATTTCTTCGTGTATATAATCAAACAATTTTAACTCCGGTTGTTTCAGCCCTTATTTTTTTAGCGGTATTCGTTTTAGCAATTGGAGCAAATAGACCAGATATTGATGGTATAAAGTTTATTGATTTTATGGGTTACGGCCTAATTGCAATGAGTATTATTCAGAATGCATTTGCAAATAGCTCTTCTTCTTTTATTATGAGTAAAGTAATAGGATATCTTACTGATATACTTACCCCGCCATTGGGTAGTGCAGAGATTATATTCGCATTTACAATTGGTTCAGTTTTGCGTGGTTTGCTAGTTGGAGTTGCCGTGACGATTGCTCTTGCTCCATTTATTGACTATACCTTGCATCATCCATTATTAATGATTTTCTACTTACTCGCTTCATGCACATTGCTTGGAAAATTGGGGATACTATCTGGTTTAATTGCTAATACATTTGATCAACATTCAGCGATTACTAGTTATTTGATAACGCCGTTATCATTTCTTTCTGGTACATTCTATTCAGTAAAAGCGCTTCCTGTATTTTTTCAGCAGATAAATCTGGTAAACCCATTTTTTTATATAATTGATGGATTCAGATATTGCATCACAGGCAGAGCAGATGGAAGCATATTAGTTGGGATCGTTTTCCTTATGTTAGCAAATATGATTCTCTATTTTGTACTTGATAAAGCTATTAAAACTGGTTGGAGAATCAAGTCTTAGTAACAAACTATAAAATCATAGCGAGTGCAAGCGTGGTTATCTTAGTATAGATGTGTATGTCGTCGAGTATTAAATTAGGAGATTGCCGCGTCACTTCGTTCCTTGCAATGACAAGAAAGCTGTGGATTGCTTGTTGGGCTATGCTTCATATTAAGTTAACAACCTATTTCCTTCATAGAAAGCAAAGCCCGTCTATCCAGTGTTTCAATATAGAATATCAAGTTAATAGATTAAAATATCTACTTCCTATTCTTTTCCAGAAAAACTCATTCCCATTACGTTATATCCAGAATCAACATAGTGGTTTTCGCCTGTTACTCCTGATGAAAGGTCACTTAATAAATATAAAGCAGCACCAGCTACATCTTGTTGAGTTGTATTCCTCTTAAGAGGCGCAGTGCTTGCATGAGCTTTTAGCATAGATTTGAAATCGCCTATTCCGCTTGCTGCTAGTGTTCTGATTGGTCCAGCTGATATTGAATTGACTCTAATATTATTTGGTCCCATATCATTTGCTAAGTATCTTACGCTAGTTTCTAGGGCAGATTTTGCTAATCCCATAACATTATAAAACGGGATAACTTTTTCTGCTCCATAATAGGTAAGGGTAATAATTGATCCGCCATCACTCATAAGTGGTTCAGCCCTTTTTGCAAGTGCTGTTAGTGAGTAACAAGATATATTCATCGAGTTTAAGAAGTTCTTCAGGCTAGTGTCGATATATCTGCCTTTTAGCTCATCTTTATCAGCAAATGCAATTCCGTGTATTATAAAATCAACCTTGCCCCACTTTTCTTTAGCCACTTCAAACAGTTTATCCATTGAAGTTTCATCGGTTACATCGCATTCCTGAACAAATGCACATCCAAGTTCTTCAGATAGAGGCATGACCCTTTTTTCTAGGATTTCACCTTGGTATGTTAGAGCAATTTCTGCTCCATGCTTCTTTGCTTCCTGAGCAATAGCCCAAGAAATTGATAAATTATTTGCAACTCCAGTTATTATACCTTTCTTGCCTTCGAGTAGTTTTGCTGTATCTGCCATAATGATAAATCCTTGTTATTTTAAGTTATCTGTACAATTGTTATAATTTTATATATCATCGAACAGAATTTCCTGCAAGTGGTTTAAATAAGATGCTATCAAATAGAAAATTATCGATAATAAGTGGTGCACTCTGCGGGTTTGCATTTGCTCCTATTTTTTTCCTTCCTGGATTATTCGCTCTATCTTTTTTATGTGCACAGATTGCTAATGCATCATCTAGAAAAGATGCTGCTGCTTACGGATATTTATTTGGTTTAGGGCTCTATTTAAGTACGATATATTGGATAGCGTTTGGAGTTAGTGTATATATAGAGCAGTTTTGGTGGGCAATACCATTTGCACTCTTTGGTCTTCCTGCCTTTATGGCAATATTTTATGGTTTATTTTCAATCTTTGTCTGGCATTTTAGGAAATATAATTTGTTTCATTTTATTTTTTGTATTTCTTGGTTATTTATTGAATGGCTGATTTCTTGGCTATTTACAGGACTTCCATGGACATTAATTGGCTACAGCTTATCTGTAAGTAATATATTAATCCAAGCTTCCAGCATTTTTGGTATTTTAGGTTTAAGTTTTGCGGTAATTTATGTTGGTTCTAGCTTTTACAGTAAAGAGATGATTTGGATACGTATTACTGTCTCTTTGTTTATTGTTGTCGTTATAGTTTGTTACGGATTTGCTAGACTCCGAGACAATCCTACAGAGCTGAGTGAAGTGAAAGTACGCATAGTACAGCCTTCAATACCTCAAAACGCAAAATGGGAGCCACAAACTTTTTGGCAAAACTTAGATAAACAAGTTGAAATGTCAAGCCGGGAGGGGGAGCCAGATATTATCGTTTGGTCAGAAGCTGCGCTTACAGTACCATACTACTATAAACCAGTATTTAACACGTTAAAATCTGTCTTTACTAAAGAGGATCAAATATTATTGTCTGGTGGTATCAATGATAATAAAGTACAAGATGAAAACTATGAGATTTATTCATCTTTAATTGCTCTTGATGATAGTGGCAAGATCCAATTTGACTATCATAAAGCACACCTAGTACCATTTGGAGAATATATACCTTTTTCAAAATACCTACCTTTACAAAAAATCACTTATGGAGTGGTTGATTATACACCTGGAGAACGTGAGATATTATACTTAAATTCTTTGAATTTATATATTCAACCTCTTGTTTGTTATGAATCTATCTTTTCAGAAGAAGTACGAATAATGAATAGTGAAGCAGATCTGATTGTTAATATAACTAATGATGCTTGGTATGGTAACAGTTCTGGTCCTTATCAGCATTTTGAAATTAGTAAAATGCGTGCCATTGAGAATGGATTGCCCATGATTCGAGCTGGAAATAATGGAATTTCAGCTATTATTGATCCGGTTGGCCGAGTTTTAAGGATGTTAGATTTAAATAAAATTGACGTTATTGATGATTTTATTCCCCTGAAATTGCTCTTTCCAACATTATTTTCTGAGTACGGACAGATTACCGTTTTGGCCTGGGTTATAGCCATCTTGATGTTGCAATTAACAGTTATGCTTTTGTATTTCTGGTCAATTAAATTAAAAAAACACTTGTAAGATTTTGTAGTAAATAGTATTTTTAACTTTAAGACTTGTGGGTAATGTAATAATTTTAAGTAATTAATTGTAGATGTCTGAACAACAATCAGAAAAAAAGGGAAGGGCTGACAGTGTAGATAAGCTTGTTAGCCGTAGGCTTAAAATGAGAAGGATGATCTTAGGATTAAGTCAAAATGATCTAGGCAAAGCAGTTGATGTTAGTATTCAACAAGTACAAAAATACGAAAAAGCTACAAACCGTATTTCAAGCGGAAAACTATTTGCATTTGCGAAGTTCTTAAAAGTTCCAATTAGCTATTTTTATGATCAGAGTGAAGATAGTAGCAGTGCTATTGGGTCTGCGCTTGCAGAAGATCAAGAATCTTATGGTGAGAGTGAATCAGAAGCTGTTACAGAAAAAGAAATAGTGAATCTAATTAAAGCATTTGGCGAGATTAGTAATCCCCAAAGTCGTAAAAAAATCATAGAGCTTGTTAAAACAATGACTTAGTAGCTTCGAAGAGCTAGTATCATCAATAAAATACGTTAATACAAACTTTTTCTTGATATCAATCATGTTGTAGAAATTAAGCTAGTCTTAGTTCATCGATTAGGAGATAAGTTTAAGGTTAGTAGCTATTGGCTCAATATTCCTAATCTAGCGTTCTGAATCTGAAGCAATCGATCGGTCGTATATACCATGTAAATAATTGCTTCACAGCAAGCGAAGAATTGATATGGAAGAGCATTTACTATAAAAATATTACTTGTAACAAGAGTAATTATAGCAGAATTTGCTGTGATGAAGGTTTGATATAACCCGAGGAGAATTATACTCTATATAAGAGCTTGAAAATACTCTTATTTATTCAGCATTTTAATATTTTTATATCATTCTAGTTTAAAGCCGGAATATATTGATTTAGCCTATAAATCAATCGAAAATATTTCTTAATGCATTCCAGCTCTTGTGTGCAGGCATTGCTTGTGGAAAGGCTGCGTAGAGTAGCTAATATTATGCTTATATCTATGGAATTAACCACTCAGATAAAGATAAATTTGTATCATTATTAATTAAATATGCTTAGTTTCTGCTCGTTAGCTGATAGATTTATTGTTTGACCAGCGCTATATTTGCCGGATAATAAGTCCTTAGCTAGGAGATTTTGTACCTCTCTTTGAATAACTCTTTTTAGTGGACGAGCCCCAAATGCAGGATCATAGCCTTTACCAGCTAAATAATTCACAGCTTTTTCGTCAAATTCTAGTGCAATATTTTGTGATGCAATTATGGATCTAAGTTGTTCAAGCTGAATTTCAACTATTTTATTCATATGCGACCTATTTAGGCGGTGGAATAAGATTATTTCATCTAGCCTGTTTAAAAACTCTGGACGGAAAGCTGCGTGTACATGCTTCATAACTTGATCATATACCATGCTTGTATCTTCACCATCTTGTTGATTGACTAGAATTTCAGATCCTAAATTGGAAGTTAAAATAATTATTGTATTTTTGAAATCAACAAGAGTTCCTTGGCTGTCAGTTAGTCTACCTTCATCTAGAATTTGTAGCATAATATTAAATATATCTGGATGAGCTTTTTCTACTTCATCAAAAAGAATAATTTGATAAGGTCTTCTTCTAACAGCTTCGGTTAACACACCTCCTTGATCATATCCAACATATCCTGGAGGAGCTCCGATTAGACGTGCAATAGAGTGTTTTTCCATGTATTCAGACATATCAATTCTTAGAACTGCAGACCTATCGCTAAATAAAAATTCCGCTAAAGCTTTAGTTAATTCAGTTTTACCGACACCTGTTGGGCCTAAAAATAAAAATGAACCTAAAGGCCTATTTAGGTCTTGGATTCCGGCTCTTGATCTTCGTACTGCATCGCTAACAGCAGATATTGCGTCATCTTGTCCAATAACAGTTTTACCAAGATTTTTCTCTAGAGTAAGTAGTTTTTCTCTTTCGCTGGAAAGCATATTATCAACAGGTATTCCAGTGATTTTAGAAACAAGTGTAGCTATATCTTGATCAGTCACTCTTTCTCTTAATAGTTTATTTTCAGAGTTTTCTTCTGATAGTTTTAGCTTTTCAGAAAGTTCAGGAATGATTCCATATTTTAATTCACTGGCTTTTGCAAGATCACTATTTCTTTCTGCTTTCTCTAGATTAATTTTAGCTTCTTCCAGCTCTTCCTTTAGTTTTTGAGCAGAGTGCATTTTAGATTTTTCTGCAAGCCATTTGGAGTTTAAATCCATTGATTTGGATTCTAGTTCTTCAAGTTCATTTGAGAGGATTTTAACTTTCTTCTTGGAATTTTCGTCTTTTTCCTTTTTTAGAGCGGATAGTTCAATTTTAATTTGAATAATGCGACGATCTAGTTCATCTAGTTCTTCCGGTTTACTAGATACTTCAATTTTAAGTCTGCTTGCGGCTTCATCCAGTAAGTCTATTGCTTTATCAGGTAGAAATCTGTCAGTAATATATCTATTTGATAAAGTCGCAGCTGCGATTATTGCATTATCTGATATTGAGATACCATGATGCACTTCGTATTTGTCTTTGATTCCCCTCATAATGGAAATGGTATCTTCTACAGTTGGCTCAGTAATATATACGGCCTGAAAACGCCTTGCAAGAGCAGTATCTTTTTCAATGTATTTACGATACTCATCAAGGGTGGTTGCACCAATACAATGTAGTTCTCCTCTTGCAAGCATAGGTTTTAGAAGGTTTGATGCATCCATAGCCCCATCAGTTTTACCTGCTCCGACAAGCAGGTGGAGTTCATCAATGAATAAGATAATTTCGCCACTCGCTTCTTTTATTTCATTTAAGACGGCTTTCAATCTTTCTTCAAATTCTCCGCGAAACTTAGCGCCAGCAATCAAAGATCCCATATCTAGCTCAATAATTTTGCAATGCATTAGTGATTCTGGAACATCTTTTGAATAAACGCGTTGAGCAAGACCTTCTATTATTGCTGTTTTACCAACACCTGGCTCTCCGATTAATACTGGGTTATTTTTCGAACGTCTGGAGAGAACTTGGATCGCTCTTCGAATCTCTTCATCTCGACCAATTATAGGGTCAAGCTTACCTTCTGCTGCAAGTTCAGTTACGTCCCTACCATATTTCAAAAGTGCATCATAGCCTTCTTCTGCGGATTCGCTATCAGCTTTACGTCCCTTTCTCATAGAAAGAATTGCAGCAGATATTTTTTTTGCGTCAATTGAGTTTTCTTTTAATATCTTGCCAGCTTGTGTTTTATCTTGTGTTAGCGCTTCAAAAATACGTTCTATTGTAACAAAACTATCTTTATTAGATTTTGCCAGTGATAAAGACTTTTCTAGAAGTTTTAGACCTTCAGAAGACATTGATACTTGTCCGCCGCCGCTGACTTCAACAGATGGTATTCTTGATAATTCATCTTCACATCTTGCGCTGATATTTTGAATATCACCTCCTGCCATGTTGATCAAATTTGTAATAATATTATTTTCATCAGCAAGTAGAGCTTCCAAAAAATGTAATGGTAGAATTTGTTGGTGATTATTTTTTGCAGCTATCATTTGCGCAGTAGAAAGAACAGATCTGCTAGCTGCTGTAAATTTATCTATATTCATCATTACCTCCATATTTCTTTGTCTAAAACTAATAAACTTAAATTAAGTTATAAGTTATATATAATCAGTAGATTCAATTTTTCAAATATCTGAGTAATAATTAAAAGTAGATTACATTACAATTTTATTTTTATTTTATTATAGATTGAAATCATAATAAAAATTCCACCTCCGCAGAGAATGATTGTTGGTGCAAACGGAAGATCAGCATGGAATGAAAAGATAATCCCTAAAACATTCATTATTTGTGCAAAAAAGATAGATAAAATAATCATCATTAAGGGTGAGCTTGAAATAATTCTAGCGCTCATCGCAGGTATTAGGATAATGCTAGTTACCAAAAGTCCACCGACGATTTTAATAGTTGCAAGGACTGAAAATGAAAGTATGCTCAAGAAAATTAACTCTATTAAATTCACGTTAATTTCTCTTGAGGAAGCAATATCCTTACTAATTATTAATAGAATAATTTTTTTATAAAAACTTATAAAGAAAGCGATTACGGATACTAATAATATACTAAGAGTAAGTATGTCTTTTGAACTAGATACAACTATGTCACCAAATAGTAGGCTTGCAAAATTAAATTTACCAGGAAAGATATAAGAAAGAATTAATGCCGAAGAAATCATTAGGCTCGAAGTAAGGCCGATAGCAGCATTATTTCCAGATTTTCTTTTTAATTTAAACACAACAAATGCAAATAAAGCTGTATTAATTATTCCGGCATAAAATATAGGAATATCAAGCAATACACTAATGACAGCAGCGAGCATACTTGCATGCGCTAAACCATCTGCAAAAAAGACATATCTTTTCCATAGCACAAGGCAGCCAAGAGGCGCAAAAATCAGTCCAATTAATGTTGATATTGCTATTATTGTAGTCATAATATATTACTCGTCTAAACTGAATTTACTATAGATATACGATTTACCTGTTTCTGAGAATCCAAGCTTTCTATAAAGTTTTATGCCTTGCTTTGAGCTTTCAAAGACCATTCTATTAGAGCCTGCTAATTTCGATTTATTAGTACAATATTGAACGATTTTTTTTCCATATCCAAGACCTTGCTTTTCCTTTAATGTTGCTACTAAAAGCTTTTTTGCTTAAATCTAGATATAATTTACTATCTTGTGCGGCTGCTTCAAATGCACTAGTAATTGGAATGACCCAATCATCTAGCATGTCTGCATCCGACACTTCAATAATATCTTTTTCCGATAAATTACTTGTGTTAATTTGTTTAATTTCAGTATCTATTTCATATTGTTGACAGATATTCTGAAATCCCATTTCTAACAATATATTTTTGATGTTGCTCGAATATTCGTCATCGACAATATTGATACCCCATGGGATATTTTTATGCTCTGCAAAAAATCTTGTCGCTTTATCGATAATTGGAGTAATATCTTTTACATCCTGCTTTTTGAAGATTAAGAGATTTATCAGCGGGCTTTGTAAACCAGTCGAGAATACATAGCAACTATCATCTGATATTGCATCGACTGCTAAATGTTTCCAAAATTCAATTTGATATTCAATCATAAAATTAACCAGAAATGTCTAGTGCTTGTGATGATGGTTGTGTACATATACTCCAATCTCGGATAAAGCATTCTTGAAATCGGAGTTAGTGTCAAGATCAGTTGGTTTTCCACTACAACATACATGACCATTAAGGCATATAACCTGATCAGAGTTTTTCATCACAGTGAATAAGTCATGTGAAATCATAAAAATAGTAATTTCAAGCTTTTCCTTAAGCTCTACGAGAATTTGATAGAATTCTTGCTGGCTAGTTACGTCAAGAAACTGTGTTGGTTCATCTAGTATTAGTAGATCGGGTTTGCTCATTAATGTTCCAACTAGCAGCAATTTTTGTAGCTCTCCTCCAGAAATATTAGAGATATCTTTGTTTTTAATTTTATTATATCCAGTAAATTCTTCTAGATTTATAAGATTATAATCAATTCCATCTGGAGCTAAGGTTTTTAAAAGTCCTTTTGCGGTCATAGGAATGTTAAAGCTAAAGTCTAGTTTTTGAGGTACATATCCAATTTTGATGTTTGGCTTGATAAAAAGCTCTCCGCTATTATACTTTTCTTTTCCAAGTATAATTTTAGCTAGAGTAGTTTTTCCTACTCCATTTTGTCCAATTAAAGTTGTAATTTCTCCTTTATTTAGTTTGAAGCTTATATTATCTACTAGCAATTTTTTATTAAAGCTTTTTGATAGTGATTTAAATTCTACTAATGTTGTCATAATTTTGGAATAATTTTTCTAATAATACTTTCCATTTGAGCGGGTTAGCAGCTTTACTACCTATTCCTCCTAATTACATATAGAGCAGCTATTTGTTTTTGGTACTATATATAAATAATAATTGTTATTTAATTATTGTGAAGCTGTTTTATTGACAGAAAAGCGCAGCATTATTTCTATATGTAAGTTAAGCTTAAATTATAGTTTTTGCTACGCTTTCTCAAGCGAATTAGTTATAAGTAATTCCTTCTTTTAGAATAAAGAAATTTTTACTTAATAATTTTCCAGTTTCCATCTGGTTGACGGCAAGCTTTACCATAAGCTTTTTGTTTTTCTCCGCCAATCATTACTTCTTGGACATATTCACGGCAATAACGACCTGACTCTTTGAAAGTCTTGGTAGGTGTGATTGACCCGCTATTTCCACTATCTGGGTTTTTCCACTCAACACTATTACCTGATGGAGAGAATTCTAAAGCTTGTCTTGAGCTTTTTTCCATCATTTGTCTATCGTATTCATCCATTGTTTTACCAATCTGTCCGCCTATCAATGCACCTGCAAGTGCACCAACGCCGGTTGCAACAAGTTTACCTTCCCCGCCACCAAATTGAGAACCAAGGAGTCCACCTGCAACGCCACCAATTAAAGTTCCGCCGCTTTGCTTGTTCATTTGTCCATTACAACCTTGAAGAGCAAAGCAAGTAAAAGCAATAAGCAATAATTTTGCTGTTTTTTCCATAATTATTATCCTCATAAAAACACATTAAATTGACATTAAGATATCAGCAACTAAGATGATAAATGTTCAATGCGTTAAGTGCAAATAAAAAATTCAATATGTTGAAACTAAAAGATAATACTCTTATAAAATCTGCATCATATGCATCAGTTGTGATAGCTGGAATTATTTTGATAATAAAAATTTATGGGTGGGTTGCAACTGAATCCCAGTCTCTTTTAGCTTCTCTGATTGATTCGTTTCTTGATATTTCTTCATCATTAATTAATTTAATTGCTGTTACGGTAGCGCTTATGCCTCCGGATGATAATCATCGTTTCGGGCATGATAAATTTCAGGATTTAGCAATTTTTTCTCAGTCAATCTTCTTCTTTGCGTCCTGCCTATTTATGCTATTTTCATCCGGACGAGCTCTATATTTAGGCGATGCACCAGAAAATCCTGAAGTTGGAGCAAATGCAATGTATATATGTATATTTCTTACATTTGTATTAGTATGCTACCAAAGCTATGTTGTAAAACGGACGGGTTCTAAGATCATTGCAGCAGATAAATTGCATTATTTCTCTGATTTTTTAACTAATGTTGTAGTGGTTGTATCATTATATTTAAGCAGTTCTATGTGGTATATAGATGCGATTGCTGGAATTGGTATAGCTATATATATAATGCATGCTTCCTATGTATTATTTAGGGATGCCATTAGAAATTTATCAGATGAAGAATTCAGTCCAGAGGAGCGCAAAAAAATTATTTCCATAGTTAGAGAGTTCAGTGAAGCGAAAGGTTTGCACGAGCTTAAGACTCGTTCTGCCGGAAGTAAGCCTTTTATTCAGTTCCACCTTGAGCTTGACGGTTCCTTATCACTAAACAAAGCTCATGAAATATCAGATCGAATTGCCGATAGATTGATGAAGGAATATCCAAGAGCTGAAATTATTATTCACCAGGATCCTGCGGGATTAGAAGGGGAGATGAATGACCTCGAAACCGTCTGATTTTAATAATAAATATATGAAAGAGGCCCTAAAAGAAGCGCAAAAAGCCTTTGACGCTGGAGAAGTACCAGTAGGGTGTGTTATTGTTGATAGAATTAGAGGTCAGATAATTGCTCAAACACACAACTTAATGCAATCCAAGAAAAATCCTAATTTACACGCAGAAATGTTGGCAATTGATATAGCTTGCAGTGAAAAAGATAACAAAAATTTATCAGATTGTGATATTTATGTTACCTTGGAGCCATGTGCTATGTGCGCAAGCGCAATTTCGAATGCAAGACTTGGAAGATTATATTATGGAGCCTCGGATTTAAAGCAAGGTGCGGTAGAAAACGGAGTGCGATTTTATACTAGCGGTTCTTGTATGCATAGACCGGAGATATATTCTGGTATCAATGCACACGAATCTGGTAAAATAATTGAAAGTTTCTTTGGTAAATTAAGAAAAAATCAGTTATAATCACGATGTTGTTTTGCTGTGAATATTTAGTAAACTAATGAAATTTAATTTAAAAGATGCATAATTAATATGTTTTATATAATTGGTGTTGTTGTTGTATTTGGTTCTGTAGCCCTAGGTTACACAATGCACGGAGGGGTTTTAGCCATCCTTTTTCAACCAAGTGAATTTATTATTATCTTAGGTGCTGCCATTGGTTCAGTAATTATTGGATATCCACCTTCATGTCTAAAAAAATCTCTTGTAGCTCTTAAGCATTTCTTCAAAGGTAAGCCTTATACAAAAAAAGATTATATGGAGCTACTTTTATTCAGTTTTAATACTTTTAAACTAATGAAGATTAAAGGTATGCTGGAGATTGAATCACATATTGAAAATCCAAATGAGAGTGAATTGTTTAAACTTGCCCCAGCTCTCAAAAAGGATCCATTTGTGCAAAATTTTATGGCAGATAACCTGAGATTAATGACAATGGGTATGGATAATCCTCATCAATTCGAAGATGTTATGGATCAGGAGACTGATTTATATAAAGGAAATTCAGCTGTGCCTGGAGATTTATACTCTAATTTAGGAGATTCTTTGCCTGCACTTGGTATTGTTGCAGCGGTGCTTGGTGTGATTATAACAATGAGAAGTATTATGGAACCACCAGATGTTCTTGGAGCTTTAATTGGTGCGGCACTTGTTGGAACATTCTTTGGTGTTTTGATGGCATATGGTTTTTTTGGTCCAATGGGTCATTTCTTACATAAATATGGCGATTATAAGGTAAAATTTGTTTATTGTGCAAAATCTGGATTTATATCTTATTTAAATGGCAATCCTCCTATTATTGTAGTTGAATTTATGCGTAAAAATATACCTGAAGATCTCAGACCTTCATTTGAAGAGCTTGATACTTACATAAATGAAAACTCAATGAAAATCATGGGCTAATCATGGCTAAGAATCAGCAAGTAGTTATCAAGAAAGTTAAGAAGATTGAAGGTGGTGGTCACCATGGTGGTGCTTGGAAAGTTGCCTATGCTGACTTTGTGACTGCTATGATGGCTTTCTTTTTATTGCTATGGCTAGTGTCTGTTTCTGATAAAGCAACTTTGCAAGGTGTTGCCCAGTATTTTACACCTACAGAATCAATTAGTGATAAGGCTGGTCTTGGCTTTGATGGTGGTGCTGATGCAAATCTGGAAGAAGGTGTTGGAGCGCCTAATGCTGCTTCTAGTTCTCTTATTTATGGTTCACCTTCAAAGGGTCATAGAGTTGATGCTGCAAGATTACCAAGTAATATGAGTGATGTTGAAAAAGATCATTTTATTAGCATCATGAATAGCATTCAGCAAAATTCAGAGCTTCAGAAATATTCTGATAATTTGCATGTTGATATTACGAATGAAGGTTTGCGCATTCAGATTATGGATAGCGATAATAGACCTATGTTTGAGCCAAACACGTCAAAGCTTCAACCTTATATGGAAAGAATAATCAACGTTATTGGCAAGATGGTGAGTAGTCAGCCAAACTATATTTCAATCAGTGGACATACTGCTAGTGTTAAATCAGCTGAGGCTTCAGGGATAGATTTTTGGAGTGTTTCTGCTGAGCGAGCAAATGAAGTCCGTAAGTATATGGGTAAAAAGCTGATTGATAAAAACCAAGTTGTTAAGATCCTAGGTAAAGCCGACAGAGAGCCTTTTGATGCCAAAGATCCATATAGCATCAAAAATATCAGAGTCGGTATTACTCTCCTAAATGATGCATCTGTAAGTGAATTTCAAAAGTCCTCACCAAATTGAAGCTTATAGTTGAATTATCCAAAATTCCCTTTAAATTAGAAGTTTATAAATATTTTAATAATATAGAATATGATTGATATAGATAGCACAATTTTTATTGCATTCTTGATAGTGAACCTAGTCTTAGGTTTGTTTGCAAGTAGAGGAGTAAAAACTATACGTGGCTTTGCTGTTGGAGATAAAACCTTTAGCACAGCTACTTTGGTTTTTACAATTGTTGCTACTTGGAGTAGTGGGTCATTTTTTATATCTGCTATATCCGAATCTTACAGGCAGGGTATAGGGTTTATTAGTATTACAGTATTAGGAAATTTTCTAGGAGTTTTGCTGGTAGGTACAATATTTGCTCCACGAATGTCTGAATTCATAGGTGGATTATCGATTGCAGAGGCGATGGGAAATTTGTATGGAAAGAGTGTGCGTATTATCACTGCTTTTTCGGGTTTTATTGGTGTAAGTGGGATTATTGCAATTCAGTTAAAAATCGCCGGTGCACTTTTTGATTACGCACTTGGTGTTCCTGTTGTTTATGGTGTAATTTTGTCAGGTGCAGTCATTACTTTATACTCTTCATTAGGTGGTGTAAAATCTGTTACATTTACTGATGTTATACAGTTTATATTTTTTAGTATAATGATTCCAGCTATCGCTTACTTACTTTTCACTAGAGTAGAGAATAAAAAAGTAATAGATACTTTCTTGACAAACCCATTATTTGATTTTGGATCAATTTTACTTTTGACAACTCTCAAATGTATTATCATTTATACGTGTTGTTATGGTTAGCTATTCCAAGTTTTAACCCAGCTCTATTTCAGAGAATAGCTATTGCAAAAGATGCTAAACAAGCTAGTAAAGCATTTATTATAGCTTCTTTGATTGTTTTCCTTCTAAAAGCAATAATATGTTGGGTTGGGTTTTTGATTTTGTCAATTTATCCTGGAATTAGCGGTAATGATATTTTTAAAGTTATAATTTTAGATTACACTTGGGTAATAGGCTTTAAAGGGTTGATTTTAGCCGGTATTATGGCAATGGTTATGTCAACTGTCGATTCATATATTAATTCAAGTTCTATTTTATTAACTCACGATTTGAAAGAATCTTTGGATATAAAGTTTATTAGAAATGAATTGTTTGCTACACGTGTTTGTTCAATAATAATCGGAGCAATATCAATATTGTTTGCCATGCGAGATGGTAGTTTTCTAGAGTTGTTTATATGGGCTAGCTTGTTCTACATGCCAATAGTGACAGTTCCATTTATGATGTCGGTTTTTGGTTTTCGTAGTAGTGGTAGTTCGGTTTTAGCTGGTATGTTTGCTGGTTTTGTTGTTGCGATGGGGTGGGAACTAATATTAAAAAGCGAGATGGGGAATGTAGGAGGTTTGATACCTGGCATGCTAGCAAATCTATTGGTTCTACTGTCATATCATTATATATTCAATCAATCTGGAGGATGGGTAGGAATCAAGGATCCATCTGTAATAGAAGCTTTGCAAGAGGAGCGTAAAAAAAACTAGAGAAGCTGGTTTATGAGATAAAATCGTTTAGTTTACTTGAGGTATGCCGAAAGAACGCGCCAAAAAGTGATGGATTGATTGCATTTTTAGGTTTTTTTGTGATGGTATCTGTATTTTCAAGCGTAAATACTTTACCAGATGATATATATGATCAGAATGTATTGTTGATGGATAGCTTGTATATTATTACGCTTTGCACATCATCTCTTCTGATTAGTTACCCATTATGGTTGCGCTCCTGGAAGAAATCAAATTTTGTTTCGATATTATGGAATTTTGTTTCAGTGTTAATATTAATTTGCTTTGGATTTTTATTGATCTTGCTGAGTAATTTTTCAGAAATGCAATTAATGTCTTTCATGTTCAATGTAATAGTAATAGCATCTCTAAGTAGGTGGCGTTGGTCATTATTTTCTATAATTTTTGGTATAACAATCACGTTACTATATTATAAATATTATATAGATATTCTAGAAATTAGGAATGATTTCACATCATTAGAATTTAAGGTGGTATATCTTTTATTATTAATCAGCAGTACATTAATTATCTTTTTCAAACCAAAGCAAGAGCATTTGGAGGAGACAGAAGCAAAGATAGATACGCTAGAGACGGAAGTAACGCACTTGCATGAAAAGGTGGTGCATTATAATGAGCGTATAAGTGATCAGGAGAAGGAGATAGAGAGGCTGGGAGCGACTGCGCAGAAGATATTGAATAACGTGAATCATGAGCTACGTCTTCCTGTTGGTAATGTGATGAATTTTGCAGAGATGCTGGGCGAGGGTTTAGGTAAGTTCAGCGAAGATCAGCTAAAAACATTATCAGATGAAGTATATAAGAACTCAAACCGTTTGTCTTCGATGATAATGAATATGCTAGATCTAGCAACGTTGAATGCGAAAAAGCTAGAGCTTGATAAGAAGATAATCAATTTAGGAGAGCTAGTTGAAGATAGGGTGAATAATTGCCGCAGGATATATCTGGAAGATAAGAAGATAGATTTTGAGCTAAAGATCCACTCAGAAATATTTGTCTCGGTTGATCCAAACTATATGCGTCAGGTGGTGGATAACTTAGTAATAAATGCGATAAAGTTCAGTAGTGAAGGCGTTATTAGTGTTCAATTATTGAAGAATAAAGACAAGATAGAATTTACGATAAAAGATAATGGCATAGGCATTCCAAGAGAAGAGCTATACGATATATTCACACCTTTTAAGATGGGCTCTAATACCGAATCAAAAGCGGAAGGAAGAGGTGTAGGCCTAGCGCTATGCAAAGCCGCCATCGAAGCACATGGTGGCGCCATAATAGTACAAAGCGATGGAGTCAACGGAGCTAGGTTTAGGTTTGTCTTATAGAATAATAAAGAGAATATTATGAATTTTAGATGGTATAGATTGACTTAACTTTATAGTAGTCAATTTGACATTGCCAAGTAATGTTTGATATAACTTATTAATTAGCTGTTAACTTTCGCATGCTAAATAGTCAATATTATATTAGAGTTATTATGTCTAAAAATGAAGAATTTTCAACGGAAGCACTTAGTGAATTAGAAAGACAAGTTAGTAAGCAATTAGAGATTTCTGAAAACGAATTAGAAAAAGTAATGCAAGAGAATAGCGCCTTGCTTTCAGAATACGAAAAAAGTACAACGAGATTACATGAAATTTTTAGCAATCCAGAAGAAGATAGATTGGTTGAAGAAGAATTAAGGAGGCTGGAAAGTGAAATGGGGGTATCTAGTGCTACACATGAGCGGGAATCTCAATCGTTAGAAAGGCAGATAAAATATATGCCAGATCAGTCTGATATTGACGATATAGAAATACAGCAATTATTAAATGAGATTGATAGCGAACAGGCGCAAGCAAGAAAAGAACGTAGTGAAGATGTATCTACACTTCTAACAATACATAGTGATTTTGCTGATAAAGTAGTAGAAAAATCTTCTAATCCACAAGAAATAGAAGAGCTTACCAATTTCAGTAAAGGTGCAAAAGGGTTAAGTAGTACGATTGATAAGGCAATATCTAAAAAACAGATAGGCAAAAACAGTGATAAAAAAAATAGCGATAGGTTCTTAAGCGCCGTTGGTGAAGGAATTAAAAAGCTTTATACTAGTCTCAAATCGGGTGTTTCAAGTGTTATAGATGTTGTGAAGAAGCTTGGTATGCAATTAGAAAAGGCTATTACGTCTTTATTTACTAAAGCCCCTAAGAAGCAGAATTTGGAATTTTCTAAAGCTATTAATGAAACAAGAAAAGAAGTAGAAAAGCGTCATCCCGATAAAGAAGGCATTAACGCAGCTAAATCAATATTAAAAAAGAACTTCCTGAAACTCCAGCAAGACTATGCCAAAATTGTACCTGAAGAAAGGAAAGTAGTATTTAAAAAATGGTGCGAAAAAAAGAATGCAAATCTTGATAAAATGTCTATGAAAGAGCTATACAAAGAAGTTCAGAAAATACGAAAAGGAATTTTATCACAAAAGAGAAAAAATTTACTTGCTAAGCAGCCAAAAAATTTAAAACAGACAGGCAGAAAATCATATTCTTCAGGGATGGGTTTAGGATAGATAGTAAGTAACTAAGTAAATATCCTTATGTTTCAGAAGTGCTATTTCAGATTTAATAGCCCATGGTGATTTATGATCAAAGCTGTTGGTATTTTATGTCAAAAAGTAATCATTAGATCAAAACGCTAAGCAATTATTGATTCAAGATGAAGATAAAGACTAAGACGGATTAGGCTAGGCTAATTCAGGATGCTGTCAGTTATCGAGATATTATGCTTTAAGTCCGCATTATTTTACTTTTTCTTTTTAGCATTAATTGCTTCTATGGCTGCAAACGCTGCAACTTTTAGAATATCGTTTGCTGATGATCCCATTGGTACTATCTGCACTGGATATTCAAAACCATTTAAGATTGGTCCGATGAAAACACCTCCAGCTAATTCCTCAAGCAGATGCGTAGAAATCGCAGCTGAGTGCAATCCTGGCATGATTAATATGTTTGCTGGACCGCTTAACCTACAGAAAGGATAGATTTTTTGTAGTTCAGTATTAAGCGCTACATCAGCCGTCATATCGCCATCATATTCAAAATCAAGATTCATTTGATCAAGTTTAGAAATAGCATCCTTTACCCTCTGAGTTTTTTCTTTTTCAGGATTACCAAAATTAGAGAAGGAAAGAAGAGCAACTCTTGGTTTGAATCCAAGTGATTTAGCAGCTTCAGCAGTTTGTAAAGTAATTTCAACTAGATCATCAGATTGTGGGAATTCGCATGCAGTATTATCTGCAATTATCATGTTATGTTTACTTGATAACATGATAGAATATCCCATTATTCTTTTGTTTTTCTTAGGTTTTATTACTTTGCAAATATCATCTAGGCTATTGTAATAGCTTTTTGTGATACCAGTAACCATCGCATCGGCATCTCCGCACTCAATCATACATGCAGAGAACACGTTACGGTCAGTTGTGACCATGCGAGCGCAGTCTCTACGCAAGTAACCTTTGCGTTGTAATTTTGCGTATAATTTATCTATATACTTATCAATATTGGGATTTGTTGCTGCATTGATAACTTTAATTCCATCAAGACTATAGCCATCACCCATTGATTCAACGATTGGATTGATTTTTGCATCACGTCCGACAATTATAGGAGTACCATAATTTTCATCGCGCATCATCATTGCAGCTTTAATTACTTCCTCTTCTTCCCCTTCTGCAAATATAACTCTTTGTAAATCAGCATGATGGATTTGTTCGTAGACGAAATGCATATATGTTGAAGTAGGGTTCAGTCTGCTTGCAAGTTCAGCTTTATAGGCTTTGATATTTAGGTCTTTCACTTGTGCAACACCTGATTCTATTGCAGCTTGCGCTACTGCAACTGGAATTGTAGTGATTAACCTAGGATCAAAAGGAACCGGAATAATATATTCAGGACCAAATGACTTCTTTTTTGATCCGTAGGCTCGATAAACTTCTCCAGGGACTGGTTTTCTCGCTAGATCAGCTAGAGCTTTAGCAGCAGCTAGTTTCATTTCTTCATTGATTGATTTAGCTCTGACATCCAAGGCACCTCTGAAGATGTACGGAAAGCCCATAACATTATTAACTTGGTTATCATAATCTGATCTGCCCGTTGCAATAATTGCATCGTCTCTTACGGATGCAATATCTTCTGGAGTAATTTCTGGGTCTGGGTTTGCCATCGCAAAAATAATCGGTGATTTTGCCATCGAGGCCACCATTTTTTTTGTTACAGCGCCTTTTGCAGATAGTCCTAAAAATACATCTGCTCCAACCATTGCTTCTTCAAGAGTTCTATGCTTTGTATCTGCTGCTTTTTCCTCTTTCCATTTATTCATGCGATCTGTGCGCCCTTTATATATTACGCCTCTCGTATCACATAAAATTACATTATTTTTATTTACTCCAAGTGAAATTGCTAGATTAATACAAGACATAGCGGCGGCTCCAGCACCATTTACTACAACCTTAATTTCAGACATTTTTCTTTTAGTTAGGAATACTGCATTAATAAGTCCTGCTGCAGTAATTATCGCAGTTCCATGCTGATCATCATGAAATACAGGAATATCCATAAGTTCTTTAAGCTTTTCTTCAATAATGAAGCATTCTGGAGCTTTTATGTCTTCAAGATTGATACCTCCCCAGGTTGGTCCAAGGTGCTTAACAACATTGATAAATTCATCTGCATCAGGACATTCAACCTCAACATCAAAGCAATCTATATCAGCAAATTTCTTAAATAATACCGCTTTTCCCTCCATTACCGGTTTGGACGCTTTAGCACCAATTGCACCAAGTCCAAGTACAGCTGTTCCATTTGAAATAACTGCTACAGTATTTCCTTTAGCAGTATATTTATAGATATCTTCAGGTTTTTTTTGAATTTCAAGACAAGGAGCAGCAACTCCAGGAGAATATGCCAGTGCAAGGTCTTGTTGAGATACAAGTTCCTTAGTTGCTTTTAAAGCAATTTTTCCTGGTTGTCCTTTTTGATGATATTCAAGAGCTTTAATATATTCTGGGGATTTTTTATTATCCATATCTACATTCTATTAGTAATTTATAAAAATGTTTTTACAATCTTCTTCTAACCAAGGATATACACAAGCAGTGATAATGACAAGATTGAAAAGATTGTTGTGAAAGTTATTATTGAGGACATTGTTTCTGGATCTCCTCCTAGCTGTCTTGATAAAATGTAAGAAGAGCTAGCACAAGGTAGGCAGCTAAACAATATACCAACAGACTTGCTTGTGCCTGTAATTTTTCATCATCCAAAGTACAATGAACGTAACTATTGGCATTAGGATTAATTTTACGCCGCTTGTAAGTATTATCTGTTTGAAATGTTCGGGTTTTATCTTTAGTTTAATACCCGCTCCAACAATTAGTATACCGATAGCAAGCGCTGAATCAGAAAAATTATGAATAGTTTTCTCAACGCCAGTATTTAAAGTAATATGGAAATAGTTTAGAGATACTCCTGCAATGCTTGCTAAAACAAAAGGGTTTGCACCAATTGATTTTACCATGAGAAGTAAGCTTTTTCTTTTAGTCAGCTTGCGGCCATCCTTTGGAATATAATGAGCAAAAGACATTACAGCTGTTATGTTTGTTAGGATTAGTAGGTAAGGTGATATAGTTGCAATTATTTTGAGCCCTTCTTCACCAAATAAAGCTGCTCCAACTGCAAAGAAGATATAGTTATTATACCTAGTAGCTCCTTGGAAAACAGAAGTAAATTGAATGCGGTCATATTCATTTTTAAATTGGTAAATAATAAGCATAGAAGCTACAAGAAGGTTTGCAATAATTAGTGCAAAAGTTAGTCTTGTGAATTCAGAACTACTAAAATCTACTTTTAGTGTATGTTCAAAGAGCATTGAAGGGAATAAAACATAGAAAGAAAGCTTCTCAAGCCCACGCCAAAATTCATCTGATGTAAGCCATTTTCTCCTCTATGATACTACCTAGAAAGGCAATCAAAAAGATTGGTAAGACGCTGTAAAAAACACTATGCATTACTGAATGTTCCTATAATAAAGACTCAGTTATTATAATCTCAAATCTACGTAATTAGTCGCATTCTATTTTTCTCAAAATTAGCAATTTCTATTCAAGATAACCAAAGATATAAAATGTTATTACGTTTAGACTGAGATTATAATAGCAAGATAGGTATTATTAAATCAAGTTTAGATAGTAAAATGTTTATGTTATGTTAAGTGTTTCGTAATGGTATCTTGTGCTATTTAGCTCTTAATCACAACGGTTCCTGCTATTTTGTCATGTAATGCTAAACCTTTCTTGCTAAACAGTATAGTCCACATTCCAATTAGAGCAGTAATATAACCAAAAAACCTTTTAATCAGTTGGAATGTAGTGGGTGTTTTATAATCATCAACATTAACAATTTTCATTCTCATAATAATTTTTCCAGGAGTCGCGCAGAACTTCCGCCAGCAGAAAACAAAATATACTCCCATGAAAGTGGTGTTCACAATGAAAAGTGAACCAATATATGTGATAAGTTTTGAAGCAGTTATTTGCGCAGCAAATTCTGGTGTTTTAGATGCTGCTGCCATAGCTTCTACATCGGATGTATTTATTCCGTTTGCAATGAAGAAATCCTGAAAATGAAGTACAAAAACATATTGTGAAACAATGTTCATTAAGGGGGCAAGAGTAACAGAAAGTATTACTAAATCTATTACCATAGCAAAAATTCTAGGAATAAATTTAGGGTATATTATTTGTTTTTTCATATGCTTTTATAATTCAGGTATGGATTCTTTTTTATCAAATGAAATTAGCTTGAGCAACAAGAATGTAAGTATTGTAAGAGATAGTGTTGCTGTTAGTATCATGACCGCGACAGTCCACAATTTTCCATGATATATAATGCTAGAGACGGCAATGAATGCTGCGCATAATAATGCACGTATGGACATTATTACAGAAGATGCAGTGCCACTGATTTTAGGAAAAAGTTCTAGTGAACGGGCAAAGACTACAGGGTATAAAATTGCTGCTCCAAGTCCATATATAATCATTGAAATACTTGTTAAATATGGGGCAATATCAAGAAGTAAAGATACAAGTAACATACTAATGCTACCTGTAATCATTAATATAGTGCCATATACAACGCAATTATGAGCACCTATCAATTTATTTATCTGACCGGAGTAAAGGCTACACACCGAAAATGCTGAGATAATAATGCCTTGATGTAACGCATAATACATTATAGGGAGATTATATGTTTCAATATAGAGGAAAGAGCCGCAAGCTACAAAGCTCATCCATCCAGAAAAAGTTAAGCTAGGTGTAAGTGAAGCATACATGAATGCCTTATCAGACATTAAAGTCTTGAAATCTCCTGCAATTTTTTTTGTACTAAATATTTCAAGTCTTTCTTTTGTTTCCGGTAGCCAGAAATAAAGCATTATCCAAGATATGACAGATATTACCGCTATTGTTGAATAATTTCCTCTCCAGCCCAAAGTCTCATTGATAAAGCCACCAGCAATAGGTGCAATTGACATGAAAACTGTAATTAGAGAATTCATTGTGCCAATAAGTTTCGCTGATTTTTCAGAAGAATATGCATCAGCTACCATTGCAAAGGCAACAACTGCAGAAGTGCTTGCTCCAATGCCTTGTACTAGTCTAGAAAAAAGTAATAGTTCTATGCTATCTGCAATCGTGCAACCAATAGCACCTACCATCATTATTGCATTACCGTATAGCATTATTTTGCGGCGACCAAAAGCATCTGATAGAGGTCCATATATAGCGCTTGAAATACAGAAACCAAGAAAATTCATGGCAACAGTCATTTGAGTCAGGCCATCTGATATATTAAAGTAATCAGAAATATCCGGAAAACTTGGTACTGAAATATCTACTTCAACGCAGCATGTAAGAAGCGAAACAACAAGTAGAAATGGTAAATTTTTTATCATATTTTTAAATTTGAATATATAGCAAATGGTTTTATGGGTTTACTAGAAACTGTAAGTTAATACAATATACTTCCTATATCAAAGTTGCTAAAGATATAAGATATTATATTTAAAAGCAATATTGAATTATTGTACCTAAATAGTCGTGAAAGCTAAGCAATACTGGCTGTTGCTTCATTATGAAGCAATCTGATGAATTTTTGAAATGTATTATTGGTAAGGATTATAAAATCAAAGAAATAAAATATTTCCGTTTTCGTTTAATTCACTCGAAATCTATAAATTTTTGTTCTCCCAAAGCATCTAGTACAAATACTTCATTCCATTCTCCTTCGCTCCAAGCATCTTCACCAGTAAATTCTGATGAAAATTCTACATCTTCGCTTGTAAAGCTGACAGCTTCATTTTCTGGTATGGATGATAGATTGAAAGTGGCACCTACCTTGTCTCTAGATACGTGCGGGCCAATGTCTTCTATATCTGGTAGGTTTGAAAGATCGAGACGTAAGTTAAGTGATTTGGCTTTTTCTGTGATATCAGATGTAATTTTTCGTTTTCCCATAAATCCCCCCAGATTTTGATAAAAATTATTTATTGATTTAATGATATTAACTGGATTTTTTCTCTATGTCAATTTCATGAATTTTTCTATCTTGTTTGATCTTGACTTTCAAAGAATAGAAAATAGAATTTTATTCTTTATTATATAGATCAAGGTTTAGTAATATGAGGCCCAAAGTAGGTATAGGTGTATTGGTTTTTAATGATTTAAATCAGCTTTTACTTGGTCGAAGAACTAGCACGCATGGCGAAGGTGAGTTTGGTCCACCTGGTGGCATCTTGAATTTGGTGAGTCTTTTGAAGAATGCGCAATAAGAGAAGTCAAAGAGGAAGCTGGTTTTGATATAAGAGAACCAAAATTTCTTTCTTTGACGAATGATATTTTTATTGAATCCTCTAAACATTATGTTTCAATTTTTATGTGTGCTTCCTTTGATGAGGGGCAGGAAATCGTAAATAGGGAGCCTGAAAAAGTTATAGATTGGGGGTGGTATGATCTAAATGATCTTCCAATGCCTTTGTTTTTACCTCTGAACACCTTAATTTCTCAAGGAGGTTTAGACGATTTTAAGTAGTGTGTTTTTATGTAATTAAGATTCAAAAAAACGCTAGATTATTGCTTATATGAATATGCGATGATAAAAGATTTTGTCATCTTCGAGAAGTTATGCGATGTGGCAATCTTTTAATTTTATACTCTAAACAATACGTGTTGTTAAACTGGATATCCGCGCTTCGCTTGCTACGATGGTTAGCAAAGCGCAAAATATGGCTATCTTCCCGCAGAGAGTTAGAACTCTCTGATACTATCTATCATTTTATTTAACTCATCTTTTGAATATGCTACTAGCTCAGAGCCCCAAACAGTTTTGGGGAATAATTTATCATTTGCATACCTAGCAATAATATGAATATGTAGTTGAGATACTACGTTGCCAATTGAGGCTATGTTAAGCTTATCTGCTTTCATTATTTCTTTGAATTTTGCAGCTATATTTTTAATTTCATGATTCATTTGAACATATTCATCATCGGATAAATCGGTGATTTCTACCAAATTATTTTTCATAGGTATAAGCACTAGCCATGGAAAGTCTGAGTTATTAATGAGTCTCAATTGACATAGTCTTAGATTTTTAATAAATACACTGTCTTTTTCTAAAGTTGGGTCTATTTTGAAATTCATGATTCTTCCTCAGTGGTTTTGGGAGTAATTATGTCAATAATCTTGGCAAAAGCACCATTTCCAAGAACATTTGCGCTAGTGATTATTGGATCAAATAAAATATATAATGCAGTAATCAATGAAAGCATATCAGAGTTAAACCCTAAATACTGTTCTAAGATTGGTAGCATCACTATTATGCCGCCTCCTGGAATTGCAGCTACAGAAAACTTTGCTATAACAAAGTAAATAGTGAACATAAAATATGCAATTATATCGGGTTGTGCTATATCAAAGTTTTTTAAAATTGCAAAAGCAAAGCAAGGTATAGCTATACAATCTCCAATAAGATGGATATTTACCGTTGCAGGTACTACGGTATGAACTAAATCTTTATTTTTTGCATTTTTTTCCGTGCCTATTATCGTCAAAGGCATACTAGCCGCACTGGACATAGTGCTAAAACCACTAAGCGCTGCTGGAAGCATATTTCTTATAGAGCGGATTGATTTACTAAATTTAAATTTATTTAGTATGAAAAATAATAGTATAATATAACCGAATTGAGTAGCTCCAACTATTGCAAATATCGAAGTATAATCTCTAACAATTTGCATTATTATGCCATCAAACTGCAATTTCACAACAAACCCTGTGACAAAAATAGGGATTAGGAAAGTAATTGCCTTTAGGAGATTTTTAACCAATAATTCCAAAATTTTTGCAAAACGTAAGCATTCATTAGGTGCAATTTTTGCAGATAATATTCCTAGAATAATTCCTGAAAACATTGCTATATGATTTGATATGAGAGTTGGGAAGTTAATAAATGACTCTGCATGAAGTAAATCTTTATCATTTGGCATTTCTATTGATATGTCAAAATTATAAATCCAACTGCCAATAAACTGGGTTAGTGTTGTAGCTATAAAATTAGATATAACAACAGCGGATAATATTATTAGAATTATAGTAGACGCATCTTTTGCAAGAGAAACAGATGCTTTATATAAAAGGCTAAAAATAATAAAAGGAAGTACAAAAATAATTGCGGATTTAATAGTAAGGCTTATAGCAAAAAGATTTACCGCAACAATTTTGGGTATAAAACTTCCAAGTGAAATAATTATAGCAATTAGTATCGCTAGAATTACGGGCATTTGTCGAAACATGTGAGTAATTTAGTAAAATTTAAAATAAATATAGAAATTAATAAAGCTTGTGCAGAGAGAATTATATACCGGACACACCGGTAGTCGTTTTTTTGGTAAAAGTAATGATATATCCTGCGTAGTTCATTATTTAGACTATTATTAAAAATTTGAGTCTCCGCAGCATAACATAGCAATAACTTAGTTGTCTATTGTTTTAGCAAATTTTTAGGAAAAATAATTGATGAATTCTTGCTTGCTTGTGATGAAAATCCAGCGGTTTATTATTAAAAATGGTTTAAGTTATACACAAAATGAAGTTTACTACTATTTATTAAAGAATATTTTAATAGGTTGCTACTATTACTAGCGCTCGTTTCACAATAACTATGCGGGCTGTGGCCCGACGCTCATTTTTTAATCATCTTAGGCATGAAGCTGAAGAGTATTGGAAGTATAGCAATAAAATAACATGTTATCCACAATCTTTGTGGATATTAACTCTTACAAAATATTTGTAATGAAGAGATTCGGTTATATTAGCTAGAAAAGTATACTATTGCGAGTGATAAAATTGCGATTGCTTGAAAACTAACTCTTAACGACATTAATTTTGTTCCATATTTTTTGTTATATTTTTCTCCAGCTGCCATAGAAATCAGTCCGAGAAGAAGAGAAGTTGTTGCAAGTAAAGTAAAAATAAATATGTAAAGCATTTTTGTTCAGTTATGTTAGTTGAATTAACCCGAACTATGGATAACAAAAAAGCTGCATAGTAGTTGGTATTGGGGTATTCTGGCTTTTTTAAACAACTAAAGAGTACCCCAATGAATATAGACTACGATACTTTGTTCTGCTTTGTCGATGATTTTTATAAAGGATTTGAAAATTGGTACAAAAAGTCTCTTCTTACTAGCGGTTTAAGAAAACGTAATAGACCAAGCAGTATGAGCTTATCGGAGATAATAACAATCTTAATAGCTTTCCATCAATCTGGTATGGCTTGCTTTAAATATTTTTACTTAGAACTTATGAGAAATAACAGAAATTTATTCAATTACTTAGTCCATTATGATCGCTTTATATCATTGATAAAGCTAGCCTTTCCTGCTGTATTATGCATGTTAAAATCCCTTGAGGGTAAGATAACTGAATACATGTTTATCGACTCTACTCCAATGGTTGTATGCCATAGGCTGCGAGAGAAACGTCATAAAGTTTTTAAAGACTTAGCTGGAAAAGGTAAGACTTCAACTGGTTGGTTCTTTGGCTTTAAGTTGCACTTTATTTTTAATAGTCACGGAGAAATTGTACGCATGCATGTTACTAGCGGGAATGTAGATGACAGGTCTCCAGTAAAGCAAATGCTAAAAGATATCTCTTGCAAACTTATTGGTGATAAAGGTTATATCTCCAAAAAATTATTCACTGAATTATTTGAACAGGGTACAACTTTAATCACTAAAATCAGAAAAAATATGAAGAATTGTCTAATGGATATAAATGATAAAATGATGTTAATGAAACGTCCATTTATAGAAACAATCTTCTCATCTATAAAGTCGTTAAACACCTTGATACATAGTAGACATAGATCTCCAATAAATGCATTTTGTCACTTATTTGCTGGACTAATAAACTATCAGCTTCGTACTGATAAGCCATCTTTAGAACAATTTATAAAATGAAATCGCTTATCCACAGTTCGGGTTGAATTAATAAAATTTTACGAGATTTTTTCGAGTGTGGCAATTCAAATAGTCATTTACCGAGAAAATCAATTAAGATTAAATTGACATTCATACAGATATTTATTAAACTATGCTTCGATATTAGAAAAATAAATCAAGATTAATAATATGAGACGTACCTTTCAACCAAGTAATATAGTTAGAAAAAGAAGGCATGGCTTCAGAGCTAGAATGGCTACAGTTGGAGGCAGAACGGTGATTAAAAATCGTAGAGCTAAAGGCCGTAAAAAACTAAATGCGTAAATTTTAATTAGTCAATGTGTCTGTTTTTTCTTTAAAAAACCAGAAAGAATTTGATTTTGTAAATAAGCATGGATCCAAGAAGCATGGACCATGCTTTATTATTATCGTCTCTCAAAATATTTCTTCTCTAGAATGTCCATCTGAAAATACTACTTTTCTAGGCTTAAAAATTAGTCGAAAATTTTCTAAAAAAGCAGTTGTTAGGAATAAAGCCAAAAGACGAATAAAGCATCTTGTAAATACATTAATTCAAGATCCAACAGTAGATATAAATATGAAAGCATTAATTGTGATTCCTAAAATAGGTCTGGAAAAAGCTAAGTTTTCTATACTTCAAGATGATTTTAAAAAGACAGTTTTACAGATTATGCAGAGGTGCAACTAGTCGCTATATAATAAATACATATTTAAATTATATTCTTACATCTACGCAAAATTCTTCGATGCTTGTGCATTTATATAAGTTCTTAAGCATATTTTTGAAATACGAAGATCAAGAGTGAAATTTGACTTGGTACTGCATACATATTCATAGCAGTTGAATAAAAAATACAACATAATATTTTCTTAATTTGTAAATTATTGCCTACTTTTTTATTTAAAAATTAGGTTTTGTTGACTTACGTTAAATTCTTATTGTACCTTAAAAGGTATATTAAAATATTTTGAGAGTAGTTGTATGGCATCTGTTGAAGATTACAAAGGATTTGGTAATAGTCTTTCTGATTATGTAAGAGCTAGTAACTCTTCCGAGCTTACATCGGCCTTTAAAGAGGGTGGAGCTTTGCATAATGCGTTAAAATCGCTTAAAGCTCAAGAAGAGGAGCTGAATAAATATCAAGATAGCTTACTTGAGTCATTTAAACCTGGTGAAGAAGGTTCTTTAACACAAGAACAGATGAATCAGCAAATAGAAAAAAATGATGCAGTAAGAAATGAGATAGCTCATTTGCAAGCACGCTTAGGTGAGTTGTCAGAAGCAGTAGGTGCATCTAAGAGTAATTGGAACATAAGTAGAGCTAAGTCTGAATTTGTTCAGGGAGTTGATCAAGGACTCAAAGTTGAAAATGGTTTTTTTGCGACATTTGTAAATGCTATCAGAAATGCCTTTTCCTTTACTAATAAGGCAAAAATTGAGGAGACGAAGACAAATTTACAGTCAGTAACTACTAGCATTCAAAATAAAACTGATGATAGAGTGAAAATTCCAAGTAAAACTAAAGTACAAGCCTTAGATCAAAGTAAAGGAGTTGAAACTCCAGAGTTATCAAATGAGCAGGTAGTAGGCATAGATAGTGGTACAATACCGAAGCCACCACCTCCACCACCAAACTTAAATCAAAATGTCGGAGTGGCAAAGGAAAGTACAGGAAAATCTTCGCGTGAAGATTTGCTTGAAGAGATTCGTAGTAGAAGAAAACCAGATGCTCCAGAAGTTTCATCAGAAGATTTAGGTGCGCAGAAGGGGACAATACCAAAGCCACCACCTCCACCACCAAACTTAAATCAAAATGAAGAAGTAACAAAGGAAAGTACAGGAAAATCTTCGCGTGAAGATTTGCTTGAAGAGATTCGTAGTAGAAGAAAACCAGATGCTCCAGAAGTTTCATCAGAAGATTTAGGTGCGCAGAAGGGGACAATACCAAAGCCACCACCTCCACCACCAAACTTAAATCAAAATGAAGAAGTAACAAAGGAAAGTACAGGAAAATCTTCGCGTGAAGATTTGCTTGAAGAGATTCGTAGTAGAAGAAAACCAGATGCTCCAGAAGTTTCATCAGAAGATTTAGGTGCGCAGAAGGGGACAATACCAAAGCCACCACCTCCACCACCAAACTTAAATCAAAATGAAGAAGTAACAAAGGAAAGTACAGGAAAATCTTCGCGTGAAGATTTGCTTGAAGAGATTCGTAGTAGAAAAAAGAAGGTCAAGCTATCTAAGGATCACATGAATGATGTTGGTGATAGAGATTTTGTTTATGTTAAATCTGAAGAAGTAAAGGTTGCTGTAGATTCTGGAAATGATTTAATGAGTGCCATGCGTGATCAGATGGGAATAAGTACTGAAGTCAATCCTAATAGTGCTTTAAATGGTAAGGGCAAGGAAGCGCAGATGAATATGTTGTATTCTGCAATGGTTGATGGAAATGATAAACTTGTTGAAGCATTTAAAGCGCACGAAACAGAAGTAGATTCTGGTAGAGTAGACGACTGGGATGAGCCTATTATGGAGCCAAAACCTACTTTTTCTTCGGAAGAAAAATAGATTCTATTGAGAAAGCTGCTAATGAAACACAGAAGAGACTTGAAAGAGGCGAAGATTTGCCGAGTAAAAAGTCAAGCGTGGAAGTAGAGAGTGTTGAGGTTGAAGAATCAACGCTAACAAAAAATCAGAGCAGTGGAAAGGTTGTAGAAGAGACTGTAGAAATAGAATCATCAACTGTTTCTAAAGATAGTATACCTGATGCACCACCTTTACCAACAGAAGAGAGTGTAGGTAAAAAGAAGGGCGATATGCCACCGCCACCTCCTAATCCATCAGTTCAAAAGACTAAAAAGCAAGAAATTTCCTCGCCAAACACCTCTAACTTGTTGGAGGAAATTAGGAATCGTGCTGGAAAAGGTTTGAAGTCAGTTAAGCCTGTTGAGGAAGTAAGTATGGATGTGGATGGCTTTACATATGTAAAACCAAAAAAACCAAAGCCAAAAAAACAGATGACCAAAATGGAGCTTGCAATGGCTAAAAGAAGGGGCGCAATTGCAGGAGAAGATGACTTAGAATCACAGCTCGATTCTATGTCAGAGCAAGAGCAGCTTGATACGCTTTATTCCGCGGTTATTGATGATGATCAGAAAAAAATATCTAAAATTTGTAATGTTTGTGATGAGGATGTGTTTACGCCTGAGGCTGTAAAAAGAGTTTGTGAAGCTGCAGTGAAGATTGCTGCAACTCAATCAAGCACTAAGAAGATTAGAATTGAAAAAGCTGTTCAGAAAGTAGGTAAAGAGTTTGATGTTGATGTATCAGTAGGTAAATCGCAATCTGTGGGTAGGTAATGGATATATAATATAGATTAATTGTGCGTTATGTCAGAAGTCGATGATAAAAAAAAGAAAAGAGATGAGGAATTTGAAAGTATTTTAGATATTATTGATCCTCACATAAAAAATAAGTTTGAATCCGAGATTTCTCATATTTTTGAAGATATGGAGAAAGATGATGATTTGGGCGCGGCCGTTGATAAATTGATTGACGAATGTAGTGAATTGACAGAGCTGCAAAGTAAATTGATACTTTTAATTCAAGAGCATTTAAAGAAACGGAAAAAAGAATTAGATCCCAAAAAAGCGGAAGGAGTTGATGCTGATGAGGAGAAGATTGCTAGAGATGCCGAAGAGTTATGTAGAAAGCTTTTGAAAGATGTAGACGAGGAATTAGACCCAACTTTGGGAAGAATTAGCCGTAAAGATAGGGCGCATATTTTGAGTCTTGAGGCAAAAAAGAACATAAAACGCATAATGAAGAACTTTGCAGTATATGAAGTTTATAAAGTTATGAATCCAAAAAGAATTGCGGGTGAGACGGCAAAGGATAATTATAAACATAATTTAATAGAGGGCGGTGAAAAGCTTGCTTCAAGGTATGAAGGAGGAAAAGAGTCTGATCTCAAAAGATATGGGTCTGTTGAAGTGGCTCAACTTAAAAGACAGGTAGCTGCCTTTAAAAAAGGTGGTGGTGGAATGGACCGTGGTGGTGGAATTGGCCGCTAAATTATGATACTTACATATTCTGTCATATTCATTTTTGGCTTACTAATAGGTAATTTTGCGACAACTTTATTATATAGATTGCCTCGTGATATTATTCCTTACGGGTTTAGTAGGAAAGGTATGAAACCTCCATTTTGTTCTAAGTGTAAGCACGCTTTGCGATTTTATGAATATCTTCCAGTTTTAAGTTGGGTTAGCACTAGAGGTATTTGTAATTATTGTCACGAAAAAGTATCAAATTCTTACTTCTATCTTGAGGTAGCATGCGGTGTTTTTGCGATATTATGCGCATTTTTATATAGTCAAAATATTGATATATTTTTCCTTAAATTTTGTTTTTGCGTCACTGCTTCTTTGTCAATTGCTATTTATGCTGAGCATAATAAGGTATCACGCGTTTTAACAATTGCTCTGATTGCAGAGGCTGCGTTTTTCAGAACATTGCAAGATCAGTCTATAATATCTTGGGTAGTGGCTTTTTCCTTTGGAGCTATATTTTCGATGCTTTTATTTCAAATGCAAGATAACAGGCAGCTAAGGGAAGAAGTTATACATATTATTCTACCTACTTCAATTCTTATAGATGGATATTATTTGTTTTTTATTTTAATGATATTTGCATTACTCTATTTTTTAAGAAAAAATCTATATCATAGTCTGGACTTCTATAATTTTTGTATTGTAATAGTTTTAGCTTTTAGTTTTTTATAGTGCTGATGAAGATGTTATATTGGTACTTTTTGCTAGACAACAATGGTAAAGGCTAATTAAAGTAGAAGGTAAGCGATGTATATATCGCTTATCCAATTTTCAAAGTTAAACACAAAACACAGCAAAGATTTAAGTTATCTTAGTACTTATCTACTTGCTCATTCATTGTTTTATATTTCCCGTCTTCTTTCTTTACAATATCATATTTGCGCTGGGCTATAGAGTCTATAAAGTGAATACTACCTGATATCCCAACAAAAGGCTCTGCAGTATTCATTTGAGTAATGAAATTTGTTCTGTTATATCCTGAGCCAATATAGTCTCCAATCATTTTACCCGCATCATATGCAATAGCATGCATAAATGATACGTGCTTGATTCCAGATTTCATTGCACGCATAACGAGATTTGTATTCGTAATATTCAGCGAGCCCGTGAATGTAACATCTACTGGTGGAGTGAAGTCTATGTCAATTCTGCTATCACCAGCTATTATTGCTCTTTTGTCTAGATGCAGGTTTTTTGCGTTGCTATACAATACCTCAAGGGTAGCTGGGTCATCTGCGATGAGGATTACCGGTTGCTTTAAATTAAGATCATTTTCATTCAGATTATCAACTGTGTCTGAAACTAAATGTACAGATTTTGCCATATCTTCCGGAGCGCCGCCATAAAACTCAACCCTAGCAAGAGTTCCTTCCCTGTTGGTGATCATATCGTTTAATATTTTACTAACTGTTGTTGAATATCTTCCTGCAGGGAGAAGAGCAATGTAATTTTGATATTTATGATCAAGGAAGTAATTAGTGATTTGTTCTAGTTGTCTCATAGGAGCATGGCCATAAATATAAACATTTTTTTCAGCAAGTACTGGGTTGTTAGATAAGGATAAGACAATTGTGCTTTTATCTTTCACCTTCTGTGCAACAGTCTTTGTGGCTTCTGAATAAATTGGACCGATTACTATATCAGTTCCTATATCAAGTATTTTATCTATGGATGCATTAAGTTTTGCCTGATTAGTTGAATCATATGTTGTAACTCTGATTTTAGTTTTTACTCCATCAGAGAGACCAATTTTAATCATTTTTGCATATTCTTTACTAAGTTCAGCTTCAGGTCCGGTCATTGGCAGGAGAATAGCAATATCAACTACGTTTTTTCCAAGTACGTTTTTAAAATCAGTGAAATTCTTTACTTGATCACAAGAGGTAATAAAAAATAGGCAGGCAAAAGAAATAATGAATTTTAGGATTTTTTGCTTTATACTATGCATAAATAATTCTCCAACGAGCTAAATTAGTGAATTTCAAACCAGGACTTTATATTGTATCTACACCAATCGGAAACTTAAGCGATATTACGCTCAGAGCTATAGACGTACTTTCCGGTTCTGATATTATCTTTTGTGAAGATACCAGAGTGTCTAGTAAATTACTAGCGAAACATGGTATTAAAGTCCCATTAAAAGTATATAATGATAACAGTGATGAAACACAAAGATCTTATATCAAAGATTTGATAGCAAGTGGTAAGGTGATCAGTCTTATTTCAGATGCCGGCACGCCTCTGATTTCAGATCCAGGGTATAAATTAGTTCGAGATTTAAAAGAATCTGGCGTAAATATTGATGTTGTGCCGGGAGCTTGTGCTATCATAGCTTCTCTTAGTATTTCAGGACTTCCAACTGATAGATTCATGTTTGCCGGTTTTTTGCCAAAAACAAAAGAAGGGAAAGTGAAAATATTTAAGGAATTTATATCTTTAGATTCGACAATGGTTTTTTATGAAACCGCTAATAGGTTGCTACAGTCTCTTGAAGCAGCGCAGGAGATATTAGGAGATAGAGATGCAAACGTATCTCGTGAATTGACAAAGCTATACCAAGAATCAAGATACGCTCCTCTTTCCGAATTAATAAAATACTATACTGATAATCCTGCCAAAGGAGAGATAGTGTTATGTATATCGGGCAAATCCAATCAGGTTGTAACTGAAGATATTTTAAAAGCTGAATTAAAAGCTTTATTAGTAGACGGAGCAACTGCAAAATCTGCATCTGATTCAGTCTTTGCAAAATATAAAAATCATTATAGTAGAAAGGAAATATATCGATTAGCAAATATCTTGAAATAGAGATCTGGATTATGTGCTTTAGCTATTTATAACTTCTATTGACTATAGTTGTTTTTTTTATAGAATCATGTTTTTAAGTAGTACACATATGGGAGAGTTAAGTGTCAAAACATCTATCAGAGAAAGAAAAAGCAGATTATTTAATTAATGCTGTAACAAAAGGAAAAGGCAATATTGAGGTAAGAGAAGTCAAAAAAACAGGTGACGTTATTTTAAAGACAGATGATAAAAGTGCGGGGTTTTTGCAATCAATATTGAATGCTCCAAAACGCCTAGTTGAATATGTGTATCATGCAATTGTAAAACCTCAGAAGAACGAGAAAGTTGAAGAAAAGAAAGAATTTGAAGAGAAAGAGAAAAAAACTGTAGAAGAGTCATCAGGGCTAGATGAGAAGGATTCAATAAAAGAAGTTATAGAACTAGATATTTCGAATACAAAAACTAAGCAACAAAAAAGGGATACTAGAGATGTAATGAATATTGGAGATGAGGAAATGCTTGAAGAAGTGTTTACGGAAAGAATGGTTTCTGACTTTTCAATTGATGAGTTTTCACCTTCAGGTCTTGGTTGTGTAAAGAAGGTGAGTAAGTCGACATCAGGGTTCTGGGCAAAAAGACAAGTCTCTAATTATGAATTAATACAACTAGCTTTAAGTGATCCAAGACAAATAGTGAAAATGATGTAGAGGCTGAAGACTTGTCGGAATATGCTAGTGAAATATTTTCGGTTACTAGACAAGGCAAGCAAGTCACAAGTGTTTTTAATGTTGCGGCATTTAAGAAAATGCTTTTTGTGTATTTAAAGTGTAATTTAAGTGAATATTCTCCAATTGTTTCGAAGATTATTTCGGGAAAACAAAAAGGATTTTATTCAATAAATTTAGAGCATCTTAAGGTTTACATAGGAAAACAAGTAGCTGAGCTTGTTTTTAATCCTGAGGTCGGTAAAGATAATAAGTTGCTCCTAAAGCCTATTATGTTACCTTCTGTTAAATCAAACGAAGAAGAAAATCAGTCGAAAAATAGTGTTCATGTGAAGTTGCTGCTTGATATAAGTGGTAGTATGGAAGATTACATGGGGGCGTATATAAAAAAGGTACAGAGTGTTGTTACTAAAATTGTTAAGTCAGCTGACAGTTGGCAAATAGACATAACGCCTTTTCACACTTTCTCACATACTTCCACTTTTAGTTCTGGTATTCACGACTTAGAATCTATTACTAAATTTTTAGATAGTTTAGGTGCTTCGCATTATACAAAACTATACGGTACTCTTGTTGAAGAACTATCCAATATGAGTAAAAATAAGACAAAATTTAATCATTCTGTCTTTATAGTATTTACTGATGGTGAAGATAATGAAAGCGGTAATATAGGTTCAGGACATGTGATGAGTTCAGCTCTTGTTCTCAGGAAAAAAGTTGGTAATTTACAAATGTTTTCCATGGAGCTCGGTGACTCAAATAAGAGTTTTTTTGAAAAAATTGGTGTTGAATCTGGATTTACACATATTCAACTCGAGAAAATACAAGATTTAGGACAATTTGAACAATATGTTGCAGGTTTGTTGAAAAATACAGTTGTTCTGAAGCTTTTTGACGAATCATTGAGGGTTTGGGCGCAGCAAGTTGCGGTTGAAGGTGAAATTACAGTCGGTAACGTTGTTGCTAAGACAAATACGGTACTTGACTTTGGCGATGTAACTTATACTATATCCAATCCTTCAGAAGATTTTGGCGATCTTTTGGGTGATAATGATTCGCTTGAAAACCCAGAGTAAAAAATTACTTGCTAAATTTTGCTGAAGTATATATAATCTCGGCTTGGAAAAGCAACGTGGCCCTGGTATGCCTAATTTGCTTGGCTATTAGTAGCATTTGTTAAATACCAAAATTTGAGGATTACTATGCCTAAAATGAAATCGCACTCAGGTGCAAAGAAGCGTTTTAAACTAACAGCTTCAGGAAAAGTAAAAGCGGCTCAAGCTGGTAAGCAGCACTTCATGAGACGTCGCACAAAGTCACAACTTCGTGATCAAAGAGGAACTGAAGTTCTTTGTGATCAAGACGCAAAGAGACTGAAGAAAATTTTTCTCCCAAATAGTTAATTAATTAGGAAGTTTAGAATATGACACGTGCAAAATCAGGAAAAATATCAAAAAATCGCCATAAAAAAATTATTAAAATGGCAAAAGGCTATAGAGGCAGAGCTAATAACTGCTTCAGAGTAGCAATCGAAAGAGTCGAAAAAGCCCTACAATACGCTTATCGTGATAGAAGAAATCGTAAGCGTGACTTTAGAGGTCTTTGGATTCAAAGAATTAATGCCGCTGCTCGTCAGCACGGTATGGTTTACTCAACATTTATTGGTGGAATGAAAAAAGCTGGTATTGAAGTAGATCGTAAAATGCTAGCGGAAATTGCAGTAAGCAATCCAGAAAGTTTTGCTCATATCGTTGAGCAAATTAAAAAGGCTGGATAATTAATTATACCTTTACCCAAATTATTTTTTAAAAGAGCGAGGCTTAGCTTCGCTCTTTTTCTATTTTTAGACGCCAATTTCAATCAGGGAAAATTATATTTCAATCTCTAAACTGACAATTTAGTTTACAATTCAATAATCTCTTCATAATCTTTTAATATAGTTGTTTTTTTTATTTATGGGAGAAGTAATATGTCAAGTAATTCTACGAGTTCGGGTGGGGGCGGTTTAAGTCCTGAAAATGTTGTTAGTATAGTAGGTATGGGTGTTTCATTATGTCTATCTATTATAACATTCCTAACAGTAATGCTTACATGCACATATATAGCTGTCAGATCTAAATTTAGAGATAAACAAGATACAAACATAAAAATATCTACAGAAAAAACAAAAGATGGAGATATAACATCAACGCTCAACATTGCTTTGAAGAATAATGAATCATATAGTTTGAATTCTAAGAAGTTTGATAATAAGAAAAAGTCTGATAAGAAAGAAGTTGAAAAAAAATCAACTGATCAAAATGATGATTTAAAAGATGTACTAGATAATAATAATGAAGGAGATAATATAATTGCAAATACACGAAGTGAGGTAATTAATAGTGCATACAGGACATTTCTTAAAACACAGCAAATTCAAGCGTTGGGGCAAAATGGATCAAACAAAGCTCCTTTAGATGTATCTGTATTAAGGTTAAAACAAAAAAATGATGAAAAGATCGAAGAAATAATAGTGGATTTAGATGAAAACGATTCTAATACCAATATACTTGGAGATGTTACTATTGGAGAATGATTAATTCAGGTTATAGAATTTTTGATTTTCTGAATATACTCTAAATATGTATAGATCAACATAACTATACGTCCTATATTATTTTGCTGGATTTGTTAGGCGGCATAATGTAGAATGTCGTAAATTATTCTATATATACAAAGTAAAATAACATTGAAATGCAACTATTTCCCCTGAGATTACTTCCGGCAAAGCCAGAATTTGACTTCATGAAAATCAAAAAGATCAGCTATGTCTTGTCTCTATTGATGCTGCTTATAAGTTTTACATGGATTGGCATGCATAAATTTAATTTTGGTATCGATTTTATTGGCGGGATTAGCATGGAAGTAAGGACGGATCAAGAGCCAGATCTTGCACAAATGCGTGAAGTTTTAGGAGGCCTTGATATAGGTGAGGTTGTCCTACAGAATTTTGGTACATCAAATGACTTATCTATAAGGGTTGGTGTGAGTGATGAAGAAAAATTGATGGAGAATATCACTCTAATTAAGAAAACTTTAGCCGATAAATTCCCCTATGAATTTGAGTATCGCAAAGTTGATTTTGTTGGTCCGCAAGTCGGAGAACAGATGATTCGATCAGGTGTAATGGCAATGATCTTGGCATTTATAGCAATTATGCTTTACATATGGATAAGGTTTGAATGGCATTTTGGACTTGGTGTATTGCTGGCTTTAATACATGACGTTATTTTAAGCTTAGGATTTATGAGCATTACAGATTATGACTTTAACCTAAGTACAATTGCAGCGATCTTAACAGTGATTGGTTACTCGGTGAATGATTCGGTAGTTATTTACGATAGGATCCGTGAAAATCTTCGCAAATATAGTAGAAAGTCGGTAAATGAAATTATCAATTTGAGTATTAATGAGACATTGTCTAGAACTACTATTACTGCGCTGACAACTTTACTTGCAAATCTTGCGTTAATTATTTTAGGCGGTGAAGCAATACGTAGTTTCAGTGTTTTAGTGTTTGTTGGTATATTTATTGGTACATATTCATCTATTTTTATTTCTGCACCAATATTGACTTTATTTAATTTTAAAAAATTTAAAGAGTAGTTTTATGAGAATTTCTGCAAACGAAATTAAAATTGGTAACGTTTTAGATTATAAAGATGAGCTTTGGCAAGTTGCTAAGAATCCGGAGCATACAAAGCCTGGTAAAGGTGGTGCTTATGTACAGGTGGAAATGAAAAACTTGCGTACTGGAACAAAGTTAAATCAAAGATTTAGCTCAACCGATAGTGTTGAAAAAGCATTCCTTGAGCGCAAGAAAATGCAATATCTATATGCTGAGGATAATCATCTGGTTTTTATGGACCCAGATTCTTTTGAGCAATTATTGCTTGATAAGTCATTGATGGGTGAAAAATTACCTCTTCTTACCGATGGAATGGATTTGGAAGTAGAGTTTTATAAAGAAACTCCATTGAGTATAAAATTACCTGCAAATTTAATTGTTGAGGTTGCTGAAACTGATCCTGTTATAAAAGGAGCGACGGTTACTTCGTCATACAAGCCTGCAATTCTTACTAACGGTTTAAAGGTTATGGTTCCTCCGTATCTTGTGAGTGGTGAGAAGATTGTCATAAAGTCGGAAGATTTGACATTTGTAGAAAGGTCAAAATAATGCAAGGAGACACTAGCTTAGTAATTGATGCAACAAGACGTGCTTCTAGATCGTTGCAAAGAGATTTTTTTGAATTAGAAAATTTGCAATCATCAGAAAAAGGTAATACTACTTTTGTTCAGAAATCATGTAGTAAAGCTTTTCAAACTTTGCACGATGCTTTAGGCAAATATTATAAGACTATAATATTTAATAATGATGAAGTTGCGTCTGCTAATTTTACTGGACATGCTGCGCTTGTTGAAACCCTAGATGGTTTAGGTAATTTTGAAAGATCATTACCATATTTTGCTACAATGATTACTATAGTTTCAAAAAGTGATGAATTGAGTGCTGAAAGAGTTGTGATTAATTTTCCAGCTTTTGGGGAGATCTATTATGCTGAGAAAGGTAAAGGAGCATGGGTGGAAAGATTGGCATCAAATGTTACTGGAGCTAATAGAGTTAGGGTTTCTGGATGCGGTAACACTGGCGAGATGATTATGTCATCATCTAATGACTTATTAGAGTCTGCTAGATCTGTTTCATCTAATATTAGAGTTTTTGATTCATATACATATTCTCTTGCTCAAGTTATTAGAGGGAAAATTGATGCTATGATTATGAAACCAAGAGACATTTCGCTTCCTGGAATTCAATTATTCCTGAAAGAAGCGGGTGGTGCATGTGGAATTGCCGGAGATATACTTATCGCGTCAAACTTCAGACTACATGAAAAAATAAAGCAGCTTTTCTAGCAAAAATTGTTTTATCCTAATCTTTTTTCTATTAAACTTAGGTATATATAAGTTCTTTTGAAGATAGAAAAGTTTTTCATTTTAGAAATTTTACTTATCTTTTGAAGCTCTATATAAAATATAATCTTTAAGTTAGAACACATCTTTGGGCCTGAGGCGGAGCTATGAAAAAATTTACGATAAACTGTGATTTTGGTGGGCAAATGTCACCTTTTACAATTTTTATTGGTAAACCAGAAAAGGGTCATCATCCCTTGCATTTTCAAGCAGATTGGCTCTCAAAAGCTCGTGGTGGTATGATCCCGGGCGAAGTAATGGAGGCTGTCACCCAACTTCAGGAGCTTGCAGAAAAGAATGGAGTGTCACTTGAAGAACTTTGTGTATATGCTCTTGGTTCAGATGAGCAGCAAGCAGAACTCGAGTCAGCAGTAACAGAAGAAACTGCAGTTGCTCCAGCTGATGATGAGCAAGTCGAATTAGACGAACAATCTATGGAAGAAGCGAGTGCAGAATATTCTGGTATTGAGGAAGAGCCTGAGAGACACGATGTTGAAGACCTTCATGAGCATGGATTATCTGAGTCTGTAGAAGATATGGCATCTGAAGGCGGTCATATTGAGGAAGATACTCCAGTTGATATTTCGTCGGATGACAGTGAAGTCGAATCAGCAACTACAGAAGAAGATATTATTGAAGAGAAATAGTATTTATTTTGTTATCACAGCTCGAAGTTATTAGCTGAATATAGATATCTTATAGCTTATTTGTGCATAAGAATTGTGCCAGCAAAGCAATTTTCAAATAACGCAAAACAAACCATTAATCACAAAACTGCTTAAGAAAGCTTATTAAGTATTATTTGAATTATTACCTTAATAATGTTAAAAAGCAGCAATGATTTTAGATCTTTATTTTAAAAAAGAGTATAATATATGAATTTCAATATAGACATTGCAATTGTAGTTGGATTTTTGATAGTTAATCTTGCGGTTGGTTTGTATTTTGGAAGAGGCGTAAATAATATTAAAGATTATGCTTTGGGAGGAAGAAATTTTAATACAAATACTTTAATAGCTACCCTAGTTGCAACTTGGATTGGAGGGAGTAGTTTGGCAATCAAAGTCTCTGAATCATATAATAGAGGATTATACTATATTTCTACTGGTATTTTTGAACTACTCTCCTTTCTTATAGTAGCGTATATTCTAGCTCCTAGAATGAAAGAATTTCTTGGCAGTGCTTCAATTGCTGAGGCAATGGGAAGAATGTATGGAAAGAATGTAAGGATAATTACAGCAATTTCAGGAGTAGTAGGAACAGTTGGTTTTATTTCGGTGCAGTTTAAAGTTTCGGCTGGATTATTTAGCTATTTTACAGGTATTGATGCATTACATACTACATTAGCAAGTGCAGTTATAGTGATAATTTACTCTAGTTATAGTGGTATTAAAGCGGTTACTTTTACAGACATTGTGCAGCTTTTTGCTTTTTGTATTTTTGTACCAGGCTTGGCGCTTTTAGTGTGGGGAACTTTAGATGCGCCAACAGTAATATTAGATACATTAAATACCAATCCTAATTTTGATTTAAGTATGATACTCGACCCGGAAAACGCAAAATTTTATAGTTGGATTGCTCTATTATTTTTCTTTCTAATTCCAAGTCTTGATCCTGCTGCTTTTCAACGTATTGCTATGTCTAAAGATATTCAACAAGTACAAACTCTTTTTTCAAGATCAGCTTGTATATACATAATAATAGCAATTTGCATGTATTGGATTGGAATATTACTTTTATCTTCAAACCAAAATTTAGGTACTAATCAATTAATTAGCTATACTATACAAAAATATTCTTATCCTGGGCTGATAGGCTTAACTCTTGTTGGGATTATAGCAATGGTTATGTCGACGGCAGATTCATATATAAATTCATCATCAGTACTTATTTCAAATGATATTTTTTCTCAGTTAAATTTAAAATTTGTGAAGGGTAATGAAATTTTAATTGCAAGAGTTGCAGCAGTGATTATAGGTATTGTAGCAATTGCACCTGCAATATTTTTTCAAGGACTTTTAGATCTGATTATTTTTACATTCAGCTTTTATATGCCAATAGTGACACCAGCTTTTATATTGGGTGTATTAGGATTTAGAAGTTCTGGAAAGTCAGTAATAATAGGAATGTGCGCTGGATTTATAACAGTTCTGGTTATTAGCTTGAGTTTTGAATCAGTTAATAGTATTGCGCCAGGAGTGTTTGCAAATATATTTTTTCTTTTTAGTAGTCATTATTTTTTGAGACAACCGGGTGGTTGGGTAGGAGTGGCTGACAAAGCTTCGTTTAATAATTTTATTGAACAAAGAAAGTTAAATCGCAAAAGATTTTTCAAAAGAATCACCAGTTTTAAGTTTTTAGAGTTTTGTAGTAAGAATAGTCCGGTAAGAGATTCTAACTTTACACTAACAGGTATTTTTATAATTATTGCTGTATTTTCTTCAATGTATTCAATGCCAATTGAAGTGAGGACTCAATATAGTTTGATTGTTGAAGCTATATACCATACGGTGTTATTTGTTGCCGCGGTATTTTTAATATACCCTGTTTTACCAAACTATTTTAGAAAAAATAGTTTTGAGTCAATTATATGGATCAGTGGATTATTTTATACTTTAATTTTTGTTAGCTGCTTACTCTTAATTATCAGCAATTTTGAAGAATTTCAATTGATGATTTTTCTTTTGAGTACAGTTGTTTTGTCAATGCTAGTAAGATGGCAATTATCTTTAGTGTTGATTATTTCAGGAATATATCTGAGTATAAAATTCTTTGAATGGTTTGCAGGTACCAACATGGATCCAGATGGTTTTGGTACATTGCAATTTAAAATTATGTATACATCACTTTTGGTAAGTAGCGTTCTAATAGCCTTTTTCAAACCAAAACAAGAGCATCAAGAAGCGACAGAGGCGAAGGTAGATACATTGGAAACGGAAGTATTAGATTTAAATGAGAAGGTAGTGCATTATTCGGAGCGGATATCGGATCAGGAGAAGGAGATAGAAAGGTTGGGTGCGACGGCCCAGAGGATAATTAATAATGTAAATCATGAATTACGTTTACCGGTGGGTAATGTAATGAATTTTGCAGAGATGTTAAATGATGGTTTAGGTAAGTTTAATGAACAGCAATTAAAAAGCCTGTCAGATGAAGTATATAAGAACTCAAATCGTCTTTCTTCAATGATAATGAATATGCTAGATCTTGCGACACTAAATGCAAAGAAGCTAGAGCTGGATAAAAAGATGATAAATCTAGGTGAGCTAGTAGAAGATAGAATCAATAATTGCCGCAAGATATATTTGGATGATAAGAAGATAGATTTTGTGATGAAGATACATCCAGAGATATTGATTTTAGTAGATCCAAACTATATGAGACAGGTAGTAGATAATCTAGTAATAAATGCAATAAAATTTAGTGCTGAAGGAGTGATCAGAGTTGAGTTATTGAAGAAAGGTGGTTTAATCGAATTTACGATTAAAGATAATGGAATAGGAATTCCTAAAGAGGAATTATACGATATCTTCACGCCATTTAAGATGGGATCAAATACGGAATCAAAAGCAGAAGGCCGAGGTGTTGGTCTTGCTCTATGCAAAGCCGCCATCGAAGCTCACAGTGGCACAATCACTGCCGAAAGCAGCGGTGTTGGCGCTGTGTTTAGATTTGTTTTGAAGTAAGATTATATTGTAAGTATTTATTTTTTGTTATATAAATACTAGTTTTTATTAAGAGGTGTTTAGATTATGAAAAATCAGTTTCAAAAGAAAGTAACAAAAATTCAAATAGGTGTTAGGGATAAGCAAGGATGGGCGCCAATACATCTAGCAGCGAGTAGTGGTAAAGAAATATCAGTTGTTTCTTTGGCTAGAGATGGTGCGGATATAGACATGCTTATAGAATCTGGTGATGGATTTAATGGTATGTCCCCGGCGATTTTAGCAGTCCAAGGAGGGCATGTTGAAACTCTATTAGCTCTAGCAAGGCTTGGTGCTGATTTAGATATCAAAGTTAATGGTATGAGTGCAGCTATGTTTGCTATTCAACATAAGACAAAATCTATAGCTCTTACTAAAACTCTTATAGGTATGGGGGCAGATGTTTCACTTTTAAAAGGAGCGGTAGCTAAGCATGGGGCAAAAGTTTTGCTTCAATTGGGCGTTAGCCAGGAAAATGTTAAAGAATTGGGAGATATTATTTCAAATCCTGAAGAAGTGAAATCACAATATATATTAGAGCATAATGTGTCACCAATTGTTTTTAAAGAGTCAGATAGTAAAGAAGAAGAGATTGATGTTAAAGAAAAGATAGATATTGGCAAAGCTTTTAGTGAATGCGATATTGATTCAGTTATTAAGTATGTACAAGATTCTTCAATTCAAGAGGGAGATAAATATGGTGCTAACTTATTTGTAGCTGCTGCTGCCCAAAGGTCTATAGAATATACTAAAATGATGGTTGCGCTTATTCAAGCTGGTTATGATATATCAAGAGCAGATGGTGAAGGAGTAGAAGCCTATACGCGCTTAAAGATGTTAAATGCAGCAAGTGGTGTTGCATTATGTTTGCTTGGTGCCAATACTGATATTTCTGGGCAAATTAATGCTATTGGTAAAGATGATGGGAAGAATGATGTTCACAAGGCTATTATTGCGGGAAAATACCAAACACTGAGTGTTCTATTAGCTTGTGGCGGTAATCCAAACTTACCTATGAGTGATGGTACCCTACCTGTAACATTGGTAATGAAATCTAAATTCAATATGGCTGAAATGTTCTATATTTTAGTAAAAAATAGAGCGGATGTTAGTAGTTACGATATGCAAGCAGTCGAGAAGTTTGCAAGTACTGGTTTAGTTATAGATCCAGAAGTTGTTAAATATTTGCAGGCAGCAAAGTCTGGTAAATTATTTGATTCTAAGAAGGAGGCTTTAATTACAGATAAGTCATTCTGGCAGAAGGTTCCTTTATTAGATTTAGAACAAGTTTCATTATTAATCACAAAATTTATAAAAGGAGAAAAAATTGATATTAATCAAATGCTAGCTCCAAAGATATCTCAAATAGTATTAGAGGTTGTTAAGAATATTGATGATATAAAAGAGCAAGATGATGTTGATGATGTTAAGATTTTTGCTGATACAAATAATGATGATCCTGATATTTAGATTAAAATATACAATTTATTATTTTAGGTAATATTCATTGTTGATTTTATTATGTTTTTTCTAATAGTAGAGAAAAGATTAAGCTAAGTTATAATGGCTTAGTGATGATGAAAATGATTTGACCAACTAGCTTCAGTAAAGTTTGTCATTAGTTTATTTAAAACATGTTTTGGTAAAAAATATTGTCTATTTTTCTATTAAAATCTTACAGAATATAAAAAAAGAGGTGCTGGGGGCACCTCTTTAGCCGTTAAATAAACAAATTGTTTATTTAAACAACGTTCACTAATTTATGATTTCTTTTTGATAGGAATTCAACTTTTCCCTCAGTTAGAGCAAACAAAGTATGATCTTTACCCATACCTACGTTTTTACCAGGGCGGATTTTTGTACCGCGCTGACGAACGATAATGTTACCAGGGATTACTCCTTGTCCATCACCTTTTTTTGTTCCTAGTCTACGGCCGGCCGAGTCACGGCCATTTTTGGAACTACCACCGGCTTTCTTGGTTGCCATATTTGCCTACCTTATTTCTTTACAATATCTAAAATTTTAAGTTCGGTCAGAGATTGTCTGTGACCACTTTTACGACGATAATTTTGACGTCTTTTTTTCTTGAAGATAATAATTTTATCATCTCTAAATTGGTTTGTGATTTCAGCAGTCACTTTTGCGCCTTTTACAATCGGTGTACCGATAAAAGAAGCTTTTGAAGACTCGCCTAGCATTAAAACCTGATCTAGTTCAACTTTGCTACCCAAAGTGCCTTCGATTTTTTCAACTTTAATTACGCTGTTTCTAGCAACTTTATACTGCTTTCCACCTGTTTTTACAACTGCAAACATATTAGGAAAATCTCATGTAATATTTAAATAATCGAAAATAGTATATACTTTATTTGTTCCAAGTCAATAGTATTTCTTACAAATATCCATCAGTTTTTATTTATTTTATTTAGTTTTATAGCAATTGATAACTTCTTTTGAGCAATGATCTAAATGTATTTACTCATATTGATCAGATCTCAATTATCCTATAGTATTCACGATGAATTGGCTAGCTTTTAGCTTTTATGTTTTAGCCTGATTAATTTGAGCAAATACAATTCTGATTCAGATTTTTACTATTTGTTTTAGGTGTATTATTTTGTATCTAGTTACAAAAAACAATCCGCCTAAAGACGTTTATAGATTATTGTGAATCAGCTACTAGTCATAAAGCTATATATTGATTACGTTCCCCTTCCTCCAGTCCCTCGGCTAATTGGCTTGCTATTTGTAGTCTTCTTAGTTGGAGAGTTTGTATTAGTTGTTCTGGCTTTTGTTCCAATAGATTTTGCTTTATCTAGAACGTCTTTTGGAATACCAGATTTTATGCTATCTTTAGCAAATTTTTGGATATGTTCTTGTTTTCTTGCTTCGTGGCCTTTACCAATATGAAGAGCATTTTTAATTTTTTGCCATACAGTTTCTTTGAATTTAGGAACAGAAATAGACTCCTTTCCTTCCATTACTTTATCTACTGCATTATCAAGTTTTGATGGTTTGAATTTTCCAGTTCCAACTATTTTGTCGGGTTGAGCAATTTCATTAACTTTCCCAGTTCCAACTTCTTGGTAACAATTTTCCATCATTTTTTTACGCATATCTTCAGCTGCTTCAGTAAAGCCAGCGCTTTCAAATGCGTCTATACCTTCTTGATATTCTTTTATTACACTAGGGTGGACCTTGGGTACAAATTCTTTACCAGTATTTTCTATTTCTATTTTTGCTTCTTGAGGGATAGATTCCATGATTTCTTCCCTATAAGTTAGATCCTGTAATTCAGTATCAGAAATCAAACCTTTAGAATGTGCATTCTCAAAAGCAGCTTCGAGTTGTTTTTGAATTTCTTGCTTTGGTATACCATTTGGATTGCCCATGTAACTTTCTACAAGAGCATTCATGCGTTCATCAATTAATTGTTCTACCGAACTGTTATCACTCATACTTCCCTTCCAATTCTTTATATAATTTATATTAGGATAAATAAATTATAAAGTCTCAGGTATTTCGGTATAACCATTGATGAATTGTTGAAAGCGAGGATTTTCTGCTTCGTCTATATCATTAATTTCACCATTCCAGACGATTCTTCCTTCGAATAAAAACGCTACTTCTTTTGCTATTTTTCTTGCGCTTTGCATATCATGGGTAATAGTTATTGTCGTTGCTCCAAGTTCATCTCGGACTTTGATGATTAGATCATTAATTACATTTGACATTATAGGGTCTAAACCAGTTGTTGGCTCATCAAAAAAGATTACTTTTGGGTCAGTTGCAACAGCTCTTGCAAGAGCCACTCTTTTTTGCATGCCACCTGATAATTCAGAGGGAAATAGATCGAGTATACGTTCTTCAAGACCTACTGACCGTAGCTTTCTACAAGCTAAATCACGAGCATCTGTTTTATTCAGAGAAAGTTTTTTTTGTGCAAAAAAAGTTATGTTGTCCTGAACATTCAACGAATCAAATAATGCTCCTGCTTGAAACAGATATCCACAGCTTTCAAGCATTTTAAGTCTTTCCTTATTAGTAAAGTTTATTGATTCAGTTCCATTGAATAATATACTGCCAGAGTCAGGCCTCATGAGGCCAACCATTGATTTAATTAAAACTGATTTTCCACTTCCTGAACCACCAAGAATTACTAAAGAGCTATCCTTTTTGACATCTAAATCTATTCCTTTGAGAACATGATGAGTTCCAAATGATTTATTTAAGTCTCTTATTTTGAATTTTAGTTTATCTTCCATTAGCTAAAGAATATTTCTGTTATTAAATAATTACTGATTAGAATTAGTATAGATGAACTAACAACTGCCGAGGTTGTTGCATTTCCTACTCCTTTAGCTCCTTTATCGGAATAATAGCCATGATAGCAACTCATAATTGAGATTATAAAACCAAATGCAGCTGCTTTTACTAGACCAGATATAACATCAATTGATTCCAAATATTGGACAGTGCTAATTATATAGCTGCTACTATTGAAGCCAAGCTTATGAGTGCTGACTAAATATCCTCCCATAACTCCAATAATATCACCAATTAGTACAAGAAGAGGTAGTGTGATAACTGCAGCGAGTACTCTCGGAGCTACAAGATATTTTATAGAATCTGTTGATAAAGCATAAAGTGCATCAATCTGTTCAGTTACTCGCATTGTACCAATTTCTGCAGCAATTGAAGCGCCAACACGACCAGCTACCATTAAACCTGCAAGAACAGGACCCAGCTCTCTTGTAATCGAAAGTACAACCACAGTTGCAATTGAGCTCTCTGCTGAAAAGCGAGAGAAACCTGTATAGCTTTGTAGAGCAAGTACTGCTCCTGAGAAAAAAGCTGTCATAGCAACTACTGGCAAAGAGTAGTAACCGATTACAATAAATTGACGGAGTATTAATCCGAAATAATAAGGTCTTTTTGTGAAGCTTAAAATTGTTTTAGCTATGAAAATTGATAATACTCCAAGATTTCTCAAGGAATCGATTGTTCTACCGCCTAAACTTTGAATTGCTGAGAGCATATTTTAAATATATTCAATTAATAAAATCTAACTATATATTCTTTCGTACCTTGAGCCAAGAGAAGTTAGAATTTCATAGCCATTGGTAGAGCATAATTTAGCAATTTTATCTGCTGTGAGGTTTTCACCCAATAGCTCAACTTTTTGTCCTAAGTGAAGAAGATCGCTAGGTATATTAGTCATATCAATAATTGTTAAATCCATTGAAATTCTGCCGATTATTGGTGCTTCATATTCGCCAACTATAACCTTTCCTTTATTGCTAAAATGTCTTAAAAATCCATCTGCATAACCGACTGGAATAGTTGCAATTGAGCAACTTTTTTTACCTGTATTAGTATATGTTCCGTTATAACCAACTGTCTCTCCAGATAGCAGAGTGTTTATTTGTATTATTGGTGCAAATAACGAAGCTACAGGTTTAATAACAGAGTTGTTCATGTATGGTGTTGGATCAATACCGTAAATGGCAGCCCCGGGCCTTGTAAGATCAAAATGATAATCAGGTCCAAGGAATATTCCGCTAGAATTTGCTAAACTTTTTGCTGAGTTTGTAAATTTTTTGCTTAATTTATTGAAGCGTTCCAATTGATTTTTATTACGATTTGAGTCTATATCTTCAGCAGAAGTTAAATGACTAATTACACACAAAATATCAAGATTTTTTGTATGAATATCCAAGTTTAATTCTGTAATTTCAGTTTCTTGCATTCCTAGTCTATGCATGCCTGTATCAATATGTATTATGCAAGGAAGATTACGTTTCAAATTATTTGCATATTCCTGCCATATTTTGATTTGTTCTAGATGGTTGAGTACAGGTACTAGACCGTATTGTAAAAAAGCTTCTGCTTCATCATGGAATACTCCGTGAAAAACATAAATATTAGCATCACCCCCTACAATTGACCTTAATTCTATACCTTCTTCACAATTAGCTACAAAAAAATGCTTACACCCTGAGTTTAGTAATATTGGTGCTACTTTATGTACACCTAAGCCATAAGCGTCCGCTTTAACTGCTGCCCCTACGTCTGAACTAGGGCAGGCTTTTTTTAGTTCCTCAAAATTATGTTGAAGGTTTTTCAAATTTATTCTTAGCGTAGGCTTTGAGCTCTGCATTTTATTTTCCGTTGTTTTTATAATACTCTATGAGTCTTTGTCTGATTTCAGGGATAACAAAAGCTGAAATATCGCCATCCATACTTACTATTTCTTTAACAAGCCTTGAAGAAATAAATTGATTCTTTTCGGATGCAGGTAGAAAGATAGTTTCAATTGTTTCGTCAAGCCTTGAATTCATGCACGCCATTTGAAATTCATACTCAAAATCTGATACAGCACGAAGGCCTCTTACAATGAATTTTGCGTTAACAGAGCTTGCAAATTTTGTTAGCAAACCATCAAATTTCATTACCTCAACATTAGAAGCTATATCATATTTATTAAGATAGAGATTGGCCATGAAGCATCTATCTTCTATGGAAAACATAGGATTTTTACCCGAATTTTCTGATATAGCAAGTATTAGAGTGTCGGTGATTTTACTTGCACGAGCTATAATATCTGCATGACCATTTGTAATTGGGTCAAAAGTTCCTGGATATATTCCTATAATTTTATTAGTCATAATCTTGAGTTATAAGACATTCTTTTCTATATAAGACTATAAGACAAAACATCATGCCAGTAAATTGTTAACTCGATATTTTCTAGTTAATTGACTCAAGAAGTGATTTAATATTTAATCTAAAGTCAAGTAACTTTGCGCGAATAATAAAAGACTGATTGCAAAATCGTAAAAATTTCTTTAAAATAAGCGCGCGTAAAATTAAGTAACATTACCTAATAAATGTTTGATATACTAAAGAGAATAACGGATTACGGAGATATAGCATTAGCATGTTCTGTCGTTGGTATTCTAATGGTTTTGCTTTTCCCAATTCCAACAAGTTTACTGGATTTTCTTTTGGCGTTTTCCATTGGTTCCGCATTTGTTATACTTATGACAACGTTATTTATTCTGAAGCCACTTGATTTAAGTGTATTTCCAACAATTCTACTTGTTACTACTCTTTTAAGGCTGTCTCTTAATATTGCATCAACTAGATTAATTCTTTCAAAAGGGCATGGTGGATCTGATGCTGCTGGTGAGGTTATCGAAGCTTTTGGTGGTTTTGTGATGCAGGGAAATGTAGTAATTGGGATGATAGTTTTCCTTATTCTAACATTAATTAATTTTATTGTGATTACCAAAGGTTCTGGTCGTATTGCCGAGGTTGCAGCAAGATTTAGCCTCGATGCTATGCCAGGTAAGCAGATGGCTATTGATGCAGATTTGGCAGCAGGGTTAATTGATGAAAAGACTGCAAAATCTAGACGTAAAGAACTAGAAGATGAAAGTACATTTTTCGGTGCTATGGATGGTGCTAATAAATTTGTAAGAGGTGATGCTATTGCCGGCTTAATTATAACCTTCATTAATTTGATTGGTGGAATGGTCGTTGGCATATTGCAGAAAGGTTTAACTTTTGATGTGGCGGTTCAGACATATACAATTCTTACAATTGGTGATGGTCTTGTTTCACAGATTCCTTCTTTGATCATTTCAATGTCTGCAGGTTTACTTGTTACTAAAGCTGGTGCATCAGGAACTGCTGATAAGCTTATTTTTGGTCAGTTGGGTAAGTATCCACAGGCGCTAATGATGACATCAGTTGTCACTGGTCTTATGGCATTCTTACCAGGCTTACCATTTATTCCTTTTGCAATTATTTCTGGTGTCATTGGTGGCGCTGCATACGCTATTTATAATATGAACAACCAGGATGGATTAGCAACTAGTTATGGTGCTGCTGGTGCAACTCCTGCTATGGCTGGAACTGGAAATGTTGGTGAAGGAGACGATGCAGGTTCTGGAGAAGATACAGAGAAAATATCAGATGTATTGCAAATCGATCTGATTAGATTGGAGATTGGTTACGGTTTAATGTCGATTGTAAATAATAATAATGGACATAATTTAACTGAACAAATAAAAGGACTTAGAAAGCAAATTGTACAAGAATATGGTTTTGTTATGCCAGCGGTTCGTATTCAGGATAATATTCAGCTAGATACAGACACATATGTGATTAAGATTAAAGAGCTTGAGGCTGGTAGGGGTGTAGTGCGTCCAGGAAAATTAATGATAATGGATCCACAAGGTAGCGATATAGATATTCCTGGTGAAAGCACTAAAGAGCCAGCATTCGGATTGCCTGCGAAATGGATTGATGAAAGTTATAAAGAAGAAGCTTTATTTAATAATTGTACAGTTGTTGATCCATCTACTGTTATTACTACGCATTTAACAGAGCAAATCAAAGAAAATATTACTGATTTACTTTCATATAGTGAAACCCAGAAATTACTTGATAAGCTTGGAGACGAACATAAACAATTAGTAAAAGATGTTATACCTGATATTGTTTCAGTTGCGACATTACAGAAAGTATTGCAGAATCTATTATCTGAAATGATCTCTATTCGTGATTTGCCAAATATTCTAGAGTCTATTGCAGATGCAGCAAGAGCAAATAAGAATTTAATGGCTATGACAGAAGCTGTAAGAGTGCAGTTATCACGTCAAATTTGTCATCATAATACAAATCGCGATGGATTCATTCCAATCGTTGCACTTTCTCCAGAATGGGAGCGTGTATTTATAGAAAGCTTAGTAGATGATGGTAGTGGTGATAAGCAATTGTCAATGCAGCCTTCAAAATTACAAGAATTTGTGAAAAGCGTGAAGAAAGCATTTGATGATCAAGCGATTAAAGGTCATATTCCTGTGCTATTGACAAGTGCTTATACTAGACCTTATGTTCGTTCAGTAGTGGAAAGATTTAGGCCTGCAACTGTCGTTATGTCTCAGAATGAAATTCATTATAAAGCTAAAATACGCACACTTGATTCTATATAATTTGTATTGATAAATTATATATCATCAACATTTATTGCTGATATTATTACAGTTTAATATTGGTTTGCGTGTGTCCATCACTTCTTCAAATAATCTTAAATAGTAGTCAACTAGATTTAATACGAAAGTTAAATAAGAAATAAAGGCTAAAAGAATTAAAATTACTGAAAGGTTGTTTTTTAAGAAAATAATTCATTTAGGATGATTATCATATGAACAAAGAACATTAAATTCAAAATAATCTAAGAAATGTAGATTTGTAGTCGGAATATAGGTTATTTCGCTAAATAAACATAAATTATGATACGTATTTAGTTTAAGAGCATAGGAAAATGACTCTTAAACTGGTTTTTTACGAGTCGCAGAAGGCGGGTGCGGTAGTCCATAAATGGATCGTCTCAGTCGCTAAAGCTCCTTCGCGATGATGCTGAGCAGAAATAAAATGGGTAATAAACAATTTAGAGCGCTTTTTGTACTAAACTGGCGTTTATGGATAATAATAATATAAAATTATTATTATCCACAGTTCTGCTAACTATGAAAATCATTATTGATCAAATAGATTTATAGGAGTCTCAGTATATAAAAAGAGAGCTACCCAGGTAGCTCTCTTATTCTTTGAGGTATTATTTTTATTCTCTTAGATTTAGCAAAATTAGAAGATTACATATATAAAATTGAAATCCAAGTGAATTTTAAAATTTATGTATTTGAAATAGCTTCCTCAGCTGCAATTTCTTCTTGCTCTTCAGCTTCTGCTTTTTCTTTCTGAGTTTCTTCTGCAATTGATTCAAGCTCAGCTTCTTTTGCTTCGTCTTCAGCTTTATTGCCGCCTTCTTTGAACTCGATTAGTGCATCCTGAGCTTCAGATTCTGTCTTTGCCACTACAACTAGAACAGAAGCTGTAACTTCTGGATGAAGCACAACTTGAACATTATAAACGCCATTAAACTTTATTGGGCTATCAAGAAGGATATTTGAATAGTTTAGTTTAATTTTTGCAATTTCAGAAACTTTTGTAGCAAGTGCTTTTAGACTTACTGAGCCAAATAATCTTCCATCAGCTGCTGATTGTGTGATGAAGTCAAGATGCTTACCATCAATTGCTTTAGCTGCTTTTTCAGCTTCTTTTTTACTTTCTGCATTTTTTGCTTCAAGTTCTTTTTGAAGTGTTGCAAATTTTTCTAAATTGTCATTAGTAGCTCTTATAGCCAATTCTTGTGGAATTAGGTAATTACGACCATATCCATTTGCTACGTTGACTGTTTCACCAACTTTACCTAATTTTCTTACGGGCTTTACTAGAATAACTTGCATAGTTCAAATACTTATAAAAAATTTAAAAATTATTTTGTTATAACAAAAATTACTTATTGTTATACACGAATGGTAGTAGAGCTAGTACTCTAGCGTGCTTGATTGCTTTTTTTAGTGCACGCTGATGCTTAGCTGAAACATTTGTAATTCTGCTTGGTAACATTCTGCCACCTTCAGAAATGAATTTTGATAAAAGATCCGGATCCTTATAATCTATTGCAGGCGCATCTTTGCCTGAAAAAGGACAACCTTTGCTTTTTCTAAAAAACATTTTGGAGCTATTTCTATCACCACTTGTTTCGTTTGTTTTTTCTGTTTGATCTTTAGACATCAGATTTAATCTTTGTTTTAATTACTAAATTTACTAGTCTTTTTTTGTTGTTACATCAACAGTATTTTCATCATCAGAGCTCTTTTCTTTTAAGACTGGTGAGGCATCTTTGCTGATTTCTTTTACTCTTACTAATGAAGATCTAATGATACTTTCACTTAACTTGATTTTTCTATCTATTTCGTCAAGTAGAGGCTTAGTCGCTTCAATACCCATGAAATAATAGTGACCTTTTTTGTTGTTCTCAATTTCATATGCAAGAGATCTTAGTCCCCAATACTCAGTTTTAACAACTTTGCCTTTATGCTCTTCAATGATTTTTTTCAAGTCATCAACGATCTTGTCAACATCAGCTGAAGAAACGTCTTGGCGAATGATAATGATGGATTCATAAAATGCCATATAAAGCGTCTCCAAATAAAAATGCTTTTAAAAAATATGGCCATTTATACCAACTTAATTTGTTTTATTCAAGTGTTATCTTCGTTAATAATGCAAAAATGTCTTCAAATAGCCATAAAATTAGAAAAAAAGCACTTTCTTAATTGTGTTTTACTTGGTTGTAAAGATGAAATTATTATAATGAATCCACTCAGGTAGAGTTTATAGTAAATATTTTAGGAGTAGTTAGTGTCTGATAAGTTGCCGCCAAAAATTTTAGTAGTTGAGCCTGATGAGGTTTTGAATGCTAGTCTTTGTAATACAATTGAAAGATATTGGTTTGATGTAAATAGGGCCAAAAGTTCTGAAGCTGCGATTAGATCGGCTGAGGTGGATCCACCTAATGTAGCTATTATTAGTTCTAGAATTCAGGATAAGTCAGCAACAGAAATGGCTATCCAGCTCAAGAAAATAAAAGGTCTTGAGAAATTACCAATTGTATTCTTAATAGAACAAGGCGAGCAGGTAGAGAATTATAGTTCAGTAGGTGAAGAATATTCTGAAGCTTTATGTAGGCCATTTACGCCAAATGAACTGATGACAACAATTAGGTCATTATTGAGAAAATCAAAACCAGTTTTCCAAGATAAAATTATTAAGCATAATGACATTAGCATGGATTTATCTACTTTTAGAGTATATAGAGGCAACAAGCAAGTGCATCTTGGCCCAACTGAGTTTAAGATTTTGCAACTATTCGTACAAAAGCCAAAAAATATTTACTCAAGACGTCAGATTATAGATTATGTTTGGGGAGTTGATAAAGAAATAGCCCAACGTACAATAGATGTTCATGTTAATAGAATTCGAACTTTAATGAAGTTAAATACTGATCAGTATCAGTTGATTAAGACTATTAGATCTGCTGGCTATTGTTTGGATTAGTTTATAATCCGCGTTTAAAATAGTGCTCCGAATGCTTTAAAGAATTATATAAATTATCTATTTAAAAAAGAATCTTGAAATATTTGTATTTGAACGCTAATTATATATAGTAAATTTTAATGGAGCACCTCCTTGTCTTTAGATAGAAAATTAGATTCAAAACAAGTTGTAAAAAGGCTAATAGTAGATCACGTTGCACCATATAAGAGCAAAGTGTTTCTAGCAATATTCTTTATGATTGTTGTCGCATTATGTTCAGCGGCTATTGTAAGGCTTGTTAAGCCAGCAATTGATGATGTGTTTGTTAATCATGATCGTCAGATGCTAGTAATACTTCCCCTAGTTATGTTTGGTGTATATTCTCTGAAGGGAATTGCTGAGTATTTTCAAAGTTTTTTGATAAAATATATTGGCCAGCAAATTTTAACTAACATGCAGATGCTTATGTATGAGCATTTATTATTTGCAGATTTTTTATTTATACAATCGCAGTCTTCAGGTCGATTAATTTCAAGATTTACAAATGATATAGTTTTAATGCGAGGGGCCGTTTCCAATATGCTTGTTGGTTGTGCTAAACATTTCTTATCAGTGTTATTTCTAATAATAGTAATGTTTACTTTAGACCCATATCTATCTGCATTTATCTTTTTAGCATTTCCTATAGCAATTTTTCCTATACAAAAATTGGGTAGAAGAATGCGAGCTGTAACTGGAGAGGCGCAGGAAGAACTCAGTAATTTTACTGCTCAGCTAGATGAAACTTTCTATTCAGTTAAGGTTATAAAATCCTTTTGTACTGAAGCATTAGAGGCAAGTAGAGCTAAAAAAATTACAGCCAAGATACTTAGCTTTTACAAAAAAGCTGCAAAACTTGATTCGCTGACATCGCCAGTTATGGAAATATTAAGCGGTCTCGCTATAGCCTGCGTGCTTTGGTATGGTGGTTATAAAGTTATTGAAGGTCAGATGACAACAGGTGCATTATTTGCATTCATTACTGCTTTTGTTTCAGCATATAGACCTTTTAAGAGTTTAGTATCCTTAAACGTGAATTTGCAAGAGGGGCTAGCTGCTGCAAATAGAGTATTTAATATTCTAGATTTACAGCCTGAAGTTAAAGATGATAAAAATGCTCTGAAGCCTGAAATGAAAAAGCCGGAGATTGAATTTCAGGATGTGTTAGTTAAATTTGGAGCAAAATCCGCAATCAATTCATTAAACTTAAAAGTAGGTGCTGGAAAGACTTATGCTTTTGTAGGTAGGTCAGGTAGTGGTAAGACAACAGTTGCTAATTTGTTAGTTCGCTTTTTTGATACGTCAGAAGGAAAAATATTAGTTGATAATGTTGATATTAAACAGATTTCCTTAAACCATTTGCGAAATAATATCTCAATGGTAACTCAGGATATAGTTCTGTTTGATGCGTCAGTTGCGGATAATATTGCATATGGATTTAAAGATGCATCAAGAGAAGATATAATTAAAGCAGCAAAAGCAGCAGATGCGCATGATTTTATTGAAGCATTGCCAGATGGCTATGATACATTAGTTGGTACTTCTGGTTCTACTTTATCTGGAGGTCAGAGGCAAAGATTATCAATAGCTAGAGCCTTTTTAAAAGATGCGCCTATACTATTACTTGATGAGGCGACAAGTGCGCTTGATCCAAATTCCGAGCAGTCAATTATTAATGCAATTACAAATCTTAGAAAAAACCGTACTACATTAATTATCACTCATAGACTGAGTAGCATTGTAAATGCAGATCAAATAGTTGTTATGAAGCAGGGTGGGGTAGTTGAACAAGGAACTCACAAGGAGCTTCTGAAGATTGAGAAAGAATATTCCAAACTGTATAATAAGGAATTGAAAGAAGCAGCTAGTTCTGTATAATACTGATGATAATTGATATTTAATAAATTACTAAATTAAGAGGAAATATGTTTATTGATAACGCACTCGCTGATACAGATACAATAACTATACAAGATTCAGAGGGTACGCCTGATGCACCTCCTGCTATTGAGTCAGGCCTAACTAGTTTAGTACCAATGGTTCTTATTTTTGTGGTGTTTTATTTCTTACTTATTCGCCCGCAAGAAAAGAAGCGTCGTGCTCAAGAAACACTAGTAGCTGGGGTTAAGAAGGGCGAAGAAGTTTTAACAAATACAGGGATATATGGTGTTGTTACTAAAATTAATGATAGTGATAATACTGTTATGGTGAGAATCGCAGATAATGTTGAAGTTAAGATGTTAAAGAATTCTATTACTGATATTATTAGTAGAAGTAAAGAAAGCACTCCTTCAGATGAAAAAGCAAGTACTAAAGATAATAAAAAGAAAAAGACTTCTGCAAAAAAGAATGTTTCATCAAAGAAATAATCATTGATTAAAAAGGTTTAAAAAGTTGTGAATAAGATATCAAAGTGGAAGATTATTACTTCTATATTATTTACTGTAATTGCATTTATTTATGTATTACCAAATTTTACAGAAGATAGTCCAGAGTGGCTACCAGGTGACAAGGTTAATCTTGGCTTGGACTTAAGAGGTGGGTCACATCTTTTGCTTAGTGTTGATTTTGATAGCTATATGGATGACATTAGTCAGTCAGTTGCTGATGGTCTTAGAAAATATCTAAGGGATGAAAAAATTGGTTATAGAAATTTAAAAATCTCTAGAAACAAAGTTCAGTTCGATCTCCGCTCACAAGATGATTATTCTAAAGTAAAAAAAGCTATTAGAAGTGTTGATTCAAATCTTTCTTATGGAAAAGAAGGAGATACTATAACCTTGTACTATAATGAGTATGCAATCAATCAGTTGCAAGACAAAGTAATTGATCAGTCGATCGAGATTGTTAGAATGCGTGTTGATAGCACAGGTACTAAAGAGCCAAATATTCAAAGGCAAGGTGTTAAAGATATATTATTGCAGGTGCCTGGTGAAGAAAATCCAGCTGAGCTGAAAAGAGTTTTAGGGAAAACTGCAAAACTAACATTACACTTAGTTGATGAAGGAGCTAATTTAGAAAGGGCAAGATCTGGTCATGCACCAACGGGTTCAAGAGTTGTGAAGTCTGAAGAAACTGGTGAAGTTTTGGTTATTAACAAAAAAGTGATTGTTAGTGGCGACCAGTTAAATAATGCGCAAGCGCAGTTCCAAGAAGCTAGGCCAGTAGTGCATTTTTCGATGAATCATTTAGGAGCAAAGAGATTTGCTGATGTAACTACCAATAATCAAGGCAAGAGGCTTGCTATTATTCTAGATGGTAAAGTGCTAAGCGCTCCAGTTATTAATCAACCAATTATTGGTGGTGATGGAGTAATTTCTGGTAGTTTTACAGTTGAGCAAGCAACCGAACTTGCTTTAATGCTTAGAGCTGGTGCGCTTCCTGCTCCGCTAAAAGTGATTGAAGAAAGGAGTATTGGTCCAAATCTTGGAGCAGATTCCATAGAGGCTGGAAAGGTTGCAGCTGCTGCTGGCTTTGTCTTTGTAGTTTTATTTATGTTACTTTCTTATGGTATTTTAGGATTGTTTGCTAATATCACTCTTGTTATAGCGCTCTTATATATTTTGGCTTTACTCTCGTTATTCCAGGCTACTTTAACTTTGCCAGGTATTGCCGGGGTGATTTTAACAATTGGAATGGCGGTTGATGCAAATGTATTGATCTACGAGCGTATTCGTGAGGAGATAGAAAAAGGGTGTTCAAACTTATATGCTGTAAAAATGGGCTTTGAATCGGCGTTTGCAACAATCACCGACTCAAACGTTACTACACTTATAGCAGCGTTTTTGCTATATACATTTGGAGTAGGTGCTATAAAAGGTTTTGCAGTGACTCTAACAATTGGAATTATTGCATCTATGTATACTGCTCTAGTTGTGACTAAACTAATGATAGATATCTGGCTTAAATATGGTAAACCTAAGAGTTTAGGACTATAGTTGGTATTTTATGGTTAAAAGGATTCTTCTTCTTTTTTCTTTGCTACTACTAGCGTTTGTAGCGGTTAAAGTTACAAAATTAGATAAAGACGAGAGGTTCCTTAATTACTTTGCTAAATATTATTTTGATGAGCAATATTATGTTGCTCATTATCCGGAAATATTGGAACAAAAGATTGATCCATTTGAGCATTACGTGACCGTAGGGTGGAAGCAAGGAAAAAATCCTAACTCGGAATTTGATAGTACTTTATATTCAAATTTGTATTTACTGTATAACAATAAATATGATTTAAATCCCCTCGCTCATTATTGTTATAGTTTGTTGTCTTTAAAAGATAGATATACTAATGCCAATCAATTAAACAAGGCAGAAGTTTTAGAGAAGCCAAAATATTATTTGGCATTAGTTGCTATTTTTCGTGATGAAGCTCCTTACTTAAAGGAATGGATAGAGTTTTATAGAACAATAGGTGTTGAGCATTTCTATCTTCACAATCATCTTAGTAAGGACAATTATGCTGAAGCTTTAAAAACTTACATAGATGAGGGGGTTGTTACACTTAGTAACGTTTCTGTCGAGGCAAAGGACAAGGTTCATTGGAACAAAATTCAAAACTCAGCATATTTTTCTACAATTCAGGAAGTTAAAGATAAAGTTGAGTGGTTAGTAATTGTAGATACTGACGAATTTTTATTCCCTGTGAAAGAGATGAGTTTGGCTAATGCTTTAAAAGAATATGACGATTATGCTGGTTTAGCAGTTAACTGGAGGATTTTTGGCAGTTCAAATGTTAAAAAAATTCCATCAGACAAGTTATTAATAGAAACGCTCGTAATGAAAGGTGATGAAAAAGACACTCATGTTAAGAGTATTGTTAAGCCAAGATATGTTGAAGAAATGTATAACCCACATTTTCCAGTATTTATGAAAGGGTATGAAAAAATAAATGAGAATTTTGAATATTTTAGCGGTCCATTTTTGCCCTATGAAAGCCGTCATACTTTTAGAATTAATCATTACTGGTCTAGAGATTTGGAATTTTTTTATAATAGAAAAGTTTCTAGAGTACATGTCATAAATAATCAAACTAGTGAAGGTCAAGCTAAAGCACAAATCCGGGTGTTTATTGATCAGGATAAAAGAAACTCATCAATATATGATGGATCAATTCTAAAATATATAGATGAGATGCGAGATAGGATTTTTAATTAAATTGAGTTAATTAGAGATCTATATCTCTTCGGGATTGTTGCGTTGTAAGTAAACTACTATCTTATGAATCTGATAAAATATTTGCAGCTATAGAGTCTAGAATATAAGTATCACCGAGCTTTTTATCCTTAGAATTCAACAATTTTCTATATGAAAGAACATAGGCATTTTGTTCTTTGTCATTAGATTTTAGTAAAAATGGATATACAGGAATATTTATGTTGGCAAAAGCATTATATTGATCTGCTGAAATAAACTGCGTACCTATTTTTATTTCGTTTTGCATATTGTTGATTGCAAATATGATTGAGTCATAATTTGGAGTAGAAAAAATTTCTTCCTTGCTAGTTGTTTTATCTATTTTTTGTTTGATAAATTGTGGTAAGAAAATTCTCACTTTGTCTTTTGTTCTTGCTGCTATTGTAGTTTTGATGAAGCTTATTCTATTTATAACTTTATCCAATATAAAATTTCCATCTTCTGCTTTAAAATCCATGAAAACTCTAGGATGTAGTATTACTGAAGTTACTTGCTTCTGTTTAAGTGGTAATTTTTTGATAGCTATTTTTATGTTGCCGTCACTGATTTGTATTAAGCGATTTTTTGAATTAAAATAGCTTCCTCCCAAATGAATAGTTTGATTTGTTATAATTTGTTTTATTAGCGTTGAGTCTTGTTGGTACAAGCTTTTAGCAGCATCGGGATAATAGGAATTTATAACTAGAGGTGAAGATACTATCTGTATGTTAGGTGGTAATTTTACTTTAAAATTATATAGTTGTGATTCTGTAGCATAAACAACTACTTGTTTTTGAGTTGAAGTAGCAATGTTTTTGATGAAATTAATTAATTCTTTGCTATATAAATGCGAATAAATAAGTACATCTTTGCCGGTAAAATTACTGGCATCAAATTTTTGTAGAAATTCGTTTGTAGTGCCATGTCCTAATAATATTACTTTTGTAACATCTTCTAGACTAACTTCAGATAATGATTTGTCTGATAGATTATATGATTCAATTGCTATATTTGCTTGTTTTATTCGTTTGGTAAGGATTCTTTCGCTATTATAATCTCCGCCTTTACCTTTAGTAAAAATGGCTACTCGATTTTCTGCGAACGCATTATTTAAACAAAAACAGCAAAAACAAATAACAAATAAATATTTAAGATAATAAATCATCATATCCTCTATTAAAAAATAACTTGAGAACTCTATGTATTTCTCCTGAAAATGATTCAGTTTATCTTAAATATTTATTGTTCTTTTTTCTACTGCTAGTGCTGCTTCTTTAATTGCTTCGTTTAGCGTAGGATGTGCATGGCAGGTTCTTGCAATATCTTCTGCTGCTCCTCCAAATTCCATATATGCAACTACTTCTGCAATTAATGTTCCAGCATCTGCCCCGATAATATGTGCTCCAAGCACTCTATCTGTTTTGGCGCATGCAATTAGTTTTACCATTCCATCAGTATTGCCAACGCTTCTAGCACGGCTATTCGCAAGGAATGGGAATTTACCAACTTTATATTCAACTCCGGTTTTCTTTAAATCATCCTCAGTTGCTCCAACTGATGCAACTTCGGGCCAGGTATAGATTACACCTGGTATTAAATTGTAGTTAACGTGTCCGGCTTGTCCATTTATCATTTCAACAGCAGCTACTGCCTCTTCCTCAGCTTTATGCGCAAGCATTACACCACGTACAACATCTCCAATAGCGTATATATTAGGTATATTTGTTTGGAAGTGGTCATTAATATTAATTCTACCTCTGTCATCAAGGATAATACCTGCTTCATCTAATCCAAGACCTTCAGTATTTGGTTTTCTGCCAACTGCGACTAAAACAGCATCACATGATAGTTTTGATTCTTTTGATCCGGCTACATCGCTTATAGTAAGAGATATTCCTCCTAGTTTTTTATCTGCTTTGACAACTTTTGTGCTAAGCATAAATTCAAAACCTTGCTTATCTAAGATTTTGTAGAAGTTTTTTCCTATCTCTTTATCAAGTGAAGGCACAATTCGATCTGCAAATTCTACCACAGTGACTTTGCTGCCTAGTCTATTCCATACAGATCCAAGTTCAAGTCCAATAACCCCACCGCCAATAACAACTAAGTGCTTTGGTACTTTTGGAAGAGAGAGAGCTCCAGTTGAAGACACAATTGATTTTTCATCAACTTCTACTCCAGGAATATTAATTATATCTGATCCTGTAGCTATAAGGATATTTTTTGCTTTGATTTTTTCTGTTTTAGATCCGTTCTTGACTTCCACAGTATTATTATCAAGAATTTTCCCGGTTCCTGTTATTTTAGTAATTTTATTTTTTGCAAATAATCCTTCAATACCCTTACAAAGATCTGAAACAACACCATCTTTTTTTGACATCATTTTTTTTAGGTCAAGCTTTGCATTTGTCTTTATTCCTATTTCAGAAAAATGCTCTCTAGCTTCTTCGTATTTTTCAGAGAAGTTTAGTAAAGCCTTTGATGGTATGCAGCCAACATTTAAACATGTTCCTCCAAGTGTTTTTCGCTGCTCAACACATGCTACTTTCATTCCAAGTTGTGATGCTCTAATTGCACCAGTATATCCACCTGGGCCACCGCCAATTACGACTAAATCAAATTCTTGCATAGGTTTATCTCTACTAAATAAAAATCATTTTAAGATTACTATGGACTGCTTTCCAGCCCCACAGAGATAATATCACGAGGCTCATTAATATTACAAGTATAAAGAGTGAAATTAGAATGTAATTTTGCTACCCGTGATAGTATTTGAGGAGCGCTTAGTGCCCTGGTTTTAGCTTAATCGTATTTTTCTTTGGAGCAGCTATAAATGTGATTAAGTTAATATAATCAGAGAAAGTTTCTTCTTTTGTGTTTTTTAGATCTTGATACATTTTTTTAGTAATAGAATAACCAGCGCTTGCTTTTAAGATGTTTGCTTCACCATGATTTTTAATAGCTTTCATCATGTCTAAAGCAGAGTTATGTTCAAGCTCAAGTGGTTCCATATCTATAATGGTTTCTACAAATCCTGATTGCCCAAGAAGGGGAGTGATGTGTTCTAATTGAATGAATGGTGATATGTGCGCCGTGTGAGCGACTTTGTTAGATATTTCAAGTTCGATTAATTTCCTTCGTAAGTTTCGAAGGCTGCCACCTCCTGGAAAGCTACAAATAAATATTCCATTATCTTTTAGTATTAGTTTGATCTGATCTAGAAAGCTTTTGACGTCATTAATCCAATGAAATCCAAGTGGGAATATAATTAAATCAAATTTCTTTTTAGGCAGAGCTAAATCTAGATTAGTGATATATTGAATATTTGAGTTTTTTGAAACTACTTCTAGGTGCTCAGTAATTATTTCTTCAATAGCTGGTTTTATGATTAAGATTTCGTCAAATGTTTTATCAAGTGGATCTAGTCTGTCAATTATGTCTTCATGAATAAATTTGTGAAAACTTGAGGCTTGAATTACGTTAATTGATTTTTCACGATTTTTTTCAAGCTTTTCTAAATCAAACATAGTTATTGTACTTTACGAAACCAATTATTATCTTTTAGGGTACCAACTCTGACCTGAACTTTTCCTATTCCTAGAAATTTTTCTTTTTGTTCGGAGTTTTTTGTTGTAGTAGCAATTTTAGTAGTTTTGTACCTATAGCTAGATAAGTCTGCAAGTTTCTTTTTATACATATGCATTGAATCATTAATCTGTTTGACTCCTGCATGATATGCAGAGGCCTTATCAGATGAACCAGAATGATAGGCGCCTATTGCTTTTTGCCAATCTCCGTGTTGATCGTATTTTTCCTTTAGGAATTTTGCTCCGTATGCGATATTTCTTCTTGGAGAAAAGGCTTGTTCGATTGAAGTAAATGCGTCTGGATGATATTTTAAATTAATCTGCATGCACCCTACATCAATACTACCTTTGCCTGATGCTAGTTGGGCTTTTGCAAATTTTACTGCCTCTGTCTTATTTTTGAAATGATAACCTTTACCACTAGGGTTAACAGTAATTGTCCAAGGCCATGTTATACCAATTCCATGTTTTGTATGTGCTTTTTGTGTTTCTCTTAAAGATATAGAGTATAATGTATCTTTTGGTATTTTGTGTCTTTTTTCAAAATACGAAAATACATTAGAGCATTTCTGCGATTCCAATATTTCAGGATCAGTTTTTGCATAACTTGTAAAACTGTTTACTGAAACTAATAAAAATGTTAGCAATAAAGCTTTGCTCATATAAAATGAAATCTATAAATTTATTAATAATCGTTAATTATGATAGTACAAAAAACACAGTCACGCAAGTTATATGAACAGAGCAGAAGAGATTTTTAGAGATATTAAAGCAAAAAAGCAAAGAAATCTACTGGTAAAAGTAAAAGCTAGTGCAAAACAAAATTCAATTGATGGTTTAATTATAATTGATCAAAAGGAATATATTAAGGTTTCAGTTAAAGCTCAGCCTATTGGAGGTAAAGCTAATAAAGCGATTGTTGAACTTATGTCAAAAGAGCTAGACTTACCAAAATCTACTATAGATATAAAAGCTGGCAAGGCTAGCTCACACAAAATACTAAGATTTTCTATCTAGAAAGCACCAGGTTGACCTTGTCTTTCATTATAAAACGGGTCCGCTGGTTGATATTTTGGATGTTTGCTTTTCATTCCTGATTCAATTGAGTCTTGGGTCTTATTTGACCATTTATGAAAATCCCTACTAGCTTTTTCATGTTTCTTTTTTGCGCTCTTGCTTACATTATTTTTGTCTTTTTCAAAGTCTCTAGCCTTTTTTTTGCCAGTCCAATTTGTTGATTTATCCTTAGCACCAGAGCGTTTTTTGATAGTTATATCAATTTTTTTCTTTTGAGATTCTTGAACTTTATTTTTTTTACTTTCAATTTTATTTTTAGCACCACGGCCATGGTGTTGTTTTAATGTTGTATTCTTGGCTTTGTTAGAAGGGTTAGCTTGAACGGACAGAGCAAAAAGTACGCTTGTGATTATTATAACTATTACATTTTTCATATTTTTTTCCTAAAAAATCAATTTTTACTATTTAAAATTTTTGATTCGTAATTATATAAATCAAAAATAATCATAATACAAATGGGAGCAGTATGACACAAGAGAAAAAGAAGTTTGATGCCGAAGTAGGCAAAGTATTACATTTAATGATCAATTCTCTTTATGCGAATAAAGAGATATTTTTGAGAGAGCTTATTTCAAATAGTTCTGATGCGTGTGATAAGTTGCGATATTTGAGTCAGACTGATAGTAGCCTTGTTCAAGGTGATTCAGAGCTTAAGATTAATATTTCTATCAATAAAGATGAGAAGACTATTACCATAAGAGATAATGGTATTGGTATGAATCGTGAGGATTTGCTGGAAAATTTAGGTACAATTGCAAAGTCGGGAACTCAAGGCTTTCTGGATCAATTATCTGGTGATAGCAAAAAAGATAGTCAGTTAATTGGGCAATTTGGTGTAGGCTTTTATTCATGTTTTATGGTAGCTGATAAAATTACGGTTACTTCTAGGAAAGCTGGAGAGGATAAAGTTTATATATGGGAATCAGATGGAAAAGGTGAGTATACAATAGCTGATTCAGACAAAGATTTTGCCAGAGGAACTGAGATGATTCTTCATATAAAAGGCGAAGAAGAATCATTTGTTGATCATTTTAGGGTTAAGCATATTATCAAAAGCTATTCTGATCATATTGCTGTTCCAATATTTTTTATTGATGAGAATAATAATGAAACTCAGGTTAATTCATCATCTGCTCTCTGGACTAGATCTAAAAATGAAATAGATGAGGAGCAATATAAAGAGTTTTATAAGAGTGTAAGTCATGCTACTGACGATCCTTGGCTTACTATGCATAATAGGAATGAAGGTATTGTTGAGTTTACAAATTTACTTTTTGTTCCAACTAGTAAGACTTTTGATTTATTTCATCCAGATCGTAAATGCCGTGTAAAACTTTATATTAAAAGAGTATTTATAGCTGATGAGAATGTAGATATTATTCCACAATATTTGCGTTTCTTGCGAGGAGTTGTTGATTCTGAAGATTTGCCTTTAAACATTAGTAGAGAGACTTTGCAACATAATGCAACATTAGAAAAAATTAAGAAATCTATTACTAAGCGTGTATTGTCGGAGCTTGCTAAGAAGAAAGAAAGTGATAGAGATGACTACTTACTATTTTGGAGTAATTTTGGAGGTGTCCTGAAAGAGGGGCTGTGTGAGGTTACTAGTGATCATGAGAAATTGCTTGAAGTTTGTGTGTTTAGAAGCGCAATACATGATAAAATGATTAGTTTGGATGAATATATCGCAAACTGTAAAGAAGAAGATAAAACAATCTATTACTTAAGTGGTGATGATCCAGAAAAACTTCGTAACAATCCGCAGATTGAAGGGTTTATTAGCAAAGGTATAGACGTATTATTATTTACTGATACAGTTGATGATTTCTGGGTTAACGTTAATGGCCGCTATAAAGAGATAGAATTAAAATCTGTAACTAGAAGTGATATTGATTTAGATAATCAAGATGATACTAAAGAAGATAAAAATTCCAAGAAGAATGATGATTCAAAGAATGATGCAATTGCAAATTATTTTAGAGATACTTTAGGAACGCTTGTCAAAGACGTAAAAATATCAAAAAAATTGACAACTAGCCCTGCTTGTTTGGCAGTGGGAGATGGTGCAATGGATATTCGTATGGAAAGATATTTAATTGAGCAAAAGCAATTAGCTGGAGCTAGCGCTAAAATTCTTGAAATCAATCCAAATCATAAAATTGTGCTTAAGATTGGAGAAGGTCTTGGGAAAGAGTCTAATCACGATGAAAATGCTGCACTTGTGCATTTACTTTATGATCAAGCTTGTATTATTGAAGGTGAGCCAGTCTCTGATGCCGGAGCGTTTTCAAAGAGATTAAACAGTATTTTAGAAAAAATCACATAGAGTCGCTTTTTATTGACATAGAAATAATATCCAGCTATCAAACTGATATAGTGAATTAACTGTGAATCAGGGCGTATATAATTGAGATATAATATAAATGCCCTGCATTCATTTAAATTCCTATAGCTAGATATTATTATAAAGAGAAACGCAGGAGTTTAATTATGAAAAAATATTATCTATTAATTTTGGCTGTGATCTTTAATTCATCATTGTCGTTTGCTGATTCAGTAGTACGAGGAAAAGTTAAAGAAGCTAGTTCTAACTATCTTTCAAATCATTTTATGAATGGTTCTTACATGTTTGTCGATGAAAATGGAGTAATCGAAAAAGGTGCAAAAGGCATTCATTCAGTTGTTAGTAAAAAATCTTTAGATGCTGATCAGCAAATGCCGATTGCATCTGCTACTAAGACTATGACTGCAGCTGCTATTCTAAAACTACAAGAGCGAGGTAAGCTTAGTGTAAAAGATACCGTTGCAAAGCATTTAAATGCAAAAAGCGGGATATGGACTGATAATAAAGTGCCATCTTGGGCGGATAAAATAACAATCCATGATATGTTGACTCATAGAAGTGGTCTTGCAGAATATTTTATGGGTGCAGAAATTAATGTTAATGTTCCTTTGCGCAGTATAAATAAGCAAATAGCTAATTTTGCAGCAGGTCAAGAATTATCATTTAAGCCTGGTGAGAAGCATGATTATAATAATACTAATTACGTGCTTCTTGGATTGATTATCGAAACTGCTAGCGGTGAAAAAGCAGGTGACTTTTTTGCAAAGGAATTTTTTAAACCACTTGGTATGAAAAATACTAAATTATTAGGTTTAGCTGAGACATTACAACATCAAAAAGATCCAGAATCTATGGATATCCCTTCTAGATATTTCGTAACTCCAACTGGTGGAGAGCCACAGTTTAATCTTGCAAAACATCCATTTACTATGACTCCGTTTACTGATGGTGGTGTTGCATCGACTACGGCGGACCTAATTACTTGGCATAAAGCTCTTCATTCAGGTAAGGTTTTATCTAAAGCTTCCTATAAGCAAATGACTACTGGTTATTACGATGTCCCGTGTAATCAGGGTAAAAGTAAAATAGGCTATGGAATGTATATTACTGAGCTTGAAAGCGGTGATAAATTGTATCATCATGCAGGTAATGCTCTAGCAATCAGAAGTGAATCAGGTTGTGTGCCAAATAAGAATCTGTGTTTTGCTGTTCTTAGTAATGTTATGAATTATGTTCCAAAAGAAATGCAAGATAAGATTGATATGACAAAAGAAGAAAACCAGCTTGATATCATTCACTATACGAAACATGTTTTAAAATCACTATAGGCGGATATTTTGACTTTACGAATACTTGGTTTAGAATCTAGTTGTGATGATACATCAGCTGCAATAGTTGAATCTGGGCCAAGTATTCTATCCAATATAGTTATTGGACAAAATCAGGAGCATATGATTTATAAAGGTGTTGTTCCTGAAATTGCTGCAAGATCTCATTTACATAATATTCAAACTGCTCTAGATCGATGCTTGGCTGAGTCAAAATTATCCTTGGAAGATATTGATGCAATTGCCGCAACTTCAGGTCCAGGCTTGATCGGTGGAGTTATAGTTGGTTCGATGTTTGGAAAAGCTTTATCGAGTACATTAAAAAAGCCATTTATTGCAATAAATCATCTTGAAGGGCATGCTTTAACTCCTAGGCTTACTGATGATGTACCTTTTCCTTATTTACTATTGCTTGCAAGTGGTGGTCACTGTCAGTTTGTTGAAGTAGAGGGGCTTGGTAAATATAGAATTTTAGGTCAAACATTAGATGATGCAATTGGTGAAGCTTTCGATAAAGTAGCAAAAATGATGAATCTAGGTTTTCCAGGTGGGCCAATTATTGAAAAGCTAGCAAAATCTGGTGATTCTGATAGGTTTGATTTTCCAAAGCCATTATATAATCAAAAGAATAGTGATATGTCATTTTCTGGCTTAAAAACAGCTGTGAAGTTGAAGATAAATGAGTTTCAGAGTTTGAGTGATCAAGATAAGAGTGATATAGCAGCAAGTTTTCAAAAAACTGTATGTGAAGTAATTAAGAGAAAAAGTAAATTTGCTATGGATGAATATGAGTCATATCATGATGGTAAGAGAATAGTTGTTGCTGGCGGTGTTGCAGCAAACCAAGAAATTTGTTCTGTTTTAAAAGAATTAGCAATCAAAAATGGATATAATTTTGTTGCACCGCCAATAAAATTATGCACGGATAATGCTGCTATGATAGCTTTTGCTGGACTAGAGAGGTTAAAATCTGGTAAAATTAACAAAGTAGATTTTAGGCCGCGAGCGCGCTGGAATCTGGAAGAGGTGAATTAGTGTGATTGCCTATAATATTGATTTTAAGTAATATTTTATGTCGGGTTTAGAACTTAATAAGATTGCAGCTGCCATTTTACTAGCAAGTTTAATTGCAATGGTAGTTGGTGTTGTATCAAATATTTTATATAAACCAAAGCTAGAAGTAGCACAGCGTGGATATCAGATTGAGGTTGCAGAAGATTCTGCCTCTGATATACCAGGACAACCTGAAGAGCCATTAAATATTGAAGAGTTAATGGCAAATGCAAATGCTGAGGCGGGTGCAAAAACCATTAAGAAATGTGTTGCATGTCATAGTTTTGATCAGGGTGGTGCAAGTAAAGTTGGGCCGAATCTTTGGAAAATTGTTAATGCTCAAAAAGGTAAGAAGCCTGGTTATGCTTATTCAAAAGCGATGCTGGCCGCTGGCGGGAGTTGGGATAATGAAAGTTTGTTTCACTTCCTAAAAAGACCGGGTAAATATATGCCAGGAACGAAAATGTCTTTTGCTGGTATTAGAAAACCTGAAGATATAGCTAATGTTATTGCTTATTTGAAAGAGAAGGCAAGTTAGTTTAGTCGGATATTTTATTTATATTAAGTAGGTATTATGGATATTACTCCTATAGAAATATGGATTGCAGTTGGATTAATATTTATTTTAGTTGAATTTACTGCTATTCCAGGTATTGGCTTTCTGTTTTTAGGTCTTGGTAGCTTATCAACTGCAATTGCTATTTACTATTTCCCTGAAATTGCTGCATTCCAAATTGCTTCTGTTGGGCTCACGTCATTAGCCTGGTTTTTGCTACTGTGGTGGCCATTAAAGATTTTTATTTACGGTAAAAAGGGTAAGGCCGGTTCTGATTATTTTGATATGGTTGGTATGCGAGTAAAAGTTGCAAGCGAAGAGATAAAGCCATCCGGTCTTGGTGAGGTGTATTGGTCTGGCACTACAATGAATGCAAGATTTATAGATAAAGATACTCCTATTAAAAAAGATGAAGAGCTTTATGTACTTGAAGTTAAAGGCAATATTTTAATTTGCTCACGAGACAAACCTAAAGACTGATTTTACGTTTTTTATAATATAACTTGAGACTAAGAAGCATCAGCGTATAACTGGTAAACATGTTTGTCGTACACAAATATTGATAACTATGTAGAAGCTTATTCTTCAAAATCAAAAAATAAAGGTTCAATATCTGTTTGTGTTTCCGGGTCATTACTGGGTGTAGCTGTTGAGTGATCTAAGCATTCTCCAGTGAGAGGTGTAAATCTTTTTGGTGTTGGTATATCAATTGGTGGTGTTGAGCTTTTTGGTTCTGTTATTTCTTCAGGTGTCGGTGTTGTTTTCTTTAGATAGGATGGAAGTTCGTATTGAAGAACTACCGACCCATCATGTACTGAGTATATTGTGTGTTTATTTGGTGATCCTACCATGTAAGTGCTTACGCCTTTCGCCATAATTACCTTCCCAATTTAATTACGATTGCAATAATTTAATATTATTGGCGATTTATTGGAAAATCAATCTAATGATAATTTTTTTTACAGGATCTACAATCGGGAGTTTTAATGTTTTGTAGATAATATTACCAATAGTAATGACTGCTAAAGTTACCAAGGCGCTATATATAATATCTGCAGGATAGTGCATAGCTAGAGTGATTCTGGAAATTGCTACAGAAGCAATGACAAGGCAGCAAATAAGTTTTGTGGATCGATTAATATGCGGCCATAGTGCATATGCAACTAAAATACTCAGGCCTGTGTGTGCGCTAGGGAAAGATGATAGGCAGCGTTCAATCTCTGTATTTGCAATTGTGAGGAATTGGTCTGGTGGTAGAGAGCAGAAAGGTCTTGGCATATTGAATGAGAATTTTAAGCCAGCAAACGTAAAGCCAAATATTGCATAGCAAGTACCAATTCTAACGAGCTCATTATATATTGGAGTAAAGTATCTTTCGATGTTTTGAGCTTTTCTTGCCTTAAAGTAAAAATATATGCAGATCAGAATATAGCAAGCGGCAAAATTAGCTATAAAAAATATGCTTGATATAGCATGTAATATATAAGGCAATATGCCCTTATTAGTTATATAATTAAGTTTGATAAATATTATTTCATTTAGTCCAAAGAAATTATAAAATATATCTAACATTGATCAACTTTTGCTATTTTCGTGAAAATTAAGTTACATGAATCAATATATATATGCAATATCTGATATCTTCAAAAATGTCTTTTGATTAGTTAGTGCTTTTTCTTTGCATAAAATTCTTGCCAAACGCTAAAAAGTTGGGTATAGTTCTGAAAATTTTCGTGTTAAATAGTGCGAATGTGTAAGTACATATGAGGGGTTATCTCAATATGTGCTTAGTTTTGTAATTTTAAAAAAGCAAGTAGAAATCAAATGCCAACAAATAGTCAATTGGTTAGATTTGGTAGAAAATCTAAAATCAAGAAGAGTAAATCACCGGCGCTTCATAACAATCCTTTTTTAAAAGGTGTTTGTGTAATCGTTAAAACTGTAACTCCTAAAAAGCCAAACTCTGCGCTTCGTAAGATTGCGAGAGTGCGTCTTAGTAATGGGGAGTATGTTAACGCTTATATTCCTGGTGAGGGGCATAATCTTCAGGAGCACTCGGCTGTTCTTGTTAGAGGTGGTAGAGTTCCAGATCTTCCGGGTGTTAAATATCACATAGTCCGTGGTGCTCTTGATACTCAAGGTGTTAAAGATCGTAAGCAAGGTCGTTCTCGCTACGGTACTTCTTCTAAGGGTTAGTTTGCAAATATATAAATAATAGTAATATATAAAGGTATAATCAATGTCACGTCGTCATGCAGCCGTAAAAAGGGTGATCAGTCCTGATACGAAATATAATAGCGTTTTGGTCGCTAAGTTTATTAATCATCTGATGAGAGATGGTAAAAAATCACTTGCTGAAAAAATTGTTTACAATGCTTTTGAAAGAATCGAAAAAAAGCATGGTGCTGAAGCTTTTAAAACTTTTACTGAAGCTATGAGCAACGTGAAGCCTTACTTAGAGGTTACTTCTGTAAGAGTTGGCGGTGCTAACTACCAGGTGCCTGCTCCGGTTGATGAAAGAAGAGGTTTTGCTCTAGCTACTCGTTGGGTTATTGATGCTGCTCAGAAGCGATCAGGCCGTAGCATGATCGAGAAGCTTGCAGAAGAGCTATTTGATGCAGCAAATAGTCGTGGTGTTGCCATTAAGAAGAGAGAAGATACTCATAAGATGGCTGAAGCTAACAAAGCATTTTCTCACTTTGCACAAAGATCTTCGAGGTAATAACATATGTCTAAGAAACTAAAATTATCTGATGTTCGTAATATTGGTATTTGCGCGCACATTGATGCGGGTAAGACAACTACTACTGAGCGTATTTTATATTATACTGGTAAATCTCACAATATTGGTGAAGTGCACGATGGTGGTGCTACAATGGACTGGATGGAGCAAGAGCAAGAAAGAGGTATAACAATTACTTCTGCTGCTACTACTTGTTTCTGGAATGGAAAGAGAATCAATATTATTGATACTCCGGGACACGTGGATTTTACAATTGAAGTTGAAAGATCGCTTCGCGTTCTTGATGGCGCAGTGACTGTATTTGATGGTGTTGCTGGTGTTGAGCCTCAATCTGAAACAGTATGGCGTCAAGCTGATAAATACGGCGTTCCAAGAATGTGTTTTGTAAACAAGCTAGATAGAGCTGGTGCAAATTTCTATAGATGTGTTGATATGATAGTTGACCGTCTTGGCGCTACTCCTCTTGTTGTACAGTTGCCTATCGGTGCTGAGGATGAGTTCCAAGGAGTTGTGGATCTGGTTAAAATGCAATCTGTAGTGTGGAAAGGTGGTGATTTAGGTGCTGAGTATACATATGGTGAAATTCCTGCTGATTTGAAAGATAAAGCTGAAGAATACAGATCAACTCTTCTTGATACAGTTGTTGAAGCTGATGATGAGATGATGGAGAAATATCTTGGTGGTGAAGAGCTTACTGAAGATGAAATCAAGAAATGTATTAGAAAAGGTACTATTGCTGGTCAATTTGTTCCTGTTCTATGTGGTACTGCATTTAAAAATAAAGGTGTTCAGCCATTGCTTGACGCTGTTATTGATTACTTACCATCACCGATTGATGTTCCTGCGATAAAAGCTGTTGATGCAAAAACTGATGAAGAAAAATCTGTTCCAAACTCAGTTGATGGTCCTTTTGCGGCTCTTGCGTTTAAAGTCATGACAGATCCATTTGTTGGTTCTTTAACTTTTGCAAGGATCTATTCAGGTAAAGTTACGGCTGGTTCTACTATTGTAAATACTGTAAAAGGTCAAAAAGAGCGTGTAGGGCGTATGCTACTTATGCATGCTAATGATCGTGAGGATATAAAAGAAGCTGTAGCTGGTGATATTGTTGCTATTGCTGGATTAAAAAATACAACAACAGGTGATACGCTGTGTGGGCCTGATGCTAATGTTATTTTAGAGAGAATGGAGTTCCCTGAGCCTGTTATTCAGCTTGCTGTTGAGCCAAAATCTACAGCTGATCAGGAAAAAATGAGTCTTGCTTTGTCAAAACTAGCTTCAGAAGATCCATCATTTAGAGTTTCAAGTAGTGAAAATGGACAAACTAACATTGCTGGTATGGGTGAGCTTCATCTAGAAATTCTTGTAGATAGAATGAAAAGAGAGTTTAAAGTAGAGGCAAATGTTGGTGCGCCTGAGGTTGCGTATCGTGAGACAATTACTGCTTCACATGAAGTTGATTATACTCACAAGAAACAGTCTGGTGGTGCTGGTCAGTTTGCTAGAGTTAAGATTGTATTTGAGCCGGGTGAAATTGGATCTGGATTTACTTTTGATAGTAAAATTGTTGGCGGTAACGTTCCAAAAGAATTTATTCCTGGTGTTGAAAAAGGTATTAAGCAAATCATGGAAACTGGTGTTGTAGCTGGATATCCAATGATTGACTTTAAAGCAACTCTGATTGATGGTGCTTTCCACGATGTTGATTCATCTGTGCTTGCTTTTGAAATTGCAGCAAAAGCGGCGTTTAGAGAAGGTATGCCACAAGCTGGTGCGAAGCTTCTTGAGCCATTAATGAAGGTAGAGGTGATTACACCTGAAGAATATATGGGTGATATTATTGGTGATTTGAACAGCAGAAGAGGTTCTGTTCAAGGAATGGAGCCAAGAGGTAATGCTCAGATTGTAACTGCTAGTGTTCCACTTGCTGAGATGTTTGGTTATGTGAATACATTAAGATCAATGTCTCAAGGAAGAGCGCAATATAGTATGGAATTCCAGAATTATGCGCAAGTGCCACAGCAAGTTGTTGATACAATTTTAAGTAAGCAAGGTGGTTAGTTTATAGAAAATAAGTTTATTTTGAGCTATTTCGCAAAATTAAAAATTTAAAATTTTGTTGATTATCTGCTTAAGATATGATAGGAGTGTAGCTCAATTGGTAGAGCGCCGGTCTCCAAAACCGGAGGTTGCGGGTTCGATGCCTGTCGCTCCTGCCACTTATGTTTAAAACTAGATGAGTAATATGTTGAATAAATTAAAGCCGTTTAAATTTTTTGATCAAGTTAAGCAGGAAGTAAAAAAAGTTGTTTGGCCTGAAAAAAAAGAATTAATAGCTTCTGCCTCAATAGTGGTAGTAGCGGTTTTATTATTTAGTTTGGCGTGTTTAGTGCTGGATTATGGTATTCATAATTTAGTGCGCTTTTTGTTAAATATTGGAAAGTAGCTTAAAAATATGTCTAAATGGTATATTCTACATACGGTTTCTGGCTCTGAGAAAGGGGTTAAAAGAATGATTGAAGATCAGGTAGCGAAAAAAAAGATGTCTGATTTCTTCGAAGAGATAGTAGTGCCTGTTGTGGAAGTGCCTGAGATAAAAAGAGGTAAGAAAGTTCTTGCAGAAAAGAAGTTTATGCCGGGCTATGTGCTTATAAAGATGAAAATGACTGATGAGTCATGGCATTTGGTGAAATCTGTACCAAAAATCACGGGATTTTTGGGGAGTAAAACAACTCCACAGTCACTAAGCAATGCTGAAGTAGAGAGAGTGTTTAGTCAGCTGGAAGCTGCATCTAAAACAGCAAGTGTGTCAAGCTTATATAATGTAGGTGATAAAGTTCAAGTAATTGACGGGCCATTTGATAGTTTCTCAGGTGTTGTTGAAGAGGTGGATATTGAGGGGCAGAAATTAAAAGTTTCTGTTTCAATTTTTGGTAAAGCTACTCCGATCGAGCTTAGTTTTACTCAAGTGAAAAAAAATTAAAAGATAAAGAAATAGTTTAAGGAAGAAAAAGCTCATGGCAAAAAAAATTGATGGTTATATTAAGTTGACGATTCCTTCGGGGAAAGCAAATCCTGCTCCTCCTGTTGGCCCTGCTTTGGGTCAAAAAGGTGTTAACATCATGGAATTTTGTAAGGCATTTAATGCTGCAACAAGTTCTTTAGAGCCAGGCACTCCTGTTCCTGTGGTTATTACAGTATATGTTGATAAGAGCTTTGAATTTGTAACAAAAACTCCGCCTGCATCTTTCTATTTGAAGAAATTTGCAAAAATTCCAAAGGGAGCTGGTGCTACAAAAAAAGAGCCTTATGTTGGTAAGGTAACTTTTGATGATTGCAAAGAGATCGCAAAAATTAAAATGCAAGATCTAAACGCAAATGATATTGATGCAGCAGCTAAGATTATTGCAGGTTCTGCCGAGTCAATGGGTATTGAAGTTGTAAAATAATCGAATTAAATATAAGCAAATATAAATAGAAAGATTATGGGTAAAAAGTTAACAGCAATAAAAAAAGATCTTGATCAGAATAAAGAATATTCTCTTGAAGAAGTGATTTCTTTGCTTAAGAAAAATAGTTTCACTAAGTTTGATGAAACATTAGACGTTGCAATTAATCTTGGTGTTGATCCAAGACATTCAGATCAGATGGTTAGAGGGATGGTTTCTCTTCCAGCTGGCACAGGTAAAGATGTAAGAGTGGCGGTTATTTGTAAAGATGATAAGGTTGCAGAAGCAACTGCAGCTGGTGCAGATTTAGCTGGTTCAGTTATTATCATCGATGATATTAAAGCTGGTAAGATTGACTTTGATGTTTGCATTGCAACACCTGATATGATGGGTATGGTTGGTCAAATTGCAAGAGTGCTTGGTCCTAAAGGTTTGATGCCTAATCCTAAGCTAGGAACAGTTACAGCAGATATCGCAACAGCCGTTAAGAATGCTAAGAGCGGTCAAGTAGAATATAGAGTAGAAAAAGCGGGTATTGTGCATGTAGGAGTAGGAAAGATTTCTTTTTCCGAAAGCGACTTGCAAAAAAATGCTCAAACGTTAATTGATTCGGTGTTGAAAGCAAAGCCATCTGGTGTAAAGGGTGCATACCTAAAGAAGATACATGTGTCTTCAACAATGGGGCCATCTCTTAAAGTTGATATTTCAACAATTTCACAATAGAGATAAGTATTTGGAGATATAACAGTGTTAAGATCAGAGAAAAAAACTTTTGTATCAGATTTAGAAGAAATTTATCAAGCCTCTAATTCTGTAATAATAACACACTATCACGGGCTGACTGTTTCAGAGCTTACGACTCTTCGTCGTTCTTTGAGAGAGAATGGTGCGTCTTTTAAGGTAGTAAAAAATACGCTTTCTAAAATAGCGGCATCTAATGTTAAAGTTGAGCATGATCCTGAGATGTTTTCAGGGCCAACTGCAATAGCTTACTCAGAGGATCCAGTTGCTGCTGCGAAGGGAGTTGTGGAATTTGCTAAAGCTAATGATAATTTAAAAATCGTTGGTGGTATAGTGAATGATAAAATTCTGGATGTAAGTTCTATTCAGCAATTGGCTAAGTTGCCATCACTTGATCAGCTTAGAGGTAAAATTGTTGGGATATTACAAGCTCCAGCTTCAAATCTTGCTAGAGTTACTCAGGCTCCAGCTGGTGCATTGGCGAGAGTCATACAAGCTTATGCAGAAAAAAACTAATAATAAATAATTGTCAAAGAGGAAAAATAATATGGCGGATATAACAAAAATTGCAGAAGAGCTATCTTCTCTTACAGTAATGGAAGCAGCTGATCTATCTAAGCTTCTTGAAGAAAAGTGGGGCGTTTCTGCTGCAGCTCCTGCAGCAGTGGCAGCAGCACCAGCTGCAGCTGGTGGAGAAGCAGCAGCTGAAAAAACAGAATTTGATATTATCCTAGCTAGTGCAGGAGAAAAGAAAATTGATGTAATTAAAGCTGTTAGAGCTATTACAGGTCTTGGCCTAAAAGAAGCTAAAGCTCTTGTTGATGGTGCACCATCACCTGTTAAAGAAGGTGCTTCAAAAGACGAAGCTGATAAAGCTAAAGCGGATCTTGAAGCAGCAGGCGCTACTGTTGAAGTTAAGTAATTAAGAATAAAAGCATTTTGTCTTTCATTCTTAAGTATATTGACTTTATGCTTTAAAAATGATATTAGTTGCACTCTCCAATACAAATTCTAGAAAATAGAGTTTAAATTGGGGGTGCGACTTTTTGTGCTTTTCTTAATATTGATTTTTGTTCTTTATTAATTTAATACAGATCAAAAAATGTAACTAGAAGTTGCAATAATATAGTCAAACTTATTCAATAATGCAATTTGTGTGTTAGTTGAAGTAGAAACATCTGGAGATCTTATGCCGCAATCCTTACAAACTAGTAAGAGAGTTAGAAAAAACTTCGGTAAAATCGATTTGGTAGCATCAATTCCAAATTTGATTGAAATTCAAAAAAAATCCTACGAAGATAGCTTTATGCAGCTTGGCTTGTCGGATAGTGAAAGGAAGAGTAAAGGGCTACAATCAGTTCTATCTTCTATTTTTCCTATTCAAGATCTATCTGGCAGCGCTACTTTGGAGTTCGTGAAATATAGTTTTGATAATCCAAAATATGACGTTGAAGAGTGTATACAAAGAGGCTTAAGTTTTGTTGCCGGTCTGAAAGTAACTCTAAGACTCAGCGTATGGGAAGTGGATGAAGCTACTGGTGCCAAAGAAATCAAAGGTATCAAAGAACAAGAAGTTTACATGGGTGATATCCCATTTATGACCAAAAATGGTACATTTATCATTAATGGTACTGAAAGAGTTATTGTTTCACAGATGCACAGATCACCTGGTGGTTTCTTTTATCATGATGATGGAAAAACTCATTCTTCAGGTAAATTCCTGTATTCAGCAAGAATTATTCCTTACAGAGGTTCTTGGCTTGATGTTGAGTTCGATGCAAAAGATATAGTATACATAAGGATTGATCGTAAAAGAAAACTGCCAGTTACTACATTGTTGATGGCAATTGGCATGAGTTCTTCTGAAATTTTAGAAGAATATTATGAGATTGAAAGCTTTAGCCATACAAAGAAAGGTTGGGTTAAGGATTTTGATCCAAGTGCAGTTATTGTTCAAAGATTAGATTCAGATTTAGTAAATGCTGAGACTGATGAAAAATTACTCGAAGCTGGGCAAAAAATTACTCCGAGATTAGCGAAAAAATTTGCTGAAAATGGTCTTAAAAAGATTCTAGTACAAAATGCTCAACTAATAGGTAGCTATATTGGTACGGAAGTAGTTGATTCTAAGAGTGGCGAAGTCTTTGCAAAACTAGGTGAGCAAATTACAGAAGAAACTCTTAAGGGTTTAGTGACTGCTGGAGAAAAATCAATTTCACTTTTGAAAATTCCTTCTCAAAGCGATGCTTACATAAGAAACACATTGTTTGCTGATAAGAATCAAGATCAAGATTCAGCATTGATTGATATTTTTAGGGTGCTTCGCCCAGGTGAGCCTGCGACAGTTGAAGCTGGTCAAATGCTATTTGAAAGTTTGTTCTTTGATAGCAGTAGATATGATTTGTCTGAAGTCGGTAGAATTAAGCTAAATTCTCGTTTAGATTTAGATATTGACCCAGAGAATACATGTCTTACAAAAGATGATATTAAGGCAATTGTAAAAGTTTTAGTCGATTTGAAAGATGGTAAAGGCTCAGTTGATGATATTGATCACTTGGGTAATAGAAGAGTTAGATCCGTTGGCGAATTGATTGAAAATCAGTTTAGAGTTGGTCTTGTTCGTATGGAAAAATCAATTCTAGAGCGTATGAGTGTTGTAGATATTGATGCGGTAATGCCGAACGATTTGGTTAATTCAAAAGTTCTTATTTCGGTAGTTAAAGAATTCTTTAGCACATCTCAACTTTCACAATTTATGGATCAAACAAATCCATTGTCGGAAATTACGCATAAAAGAAGGTTGTCAGCTCTTGGCCCTGGTGGTGTGAGCCGTGATAGAGTTGGATTTGAAGTGCGTGATGTGCACCCAACTCACTATGGAAGAATTTGTCCAATTGAAACTCCAGAAGGTCAGAATATTGGTCTTATTAATTCTATGTCTACATTTGCTAGAGTGAATAAATATGGTTTTATTGAAAGTCCTTATCGTAAAGTTAAAGATGGTTATGTAACTGATGAAGTAGTATATCTTTCTGCAACTGATGAAGGTAAATATAAAATTGCTCAAGCTGATATGGAAATAGCAGCTGATGGTAAAATTAAAGCTGAAATGGTTAGTTGCCGTTTTGAAACTGGAAACTTTATATCAGTTCCTCCTGAAGAAGTTGAGTATATTGACGTCACTCCAATGCAGGTGGTTTCTGTTGCTGCTTCACTAATTCCATTCCTAGAGAATGATGATGCGAACCGTGCTTTGATGGGTTCAAATATGCAACGTCAAGCTGTGCCGCTTATAACAAGCGATGCTCCGCTAGTAGGAACAGGTATTGAATCAGTTGTTGCTAGGGATTCTGGTGCTGCAATTGTTGCACAAAATGATGGAGTAATAGTTGAAGTTGATGCTGAGAGAATAGTAGTTCAGACTTTAGAGCGTAAGAAAAATGGTTCTCCAGAAGTTGATATTTATAGTTTGATGAAATATCAAAAGTCTAACCATAATACTTGTATCAACCAAAAGCCTTTGGTAAAAGTTGGTCAAAATGTTAAGCAAAATGAGATTATTGCTGATGGTCCGGCTATAGATCAAGGAGAGATTGCTCTTGGACGTAATATGCTTGTTTCATTCATTCCTTGGAGAGGATATAATTTTGAGGATTCAATTTTGATTTCTGAAAGAATTGTAAAAGATGATGTCTTTACATCTATCCATATTGAGGAGTTCGAAGTCGTTGCAAGAGATACAAGATTAGGTCCTGAAGAAATTACCCGCGATATGCAAAATGTTGGTGAAGAGGCTTTACGTAATTTGGATGAAGTTGGTATCGTACACATTGGTGCTGAAGTTAAGCCTGGTGATATCCTAGTTGGTAAAGTAACTCCTAAGAGTGAATCTCCAATGACGCCTGAAGAAAAATTACTTCGTGCAATTTTCGGTGAGAAGGCTTCTGATGTTAGAGATACGTCATTATATGTTCCACCTGGTGCTGCAGGTACTGTTGTTGAAGTGCGTGTTCTATCTCGCCGTGGTGTGGAGAAAGATGAGCGTGCAATCACAATTGAGAAGCAGCAAATCGAGAAGATGGCAAAAGATAGAGATGATGAAATTGAAATTATTGATCGTTTCGTATTTATGCGCTTGCAGAAAATTCTTGATGGCCAAACAATTATTAGTGGACCAAAATCAGTAAAAGCTGGTCAGAAAATTGATCAAAAGCTTCTTGAGACTCTTTCAAAAGGTCAATATTGGCAGTTAACTGTTGAAGATAAGGCTGTTATGAGCGAGATTGAGCAAATCAAGCAGCAATATGACGAAAAGAAAGATGAGTTAAATAAGCGCTTTACTAGCAAGGTTGATAAGTTGCAGAGTGGTGATGATTTACCACAAGGTGCTTTGAAAGTTGTTAAGGTATTTATTGCTACTAAGCACAAGCTTCAGCCAGGCGATAAGATGGCCGGTCGTCATGGTAATAAGGGTGTTATTTCACGTATTATGCCAGAAGAAGATATGCCTTTCTTGGAAGATGGTACAGTTATTGATGTCGTTCTGAATCCTCTAGGTTTGCCGTCACGTATGAATGTAGGGCAGATATTAGAGACGCATTTAGGTTGGGCAGCAAAGCAACTTGGTAATAAAGTTGGTGATATGCTAGATAAGTACAGCAATAATGATATTGATACTGATTCTATTAAAGATTTTGTTGGTAAGATATATGCTGGTAGTGAAGTTGTAAAGCAAGTTAAAGACTTAAATAAAGAGGATTTAATAGAGTTTTGTGGCACATTAAAAGATGGTGTACACTTTGCTACTCCTGTTTTTGACGGGGCAAGAGTTGAAGGTGTTAAATCAATGCTAGAACTTGCAGGTCAGAATCCATCAGGTCAGTCAAGAGTAATTGATGGAAGAACTGGTGAGTATTTTGATCGCAGTATTACTGTTGGTTATAAATATATTCTGAAGCTGCATCACCTTGTTGATAATAAGATTCACGCTCGTTCTATTGGTCCATACAGTCTTGTGACGCAACAACCACTAGGTGGTAAGTCGCACTTCGGTGGACAAAGATTTGGTGAGATGGAGGTTTGGGCACTAGAAGCTTACGGTGCTGCATTTACACTTCAAGAATTACTGACAGTAAAATCTGATGATGTTGCGGGTAGAATTAAAGTTTACGAAAATATTGTCAAAGGCGATACTAACTTTAGTTCAGGTATACCAGAGTCATTTAATGTGATGATTAAAGAATTTAGATCATTATGTTTGAATGTTCAGCTTGAAGAAGGTTCTGCTTAAATAAATTTAATAAGCGTTCAAAAATATTTTGGACGCTTATTAATAGTTTGAAACAGAAAGAAATATTATAAATAAAGCGCTAAATGCGCTTCTTAAGAGTTTAGTTTGAGGATAAATTCATTATGTCACAGATCAATTTTTACGGCCAATTAAGCAGTACACAACAATTTGATCAAATCAAAATTAACATAGCTAGTCCAGAGCAAGTGCGTTCTTGGTCTTTCGGTGAGGTTACAAAACCTGAGACGATTAACTATCGTACATTTAAACCAGAAAAAGAAGGTCTTTTCTGTGCTAGGATTTTTGGTCCAGTAAAAGATTATGAGTGTCTGTGTGGTAAATATAAGAGAATGAAGTACAGAGGCATTACTTGTGAGAAATGTGGCGTTGAAGTTACTTCTTCTAGAGTACGTCGTGAGCGTATGGGCCATATTGAGCTTGCTGCTCCGGTTGCTCATATTTGGTTCTTAAAATCACTTCCTTCAAGAATTAGTACATTGCTTGACATAACAATGAAAGATCTTGAAAAGGTTTTGTATTTTGAAAATTATGTTGTTATTGAACCAGGTATGTCTCCTCTCCAAAAAGGAGAACTTTTATCTGAGGATGCTTTTATTAAAGCACAAGACGAGTATGGTGAAGATAGTTTTATTGCAATGATCGGAGCTGAAGTAGTTCAAAAACTACTTTCAGAGTTAGATCTTGATGAACTAAGTGTTCAGTTGAAAACAGAACTTGCTGAAACTGCTTCTGAGACAAAAAAGAAGAAGATCATTAAAAGACTAAAATTAGTAGAAGATTTTCGTAGTTCTGGCAACAAGCCAGAATGGATGGTGATGAATGTACTACCTGTGATTCCACCTGAAATTAGACCTCTTGTTATGCTAGATGGAGGGAGATTTGCAACTTCAGACCTAAATGAATTATATAGAAGGGTAATCAACAGAAATAATAGATTAAGAAGGCTTTTAGAGTTAAAAGCACCTGACATTATTATTCGTAATGAGAAAAGAATGCTACAAGAATCTGTTGATGCATTATTTGATAATGGTAGCAGAGGTAAAGTTGTTAAGAATGCAAATAAGAGACCATTTAAATCTTTGAGTGATATGCTTAAAGGTAAGCAAGGTAGATTCCGTCAGAATCTACTAGGTAAAAGGGTAGATTATTCAGGTCGTTCAGTGATTGTGGTAGGGCCAGAAATGAAACTACATCAGTGTGGCCTTCCTAAGAAAATGGCGCTAGAGTTATTTAAGCCATTTATCTATTCGAAACTTGAAATGTATGGTATTGCAACAACTATTAAGGCTGCAAAAAAGATTGTTGAAGCAGAAAAAGTAGAAGTTTGGGATATTTTGGAAGAAGTAATAAGAGAGCATCCAGTTCTATTGAACAGAGCTCCAACACTTCACAGGCTAGGTATTCAAGCATTTGAACCACTTCTAATTGAAGGTAAAGCAATTCAGTTGCATCCTCTTGTTTGTGCGGCATTTAACGCTGACTTTGATGGTGATACTATGTCTGTTCATGTTCCATTATCAATTGAAGCTCAGCTTGAAGCGCGAGTCTTGATGATGTCGACAAATAATATTCTAAGCCCTGCGAATGGTAAGCCAATTATATCTGCAGATAAAGATATTGTGCTTGGTCTATATTATCTAACTTCTATCCTTGATAATGAGCCAGGTGAAGGCATGATATTCTGTGACATTAAGGAATTAGAGTTTGCTCTACATGAGAAAGTGATTACTCTACATACAAAGATTAAGTATCGTACAAAAATACTTAATTCTGAAGGGGAATTTGTTGAGGCTCTTGTTGACACTTCTCCAGGAAGAGTTCTACTTGGAAAATTATTACCAAAAACTGAAAATTTAGATTTCAAATTACTCAACAGAGAGATGAATAAGAAAAATATCTCAGCGGCAATTGACTCTGTATACCGTTACTGTGGTCAGAAGGCGACGGTTATTTTTGCTGATAAGTTGATGGAGCTTGGATTTAAGCATGCTTGTCAATCTGGTATATCATTCGGTATGGATGATATGGTTATTCCAGATGCAAAAGCGAAGTTCTTAGATGAGACTTCTTCGCTAGTTAATGAGTTTGAGCAGCAATATCTTGAAGGTCTAATTACATATGGTGAGAAATTTAACAAGGTAGTTGATGCTTGGACTGCATGTACAGATAAAGTTGCTAACAAAATGATGGAAGAAATAGCAGTAGTTGATAGCGCTACTGATAATAATGAGAAGCTAAACTCAATCCACATGATGGCAGTATCTGGAGCAAGGGGTTCGGCGGCTCAGATTAAGCAGCTTGCAGGTATGCGTGGTTTGATGACTAAGCCTTCTGGTGAGATTATTGAAACGCCGATCAAATCTAACTTTAAAGAAGGTTTGACTGTTCGTGAGTATTTTAACTCTACACACGGTGCACGTAAAGGTCTTGCTGATACAGCGCTAAAGACAGCGAATTCTGGGTATTTAACAAGAAGGTTAGTTGACGTAGCGCAAGATTGTATTATTACAGACGAAGATTGCGGTACAACTGATGGTCTTGAAGTTAAAACTATTATTGATGGTGGTGAAGTTGTAGTATCTCTTTCTGATCAAATACTTGGTAGAACAGTTGCAATTGATACTTTCCATCCAGTGACAAATGAGTTGCTTGTTTCTGCGGGTGATTTAATAGATGAAGAAAAACTAGATAAAATAGAATCTTCAGGACTAGATCTAATCAAAATTAGATCTGTACTTACATGTAAGACCAAGCAGGGTATTTGTGCTCGTTGCTATGGCCGTGATCTTGCTACTGGTTCTTTAGTATCAAAAGGTGAGGCAGTTGGTGTTATTGCAGCACAATCTATTGGTGAGCCTGGAACGCAGCTTACAATGAGAACTTTCCACATTGGTGGTGCGGCGACAAAGAGTACAGAAGTATCATCACTTGAAGCTTCATATGATGCAAAAGTTAAGATTCTAGGTAGAAACTTAGTTATTAACTCAGAAGGTTTGCAGATCGTTATGAGTCGTGCATGTGAAGTTCTTTTAGTTGATGATAAAGGTACAGAGCGTGCAAGATATAAGGTTCCTTATGGTGCAAGATTGATGGTTGATGATGGTTATAAAGTTGAAAAAGGCCAGAAATTAGCTGAGTGGGATCCATATACAATTCCAATTATTACTGAAAAGTCAGGTAAAGTAGTATTTACGGATATGCTTGAAGGTCTGTCTATCAGAACTACTATGGATGATGCAACTGGTATCTCGAATAAGATTGTCATCGAATCAAAACAATATTCAAAAGGAGCAGATTTACGTCCGCGTATCCAATTGAATGATGCGAAAGGTAAAACAGTTGAGTTATCTACTGGTTTAGAAGCAAAGCACTATTTACCAGTTGGAGCTGTTTTGAGTGTTGAAGACGGCGTAGAGGTTTCTGCAGGTGATATTTTAGCGCGTATACCGCGTGAGTCTACTAAGACAAGAGATATTACAGGTGGTCTTCCAAGAGTAGCTGAACTTGTTGAAGCAAGACGTCCAAAAGATCATGCAGTGATTGCATCAGTTGACGGTAGAATAGAATTTGGTAAAGATTATAAGTCAAAAAGAAGAGTTATTCTTCATCCTACTGATGGATCTGAGCCGATTGAGTATATGCTACCTAAAGGTAAACATGTTGTGATTAATGAAGGTGATTTTGTTAAGCGCGGTGACATGATTATTGATGGAAATCCAGTTCTTCAGGATATTCTGAAAGTTATGGGTGTTGAAGCTCTAGCTAGCTATATGGTATCTGAAATTCAAGCTGTTTATAGACTGCAAGGTGTGAAGATTGATGATAAGCATATTGAAGTTATCATTCGCCAGATGCTACAGAAAGTTGAAATTACTCATCCTGGAAGCTCGACATTCCTAGCAGGTGAGTTAGTAGATGCAAAACAACTTGAAGAGATTAATGAGAAGATTGTGAAAGAAGGTGGTGAAACTGCTCGCTTTGATCCTGTTCTACAGGGAATTACAAAAGCGTCATTGCAGACTAATTCATTTATTTCTGCTGCATCTTTCCAACAAACTACAAAGGTTCTAACTGAAGCTTCTGTTGCAGGTAAAGTTGACTACTTGCAAGGCCTAAAAGAGAATGTAATTGTAGGTAGGTTAATACCTGCAGGTACAGGTTTCTATATGGGAATGGCTAGAAAACAGGCTTCTGAAAGAGATAGAGCCGTTGCATCAGAACAATAAATCTTGATTTTATATTATAAAAAAACAACCAGAGGTGTATATTAGTGTGCTTCTGGTTGTTTTTTTATTATGGTAAAATCATAGTTTGTTAAATATTATCTGGTAGGTATTTGGTTCAAATATTTAATATAAATAACGAGATAAATTTAACATGAGTTTTAATATTGATATAGCTATTGTAATTGGTTTTTTATTAGTTACCTTAGTTGTAGGAATGTATAAAGGGCAAAATATTCAAAATATAAAAGAGTTTGCTCTTGGAAACAGAAATTTTACGACCGTAACTTTGGTTTGTACGATAGTTGCAACTTGGATTGGTGGTGAAGACTTTTTTATTCTTATTTCAGAATCTTATACAGATGGTTTGTATTTCATTCTTGCATATTCATTTGGTATTTTAGCAGTTATATTGCTGATTGGGTTGTTTTTTGCACCGAGGATGGGAGAATTCTTAGGTGATTTATCTATAGCTTCTGCTATGGGTAGGATGTATGGTAATAACGTAAAGCTAATTACAGCCGTAGCTGGATCAATTGCAACAGCTGGAATGATTGCAGCACAATTTAAAATTTCTGGAATGTTATTTGAGTACACACTTGGTATTTCGAGTGTGTATGGAATTGTAATAGGTGCTTCTATTGTTACAATGTATTCTGCTTTTGGTGGAATTAAATCTGTGAGCTTTACTGATGTAATACAGTTTTTTATGTTTGGTGCAATATTACCAACTTTAGTTTTATTTATTTTAGGTACATTAGATAACTCAAATATTGTAATTGATACAATATCAGTGAACAATAATTTTGATTTTAGTCAAGTATTTGATTTTACTAGTAGCAAGTCGTTATATTATCTATTTATATTTTTTTGGGTTGCCGTTCCATCATTTGATCCAGCTATTTTTCAGAGAATCTCAATGGCAAAAGATACTATGCAAGCTAGAAAGTCTTTTATCATTTCTGCTTTTGTTTTCTTTTCATTAAGTTTGATAATGTCTTGGATAGGAGTGATTGCATTAGCAATATATCCTGATGTTGCTGCCGAAGAAATAGCAAAACATATTATTTTAGATTACTCTTATAGTGGGCTTAAGGGTCTTACTATAGCGGGAATATTAGCAATGATGATGTCAACAGCTGATTCGTACATTAATTCGACTTCTGTTCTATTTACTCATGATTTTTGTAGTGCTGCTGGTATTAAAATAAAGAATGAGTTAATTGTATCTCGTATGATTGCTCTAATATTAGGAGTATTCTCTTTTGTTCTAGCGCTATATAGTGATAATTTATTAAAATTAATTATTACTACAAAATCATTCTATATGCCTTTAGTATCTGTACCATTTATATTTTCAATAATTGGTTTCAGAAGTAGTGCTAAATCTGTTCTTATAGGTATGCTAGCTGGTTTTATTACTGTTGTTTTATGGGAAATTTTCTTAAGAGAGAGTACTGTAGATAGTGTTATACCTGGTATGGCGGTAAATATAATATTTTTATTTTCTAGTCATTATATTTTGAAACAATCAGGAGGATGGGTTGGAATTAAAGACTATTCAACTGTTATACAACTTCGTAGAAAGCGTAAAGAGCAATTTAGAAGATACGTAGATTTAGTAAAAGAGTTTAATTTAATTGATCTATGCAAAGATACCTCCCCTAAAGAGGATGTAGTATACTTACACTTTGGAATATTTTCGATTTTTTCTACATACTTTGCAATACTTACAATGCCTGAGGTTGCGAAAGCGAATTATAAAGGAATAATTGATTTTATATATCCATCAGTTTTCTTTTTAGCAACTGCTTTAATAAGTTATCCTATTTGGTTTAAGTCTTTAAGAAAATCAAACTTAATTAGTATTATATGGACCTTTTCTTTATTCTATATATTAATCTGTATTGGCTCTATGCATGTTTTAACAAGTAATTTTAGTAAATTTCAGCTTATGACTTTTATGCTTAATTTTATCGTTTTAGCCGTTTTAGTACGTTGGACTATAGCTTTACTTATGATGGTAATTGGTACATTTTCTAGCATTCAGTTTTTTAAGTTTTATACTGGTGATGAAATTTTCTCAGGTGATTTTAGTGATTTGCAATTTACTATAGCATATTTGCTGTTGTTTATGAGTACTATATTAATAATCTTTCTAAAGCCTAAACAAGAGTATCAGGAAGCTACGGAAGCAAAAGTAGATATATTGGAAGAAGAAGTAATCCATTTAGAAACAGAAGTAGCTGACCTAAATGAAAAAGTAGTACATTACACAGAGAGAGTTGAAGATCAGAGTAGGGAAATTGAACGTTTAGGCGCTACGGCACAGAGAATACTTAATAATGTTAATCACGAGCTACGTTTGCCTGTTGGTAATGTAATGAATTTTGCAGAGATGCTTAATGATGGTTTAGGTAAGTTTAATGAAGATCAGTTAAAAGATCTGTCAGATGAGGTGTATAAGAACTCAAATCGTCTCTCATCCATGATATTAAATATGCTTGATCTTGCAACATTAGACGTCAAAAAGATAGAGCTAAACAAAATTATGATTAATTTTGGTGAGTTAGTAAGGGATAGAGTTCAGTCGTGTCGTAAGATATATCTAGGAGATAAGCAGTTAGATTTTGAGATGCAGATAGAAGATAATATTTTTATTAGTGTAGATCCAAACTACATGCGTCAGACTGTGGATAATTTAGTAATAAATGCAATAAATTTCAGCACTAAAGGGGCTATCAGAATAAGTGTTTTAAGAAGAGGGAGTGTTGTTGAGTTTATGATATCAGATAATGGGATCGGAATACCAAAGGAAGATTTATATGATATATTTACGCCATTTAAGATGGGTTCAAATTCTGAGTCAAAAGCAGAAGGAAGAGGAGTAGGCTTAGCTTTATGCAAATCAGCTGTAGAATCTCATGGTGGCTCTATTAGTGCAGAGAGTAAGGATGGAGTGGGAGCGCAGTTTAGATTTGTGCTATAGATAATTGTGAACTATAGGTAATCTTTAGAATCTTCTAAGAATTTATTTATCATATCAAAAACTGAGCGCTTTTCTTTTTCGTCGATTTTAAATAAAGACAGACCTATTTCATGTGGGTCCTTCTGTTTTTTGCCGGTATAAATAATTTGATTTCTTTCATTGAGCCATTTGTTAGTTTCTTTGTATCCGTCAGGAGATGATGCATAATCTGCTTTATGATCTACCATTGAGTGAAATTCAGCGCTTCCTGTTATTGTTCTATCTCCTTTTCTTCGCAAGTACATTTTATATGGACCAGTTTTGTAGAAGTCTAAACCAGGATTAATCTCCCAACCTGAATGTTTTAAGAATATTTTGAAAAATTTCTCTAAAAAAGGAGCGTTATAGTGATGAGCTACTACTGCAGCAAGATTTTTAAATGAATTACCATTAATTTGTCTAAAGCTTATTCCATGGTTTAATCTAAAATGTTCAGAGACCATTTCCTGTACTCCAGATCCAAGAGAATTTCCTTGTAGCACGATGTTTTTGTGATCAACGCCTTTATCTAATAAATATGTAACTACAGCAATTCCATCATCGACAAGATCTGATAGTTTTCTTGTGTGTCCGCTGCTATTATGGAAGCCTTTTGGATTAAATCCAATTATATTTGCTCCAGTTGCATGGGCTTGTTTTGCCATATCACGAAAACGACTTTCATAATATTCCCCTCTGCCTTGGAATAATATAATGTAAACTCCTAGGCCAGGTTTTCCTTTTGCAACTTTAGAATCAGGAACAATCAATACTGAGTCTAATTCATGTTCTCCAGATGGTATGAATTGACGAGTTAAGCTAAGGGATTGAAACTCCTTAAAGTATCTTGATCCTTCTTTTGATTGCTTGCTGAGAAAATCTGCAAATTGTTGTTGTAGATTTTCTCCAATATAGCCTTTATTTTTATACCAATTAGAAGATTTCGTTGGATAGAATCCACGAGTAAATACCTTACGTAAATATATTTTCAACATATTATTGAGACTCAGCGCTTCCTGAATTTTCTTGTTGCCGCCGAAAGTTTAGTAATTTACTAGCCTCATCATCTTCGTGCCATTTTCCGGTTTCAATTAGCTGGCGTTGTTGAAATTTTACTATTTCTTCATTAGGACGTCCCGTAACTTCTCTACTACCTAAATATAAAACACTTTTAAAATACATGTTAAATTTTCTAAGTGCTTTGTCAACTAGCTTAATCTCGTATTTAACATTAGCAAATGTAAGGAATTTGTTAGGAGAAAGATTAGCAATTTTGAATAATTCTAAAATAGTTTCATGTTTGGAGTGTGGGCCATTATATATTATACCTTTATGAAAACGAGCAAACCATGGAAATTCTTTTTTAATTTCAAACTCTTCAGAATTATTCAATTTACTATCAAATATAATACCAAGATCTTTTATTTCTTTTAACCTTTTTTCTTCAATGTTTAGAAGGTATAAAGGCATTGAGCATATGCCGTATATTTTCGCTCCTTTGGCGCGAGCTCGACTGATAAAATCAATCCATCCTTCTTCAACTAGACGTACTTCTCTCTGGCCATACCAATTAGCCACTGCTTTAGTATAAGCTGGTGATCTTTCTCCCAGCGTTATAAGATTATTTAGAAACATACGATAAGGATTTGAATCAAATGAGAACATTTTAGATTTTGGCATTATTAATGTATCATCTAATTCAATAAGGATAATAGTGTCTTTATCTATCCATTCTTCTATTTTTTGCACAGTGGAAGAATTAACAGAGTATGTTGTTATAACTTCTGCTTTAGATACTGTATTAATAAAAACAACAAATAAACAAACAAATAGTTTTAACTTATTGCTCATATGGATCCTCTTCATCAATATTTCGTTCTTTTCTAGAAACTTTATTTAATTTATCAATTAACTTATTCCAAAAATTCTGGACTTTTTTCATAGATAGGTCATTGTTGACCTTTTTTTGTGAAGAAAATATAAATCCTTCTACTTGTACATCTCTTTTAACGGTTTTAAATTGTTCTTCAATCGATTTTATAAAGCTCTCCTCCTCATGTACAATATAAACAACATCGGGAAGATATTTTAGTTTTTGCACAAATAGCGTTGCAAGCATTGACTGAATTGAGTTTTTTCCATCCCATGAATTTGCAGATAGTAAACCTTTATAATATGTAGGATATGTGCCTTTGACTTTTTTACCGTATTTGTTAAAAATAATTTGATTTGATCCTATTGGGCTCTTTGATAAATCAATATTTTTATTGAATAAATATGTCCATGTCCAGACCTCTAAATAGGGTATTTTGTTAAAACTTCCAGAGCAGTTAGTAGAGAAAACTATCATAGGTACATCAAGTTTTTGAATATTTTGTATAAATTCTACTACATAAGGATCAGAAAGTTCATGTTCATATTCTGTTAGTATTAATTCTTCTAGATATGCTCTTCTAGATAATCTAGCTTTTTTCTCTGCTTTTTGCAACACTGGAACATATTTTTTATCTTTAATATAAAACTCTTCATCAACAGGTTTTATTAAAAACTTTTCCAAAGGCATTAATAAAAGTGTTTTTTTTGGATTTCTTTTTGATAACAACTCCAAAATGGTGTTGTTTACCTCTTCAATAGATTCAGCTGAGTAAATCTCAGCTCTAGAAGTAAAAGATAATGAAACAATTAGTAAGAAAAAAATACTCCTTATAGTTTTTGTATATATCATGCCTATTTTTAATATATTAAAACATTTAAATGTAAGAATATCATAATACGCCAAACTTTTAAGAGAAAAGCAATAATTAGAAGATAGAAATAGCCTGTTAGTGATCAAAATCAATATAAGGATAATTTGGTTGAACCCAGTGATGTTAGACTTCGTTTTGGGTGTATGATACATTAAACTTAGACATAATATGATTCTTGGGGAAGTTTTATGAAACAATCATCTATATCGCTTAGTGGCAGAATTAACAAAAATTATCAGGTTCCTCCTGGCTCTAGAATAGTTCTTGAGCCAGGGGCTGTTTTTGGTGACGAAGATGTTGGTGGTCAGATTTTATATAATAATTCTGATGAATCTAGTCTTTCACAATCAACGATGGAAGTCTTGAATTAGCTAAAATATCAAGTGCCAGATTTGTTAATACGAAAGTACTATCAGAAAATGACTTTCTTACTCCTATTGTCCCCTTGAGTGAATTTGTTCTTAGAGATGTTGAGGAAGTTTGTATATCTGGTGATAGTCAGGAATGTACATTACATGTTCCTTTATTTTCAACGACATAAATACTACAGGAAAGTCACCGATTTATTTTATATAACTCAGCTTTATTTTTAAGCTAACATATTTTATCTGACTAATAAATTATCCATGAAAAAATAGTTTTTGTTTGACATAGTAATAGTGTGCTACTATAATAATACATTATTACGTTAGAGTGAGGTAGATATGGAAGAAGACCATCATCATGATAATACAGTGAATTTAGCTGAGGTGCTTGCAGGAATTGATTCTATTTCTGAAATGGAGAAATTTTTAACAGATTTGTGTACAAGAGCTGAGCTTAAAGCGATGAAAGAGAGGTGGAAAGTTTGTCAGCTTTTAGGTGATGACAAATTGTCTTATCGAGAAATTCATAAGCTGACAAATGCTAGTTTAACAACAATAGGTAGGGTTGCTAGATTCTTAAGAGATGAGCCTCACGGAGGTTATAGAGATACTTTAAGAAATATTAGAAGAGAATAATAAATATGTTTAGAAAAATAATAAGTTTAATTGCTTTAATAGCAGCTGTTTTTGTATGGCAATATAATGCAGTTGGGGATAGTAAAAAAGTTAAGATATATATAAGTCAATTAGTAGATCACCCAGCGCTTGATGCCACAACAAAAGGAATAATTCAAGGGTTATCTGACAAAGGATATAAAGATGAGAATCTAGAATTAATCGTGGAGTCTGCTCAAGGTAATGTTTCTCTGGCAAATCAAATTGCCAATAAATTAATAAGTAAGAATCCAGATATAGTAGTGGGTGTTGCAACAGTTACAGCACAGTCATTTTCAAAATATGCAAGAACCGGTAAGACAAAGCTCATTTTTTCTTCGGTTACTGATCCAGTTGATGCAGGTCTTGTAAATAGTGTTATCAAACCAGGAAATAATACAAGCGGTGTTTCAAATTTTATATCTTTAGAGCCGCAAATAGAAATGTTTCTTAAAATAAAACCAGATATAAAAAAATTAGGATTTTTATATAATCCTGGTGAATTGAATTCTATTAGTCTTATAGAAAAGCTCAAGATAATTTGTCCAACATATGGTATTGAACTAATTACAGTTTCTGCAAGCAAAACTTCTGAGGTTGCGCAGAGTGCAGCTAAGTTAAGTTCACTAGTTGATGCTATATTTGTAAGTAATGACAATACAGCATTGAGTGCTTTTAAAACTATAGTCAAGGCAGCGAATAACGTATCTATTCCAGTATTTGTTAGTGATACGGATATTGTAAAAGATGGAGCAGTAGCGGCCCTTGGCCCCAATCAATATGATCTAGGTTTGCAAACTGCGAATATGATTGTTAGTATTCTAGAAGGTAAAGACATTAACACTGCGTCAGTAGAATTTCCAAAGAAAATAGAGCTATACTTGAATCCAAATGCAGCTGAGAAAGTAGGTATAAAAATTCCAAAGGAGCTATTTGAATCTGCTTCGTATTTAGTTGGGAAACAGTAGAATTATTTCTTTTTTTTCAGTGAATTTATTTCGTCTTGCATTTTTAATACAAGTTGCTTGAGCTGTTCGTGTTCTTCTCTGGAAACGTAATTGCCTTTTATAACTGTTTTTTCGACAAAGTTTGCGCCAGATTCTTTTATGATATTACTTGATTCTCTGGCAATTTTATTTGCGCCTGCGAGTAATTTAATTATATTTTCCTGGGTCATTTTTAACGTAAGTATTTAGTTTTAAGGTTTGATATTAATTGATAAAGCATGTAAACCGTTATCAAATTCATCTTTTAATATGTTATTAATAATGCGGTGTTGTTTAATCATCGATAAGTCATCAAGTTCTTTTGCAGCAATTTTTATTGCAAAGTGTGATTCCCCATCTCCATTTGGATTGCCAGCATGACCTGCATGAAGAGAGCTTTGGTCAACGACTTCAAGAAAATGTGGATTTAACACACTTAGTTTCGTCTCTATAATTTCTTTTCTATTCATTAATTTATTAGTGTTTAAAGTTTGTTGCTTCTGATATTATACTACACAGATAAGTCTAATGTATAGGGTAACATGACTAACAAGGTAAAAATTATGGGTGGCCTAGAAAAAGAGCTGGTTAAAGCGGGGCAAGGTGTTTTACTTGTTGTGAAGCTATTAAATAGAGATGAATTAAATATTTTAATAGATGATATTAGCTCCATTACTGATAAATTTTATCTAATGGTAGAAAAGGCTTGCGCAAAGGCAAATGAGTATGCAATTGTAAAAACTCCTGATCTAACAAAACTTTTTATAGTTGTAAAAGGAGATACAAAAGTTGCTGAGAAATTAGCATATTCTGTATATTCACAAGTTCAATTATATGTTGATTCTGATTTTCCAGAAAGCTACTTAAAATGTGCAGTAGGTAGCATAAAATTCTCAAAAGACAGAGGAATAAAAGTTGATCGTTTAGTTTCGATGATGATGTATGGTATGTATATGTCAAAAGATAGAAGTTACTATTGCAATTATGATGATAATCCAATAGATGTTGAAAAGCTTAGAGAAGATAATATCAATTTGAATTTATTGCGAACTTCTTTATTTAAAAAGAAAGCCAAATTTATGTACCAGCCAGTGGTTGACAGACAGTCTGGTAATATTGAATATTATGAATGTTTGCTTAGAGTTAAGGATGAAGATAATAATTTTGTTTCGGTTGGTCCAATGATTGAAGATGCAGAAACAAAAGGATTGATTAGCATAGTTGATTTTACAGTTGTTGAAATGGCAATTAATGAACTTGCAAATGATAAGAAGATAAAATTATCAGTTAATGTATCAAATATTGGAGTATTAAATAAAAGATTATTAAAAAGAATTGAAAGCCTTCTGAAAAAATTTGATGTTGCTAAGAGATTAATTATAGAAATTACAGAAACTTCACTCAATCATGACTTTGCCATAACCAAGAAATTTATTGATACTTTGCATAGTTATGGATGTAAAATTGCTTTAGACGATTTTGGATCAGGATTTACATCTTTTAAACAACTTTTAAACTTACCTATTGATATTATTAAAATTGATGGTAGTTATATACGTGATATATTAAGTAATAATCATAGTAGATTTTTTGTTGAAGCATTAATTAATCTAGCTGAAGATCTAGGAATTAAAACTGTTGCTGAGTTCGTTGAGAACGGTGAGATAGCAAAGTTTTTAATAGATATTAGAATTGGTAGTATGCAAGGTAATTTCTTTTTGCCAGCATCTGATAGTAGGCTTAGTTAATCTTTACTTCCGGCAAAATTAAGAGAAAAAAATATGAGTTTTGGAACATATCTGGAAGCCTTGAATGCTGAAATAGACGATATAAAGCCGATAAAAATATCTGGCAGAGTTGTTTCAGTAAAGGGAGTTGTAATCGAATGTAGAGGAGTTAGCGAGTTCGTCTCAATTGGTTCGAGATGTCTTGTTAAAAACAAATTTCGTAAATCCAATATTTTATGTGAAGTAGTTGGGTTTGATGATGATTTGGTTTTGCTGATGCCTTTTGGCGATACAGAAGGAGTTGGTGCTGGTGCAGAGGTTGAAGTATATCAGCATGAAAATGATATTCATCCGGATGAGAGTTGGCTTGGAAGAATTATCAACCCATTTGGAGAGCCAATTGATGGTCTTGGACCATTAAAACCTGGAGAAAAAGGCTATCTTTTGAAAAACAACCCACCACCAGCACATGAAAGGCAAAGAATTGGTGGGAAGATTGATCTTGGCGTAAAGGTCATTGATAGTTTTGTAAGTTGTTGTTTTGGTCAAAGAATGGGTATTTTTGCGGGTAGTGGAGTTGGAAAATCAGTTCTGATGTCTATGCTTACGAAATATGCTGCTACTGATGTGAAGGTCATAGGATTGATCGGTGAGCGTGGCCGTGAGGCAAAAGAGTTTATTGAAGAATATCTTGGACCTGAAGGTTTAAAGAAGGCTGTAGTTATCATGGCAACTGGCGATGAGTCAGCTCTTTTGCGTAAAAGAGCGGCGTATACAACAATGGCTGTTTCAGAGTTTTTTCGTGATCAAGGTAAGGAAGTTTTATGTATAATGGATTCCGTGACTAGATTTGCGATGGCACAAAGAGAAATAGGTCTTGCAATTGGTGAACCCCCAACAACAAAAGGCTATCCTCCTTCAGTATTTAGTGAGCTCCCTAAGATTCTAGAAAGAGCTGGTCCTGGGATAGATAATGCAAATATTACTGGACTATTTACAGTCCTTGTTGAAGGAGATGATCAAAATGAGCCAATTAGTGATGCCGTTAGGGGGATTCTAGATGGTCATATTGTTCTTGATCGTAGTATCGCAGAGAGGGGTAGATTCCCTGCGGTAGATATTCTAAGGAGTGTTTCTAGGTCAATGCCTAAATGTAATACTATGCGCGAGAATAAAATTATTACTTATGGAAGAAGAATGCTTTCAACATATCAAGACATGGCAGAAATGATTAGGCTTGGAGCTTATAAAAAAGGTACGGATCCTGAGATTGATTTATCAATAGGTTATTATAGCAAGCTTGAAGAGTTTCTAAATCAAAGGCCGGAAGAAAGTTGTCCAATGCAGGAAACTTATCAAAAACTAGAAGAGATTTTGAATATTGAAGCAGAATGAAGGCTCTTAAAACGCTTATAAAACTTAATAAGAATCAGCTAGATAAGACTTTGCGTCAGATTGATCATGCGGAAAAAGAAAAGGCACGTCTAGAGCTAAAGAAAAAGATAGTCGAAGAAGAGGCTGAAGCGGAGGTGCAAAAATATTCTAAAAGCCAATATGCCTACATGCTCGATATATATTTAGAAAATTCCCGGAAAATTTTGCAACGTCTTGATGCGCAGATTTTGCAAACATCTTTATCAATAGACAAGCTTCGATCAGTTCTGCGTGATCAATATGCAGAGCTTAAAAAATTTGAAATTGCTCTAGATAATAAGAAGAAATTAGAAGCAGCAAAACTTAAAAAAATTGAAGATAAATTTGTTGATGATTTCAACACCAATAAATTTATTTTTGATCACAAGGAAGACGTTTCTAAGAAGACAAAATTGAAGAAAAAATGAAAATAATTAATTCATCATTTGATTCGGTTTCTAATTTATATAGAGATCTTAAAAACAATCTAACTGTAGGTAAGCTTGGCTGGCTTTTTATATATTGTCTTTTTGTATTATACACTGAGCATTTTGTGAATAATATCATAGGCTCAGAAGGTATAGATCCACAATTGATTCAAAGAATAGTGTATTATATTCAAAATTTTCCCGTCCTACTTTTTGTCTTATACTTCCTACAAGATATATATTTGAAAATAATTACAAGTGACAATATAGTTTTTAGTAAAACAACTGATAAGATACAATATATAAAGCTATTTAGATTGTTTCTTTTTACTGTATTTATTGGTTATTTGGCATTTGGTATACTATCCATTTTTGAGTATGGTATTACCCTTTTTATTATTACTTTTTTTATAGAAGCCTATTTACTAATTTTGGCAGCTTTTATTCTTATTGAAAGACCAAGTAATGGTTATTTTTTATCTATATTTCTAGTTATAAAAGTTATTGGACTGCAAATTTTTAAAATAATTGCTGCAATGCTAATTGTAGGAGTTATCTATGAGATAATTTTTATTCCATTATATGCGATTCCAGAGATTTATAAATTATCTATAGCATTAATAAGTAAAGTTCCAGTCGTTGATAACTCAGTTACATTTATTTTGTTATCGTCAGTATGTTATTTTGTAGAATGTTATATTGGAATTATACTATACGCTAAGCTATCTATTCACGTGTATTTGAGTTTTAAAAATCGTATTTTATATGAGATGAAGAAGAGTGAAAAATAAATACAGTTAAGATTTATCATTGATATAAATCAATATATAAGAGCAGAATGCAATAAATATAAATAGTAAACCTATAACTGATCCCATATTTTTTCTTGCGCATTTAGTATTTAATATAATGATATAATGATATATCTAGTAAAACAAGTTAATTTAATCATAATGTATTAACTTATTGTTTATTCGCGTCTAGAATTATTTGATCAAAAATTTTTTCTAATAGCAAAAAAATGAAAAAAGATATATACTGCTAGCCTAGAAATTATATAGCAATGGAAGAATATAATAATGGAAAGTTTGTCCTTTCAGAAAATCATACTAGAACTCCAGAACTACTGGCAAGACCATGGGTGTGCAATTTTGCAACCATATGACGTAGAAGTTGGCGCTGGAACTTTTCATCCGGCTACAGTGTTAAGATCTCTTGGTTCTAAACCATGGAATGTCGCTTATGTGCAGCCATCAAGGCGTCCAACTGATAGTAGATATGCGCTGCATCCAAACCGTATGCAGCATTATTATCAGTTTCAGGTAATTCTGAAGCCATCACCAGATAATATACAGGAACTATATCTTGAGAGCCTTCAGCGCCTTGGCATTGATATGAAAAAGCATGATGTTAGGTTTGTTGAGGATGATTGGGAATCACCAACTCTTGGTGCATCTGGCCTTGGTTGGGAAGTTTGGTGTAACGGTATGGAGGTTTCTCAATTTACCTATATGCAGCAAATAGGTGGTATTGATTGCAGGCCAGTTGCTGGGGAGCTAACTTATGGATTAGAAAGATTAGCACTATATATTCAAGGCGTTGATGCGGTAAGAGATTTAGATTGGAATGGTCAAACTGGTGATAAAGCTTTGACTTATGGTCAGGTGGATTTTGAAGCTGAAAAGCAATTTTCAAAGTTTAATTTAGAGGTAGCCGATACTGAGATATTACTCAGACATTTTATTGATGCTGAGAATCAATGCCAGGCGTTGATTGACGAAGATTTACCAATGCCAGCATATGAGTATTGTATTAAGGCTAGCCATATATTCAATTTGCTATGTGCGAGGGGAGTTGTAAGCGTAACTGAAAGAGCATCTTATATTGCAAGGGTTAGAAATTTAGCAAAAATTTCTTGTGAAAAATGGATGGAAATGGAAGGGGAGACTAGCAAGTGAGTGAGTTATTACTAGAATTATTTTCAGAAGAAATTCCTGCAATGATGCAAAGCAAGGCATCGTCTGCCTATAAGGAAATTTTTACAAAATATTTTGCTTCTTTGAATATAGAATTTAAAGATATAGAGGTTCATGTTGGTCCAAGAAGATTATGTATCTATGTAAATGGTCTTCCTTCTGTTATACCATCATCTATACATGAAATGAAAGGTCCAAAAACTTCAGCTCCGGAAAAAGCAATTGAGGGTTTTTGTCGTTCAAATAATATAAGTAAGGATGACTTATCAGTAAAGGAAATTAAAGGAACTGATTTTTACTTTTATACTCAGAAAACAGAAGAACAAAGAACGGAAGATATTCTTTTAGATAGTCTAAGTGATCCAATATCAGAGTATGTGTGGCCAAAATCAATGTATTGGGGCGATTATAAGTTCAAATGGGTGCGTCCTTTGAAAAATATTCTTTGCATTTTTAATCGCAAGATTATTCCATTTGAGTATGGTCATTTAAAAGCTAATAATGTTTGTTATGGCCATAGATTTATGAGCCCTGAATCTGCTAATATTTCTAGCTATGATGAGTATAAAAAGCACTTGGAGAATAACTTTGTGGTACTTAAAGCTGAAGATAGAGTTAACTTTATTAAGTCAGAATTAGAAAAAATATCAAAAGATAAAAATCTTATTATTAAAGACGACCCTTATCTTTTGGAGGAAGTATCTGGTTTGGTTGAGTATCCAAGAGTATTAGTCGGAAAGATTGAAGAGAAGTTTTTATCTGTTCCAAGTGAAGTTCTTGTCAGCGCTATGAGAAGTCATCAAAAATATTTTAGTGTTTTTGATAAAGAGGGAAATTTTGCTCCATATTTTATTTTTGTTTCTAATATAAAATCAGAGGAAGAGTCTTTAGTGATTTCTGGTAATGAAAAGGTGCTTTCTGCAAGACTTGCTGATGCATTATATTTTTATAATCAAGACTTGAAAACAACTCTAAAAGATAAATCTGAGCGTTTAGATAAAGTTATTTTTCATGCTAAGCTTGGATCGCTTAGAGATAAGACTCAGAGACTTGCTAACCTTTGTAAATTTATTGATTCAGACAATGAATTTGCTGCCAATTCTGCTCTTATGTGTAAAAGTGATATTGTTTCAGAGGTAGTTGATGAGTTTCCAACATTGCAAGGCGTAATGGGATATTATTATGCAATTGCAGAGTCACAAAATGCAAAGGTAGCTGAAGCTATTCGCGATCATTATAAACCTCAAGGGCCTAACGATGAATGTCCAAAAGAGGCGGGAGCAGTTCTTGCACTTGCTGATAAGATAGATAGTTTATGTGGTTTGATGCTTGCTGGAGAAAAACCAAGCGGTTCAAAAGATCCGTATGCACTTAGGCGCCAGGCGCTTGGAATTATTCGTATAATTTTAGATAATAAATTTGAAATTGACTTAAATGCTTTAGTTGTCTATTCGCTTGGATTATACAAAGATCAAATAGACGTTCCTGACGAATGTAAGAATCAAATTTTACAATTTTTAGCTGAGCGTATTAAATATTTCTTTAAATCTGACTATTCGCCTGAGTTGGTTGCAGCAACTTTAGACATTACAAGAGAATCTAATATACTTAGTTTTGCTGCAAAGATTCATGTGCTAAGCAATTTTATCGGCAGTAAGAATGGTGAAGATTTGCTTCAGTCTTATAAGAGGGCCAATAATCTACTTGGAAAGGATAAGCCTTTTGGAAAAGTTGATGAATCAGTGTTTATTTCAAATCATGAAAGAGAACTGTTTGATTGTATAAAAGCTAATAAAGAAAATATAGAAATTGCATTAGATAAAAAGGATTATAAAGGCAGTTTTGAGCTATTAGCGTCATTCCATACTCCAATATCCAATTTCTTTGAAAATGTTTTGATAAAAGATAGAAATGAATCAATTGCTCAAAATCGTATGTTGCTTCTTGAAGAAATTAGAGGGGTTTTTGATCAGATTGCTAAATTTGATAAACTATAATTATCATGGTCATAGTCAAAGAAGCTGCAAAAATTATAAATAACAAAGGTGTTGTTGCTTTTCCAACTGAGACAGTATATGGGCTTGGTGCTGATGCTACAAGCCAATCTGCATGTCTTGGCATTTATAGAGCAAAGGGAAGGCCAAGCCATAATCCTTTAATAGTGCATGTGAACTCTATAGAGCAAGTGCAGATATATGCAGAGTTTAATGATAATGCAAAAAAATTATCAAAATTCTGGCCAGGTCCTCTTACAATGGTTCTAAGAAAGAAGGCAGGATCAAAGCTTGCTGATTGTGTTACAGCCGGTCTTGATACAGTAGCAATACGTATTCCTGCACATGAGATTGCAAGGGGTTTGCTTAAACAATCAGCCTGTCCGATAGCAGCTCCCAGTGCAAATAAGTCAGGGTGTTTGAGTCCAACGAGCTATGATCACGTATATAATGATTTTTCAGATAGTATTGCAATTATTGGTGATCAGAATTCAAGTACATATGGTCTTGAGTCTACAATTATTGATTTATCTACTGAGACACCAACAATACTTAGATTGGGTTTTATTACACCGGATATGATTGAGGACTCGTTGGGTCTGAAGGTAGGAATTGCTTCAAAATTATCTAAAGTTAAAGCTCCGGGTATGTTATTGAAACATTATGCTCCAAGAACAAAGCTTAGGCTTAATGCTGATACATTAATGGAAAATGAAATAGGATTAAACTTTGCTGGAAGTTCTTTAGTTTCAGAAGGTTCACTCAATCTTAGTGTTAAAGGAGATCTGGCTGAGGCTGCAACTAATCTTTTTAAATATTTACATCAACTAGATAAGTATGCAGAAGGGCATGGTGTAAAATCTATTGCTGTTGCTCCAATTCCTGATGAGTCAATTGGTCTTGCTATCAATGATCGACTATCTAGGGCTGCTGAGTCTGATTAGTCTTTGAAATAAATTTTATAATATTTATAGTATTAATTTAGCTTAAATCGCACTTAATAGGAACTGGATTGTCCTCCATCTAGTGCAATATTAGAACCATTTATATGCTTTGATTTATTTGAGATAAGAAATGAAACTAAGTTAGCTACGTCTAAAGTCTCTCCAAATTTATTAAGAGGCAAAGAGCTAGAATCAATTTCAAGCTGCTTCTGATAAGTTACACCATTCTTTTGCGCTTTCTTCTTGATTCTATTCTCATGATGCTGAGTCATGATAATTCCTGGAGAAATAGCATTTATTCTGATATTTCTCTTACCTAAATGTTTTGCAAGATTTTTTATTTGAGCATTCCAAGCAATTCTCAGAACATTTGTATTTGAATATCCAGACATCAAATATTTTGAGCTTAAACCAGACATAACCACAATACTACTATTATTAACCCGAACTATGGATAACAAAAAAGCTGCATAGTAGTTGGTATTGGGTATTCTGGCTTTTTTAAACAACTAAAGAGTACCCCAATGAATATAGACTACGATACTTTGTTCTGCTTTGTCGATGATTTTTATAAAGGATTTGAAAATTGGTACAAAAAGTCTCTTCTTACTAGCGGTTTAAGAAAACGTAATAGACCAAGCAGTATGAGCTTATCGGAGATAATAACAATCTTAATAGCTTTCCATCAATCTGGTATGGCTTGCTTTAAATATTTTTACTTAGAACTTATGAGAAATAACAGAAATTTATTCAATTACTTAGTCCATTATGATCGCTTTATATCATTGATAAAGCTAGCCTTTCCTGCTGTATTATGCATGTTAAAATCCCTTGAGGGTAAGATAACTGAATACATGTTTATCGACTCTACTCCAATGGTTGTATGCCATAGGCTGTGAGAGAAACGTCATAAAGTTTTTAAAGACTTAGCTGGAAAAGGTAAGACTTCAACTGGTTGGTTCTTTGGCTTTAAGTTGCACTTTATTTTTAATAGTCACGGAGAAATTGTACGCATGCATGTTACTAGCGGGAATGTAGATGACAGGTCTCCAGTAAAGCAAATGCTAAAAGATATCTCTTGCAAACTTATTGGTGATAAAGGTTATATCTCCAAAAAATTATTCACTGAATTATTTGAACAGGGTACAACTTTAATCACTAAAATCAGAAAAAATATGAAGAATTGTCTAATGGATATAAATGATAAAATGATGTTAATGAAACGTCCATTTATAGAAACAATCTTCTCATCTATAAAGTCGTTAAACACCTTGATACATAGTAGACATAGATCTCCAATAAATGCATTTTGTCACTTATTTGCTGGACTAATAAACTATCAGCTTCGTACTGATAAGCCATCTTTAGAACAATTTATAAAATGAAATCGCTTATCCACAGTTCGGGTTATTATTAACAATTCTATCTGAGAACGATTTTATTGTTTCAAGCGGCATAATAAATCCAATATTAAATAGCTGTTTCCATTGGGTAGCGGGTGGAAAAGCTGTGCTATCTATTTTAGGACGTGCTGATATTAATACTATCCCTGATAATAAATTATCTTTAAGATTCTCAGATGCTGTTTTAATCGTGTTTGCATCGGAAAAGTCTATAATTTGAGTTTTTACAATTGCATTACCATTTATAGAATTAAGCTCCTTTTTGAGTTTTAGGAGTTTATTCATGTTTCTACCAGTAATAATTAAATTCTGGCTTTCTTCCACAAGTAATTTACATATATCGCTGCCTAATGAGCCAGTTGATGCGGTTACTAAGACATATTTTGGTGATTCTGCAAAGACCGAAAAGTGAAAAATTAATGTAAAAAATAGAAATATTTTGTTCATGCTACGCTTATTTTAAATAAAAAAAGGCGGCTCTCAAATGAGTTGCCGCCCTTAATATTAGTATAATCTATGTAAGAATTATAGATTCACTCTTACTTTTAGAGTACCTGTATGAGATTGGAATTTTTTAGCAAAACCAAAATCATAACCAGCTGTGAATTCAAACATATCAGACTGAATAGCTCTTACAGATGTACCTACATTGTAACGACCTTTCTCAAGTTTCTGAGATGGAGTTGAGATTGAAGGTAGGCCTTCAATAAGTGTTACAACTGTTTTACCATTCTTTGTATTGAAAGCATAATCAACATTTGCATGCACTTCAGGGATTAATTTCATAGTGCCCATATCTGCAAAATACTTAGCAGTCAAGCTAGCAATACCAGAAGTTCTGCTTGCATTAATTTTGCCAACTTCTCTATTCAGGCCACTTCCTGATTCTTTATAGCCTTTAACTTTAACATCAGTATATGCCACACCAACTGCAGGGATTAGGTGAACGTTTTCCATAGCAGCGAAGTCATAACCTATTTCTGCTTTAGCACCTAGAATAGTTGCTTTTGGCTTTGCAGTTGCAATATTGTTTGCTGCATCACCAGTAGCTCTTTTCTTTTTAATTTCTGCCATACCGAATTGAGCTTGTCCTGAAACAAATATTTCTGGTGTTGCTGTGTATTTACCGTATGCACTAATTGTATGAGAAGTAATATCTTCTTTATTTTTGCTTACAGTTTTATTTTTTACATCATTCTTAAAGAATGAGTATGCAATACCAACTAGAGACTCATCACCAGTATCAACACCAATAGTGATACCTTTACTGTCTAGTTTATAACCTTGTGTTTTACCATGAGCTTTTTGTGTTGCGCGAGAGAATGTACCTTTAGCCCAAACACCATATGTTTCCATCATATCACCTGATGAAATACCACCTAAATCACCAACTCTTGAATCAAGAACAGTTCTGGTTGATAGTACTGTATCAACAAGAGCTTCTGCTGCTGCATTATCAGCTTGCTGAACTGCTGGAAGTTCAGCTGGATTTGATGGATCTAAAACTAAATACTTACTAACATCTTCAACGAAAGATTTTAGCTGATTTCTTCCTGTTGTAGACAGTGTAGAATTCTCGTTTGCTGCTAAAGCTCTTCTGATTAGCTCAATATTTTGCTTTAGTGCCTCTTGAGTTTGAGGAGAGTTTCTTAATTCATTGAAACCATCACTATTTAAAATTTGATTTGTAAGGTCAAGAAGTCTCGCATTTTGCTCTGCAGTCTTGTTTACAACCGCATTTAAGGCGTTCTTTTCAGCAACTAAAGCCTGAATTGTTGCATCTTTTGCAGCAAGCTGAGCTTCTAAATTTGTAAAGTTTGTATTTACATTTGTTTCAATTGCCTTAGTTTTACCATATGCCTCAATATATTCTGCAGCTTCAGCTAATTCTTCAAAATCAGATTCAAGTAGATCATTGAAATCAAAGAAATCAAGTACATTAGTACCTAAATTAGTTTCTAAATCTGATATTAATGCTAATGCTTGGTTTACACCTGCTTGTACCTCTACAAGACTAACCCCTGATTCTGACGCTAATACTCTAGAAAAGCCATCTCTTTCAGCACTGCCATTAACTTTTAGTGCATCTAGGAAGGCTCTTTGAGTTGCACTAGAAAGTTATACATCATCAACTGCAAAGTTAACATTTCCAGGAGTTTTTAAGAATGTACCAAGAGCTACTAAGCCTGTATATTGATTGCCTTCAAAAGTAAACTGATTGTTTCCATCGTATGTAAATTCACGAATAGCAGCTTCAGCAGCCGTTGATGCGAGAAGTGCGCTTGAAAGAACAGTGGATAATAGTAATTTTTTATTCATATTTTTACCTTATGATTTTTGTAATTTATTTATAGTATTATATGCAGTTATTAAATATAGTATTTCTAACTTAGTGTCGGATAGTATTCAGATTATAGCATAGTGTAAAGTGCTATTACTTTAAAATATTAATTTTTTTTATTTGTTATGATAGATAAGTCATAAATTACTTTGATTGACCATGCATGTATATGCAATTGCTAGAGCATCTGACTCATCAAAGCTGATATCTTTAGCGATTCCTGAAATAATTATTTTGACCATATGTTTGACTTGTTCTTTTTCAGCGTGACCAACGCCTACAATAGTTTTTTTAATTTTATTCGGTAGAAATTCGAAATAAGGAAGCTTTGTCTTACCAATTGATGCCATTAACGCCCCTCTAACATAGCCCAGTTTTAGTGAGGAAGTTGGGTTTTTATTTACAAAAGTTTCCTCCATAGCTATTGCATCAGGTTTATGCAGATCAATAATCATTTCAATCGTTGATGAAATTGTAGATAATCTATGCAAAAGCTGTTCCTTTGGAGTGGTTTTAACCAAGCCACTATCTATATATTCGATTTTTGGAGAGTTTGATTCAATAATTCCCCAACCAAGGCATGTAAGAGCAGGGTCAATTCCAAGTATTTTCATGCAAATCCTCTTATGGTCTAAACAAAATAATTATCTATGATAGGCTCCTTCTTTCTTGAATGTTTGATATAGAACAGGTATTACAAATATAGTAAATATCGTTCCAACTAACATTCCTCCAACAATCACAAGACCAATAGAGTTTCTAGATGCTTCTCCTGCTCCAGATGCCAGAATTAAGGGTAATGCACCGCAAATAGTTGCTATACTGGTCATTAGAATAGGGCGAAGACGAAGTTTTGCAGATTCAAGTACCGCCTCAGTAATCTTTTTGCCTTCTTCCCTCAGTTGGTTTGTAAATTCAACTAGCATGATAGAATTTTTTGTAACTAATCCAATCAAAGTAACTAGACCAATATTACTATACATATTGATAGAGTTACCAAATACAAGAAGAGCCAAAACTCCTCCTGTGATTGAGAATGGAACAGCCATAAGAATTAACAACGAGTCTGAAAAGCTTTCAAATTGAGCAGATAGAACTAAAAAGATGAATAGTAAGGCAAACAAGAAGGTAATTATCGTATCATTACCAGATTCATTCATTTGTTTGATTTGCCCACTGAAAACTATTTGAGTATGGTCTTTATTGATAGTTTCTTTTGCAATTTTTTTAATGATTTTTGCTGCCTCTGCTATATTTTGATCTGGTGCTAAATCAGAAGTAATTTTTATTGCTCGAGAGTTATTAAAGTGCTTGTATTCTTTAACAGTTATTGTTTCAACGACTTTTGCAACAGTTTCTAGTGGCAATAACATATTTTGATCACTTTTTACATAGATCTTTTTTATATCCGACGGTGAGTTTCTATCTTTTACATCATATCTAATCATAACTTCATAAATATCGTTGCCAAGTCGAAAATCTCCTACCTGACGCCCTGCAATTAGGTATTGCACAGTCCTTCCTATAGTTTCGATATCTACACCATATCTATAAGCTTTTTCACGGTCTACTATTATGTCTAGAGTTGGAGTCGAGGCTTTGAAATCTCTTTCAATATTTTGAAAAATTGTATGTTTTTTCATTTGATCAACAAAATTTTGAGACATTCTATCCAGTGCATTATATTGTAGAGATGTTTGCATATAAAAACTAATTGGTTTGTCCTCACCTCCACCCATCGAAGGTGGATTAATAGCAAAAATCGTCATACCAGGGAGCGCTGAGAATTTACCATTTAATTCCTGCCCAATCTCAAATTGTGATCTTGATCGATTCGACCAGTTTTTTAGTGGTACAAATGCAAGAGCATTTTCACCGCCACCCCAGCCAGTAACGTTAAAATAACCAACAATTTCATCTATATTATTCATTATTTCTTCTGCTTTTAGGACGGTTTTGAGCGACTCTTCTACACTTGAGAACCCTCTGGTCCATTAAAGAAAACTTGTAAGAAGCCCTGATCTTCTTCTGGTACAAATGTTTTATCAACTGACATGAAGCTAAAGACTAGAATACCGATTAAAGCTAAGCAAAGAGTATAGAATTTAAACTTATTATTTAAGGCAGCTCCCAAACACTTAATATATCCAAGTTGGACTTTCATTAATCCATAGTCAAATAGCTGTAATATACGTATTTTTTTTGCCTCGCCTGGGCTGATCATACGGCTGGTCATCATTGGTGTTAGAGTCAGAGCCACAAAACCGGAGAATAAAACGCAGAATGCCAAGGTCCAAGCAAATTCAATGAATAATTTTCCTAAGAAACCGTCAATAAAACCTATTGGTAAAAATACTGATGCTAGAGTAATAGTCATGGCAACAATTGCAAAACCTATTTCTTTTGAAGCATCGAGTGCTGCTTGTATAGGCTTTTTACCCAAATCATGATTATGTCTGAAGATATTTTCGAGCATAACAATAGCATCATCAACCACAAGACCTATTGCTAAGATCATTGCAAGCAGTGTAAAAGTATTAATTGAAAAACCTAGGGCATACATAGCAGAAAAAGTTCCAATTAGAGAGATTGGAATTGTTACTAGTGGTATAAGGGTAATTCTTATAGATCCGAGGAAAATATATGTTACAATCCCAACCAATGCAATTGCTTCAAAAATTGTCATATAAACAGAATCGATAGAAGCATTTACTGGAACAGATGCATCATATGCTACATCAATTCTAACACCCGTTGGGAGTGTCGCTCTAATTTTAGTTAATTCTTTTTGGACGGTATCACTAAGTTCTATAATATTAGCAGTAGATTGTTTGATTAACCCAATTGCAAGAGACTGTTTGCCGTTATATCGTAAAATTACATCGTTTTCAAATGGCTCAAGGCTTACGTTTGCCACATCTTTGATCTTTATAATTGCGCCATCTGGATATTTTTTTACAATTACATTTTCAAATTCTTCAACAGTATTTAGAGTTGCTGCCAATTTCAAAGAAAAGCCACGAGTTTCAGTTTTGATAGCGCCTGCTGGGTAGTCCTTGTTTTGCGCGCGCAGTGATTTTTCTAGATCAAAGGGGGTCAGTTGATGTTGGAACATTTTAATACTGATCGGCTCGATACGCATTGTATAGTATCTTGCACCAAATATAATAGATTTTCCAACAGTTGGCAGTTTCTCAAGGATAGATTTAATTTGATTATCAGAGATTTGGGTTAGTTCAAGATCATCATGTCTATCACTGTTAATACTAATCCAGAAGCTGGGCCAAGCATCTGCATCCATTTTAGCAACAGATGGCATCTTCATATCATCTGGGAAGGACTGACTTATATCCGATATTAGAGATCTGACATCGTTAAGAGCTATCTCAATATTTGTATCTAAGGAAAATGATAGCATGATTTCGCTTTCACCAACTGAGCTTGATGATGTCATGTCTTCCAAATTATTGACAGTTTTTACAGCTTTCTCAATACGTTTAGTAATTTGCTGTTCCATGTACATTGCGTCCGCTCCAGGGTATTCTGAGCGAATTGTAATTATAGGTGGGTTGATATTCGGAGTACCACGGATTTGTAACTTAGTGAAAAATACCCCCCTAGTGCCATGATGATTAAACTTAGCACTATAGTAAAAACAGGTCTTCTTATACAAATCTCTGGTAAACGCATTTGACTCTATGTTTTATTTTCTTCTTTAATGATTTCAACTTGTACGCCTTCGTAAACCTTGGTTAGCCCTTCCAAGACAACTAAATCACCTTCTTTTAAGTCTTCAGATGCAATTTCAATCATGTTATCTGTCCTTGTTCCAGTCTCTACATATATTTGCTTTATCTTGTTTTCTTCAGAGATGGCATATACAAAGTTACCCTTATTATTTTTTAGTATAGTTTTTTCAGGAAGAGCGAGGGCCCTATGCTTATTAAATATAATTTGAGTTTCAACGTAACTTCCATGCATTATTCTTGTTTCATAAGGAAAAGCAAGTTTAGCTGTTATTGTACCATTATCATTTAAATAATTTGATACAGCGAGCACTGAGCCACGAGCTCTATTATTATCTATATCGAGTGCAAAAATTTCTGAATTTTTATCAATTTTTCCGAATAATGTTTCTGGTAGTTCAACAAAAATTGTTTTATTACCATTGGCAATTAAGCTAAATAAATAATCTCCCATCTTAACATCGTCACCTGTTCTTGCATGAACTACCCCAACATAACCATCAAAGGGAGCGGTTATGATCATATTGTTATAAGTGTTATTAGCATTAGCTAAATCTGCTCTTGCAATTTCCAAGGCTACTTTCGATTTATCTGATACTTCCTTACTAATTATTTTTTTAGCGAGTAATGATAGATCTCTTTCATGAATAGATTTTGCTGATTCAAAAGATGCCTCTGCTTTTGATTTTTGTGCTTTGGCGATTGCGCTGTCAATCGTAATTAGAATGTCACCTTTTGAAACATTTTTTCCTTGAATGATTGATATTGAATTGATAGTTCCATCTACTTTTGCGTGGTAGGTTTTGCTTTTTTCTAACTTGCATTGACCAACAGCTGTAAATTGATCTTGAAAATTATAAGAGATAATTTTTGCTGGAACTACGCCAACAGATTCTAATATTTCTGCATTAGTTATTTTAGCGCTAAACAGGATAGCTATTAAGATTATTTTACTAAGGCTTTTTATGTATTTGCTTAGTTTTGAATTATTGTACATAAGTAATAATTTTTTTAGATTAAAGCAATTTTATTATATTGTTTAGGTTATATTTATACAATAAGAGCCTGCCAAAAGATACAAAAACTATCAACTTGTGATTGTCTTGAGTTTAACTTATAATTTTTTATCGCTCTAGGTAATTTTATTTTACTATAAATATATTCTATGGTTTTACTTGATGATTTTTGCTTTTTTCGAAAAGTGATCTAGAAAAATATAATCTGTGATGTTGACTAGAACTGAGCAAGCTCTTTTCTATGAATATCAAAATTAAATAAATTTTAGTTGATGTAAAAAAATGAGGAAGCAGTATGTGCTTCCTCACTCAAAACAGTAATAAATCTATTTTATTTTAATCACCTGTATCACAGTTTTGATTGTCTGTGTTACCACTTAAGAAAGCTACTAGCTTCGGTGCACTAAAGATGATACCTACACCAGCTGCTGTAGCTGCTGCGATACCCCAGTTTAGCTTACCTAGGAATAGTCCAACACCAACTGAGAAAATTGCTATTGTTGCAATACCTCTAGCAATACCACCTGAAAGGTTTTTAACTAGACGACAAAGTGTTTGTCCAACAACATCATCATCCGCGCCAGTGGTAGTTGTAGTAGTACCAGCAAACGCTGCATCAGATGCAGCCATAATAGCACACATAGCTGCAAATAATAAAAGTAGTCTCCATGCTAGATCAGCATTTATTTCGACGTGGAAATTTGAAAAATTCATTATATACCTCATAAAAAATTAGATGAATTAAACATAGTTTTCAGTTTATATATTTGCGATGCTTAGGGTCAAGTCTTTTGCAAATAATTTAATATTGGGTGTAAAGATTAGTGAATAACTGTGTGCTTTTTATACTATTAGTAGTTTTATCCAATACTAATCTATAGTTCAGGCTATACTATTTAATTCATCAAGTTTAAAAAAATCTGATATTAAGAATAGTGAACCAGTAATTATAACAGTTGCTGGAATGTTTTTATTATTACTATATACGTAGTTTAGAGCTTCTATTAGTGAGTTTGATTCTATGAATTGGATTCCACAGTTTTTGGCCCTTTCTGCCAGTATGTTTGCACTGTAGCTAGATGGTTCTGATTCAACTGTTACAGCTATACCTTGAGTGATAATATCTTGAAAATGGCTGCAAAATTCTGTTACATTTCTGTTATTTGTCATGCCAAGAATCATATAGATTGGACCCGTTAAATTCTGCCTGGCCCAATGGCTAAGGCTTGAAGCACCAGCTTCGTTATGGGCACCATCGATATATATTTTAATATTTTCTCCCACTATGTTTTTAACACGTTCTTGATTTATATATTGTATTCTTCCCGGCCAGTTAGTTGAAGTTATACCTTGCTGAATCTTTTGCTTAGATATTTTAAATTTATTGTTTAATATAGTAGTCGCAGCAATTGCCATTGATGCATTAAGAATTTGATGTTCTCCAATTAGATTAGGTGCTGGAAGTTCAATATCAACGTTTTTCGAGTAATATTTAAAGCCTTTTTCTGTTTTTTGGCTTACGAAGTCATACTCATAACAAAATGATGGAGCTCCAACCTCATTACATTTTTCAATTAGTATATCGTATACTTCTTGAGTCTGTGGTCCAATAATGCAAGGTACATTTTTTTTGATAATCCCTGCCTTTTCTGTAGCTATTTTTTTTAAGGTTTTAACCCGAACTGTGGATAAGCGATTTCATTTTATAAATTGTTCTAAAGATGGCTTATCAGTACGAAGCTGATAGTTTATTAGTCCAGCAAATAAGTGACAAAATGCATTTATTGGAGATCTATGTCTACTATGTATCAAGGTGTTTAACGACTTTATAGATGAGAAGATTGTTTCTATAAATGGACGTTTCATTAACATCATTTTATCATTTATATCCATTAGACAATTCTTCATATTTTTTCTGATTTTAGTGATTAAAGTTGTACCCTGTTCAAATAATTCAGTGAATAATTTTTTGGAGATATAACCTTTATCACCAATAAGTTTGCAAGAGATATCTTTTAGCATTTGCTTTACTGGAGACCTGTCATCTACATTCCCGCTAGTAACATGCATGCGTACAATTTCTCCGTGACTATTAAAAATAAAGTGCAACTTAAAGCCAAAGAACCAACCAGTTGAAGTCTTACCTTTTCCAGCTAAGTCTTTAAAAACTTTATGACGTTTCTCTCGCAGCCTATGGCATACAACCATTGGAGTAGAGTCGATAAACATGTATTCAGTTATCTTACCCTCAAGGGATTTTAACATGCATAATACAGCAGGAAAGGCTAGCTTTATCAATGATATAAAGCGATCATAATGGACTAAGTAATTGAATAAATTTCTGTTATTTCTCATAAGTTCTAAGTAAAAATATTTAAAGCAAGCCATACCAGATTGATGGAAAGCTATTAAGATTGTTATTATCTCCGATAAGCTCATACTGCTTGGTCTATTACGTTTTCTTAAACCGCTAGTAAGAAGAGACTTTTTGTACCAATTTTCAAATCCTTTATAAAAATCATCGACAAAGCAGAACAAAGTATCGTAGTCTATATTCATTGGGGTACTCTTTAGTTGTTTAAAAAAGCCAGAATACCCCAATACCAACTACTATGCAGCTTTTTTGTTATCCATAGTTCGGGTGGTTTTACCTAGTTGTTCAGTGTGGTCATATGATATTGTTGTAATAATTGTTAGTATGGGAGAGCTTATAACGTTTGTACAATCAAGACGTCCACCAAGACCAGTTTCAAGAAGCAATATATCGGCTGGGTTTCTTTGAAAAGCGAGAAAAGCTGCAATGGTTGTACCTTCAAAAAATGTTGGAATGATTTTTAATTTATCTGAGGCAGCTTTAGTTTCTTCTAGAAGTTCACGCAAATGGCTATCTGATATTGGCTTATTTTGTAATTTTATTCTCTCATTAAACTCAATAAGGTGTGGAGACGTATAGCTGTGAGCCTTGTAGTTTGATTGCATAAATATGTTTTTAAGCATGGCAAGAGTTGAACCTTTACCATTTGTACCTGCTATATGAATTGTAGGAGGTAGTTTTTTATGCGGATTATCAAGCTCATTCAATATTTTAATACTATTGTCTAAACTTTGCTCTCTAGGTATTTTCCATAAAGAAATTTGAGGCCAGTGCGGAATATTAACCATATTTAACCCGAACTGTGGATAAGCGATTTCATTTTATAAATTGTTCTAAAGATGGCTTATCAGTACGAAGCTGATAGTTTATTAGTCCAGCAAATAAGTGACAAAATGCATTTATTGGAGATCTATGTCTACTATGTATCAAGGTGTTTAACGACTTTATAGATGAGAAGATTGTTTCTATAAATGGACGTTTCATTAACATCATTTTATCATTTATATCCATTAGACAATTCTTCATATTTTTTCTGATTTTAGTGATTAAAGTTGTACCCTGTTCAAATAATTCAGTGAATAATTTTTTGGAGATATAACCTTTATCACCAATAAGTTTGCAAGAGATATCTTTTAGCATTTGCTTTACTGGAGACCTGTCATCTACATTCCCGCTAGTAACATGCATGCGTACAATTTCTCCGTGACTATTAAAAATAAAGTGCAACTTAAAGCCAAAGAACCAACCAGTTGAAGTCTTACCTTTTCCAGCTAAGTCTTTAAAAACTTTATGACGTTTCTCTCGCAGCCTATGGCATACAACCATTGGAGTAGAGTCGATAAACATGTATTCAGTTATCTTACCCTCAAGGGATTTTAACATGCATAATACAGCAGGAAAGGCTAGCTTTATCAATGATATAAAGCGATCATAATGGACTAAGTAATTGAATAAATTTCTGTTATTTCTCATAAGTTCTAAGTAAAAATATTTAAAGCAAGCCATACCAGATTGATGGAAAGCTATTAAGATTGTTATTATCTCCGATAAGCTCATACTGCTTGGTCTATTACGTTTTCTTAAACCGCTAGTAAGAAGAGACTTTTTGTACCAATTTTCAAATCCTTTATAAAAATCATCGACAAAGCAGAACAAAGTATCGTAGTCTATATTCATTGGGGTACTCTTTAGTTGTTTAAAAAAGCCAGAATACCCCAATACCAACTACTATGCAGCTTTTTTGTTATCCATAGTTCGGGTATATTTAAGTTTACGACTTTTATTTACTACAATAATTATTGACAAGATAATATAAAATCTACTAAATATATCAAGTTAAAACACAATATATAGCGGTATGATAAATGTAATTTTCCCAGATGGGTCAAAGAAGCAATTTAATAAAAACATTACTGGTCTTGAGATAGCAGAATCGATTTCAAAATCATTAGCAAAAGCTGCAATGGTGGTTGAAGTTGATGGAAAATTAACAGACTTATCAATGCCTATTACCAGTGATTGTAATTTTCGTATTTTAACGGATAAAGATCCAGAAGTTCTGGAAATTATTCGTCATGATGCGGCTCATATTATTGCAGAAGCTGCTAAAGAAGTTTTTCCGGATATACAAGTTACGATAGGGCCAGCTATTAAAGATGGTTTTTATTATGATTTTGCAAAAGACACACCATTTACAACAGCGGACCTTGATAAGATCGAAGCTAAAATGCGACATATCGTAAAGCGTAATGAAAAATTTATTCGTGAAGAGTGGGATAGAGATGATGCAATCAAGATGTTCAAAGAAATGGGCGAACATTATAAAGCTGAGATTATTGAATCGATTCCTGCTGGTGAGCAAATAACTTTATATAGGCAAGGTAATTTTATCGATTTGTGCCGTGGGCCACATTGTCCATCAACTGGTAAAATTAAGCATTTTAAATTAATGAAAGTTGCTGGTGCGTACTGGCGTGGTGATAGTAATAATGAAATGCTGCAAAGAATTTATGGAACTGCTTGGGCAACAAAAGAGCAGTTAGACGATTATTTGTTTAGGCTTGAAGAGGCAGAAAAAAGAGATCATAGAAAACTTGGAAAAGAGCTGGATTTATTCCACTTTCAAGAAGAGGCACAAGGTATGCCTTTCTGGCATAGCAAGGGTTGGAGTGTCTATCGTACACTAGAAGCATATATTAGAAGAAAGCTTGAGAAAGCTAATTATTTAGAAGTAAAAACACCGGTTATGGTGGATAGAAAACTTTGGGAAGATTCTGGACACTGGGAGAAATTTAGAGAAGATATGTTTACTGTTGAATCGGAAGATAAAGTTCATGCTCTAAAACCTATGAATTGTCCGTGTCATGTACAGATTTTTAATCAAGGAACAAAAAGTTATCGTGATCTTCCATTACGCATGTCTGAATTTGGTTCTTGTTACAGAAACGAAGCATCTGGAGCACTTCATGGGTTGCTTAGAGTAAGAAACCTTGTACAAGATGATGCTCATATATTCTGTACTGAAGATCAGATCAATAGTGAAACTGTTGAGTTTTGTAGATTATTACAAGAAGTTTATAATGATTTTGGTTTTAAGAAGGTAAAAGTTAAATTTGCTGACAGACCGGAAGTCAGGGCTGGTGATGATTCTGTTTGGGATAAGTCTGAAGCTGCATTAAGGGAAGCTGTTGAAGAGGCCGGTCTAGAATATGAAATGAATCCAGGAGAGGGGGCTTTTTACGGACCAAAACTTGAATTTGTATTAACAGATGCAGTAGGAAGAGATTGGCAATGTGGTACGCTTCAGGTTGATTTTGTTCTTCCAGAAAGGTTAGGTGCAGAGTATATTGCAGCTGGTGGAAATAAAGAAAGGCCAGTGATGTTACATAGAGCTGTTATTGGAACGTTTGAACGCTTTATGGGTATTCTAATTGAGGAATATGCTGGGAAATTTCCTCTATGGCTTGCACCTGTTCAAGTCGGTGTTGTAGGAATTACAAATGATTTAGATGAACATATTTCAGCTATTCACACTAAGTTAATTGCTGCTGGGATTAGATCTGAGCTTGACATTTCAAGGGAAAAAGTTAATTATAAAATACGTAATTTCTCTAATCAGAAAGTTCCAATCATTGCTGTAATTGGTAAGAAAGAGCAGCAAGATGGTACTGTAACATTAAGAAGGCTTGGCAGTCAGGATCAAGAAACTATTTCTGTAGATGAGCTAATTAATGTTGTTTTAAGCGAGAATAAGAGATATTTAAACTAAAACTATATTTTAATTTTTTTGGAGTAGTCACATATCAAGTTACAAGAAAAGTAAGTTTCCTAGAGCAAATAGGGAAATTCAGGTCGAAAAAGTACGTCTAGTAGATACAGAAGGTGAAATGATCGGTGTTGTTAGCATAGAGGATGCTATGAAGCAGGCATCAGAACAAGGTTTAGACCTAGTCGAGATATCACCAAATGCTGAGCCGCCAGTATGCAAAATTCTAGATTTTAGCCGCTATAAATATGATTCAAAAAAGAGACAGCAAGAGGCAAAGAAAAAGCAAAAGAAAGTTTCTTTAAAAGAGATGAAGTTTAAGGTGAATATTGGCCAAGGTGATTTTGATGTCAAGATTAATAAAATCAGAAAATTTCTTGAAAGTGGTGATAAAGTAAAGATTTCTTTATGGTTTAAAGGTAGAGAAATTGTGCATCGTGATAAAGGTCATGAATTGTTCCAGAAAGTTCTAGAATCACTTGGTGAAGTCGCAAAGATTGACTCTGAACCAAAGATGGAAGGTAAACAGATTATTATGATACTGAGTTCTAATTCTTAGTGCTATCTTTTTATTAGCAGCTTGCTCTAGCAGCAGGCCACATCCGAAGATGTTGAGTTTTACACCTGCTAGTGTAGTAATTGATTATTCTGAAAATGATTTGCATGAGGCAACATCTCTTGCTCAGCAATTCTGTTCATCAATTCAAAAGGATGCCCAATATGTACGCACACAGGAATCAGGTTGGGTTTTAACTACAAGACATGCATTCTTTAATTGCGTAGAGCACAGTAGATGTGGTAAAGGTAGTGGTTCTGCTTCTAACAATTCACATATGCCAATAATCAATAATTTCAAGTAAGTGAAATTGACAGATTTTCATTTTGATAAGGGTAACTTTAGTTACCTTTTTTTTACGATAATTTAAGTTATAAGTTCTATTATATTTCTATAAATTCGGAAGCTTATTAAATTATGTTATTTTACTAGGAAGTGCACTGACAAATTTTTCTGCTAACTGTAGATAGTTTTTTAACTCATCATTATTAGAAAGAGCACTTAATTCAACTTTTTTCCAACCTTTCATCGCTTTTCCTGTTATATCCATTTCGCTTACACCAGCATTGCCTGCAATTTGATCTGAGTAGTCTTGTCCAATTCTGATGATAAGGTAGTCTTTATGGACACCGAAACACATATTCCCATTTAGGAGCCAAGCAATACCGCCAAACATTTTCTTTTTAGAATAGGATAGGTCAATTGGAAAATTCTCTTCAACTCTTTGCTCTAGATCTTCGTTGTGTGCCATATTTATTGTTTGAAATTAAACCAGTCATGTAGTGGAAGCATTTGCTTATATTGCGCTAGGCTAAACTCGATGGCATCCTTGTTAAATAACTCCTTTGGTAAATTTGATTCTTTCCAAACAGTTAGGCCTTTTGCTTTTAACAGCTCTTTCTGTGGGTATTTATCTATATATTCTCTTGGTACTTTTTTATAAGATGGTATATCAATTCGATATTGATTATTTTTAATATCTTGTAGAATTTTATCAAGTTTTTGTCTTTTCGAACTCGTAATTATATTTTTTCTATATATGTCAATATCGCTTTTAGAAAATTCAAATATACCACAGCCCATGATTAAAGATTGGTTTGGTTCAAGAGATAGCATAAATGCAGGGCCATTTGGATTTTCTTCAATATAAAAAGCAATTCTAATATGCGGGTTATAGGGCTTTTTGTCCTTACTGAATCTAACATCTCTATAAATACGAAATATCTTGCTTTTAATAGGTTTATTTATGAGTTTTTCCAAGGAATTTTTAGTGCAAGAGTAAAATGTTTTGCGTCTGGTTCTAATACATCTTTAAATAAAGATTTGTTAGATTCAAACCAATCTCTATTATTATTCTGAGATAGTTTCTCTAGAAATATAAGTCCTTCTTTATTAAATCCATTAAAATCTTGCAATCTATCCATTAACTACATAATTTAGTTAGTTCAGGAGTGGCAGCTTCAATCTCTTCTTTTAACTCGCTATATAATTTTTCAAATTGCGGAAAATCATCAGTATTTCCATTTTCAGCAATATCACGACATATTTCTTCAATTGATCTTGATATGTCAGAGACTCTTTCAGCACCAAGCTGTTTTGCAGAAGATTTAATAGTATGCGCAGGTGAAATTGCTATTTCAGCATTATTTTCCTTTACACCTTTTTCTATTTCTTCTAAATACATTTGAGTATCTTCAAGGAAATATTTCACCATCATCGGGAAACGATCGCTCATTAATTCTCGCGCTTCTTCTACAATACTCATATTTAATACTTCTAGCTGTTCATTCATAATAACTTCCTCCCCACTATGTAATTAAAATTTATTTTCCACCTAGCCATTTTCTAATCATACCCGCAAAATCTTTTTGGCGCACTGGTTTACTTAAATAATCATCCATTCCAGCTTTTATACATTTTTCACGGTCGCCTTTCATTGCATTTGCAGTTAGAGCTACGATCGGTATGTGTTCATGATTATTTTTCGTTTCATATTCTCTAACATTTTTAGTAGCCTCAAAACCATCCATTATTGGCATTTGGCAATCCATGAATATTAGATCAAATTCTCTATTTTTTTGCAATGTTTCATGTGCCTCTCGTCCATTTCTAACAACTGTTACGTCACATTTAAGTTTTTCTAGCATCTCTTTAGCGAATTCAGCGTTGATTCGATTATCTTCAGCCATCAAAACCTTTATAGGAGTTTTAACGCCATGATCAAGTTCATTAGCTCCAGTATCAACGGTTTTATCCGCAATACTGTCTTTTGATGCTATATCAAATAACATTGAGAACGAGAATACCGAGCCTTTACCAGGTTTGCTATCAACACCAATTTCACCACCAAGCATAGCTACTAGCATTTGACATATAGCAAGTCCCAGACCAGTCCCTCCAAATTTTCTAGTAGTTGAGCTGTCTGCTTGAACAAACTTATTGAAAATTGCTCTACGCTGTTCTTTTGTTAAACCTATACCTGTGTCTGCTACAGAAATTTGAACCATCGTTTTGTCTTTTGGAGCTTTGACTTTCTCTAGCTTTTCAACAGTAATTGTAATTTTTCCTTGTTCGGTAAATTTTATCGCATTTCCAACAAAATTATGCAGTATTTGTCTAATTCTCATTGAGTCAGAGATAATAAATTCATGAGCATCTTTTTTAAAGTCTAATATAAGTTCTAAATTCTTTTGTTGGGCTTTCGGTAGAAGTAAATCAATAACTTCCTGAGAAGCTCTTTTAAGGTTAAATGGTTGCATTTCTATTTCCATTTTACCAGCTTCAATCTTCGAGAAATCTAAAATATCATTGAGTATTTCTAAGAGATTTTCTGCAGAGAAAAGAATATTGTCTAAATAGCCTTTTTGCTGAGTTGTTAATTCTGTATCAAGTACCAATTCAGTAGTACCGATTATTCCATTCATTGGAGTTCTAATTTCATGACTCATTGTCGCTAAGAAATCAGATTTCATTCTAGTTGCTGACTCAGCTTCTTCTTTTGCTTGCTGAAGTTTCTTCTCAGTATTTTTTCTATCACTTATATCACTGATAGAACCAGTCATTCTTTTCTTTTGGGTGACAGGATCGATGATTATGATACCTCTTGATTGGAACCAACCATGCTTACCAAACTTCTTTTTCATTCTGTGCTCTATATCGAATGTCCTGCCTTTATATATATGGGCGTTAAATGCTTTTTGTACTGCTGTTAAATCATCAGGATGAATCATTGACATAAAAGTTGATTGTTTTGCTTCAAGTTCCTCATTCTCATAGCCAAGTAATTTATAAAATTGTGGTGACCAGTATTGTGAATCTTCTGCAGTATTTTCCCAGTCCCATATACCATCCTTAGTTCCTTTTACTGCTAACTGGAATCTATGTTCGCTTTCCTCTAAATCCGCTGTTTTCTTTTTTACTAAAGATTCAATTGTTGCCGAATAACCTGTAATTATAAGTGTTAAAATTGCAGTAAATGCTTCTAAAGCAAGCCCAGCAAGTAATAGGTACCATAGATGCCATTCTTTATTTGCAACAAGATATTCTTCAGTTTGCATGAATTTTACCGTCCATATACGACCAGCAACATCAATACATATAGATGTGTTTAGTAAAAACTCAGGCGTTCCTTCGTATGATTTATATATTTCATGTGTATCATCAAAAGTAAGAGTATGGTCAAATACATTTACCTCTATTCCTTTTTCTTTGAGTTCTTCTGCATATTGACTAATTACCGTATCTATAACATATATACCCGATATAAATCCTGAAATATTTTTTTCTCTTTGTTCGTCAGAGTCTAAAGTTTGACTATTATAAATTGGCCTATATATAGAAAAGGTCCGTAAGGTTTTATTATTTTCTTGAATATCTTTAACTGCAGTCGCTACCATTTTTCCGGTAGATATTGCTTCTATTAGTTGTGAGGATATTTCTGGGTTCGAAAGTATGTCTAATCCAAAATTATGAGGATGCCCATCTTTGGATTCTGAGTATAATATAGGGAATTGGAATTTTTTAGATGATTCGTTACTAATGGTAGTAATTTTAAAATTCTTAATACCATCTTTTTTTGCATTTCTAATAATTTGAGTTTTGTTTGCTTCTGTTACTTTCGGCATCCACTCAATTGCATGCAGCCAGCTAGATTTTTCAATTGAATGCTTTATAAATTGTCTGAATTCTGACCTATCTATTTTGTTTCTAGCACCGTAGAAACTTTCCAAAGCCGCGATTTGATTAAATTTTGTTTGGATACGATTTTCTAGTTGAACAATAGTGTTTTTTGCTTCTTGTTCTAGGTTTTGTTGTAATTTTCTTTGTTCATATTTATTTGTATTTACAAAAGCAAATGCAACTAGTGTTAAGACTGTGATAAGTGGAATTGCAATAAATATTTTCCTCTTATTGCTAATATATTCTGTAGGAGAAAATATAGTGACTAATATTGGAGTGATTGCAATAATTCCAAGACTATTCCCAGTCCACCATGAAACCCAATTATATAAAAAGTTATTCATGGCTATATAGTCCATCATGTAAAGAGTAGTTACTCCAATTGTTGGAGATGGTATAGAACCAATCAAGCCTGCAAAAATGAATAGAATAATTATATCTTTCCAGTGAGAAAAATGACTAGGGAATCCAATAAATCTTTTGACAATATAAGCCACAGATAAAGATTCTAATAATGCTCCAAGTGCAATAAATGATGCTTTTGTTGTGTATTTGAATATTTCGGGTGAGAATATTTCTGCTAATGTGAGTTTGTGGTGCAGGTTAAGAAATAATGATCCTAGAAAAACTCCTGGCAGAGATCCATATCCAAGTAATATTACACCTGCAGAAGAAAAACCTGATGATGGCCAGATTGCTGTAGATCCATCGGGTGGTAATGCTAATAAAAAACCAAGTTTGCCTGGAATAAAGTAGGCTAAGAATAGTATAAAAATACTTAATATGGTTTTTTTCATTTAACTACCATTCAATTGATGTTACTTCTGATTTGTCTAAGGTTGCTAATACCTGATTTCCTTCTTTGTTATATTGTAATTTAGTAAAGATCATATTAGCTCTGGCTATTCCTCTTCCATGATTGTCAAGAGCTCTTGCTGGATCAACATTGATATATTTAGGCCAAGCAAAACCTTTACCCTGGTCTGAGACTCTAATAACATATTTATCACCTTCGTGTTTATAGAATACTTCGACTACCTTATTTTTATTTTCAGGAAGATTAGCTCTTCTTGCAAGTTCGTGTCTCCAGTTTCCGTTTTCAATTAATTTTGTTTTATCTTCGTAAGTGATAGCAAGATTTCCATGCTCTACAGCATTAATTATTAGTTCTGCTATTGGGGGAAGCATTGCTTCAGAGTCTGGGAAACAATTAGCAATGAAGCAGGCAACTCCTTCAGCTTCCTCTAGTGTTTTTAAGTGAAAAACTGCACTATCCATTAATTTAAAACTAGTTTTATGTCTACCTAATTCAATGTTAAGAGCTCTTGTTTGCCTCGCCTCCTTTACTGCTGAAGATACAACAGATTTTAACACCTCGTCTTGTATTGGTTTTGTTAGGTAGTAAAAAACTCCTGCATCAAGGCCTTCTTTAATTTGTTCGGGCCTATCTGAGCCTGTCTGCATGATTATTGGTGGTTTAACTAGATGCTCTTGTTTTTTAAGCCAATGCACAACTCGTAATCCATCAACATCAGGCATTACTCTATCAAGCAATATCGCATCTAATTTATTATGTAGCTTTTTTATTGCTTCACTTGCTGACTTTCCATTTGTTGCTGTAACGACTCTATAACCAATCTTATTTAATTTTGCTTCAAGAGTCATTAACATGGTTCTATCGTCATCAACGGCTAGAATAAGAGGCGGTGTTTCCTGACGTTTAGTCATTTTTTCTCCTTTTTTATCTTTCAGTAAATGCTGTTGTTACTGAAGTGTGAATTGGTTTCAATAAATATGCAAGTATAGATTTTGCTCCAGTTACAATATCAGCTTGCACAGTCATACCTGGAACTATAAGATTTTCCTGCTCATTGTTACCAACATAGTTTTTTGCAATCGATACTCTTCCCATATAGTATCTTGTCCCATCGTCATTAACAAATGTTGTTGCAGAAATATATTCAAGAACCCCTTCTATGGTTCCATATCTAGAAAAATCGTATGAGCTTATTTTAACATTTACAGATTGTCCAGTTTTTACATGTCCAATATCCTTTGGTTGAATTTGAGTTTCTATTATCAAATTACCTTCTAAAGGAACGATTTCTGCAAGAATTTGTCCAGATTCAATAACGCCTCCCAGAGTTTTAATATTAAGTACTTTGACAAAACCATATGAAGGTGATTTTATTTCAAGTCTACTAACTTGCTCTTGAAGTTTTTTGACAGTTTCTTCAAGTTGATTTATATCTCCTTCAACAGTATTAAGCTGTTGATATGCATCATCAACGAAGTTTGCTTCAAGCGATTCAAGCCTATTTTTATACTCTGATATAGCTTTTTCAGCTTGCTTTTCATCTGATTCTGTTTCTTGAAATTCTCCCTTGATATCATTAAATTGTTTTTGTATCTGTAGTAATTTGAATTTACTTAAATGTCCTTTTTTATTGAGCTTTGCTTTTAGTTCCATCTCTTCTTTTACTAGAGCCATACTTTCTTTCAAAGTAATTTTTCTTTCTTTGTATCCGGTAAGAGCAGCTTCTTTTTGAGTGATTTGCTCAATAATAATATCTTTTTCATTATCTTTAGCTTCAATCATACTATCAAAAGCTTTCATTTGCTCGTCAATAAGCTCTTGATCCATTTCTTCATCGCCCAAATCTCTGAAATTTGGTCTAGTATTATTAATAAAGGATCTTAGTCTTAGAGCTTGATATTTTAGAGAATGTTTTTTAGCTTTGATTGCTGAAAGATCTTGCTTTACAGCTGTACCATCAAGTACAAAAATAGTTTGACCTTCGTCAACTAATTCTCCTTCAGCAACATTTATTTTTGCAATAATACCACCTTCTAGATGTTGAATAGATTGAACATGCTTACTTGGTATCACTTCTCCTTGCGTAACAGCAATTTCTTCCACATCGGTAAAACCAGCCCATGTTATCAAACCAATAATTACGACACTTATAAAGAATAGTGTTGTTCTTACCATGTAAGGTGCAGCAGTTTCTTCTATAAGAGCTGATTGAGATAAATATCTCAATTGATCAATTTTTGCATAGGAGTTTCTTCTTCCTGTAAAGAATCTATATATTGATTTTAACATTTAAAATTGCCCATATTTATTAATAAATTCATCTGATTTCATAATTGTTGGTCTATTACCAGGCCTGAAAACTATAATACGGTCGGCAAGTTGTAGATAATCATCACGCTGGCTAACAAAGAATACAGTTTTTTCTCCCCTAGAATCTGAAATGACTTGCTTGTATGCTGTCCCAACATCTTCATTTAATGATGCGTTTGGTAACTCATCTAGTAGCAATATATTACTTTCTTTTAAAAAGACTCTAGCTAGATTTAAAGTATAAATAAAACCAGTTGGAAGAGCAGGGTTATTTGCCCTGATTACTGTATTTACTCCATCTTCAAGTGTGGCTAATTCATCTAGTGCAGTTGCCTTTTCTAATGCTTTCATAATTTCATCATCAGTAGCAAGAGGATTAACTAGTAGAAGATTCTCTTTGATAGTGCCTTCAAAGAAATTGGGTACTTGCGGCAGATAATTGATGTAGTGACATAACTCTAGAGGATCAAGTTGCTTAATATTAGTGCCATCAATTCTTATAGTACCTGTTTGAGAAGTATATAAACCATTTACAAGTTTCAATAAAGAGCTTTTGCCTGAACCGTTAACTCCAGTAATACCAATTACTTCTCCAGGTTTGATTTCAACGTCTAGCCCAACAAATATAGGCTCTATATCAACACTATAACGAAGACCGACATTAGTAATTTTTATGTGGCCTTTCAAATGTTCAATAGGGCGTTTCAGTACTGTTGGTTGTTTTTCAACTTCAATAGTTGCAAGCCTATTAATTTGATCAATACTATTTTTAAGCTGTTCAACCCTAGGCAGCATAGAACACAAGGTTTGTAATGGACCAAGTATTCTCCATATCAGAATCATAGTTGCGACAAGAGCGCCAATAGTGATGCTGCCATCCCAAATTAAGTGTACTCCAAATGCAATAACTGCAACTCCTGATGCAATTGAGATTGAGTGAGCTGCTGTTTCAATTATTGATGAAATCATATTTGAATTAAAACTAGTTAGTGCCGAATGACTTAGCTTTTCTTTGTATTTTGTCCACCAGCTGCGTGCCATACCGTTGTGATGTAATGCATGCATTTTAATAAATGTTTCCATACCATGTTGTTGACTATGAGAGCTAGCTCTAGCTGCTGCTCTCATTGATACTCTTAGCTTAGATTGATAATATAAGAGCAGCATTGTAAACAGAAATACTACAATTATTGGAATATAAACTAGAGGCCCAGTCAACATCCAAATAGCTGTTAGTAATATTATTGTAAATGGCAGTTCTACAACAACAGAGAATAATGGCCCCGTAAAAAATTTCCTCACAGATTCAAAAGACTTAATTCTTGATATTTGCGCAGAAATAGAGGCTCCTTCTGTGTATGCAGCTTTCATATAGAGCAATCGTTCAAAAATTGTATTACTCACAATATTATCTAGTCTTACTCCAAGCCAAACCACAGATTTAAGCCGGATTATTCGTAATATAGATTCTGCCGTAACTGCAATGCCAACGCCAATTACTAAATTTTGCAGAGTTGCCGTTGATCCAGATCCAATCACTTTATCATAAATTGACATAATAAAGAGAGGCATTGCTAGAGCTAATGTATTAATGAATAAGCTTGTTAAGACAATCTCTTGAATGACTGGACGAAAGCGGCTGAATATAATGCTAAACCAATTCATTCCTGCAGCTTGTTTTGTTTGTTTCTCTTCCTCTACTTTTTCAGGATTCATTTTTTCAAAGAAATAAGAGTTTCCAATTACACTCTTTGCTTTAAATGCAATTTTTTGTTTCTTGCGACTATTAAAAGCTGTAATAATTCCATCCTTTTTTGAAAGTAACACTAGAGGTGCACCTCCTTTTCTCTCGGGTATGAATAAGCATGGCATTAGGCGATCATCGATCTCCTTTAAATTCATATGCATATTATGGCTGGTATATCCAAGATGTGCCATCGTGTTTAAGATATCTAGTAGATCAATTTCTCGGCCTTTAATATAAGGTAGAGACTCAAATAAATGTCTAACATTACCACTCCAATGCAATGATGTTACAAGCATAGCAAGAGATGTTGCAAATACGTGCTCATGTTTCGATAGCTTTGGAATAAGGTTATGCATGTCAAATAACTCTAAAAGCGAGTCTATTTGATCTGTATCTATATATTCGGCTTGCCCTTCTTCAGCAACCATGTCGACTGTTGAATATTGTGTCATATCTTTAGTTCCTTATATGGCTTAACTTCAAATATACTGCTATCTTCTGTTTTTACTTCTTTTAAAGTCCCATCTTTCAGTAGGAAATTTCTATCAGCAAGCTTACCAATATTATGGTCATCAGTTGTAATGATCATTGTGACCTTTCCTTTTAGAAGAGTAAGTAGTTTGATTAAATGGTTGTAGCCTTCTCTATCAAGCCCCTTATCGGCATTATTAAATAGTATAATTTTAGGTTTATTTAAAAGAACTCTTGCAATGGCAATACGTTGCTTGATACCTGGTGCAATAGTATCGGCAAAACCATCATTGACCTTTGTTTCGTAGCCTTTTGGTAGAAGTGCAATTTCTTTGTCGATATTTAGTAATTCTGCAAGTTCATGAGCTTCTTCTTCCTTTGATTCATCAAAAGCAGTCAGATTTTCCATTATTGTTCCTTGGAACATAGTATTTTCTGATGTAATTAAACCAACATGGTGAACTAACTCTTCGGATATAAATTTACTTGATGTAGTTCCATCTATAGTAATTTCGCCTTCAGTAGGTTCAGAAATACCAGCAATTAGTCTCATTAATGTAGACTTACCAGCGCTGTTTGGTCCATGGATTGCAATTGCATCCGGTAGGTTTAATTCCAGATTAATATTACTAAAGATCATCTTATCACTATAACCGAATGCAACATTTTTTAAGTGTATCTGACCTAGTTTCCTTCTTTCATGTTCTGTTTTCTTACGGTTGATTTGGTTAATAGAAAACATGTCATTAGCTTTTGCATTGGCAATTCTGTAATCTTGGAATTGTGTCCATAAGAATAAAGCTTTTTGGATTGGTTGCATTAGTCTACCTGATAGAAGAACAGTAGCAATTAATGCACCTGTAGTTAGCTGGTTATTGATAACCATCGGTGCGCCAAATGTCACAACAGAAATCACCATTATTTCATTAAATAACACGCCAAACGTATAACCTTCTGTACTTATCAATGAAGTATTATAATTACTCAGACTAGAGTCTTCTTCTAGTCTTTCGTAACGTCTTGTGAAGACTGCTTCTAAACCATAAGATTTTATTGAATGGATTCCCTGCAGGGATTCAATAATAAAATTATATCTTCGATCATCATTTTCGTCTTGTACTTCAAGGGCTTTCATCAATTTATTTCCCATTATCCAAGATATGATTACAAAAGCAAAAATTAGAGTAAGCGGTACAAATACAAGCTCCCCAGTTAAGTAAGAAATTAAGCCGATAAATACAAGAGCAAAAGGAATATCTACTAAAGTAACAAGTGTCTGACCGCCGTAAAAATCACGTAACTTAGTAAATGCTCCTAAGTTTTGAATCTGTTTACCAGAACCTTCTTTTTTTAGTTTTGCCGGATCAGAATTAATGTAATATCTCATAGCATTGGCTGCCATAGTATATTCATACATCATTCCAGTCCAGCCAGTCATGTATGATCTAGCGATTCTAAGTACTCCTTCAAACAATATCGCAATACAAACTCCGATTGCTAGAACTAATAACGTACCAACACTATGGTTTGTCATGATACGGTCATAAACCTGCAGAACCATAACAGGTAAAGCTAGTGATAGTAAGTTAATTGCAAATGTAGAAATGACTAGCTCTGACTTATTTAGCCTTGTTTTACATACAGGATCGTTTAGTTTGTATTTATCAATTAGGTTCATATTTTATATTGCACCGATTTTAGCCCGTTAACTATTTTGATATAATTTTGCGACATAAAAGGCAATTAAAAATTGAACATAAGTGTAATATATTAAACTCTAGCGACTTAAAAACACTAGTCTTTACTACGTATTAAGCTATTAAGGAAAAGGTTGTTCTTCATTTTTTTCGCTCTGATTTTCTTGTTCAATTGGCTCTTCTACTTTTTCAAATTCATCATATTCTGAGCTATGATCATGTGATTCAAGTTCAATATCTTCCATCCAGTTATTCGGATCTATATCATCAAAGTTACTGTCTTCTGAGATGGCTTGAATCCAGTCATCTGTATCATCAGCAATAATTTCACCGAGTTCATATGGTCCATTTCCACCACCGCCACTACCATGCGTTAGGTAGTTGTTATCTATTTCTTCAATTGAGAATAATCCGTCGTCAAAGCACAGGAATTCGGCATTTGTAACCAGATCTGTTCCATCTAGAGATGATGTGCTATTTTCTTGAATAGTATAACTACCATCTGGATTTTTCATAATTATATAGTCACCAATATTGCTTTTAAATGTAACGATATCATTATCTCCTGCACCTGCATCGACTGTATCATTACCTCCTTCGGCTCTAATATAATCATCACCATCTCCTCCTAAGATGGAATCATCTCCGGCTCTACCATAAATTGAGTCATTCCCTCCTTTTCCATCAATCAGATCTTGCCCAGCTGTTCCATATATTAGATTTGGATCATCATCACCGTGAATTTGATTGAAGTTTGTATTATTACCATTTTGATTATTTTGATCAGGAGTTCCTGAGCCGGAAGATCCAAGTTCTAGTCCTTCATACCAGTCGTTAGTAGGTAATGTTCCATTACTAAATTGGAATATTTCAACTTCATCAATTGTATCTGTTCCATCTCTTCCTTCAACAGTATCTTCAACAATAAAACTACCGTCAGGATTTTTTGTTATATTATATTCTGCATAATTTCCTTGGAATACTGCGATATCATTTCCAGCCCCACCGCTGATGGTATCATCACCACCTTCGCCTGTTGTGCTTAAAATTTTGACATTATCAATACCCCATGACTCATTGTTGATACCAGCTGTCATATCTGCACCAAATCCAAGTTTTAGGTCAGATGTATTTGGAAGTGCATTAATTGTTGTGCTACTTTCAGTTCCGTCTGGATTTAGCAGTGTTAAAGTACCATCATCATTTATACTAAAATCAAGTTTATAGTGATGAATTTCATCATTATAGTTGCCTCCATAACCCAGATCCTCCAAACCACCTTGATTTGGTGCTCCATCATCAACATCGACATCATAGCTTTTAACAAGTACTGGTTGGTTGTTGACAAATACAGTAATTTCGTCCATGTATCTGCCACTGCCATCCCAATCATCAATTTCTATAATATCAAATTCTACAGATACAGTTTCTGAAGCTGCAGAAATATCAAAAGTTTTATATAAAGCTTGTTGACCATCAGAGTCGCCATGTCTACCAAGATATTCTCCAGTAGCTGATGGATGAGTTGAAGTTTCCGTAGAATTGTCATTCCAACCAGAGAACCCTGAGCTTTCATAGATGGCAAAAGTACCACTATCAGCGTAGATAGTATCATCACCAGCGCCACCTTCTATTGAATCGTTGCCACCACCGCCAAATATAGTATCAGCACCATCTCCTCCACTAATCGTATCGTCGCCAGTGCCTCCATACATATGATCATCACCGGCGCCACCTTCCATAGAATCATCACCTTCCATGCCAACGACATAATCATGACCATCACCGCCCGATAGACTATCATTTCCAGTTCCACCAACTAATAAATCATTACCAGCACTACCTGATATAGTATCACCACCTGTGCCACCAAGGATTGAATCCATACCTTCACCGCCATCGATAGAATCATCACCTTCCATGCCAACGACATAATCATGACCATCACCGCCCGATAGACTATCATTTCCAGTTCCACCAACTAATAAATCATTACCAGCACTACCTGATATAGTATCATCACCTGTGCCGCCTACAAGTATATCCTGACCTGCGCCGCCATCGATAGAATCATCTCCAATATTTCCTTGGATAGTATCCGATCCACTACCACCATGAATAGTATCAGAACCTGATCCACCAAGAGCTAGATCATTATCATCACCTCCTTCGATCCAGTCATCGCCTGAGTTACCTTGAATTGTGTCATTTCCAGCTCCTCCATCAAGTAAATCATCACCAGATCCTCCTTCGATCCAGTCATCGCCATCATCTCCAGAAATAGTATCACTACCACTATCTCCGTGTAGATCGTCATTTCCAGCTCCGCCATCGATCAAATCATCTCCAGATCCTCCAAGAGCAGTGTCACTACCTTCACCACCGAATAGGGTGTCGTTGGATCCAACTGTTATGTCGGAGCCTTCGACGGTTACATTTGCTACAACATCATCATAATCTTGATCGCCACCGTTTAGTAGATCTTCGAAACCAATTTGAATTTGTCCAAGACCATTATGTTCCATATGATCAAAATTATCTGGATTCAGTGATTCATTAGAGAAATATGCTGGAACTCCTTGAACTCCTTGTAGCTCCTCAGATCCTCCGTTTACATCATCAACAAATGGTGCCCATTCTCCATCACCATTTTGTGCGAAAGAAACATTAGTTTCATCAGATAAGCCAGGATTCTGTGTAGCACCGTCAGGTATAATAAAGAAACCGAGTTGAACGGCTCCAAGAGGTATGCTACTTGCATTAAGTGTTATTGTGGATGCATTACCTTCTCCAAGAGATTCCTTCACGTTTTTGAAGTTTACAATACCTGAGATAGGTTTGCCATTGCTGTCAGCGAAGTATACGCCAAGCGAATTATTATACCCAGCATTTGATGAAATTGAATCAATAGATATTGTTAGACCATTTGTAGCTGAAATATCATAATTACCATTTTCAAGTAAGATAGGTTCTTCGCTATTATTGCTATCTCCAACAAGTATATCGTCACCAGAACCACCTTCAATAGAGTCATCTCCTGCGCCACCATGCAATGTATCACTTTCTGTGTCTCCTGACATTGTATCGTCGCCTTCGCCTCCCATGAGGATATCGGTCCCAGCATTGCCTGCCATGATATCAGCTCCAGCGCCACCAAACATAGTATCAGTTCCAGCGCCACCAAACATAGTATCAGTTCCAGCGCCGCCACTCATTGTGTCGCTGCCTGTTCCTCCATCCATACAATCATCGTCATCCCCACCGTGCATAGTATCAGTTCCAGCGCCGCCACTCATTGTGTCGCTGCCTGTTCCTCCATCCATACAATCATCGTCATCCCCACCGTGCATAGTATCAGTTCCAGCGCCGCCACTCATTGTATCATCACCTTCGCCGCCGCCAAGCCAATCATCTCCGGATCCGCCAGCTATATCATCGTTACCATCTTGTCCCCAAATCTTATCGTCATCATCGCCGCCATCTATGACATCATTGTTTTCACCGCCAACAATTGAATCCATGCCAGAACCACCAAGCATAGTATTGTCACCAGTGCCACCCTCTAGGGTATCATCTCCATCACCACCACTTAGCCAATCATCTCCTTCACCTCCGATCAATGAATCATCGCCAGCATCACCTTGTATATCATCATTTCCACTTCCACCATCGATAGTATCATCTCCAGCTCCACCGCTTAGCCAGTCATCGCCTTCTCCACCACGGATTTCATCACCACCACCTTGGCCCCAGACTTTATCATCACCAGCGTCACCATCAATAGTATCACCACCTGTGCCACCAAGGATTGAATCCATACCTTCACCGCCAGATAGTAAATCTGAACCTCTACCACCATCAATGGTATCGTTACCAATTCCTCCAAAAATTGTATCGTTACTACTATCACCAGCATTATTACCATTTTCACGATTATAGTCGTCTACAATTTTTGCAGGTATTTCGCCAGTAATAAATTCTATACCAAAATCTGATCCGTTTTCATTACTGAATAATACTATTTGGTCAAAACCTCCTTCAATATCAATAGTAAATTCTACTTTACCATCGTTCATAGGATTACTTAAATCGTCGGTTCCATCAACAGTTCCAGAGCCAACCTCAACTCCATTTAGATATGCTTTCCACGATGCAGTTTCAATATCATCGGGTGGAGGATTGCCGACGTCACCAGAATCTTCTTGGAAAAGTACTCTTAAACCAACATTGACTTCATCTAATACTAAGCCATCGAAATCAATTTCTATACCTTCATTTTGATCAATCTCTGCATGTCCTGGACCAACTGAAAGACCACGAACCTTACCGTCTCCAAGAGTTTTAAAGTTAAAGTTGCCCTCTACTTTGTTTTCTAAATCAGAGTATGGTGTGATATTAACTTGATAACCAGCAAGGTTTTGATTCCACAATGCATTGACATCGTAATTTGCTTCATTTAAGTTTTCTCCTCCAAGAGTAAATGGTTGTGGATCGGCATTGATGGATCTGATTGAGAAGTCAACAACTACATCATCGAAATCCTGGTCTCCACCACCTGCAATATCTTCAAAGTTAAATGAAATTTGACCGGTATTTGAAGTTTGCATATGTTCATTAAATCCTGGATTTAATGCAGAATCAGAGAATAGAGCAGGGGCTCCTTGACCATTGAGATTATCGCCATTGAAAGTTGGTGTCTATTGTCCTCCAGTTTGTTGGAAACCTATTTGATCTCCGTCAGATATTCCAGGATTTTTGTCCGCGCCATCTGGAATAATGAAGAAGCCAAGTTGCGTTGCACCAGCTGGTATATCATCAGCTGTATATTGTAATGTAACACCATCGCCTTCTCCTAAAGTATCCTTAACATTTGTAAAGTCTATAGATCCTGAGATTGGGTTACCATTACTGTCGGCAAAATAATGACCAAAAGTATTATTGTAGCCTGCATTCGAGCTAATCGAGTCTAGTTCAATACAGAAATGGTTAATGCCTTCAATATCAAAATTGCCATTTGCTAGTTGAGTTGGATCGCCAAAGTTGCTACCTCCATCATCTCCAAAGAGTAGGTCATCACCTGAGTTTCCTTCAATGTAATCATCACCATCAGCACCTTGTACAGTGTCATCTCCTTCACCTGCAATTACAGTGTCATCATCGTCACCACTATTGATTGTATCATTGCCAGCGCCACCAAGCATTGTGTCTTCTCCAGCACCGCCGCTCATTGTATCAGCACCATCACCGCCGCTCATCCAGTCATCACCTTCTCCGCCGGTTAATGAATCATTACCAGCGTCACCTTGTATGTCATCGTCACCAGTCCCGCCATCTATAGTATCATCACCTTCGCCGCCGCCAAGCCAGTCATCACCAGCTCCACCTTGTATATTGTCGTCGCCACCTTGACCCCAGACTTTGTCATCATCATCTCCAGCATCAATAACATCATCACTTTCGCCGCCAAGCATAGAGTCCATGCCATCACCGCCAAGCATCGTGTCATCTCCGTCTCCGCCATCCACTGTATCATCGCCCGCGCCGCCAGTTAGATCATCATCGCCAGCTCCTCCCTGAATTTCGTCATTTCCAGTGCTGCCATCGATTGTATCGGATCCTTCACCACCGCTCATCCAGTCGTCACCGCCGCCGCCAGTCAGATCATCATCACCAGATCCGCCTTGCATCGTATCATCTCCGGTGCCACCACCCATTGTATCATTGCCCGCACCACCGCTCAGCCAGTCATTGCCTTCACCACCAGTTAGCGAATCATCACCAGCATCTCCTTGTATGTCATCGTCACCAGTCCCGCCATCTATAGTATCATCACCTTCGCCGCCGCCAAGCCAGTCATCACCAGCTCCACCTTGTATATTGTCGTCGCCACCTTGACCCCAGACTTTGTCATCATCATCTCCAGCATCAATAACATCATCACTTTCGCCGCCAAGCATAGAGTCCATGCCATCATCGCCATGCATCGTATCATTTCCGGCGCCACCATCCATTGTGTCATCGCCCGCGCCGCCGCTCATCCAGTCATCGCCCGCGCCGCCAGTTAGATCATCATCGCCAGCTCCTCCCTGAATTTCATCATTTCCAGTGCCGCCATCGACTGTATCGGATCCGTCACCACCACTCATCCAGTCATCACCTTCGCCGCCGGTTAATGAATCATTACCAGCGTCACCTTGTATATCATCGTTACCAGTGCCACCATCTATAGTATCATCACCTTCTCCGCCGCCAAGCCAGTCGTCACCAGATCCGCCAGTGATAGTATCATTACCTTCTTGCCCCCAGACTTTATCATCGCCCGCGCCGCCATCAATAACATCATCACCTTCGCCGCCAAGTATAGAATCCATACCTGTGCTACCGAACATAGTATCATCTCCGGTACCACCAAGCATAGTGTCTGAGCCTTCATCTCCACTCATCCAATCATCGCCTTCGCCGCCAATTAGTAGATCATTGCCAGGCTGACCAGCAAAGTCAGGAGAGATTTCTAGCAATTCAAGTCTGACATTATCAAGAAGTCCACCAAGGCTATCGTCAGTCCCAGTTGCTTTAAACTCAAGTCTAGTCTCAGCATTATCCTTATTTCCTGTAACTTCGAAGCTATATGTTTCCCATCCTGTTTCAGAGCCATCAGAGTCAATAGTTGCAAGAAGTTCGCCATCCCAGTAGACTTCAATAGGAGTACTATCAAAATTTACATTTGGTCTTGAAACATAGTCAAACTGAAGCGTGAATTTATGATCAGCATGTGTTTCTATATCTTGATATATTGAACTGTTTGAGTGGCTATCTAGTTCAGCTTTATTATCTCCATCTGACGGTGCAATACCAGTGAGATTACCAGTTTGTATTTCGATTCCTGGTCCTGAGCTTACATTCCATCCTTCAATACCACCTGAAAATACTTGCCAGTTTCCTCCATTATCCTGAACATCAGCGTTTTCGAAACTACTATTTTTAACCAGATTAAAATTAAATGGAGGGATATCATTGCTACCTGTACCAGTAGAATTACCACTATCACCAAATATCGTATCTTGTCCAGTTCCACCCTCAATTGTGTCGTCTCCATCTCCGCCAATTAAAGAGTCTTCTCCAGCGTTTCCTTGAATATCATCGTCACCAATTCCACCATCGATTGTATCATCGTCAGTACCTCCACCTAGCCAGTCATCGCCAGCGCCACCTTGAATGTCATCATCTCCTCCTTGACCCCAAACTTTGTCATCGTCCGCGCCACCATCAATGATGTCATCACCGCCGCCGCCAAGCATAGAATCCATGCCAGCACCACCAAGCATTGTATCTTCTCCGGTGCCACCATCCATTGTGTCATCTCCTGCGCCACCGCTCATCCAATCATCACCATCATCACCTGACAGTGAATCATTACCTAGATTACCTTGGATATCATCATTTCCGGCGCCTCCACTGATTGTGTCAGCGCCTTCGCCGCCGCTTATTATGTCTTGACCTTGTCCACCACCGATAGAGTCATCGCCATCATCGCCTATAATAATATCATCGCCGTCATTACCTTCTATAGTATCGTCGCCAATGCCTCCATCTATGACATCGTCACCACCTTGCCCATCAATCCAGTCATTGCCTTGACCACCTTCGATAGTGTCGTCTCCGCCAGGGCCACCGCCACCACCTCCATCGTCATCACTGCCGCCATTTTCATTATTATAATCTTCAACGACTTTGGCTGGTATTATTCCGTCAATATATTCAAGATGGAAGTCGCTTCCTGCCTCCTCTGAGAAGAATTCTATCCTATCAAAGCCGCCTTCAACATTTATAGTAAACTCAGCTCGTCCGTCAGGTGCCCCGGATACTGCATCAAAAGTTCCTGAGCCAACTTCGATTCCGTCTAGGAAAGCTTTCCATGAACCAGTTTCAACTCCATCAGCAGGAGCGCTTTCTTCAAATAACGCTCTGACTCCAACGGTTATTTCTTTTAGTTCTAGACCGCCAAGATCAACTCTGATTCCTTCTTCACCATTAATTTCATTATCACCTGCTTTAACACCAATACCTCTAGTAATATTTCCTTGATATTCAAATCCAAACTCACCAGGAGTTTCATTTGCTAGGTTGTTAAACGGTGTAACTGTGACCTCATGTCCTGCTAAATCTTTATTCCATAGTTCATCAACATCATATTGATCTTGAGGAATATCTCTTCCACCAAGAGTAAACGGTTCTGGATCTGCATCAATTGCTCTTATATTGAAATTCACAATTACATCATCAAAGTCATTATCTCCACCACCTTGAAGATCTTCAAATCCAAATGTTATTTGTCCACTGGTTGTATTACTCATGTGGTCGACGCCATCAGAATTTAGATTTTGTTCTGAGAAGAAGGCGTTTGATCCAATACCATTTAATTCATTTCCATTCAATATAGGAGTCCAGTTTCCACCTACATCTTGTGCGAAAGTAACATTTGCTCCATCTGTTAGGCTAGGATTTTGGTCAGCACCATCAGGAATAATAAAGAAACCAAGTTGAGTTGCGCCGGCAGGAATATCGCTTGCATCATACGCAATTACAACTGAATCTCCAATACCAGTGCTATCTTTTACGTTTGCAAAATCAACAGTACCAGAAATTGGGTTGCCATTACTATCGGCAAAATAGTGACCGAATGAGTTATTATAGCCAGCATTTGAGGAGATAGAATCTATCTCAATACAGAAATGATCAGTATCTGTAAGGTCATAATTTCCATTATCAAGTTGAGTAGGGTCATTTGGTGGCGTTCCTCCGACTCCTATCTCATCGCCGTAAATTACATCATCACCATCATTACCGTCGATTTCGTCGTCGCCTAAACCACCTTGGATAGTATCTTCTCCATCGCCACCGGTGATTGTATCATCATCATCACCGCCATCAATCGAATCATCACCTTCTTCACCATGAATAGTATCTTGTCCAGCTCCACCGTCGATAGTGTCATCACCTTCGTCGCCTTCTAGGATATCGTCTCCGTCGCCGCCGTCGATTAGGTCTTCATCTTCACCTCCCCAGATGGAGTCTTGTCCACTACCGCCTTGGATTGTATCATCCCCAGCGTTACCTACTACATCATCATCACCAGTTCCGCCATGGATTGTATCATCACCGCCATCGCCGCCTATCCAGTCATTATCTGCGCCGCCAAGTATTGTATCCGCATCATCGCCGCCCCAGATCATATCATCGCCAGCTCCGCCATCGATCTCATCTTCTCCTTCGCCGCCTTGGAAGATCTCGGTTCCATCTCCCCCTCGCATTACATCATCACCATCAGTACCGAAGATGGTATTATTTACTGTGGTATAAGTCTTATCTGTAAACTCTAGATCATATCCTGTCTGTACAATCTGTTCTCCATCTCGTCCTGGAACTGTATCTTCAACTGTAAAGGTGCCATCGCCATTATTATGGAAGATATATTCATCACTCGTTCCACTGAATGATACTCCAACTCCGCTGCCACTATTTATATTTATAGTAGTATCAGTAAATTCTAAATGCTCGATACCATCTATTATGTCTGTACCATCACGACCTGCGACATTATCCTGTACTGTAAAGGTGCCATCGCCATTATCTGTGATCGTATATTCTGTACTTTCTCCTTGGAATATTAGTCTATCAGAACCAAATCCTCCAGATAATGTATCATCACCTTGGCTAGCAACAAGTGTATCATTACCACTTCCGCCATCAAGACTATCATTACCTGTGCCTCCATCAAGATAATCTCCTCCAGCACCACCAAGTGCAGTATCATCTCCAACGCCTCCTAATAGCGTATCATTCTGGCCAGGTCCATCAATTCCTTCAATTGTTACATTAGCTACCGCATCGTCAAAGTCTTTATCACCATTATTAAGTTGATCGTCAAATGATATCTGTAATGGGCTTTGCTCGATAAAGTGCATATGCCCAACTCCATCAGAGTTTAGAGCGCCATCTGAGAAGTAAATAGGTGCACCTTCTCCTTGCAGTTCATTACCATTTAAGACAGGAACCCATTGTCCATTTGTAAATGTGAATGTAATCTCGCTTCCATCAGTTAGAGATGGATTTAGATCCGCACCATCTGGAATGATAAAGAAGCCAACTTCAACAGCTCCAGCCGGAATATCTCCAGGTGCATAAGTAATAGAAGATTCATCACCAACACCAAGTGAGTCTTTAACATTTGCAAAATTAACAACACCAGCTATTGGATTACCATTACTATCAACAAAGTAATGTCCAAGAGAATTATCATAACCAGCATTTGCAGCAATAGAGTCAAGAGCAATAGTAAAGCCAACTCCAGCTGGAAGTGTATAATTACCGTTTGTTAGCTGGATCGGAACAGAGCCACTGCCACCAGTTTGAGTATCACCAATCAGCAGATCATCACCTTCGCCGCCAATAAGCAGATCATCACCTGCTTCACCTTCCAAAGTATCAGCACCAGTACCACCGCTTAGAGTATCTGATCCATCGCCGCCATCCATGAAGTCGCTACCTTCATTACCGATCATAGAATCATCTCCCTGATCGCCAAACATCGTATCAGCACCAGTACCACCATACATTAGGTCATCGCCAGTACCTCCAGATAATGAATCATCTCCTGCGCCGCCAGCTAGTGTATCCGTACCCTCACCACCAAGCAATGTATCATTATTAGTCCCACTGCTAGGATTAGTTCCGTATCCTTCAACAACTACATTAATTACAGCATCATCATAATCCTGATCACCACCTCCGAATAAATCTTCAAAGCCAAGCTGAATCTGACCAGTTTCTGTATTGTTCATATGGTCAAATCCATTATCAGGATTTAAGTTCTGATCAGAGAAGTAAGCAGGAGCATTCTGTGCTCCTTGCAGTTCATTACCATCAAGGTAAACCGCAAGATCACCAGTACTATTCTCATCAAAAGTAACAAGAGCACCATCAGTTAGTCCGCTATTTAAGCCAAAGCCATTTGGTACAATAAAGAACCCTACTTCAACAGCACCAGGAGGTAAGTCACCAGCTGCATAGTTTAGAGTTATAGTATCGCCAACACCAAGAGAATCTTGGACATTAGCAAAAGCAATAACACCTTCAATTAGATCACCATTAGCATCTTTAAAATACATACCAAAAGTATTTTGGAATCCAGCAGTAGAAGTAATAGAGTCAAAAGTAATGCCAAAACCATTGCTAGCAGAAATATCATAATTACCATTAGCCAGCTGGGTAGGAGGAGGAGCAGGGGCATCAGTATCATTATCTCCAACTAGAGAATCATCGCCAGTACCACCAATTAGCAGATCATCGCCGGACTCGCCTTCCAAAGTATCATCGCCCGCATTGCCAGACAGTGTATCATCACCATCTCCTCCATGCATCGAATCCATGCCTTCTCCACCTGTGGCTATATCATCTCCTTCATCGCCGAAGATAGTGTCATCACCTGCGTTGCCTGTTAGAGAATCATCTCCTTCACCACCATCAATAGAATCATCACCTGCGTTACCGGTTAGAGAATCGTCCCCAGCACCACCGGCTAATGTGTCGTTACCACCTCCGCCAGTAATAGTGTCGTTATCAGCTCCGCCGTCTATAGAGTCGTCACCTGCGTTACCGGTTAGAGAATCATCGCCTTTATCACCAAAGATAGTGTCATCACCACCGCCGCCGAGGATAGTATCAGCACCAGTACCACCTGATAGGGAGTCGTTATCAGCTCCGCCTAAAATAGAATCATCGCCAGCGCCACCAGTGATAGTGTCATCACCACCATGACCAACAAGTGTATCAGCGCCATCGCCTCCATCCATGGAGTCGTTGCCACCGCCGCCGAGGATAGTATCAGCACCAGTACCACCTGATAGGGAGTCGTTATCAGCTCCGCCTAAAATAGAATCATCGCCAGCGCCACCAGTGATAGTGTCATCACCACCATGACCAACAAGTGTATCAGCGCCATCGCCTCCATCCATGGAGTCGTTGCCACCGCCACCGAGGACCGAGTCATCCCCAGCACCACCGGCTAATGTATCGTTACTTCCGCCGCCAGCTAATGTATCATTGCCTTCATCGCCAGTGATTATATCGTCATTATCACCACCTCCGATAGAATCATCTCCTAAACCACCAGCTAGGGAATCAGATCCAGTGCCACCTAAAATAGTATCGTCACCAAGACCACCTAAAGCGGTATCTGCACCGTCACCTCCTAAGAGCGAGTCATCACCTTCATCACCACTAATTAAGTCTTGACCTGATCCTCCATCAACAGTGTCATCACCAGTGTCACCCGATAGAGAATCATCACCAGCGCCACCTAAAACTGAATCATCTCCAGTATCACCAGAAATTGTATCAGCATTTTCACCGCCATCTATAGTATCATTGCCTTCGTTTCCAGTAATTAAATCTTCACCAGTTCCGCCTACTATTAAATCCGCTCCTTCGTTACCAGTAATTGTATCTTGATCCGCTCCACCATATATTGTATCGTTACCGGTTCCTCCAATTAACGAGTCACTGCCTGTGCCGCCGAAAAGGTGATCATCACATGCTTCACCATCAAGTGTATCAGCGCCACCACTGCCTTTTAGAATATCATGACCACTTCCGCCTGTAAGAGAATCATCTCCAGCATTGCCTAAAATTATATCATTACCAGCTCCGCCAGCTAGCGTATCATTTCCACTACCACCGGCCACAACATCATCTCCTTGGCCTCCCTGAATAGTATCAGCACCGACTGAACCAACTATTATATCGTCACTGCCATTATTATCAGTGGTACTTTGAACTGTTACATTTAATACAGAGTCGTTGAAATCGTTATCTCCGCCTCCAAATAAATCTTCCCAACCCATATGTCCACCAGGTGCATGAGACATATGGTCTACACCATCTGGATTAAGATTAGTATCTGAAAAAAATGCAGGTGAAGATGCTCCTTGCAGTGGCTGACCATTGAAGTAAGGTGTCCATATACCTCCTACATCAACGAATTCTATTTCTGCTCCGTCTGGAACAGGTGGTTGGTTTAGGTTTGCTCCATTTGGAATTATAAAAAATCCTAGCTGTACTGCTCCCGCAGGAATATCTCCAGATTCATATTGTATAACTGCTTCTTCGCCTTCTCCTAGAGAGTCTTTTACATTGAAAAAATCTAATTTTGCAGTAGTCCCGGCTATAGGATTACCATTTGCATCTGCAAAATAGTGACCAAAAGAACTGTCGAAACCAGCGTTTGAAGTGAGTGAATCTACTACTATTGTAAGACCTGCGCCTGATATTACCTGATAATTTCCATTTTCAAGTTGAGTTGGAATAGGGTGATCTGTGCAATCATCTGGATTTGGATCTGGATCTTCCGGTTCTGGCTCAGGTTCCGGATCAGGCTCTGGTTCAGGCTCAGGCTCCGGTTCAGGTTCTGGCTCTTCTTCAACAGGGATTTCAGGTTCTTCTTGCTGCACTGGAGTGGAGGCTTCCTGAACTGGTGGACGCGGATTATTAGTTTCACTTCCTCTTATTGGTGTAGTTTCCGCTTCCTCGGGTGCAATAATTTGGTTTTCAATATTTGGAATCTCTAAGTCTCCTCCTAATATGGGAAGGGCTTCGGGATCCTCTTTTACTTCTTCGATTAATGGATCAGTTTCATCTCTATCTCTCTCAATTTCTTCAATTGGAGGTATTTCATTGCTAGTTCTTTGTGTTTCGCTTAGTTCTAAATCTTGATCTTGTGCGGTATAACTTCCTCCGTATAATTCACTATTAATTACATTTTCTTCATCTTCAGTAGCAAGTAGTTCTTCGACATCAGCTTCTTTGTCATCTGCCTTCATTTTGTCGTGATTTAGATTTTGTTTATCAACCTGAGATAGTCTATCGAAATGATCAAATTGCTCTCTGTTTCCTTGATTGGTTGAACTTCCGCCGCCTTGATTAGAACTTTTGCTAGCCATGTAAAATGTACCCCATTGATTAACACAGAATTTCCCATCTTATGCTATAAAGACTAATGGCCAAAAGTTAAGTTTCTATTAATTATTCCCCTAAGGCACTGAATTTTAAAGATTTTTAAATAAGTGTTGCATATAGAATATTTAGTTTTTCTTAAAAAAGTAACTTTTTCCTGTAGCACTTAATATTCCAAGAATCATAAGTATGTTTGCCCAGCTTTGGACAATCCAAACAATTGATGAATATTCGTTTGCCGCAATTAAAAAGATGAACTGGAATAAAGCGTAAAATCCACTTGTGTACATAGTTAATCTAATACATGTTTTCATAGATAGATTAAGTCCAGAGATTTTAGTTACGAGAAATATCATAACAATGAAAAAGGCTTTATCTAAAAAAGTGTTTAGAAAAATCAGAAAACCAGTTAGTGGAAAAATCATATAAACTAAAACACGTGGTGCTTGATCTAGAAGCTTAGCTAGGCTAGATTTTATTTCTTCATTAGTCAGTACTCTTGGAATTTGGTTGAAGATTTGATCAAACTTTATTGGAAATGTATTTTTTACTTTTCCTTCCGAGTCTATTAGGCTAATGATCATTTTGTTTTGTGATAATATCAATGGGAACTTATTTCTATCACTTGGTTTCGTTTTATTATCTGGGTCGATCACTAGTACATTATTTCCGTTCTTATTTTTGATTATAATAGGTTCATCTGAGTCAACTGTAATATTTTGCCCGTCATATTCAATTGGTGGAATTTGTTTTATGACAAAGTCTATGTTTTCAACTCTTTCTGAGACGATATTATATTTGAGGTAGTCTTGTATTTTATCTACGTTATGTAAAAAGATTATGGTGCACACAATGGATGAAATAAGTGATAGATTTATGATATATAAGGCTCCATAATCATTGTATTTTTTGAAAACTTTTTCATAAAACTTCACTGAACTGACTGATAACCACAAATGAGTAAACAGATTTTTTATAAAAAATAATGGGTTTGAAAGTAGAGTTGTCATAATGAATAAATTAGTTTAAGATCCTGCTACAAGCGACAAGTAAAGGACATTATAATGAACTCTGGAAAAAATCAAAACTATTCCTTTGAAAAACTTAGTGATTGTATAAAGATTTTATCTGCAGATGCTGTGGAAGCTGCTAAATCAGGACATCCTGGTATGCCTTTGGGCTTTTCACAGGTAATGACAGTTTTAGCTTTTAAGTTTTTAAAATTTAATCCAAATGATCCTCAGTGGTTTAATCGCGATAGATTAGTTTTATCAGCTGGACATGGCTCGATGCTATTATATTCCTTTTTCTATCTTGCAGGGTACAGAAATTTTAGTCTAGATGATATAAAGAATTTTAGGCAGATTGGCTCAAAAACAGCAGGTCATCCTGAGATAGAGCTATTTGACGCTATTGAGACTTCAACTGGGCCGCTGGGCCAAGGGCTTGCTAATGCAGTTGGAATGGCAATTGCCCAAAAAAAATATGAAGATAAGCTTGGTTCAAAAATCTGTAATTACAACATATATTCAATTGTTGGAGATGGTTGCTTAATGGAAGGTATTTCGTATGAAGCAGCATCTATTGCAGGACATTTACAACTAGATAATCTTATAATTTTATTTGATGATAATGGAATTTCAATTGATGGCAAAACTGATTTAACAGTGTCTGAAGACCATATAAAGAAGTTTGAGTCTTTAGGATTTGAAACGTTTGTAGCCAATGGATATGATGACAAAGATTTATCAAATGTTTTGTCTAAGGCAAAAACATCGAATAAACCATGTTTCATTGCATGCAGGACAATAATTGGTAAGGGTACAAATGTAAAAGAAGGATCTGAAAAATCTCATGGTGCACCACTGGGCCAAGAAGAACTAGAGTTTTTAAAGACTAAGATTACAAAATCGTCTGAAGCATTCAATATCGATCAAGATATGAAGTCATTATGGGAAGCTGCTTGGCAAAAAGATGAAGGTGAATATAAGCTTTGGCAAGAAGATTTTAAGAATTTATCAGACGATAAAAAAGAATATATTAAAATGCCTAGTCTGAAAATTCCTTCTGATTTAGAAGATATTGAAGATTCAGAGGCTACAAGAGTTTCATCGGGTAGGGTAATTGAGTCGCTGTTAAAATCCGAAGAGAAATTAATAGTGGGTTCTGCTGATCTTGCTGGATCAAATGGTCTTAAAAATTCTGCTTGCAAACAAATTACTAGAGACGATTTTTCTGGGAATTTTATTTACTATGGGGTCAGAGAGAATGCAATGTCAGCTATTATGAATGGCCTTGCAATATCTGGTTTTATTCCAGTTGGTGGAACCTTTTTTGTTTTTTCAGATTATATGCGTCCTTCAATCAGATTATCCGCTCTGATGATGCTACCAGTGATTTATGTTATGACGCATGATTCGATAGGAGTAGGAGAAGATGGTCCAACACACCAGCCGATAGAGCATTTAGCATCATTTAGAGCCATGCCTAATATAAGCGTATTTCGTCCTGCTGATTTTTGTGAAGTACAAGAATGTTATGAGTTAGCATTAGAAAGTAAGAAGAAACCATCTATGATGGTTTTATCTCGCCAATCTCTTCCACAATTAAGACAAAAAGAAAGTAATAATCTGTCCTCAAGAGGGGCTTATGTTATAAGTGAGGCAAGAAACATAAACAAAATTGATGTTGCTCTTTTTGCTAGTGGATCGGAAGTTAGTTTGGCAATAGATGTGCAGAAGATTTTGGAACAAGATGGGTTATCTGCAAGAGTTATTTCTGTACCATGTTTTGAATTGCTTGAATCACAAGATTTTGAGTATAAAAATAGTTTAAAGGGAAATGCTAAATTATCTTTTGCAATTGAAGCTGCAAGTGAGCTTGGTTGGCATAAGATAATAGGTTCTGACGGACTATTTTTTGGTATGGATTCGTTCGGTGCATCTGCTCCAGCAAAAGATTTATTTAAACATTTTGGCTTAAACGCTAGCTCAATTGCTAGCTCAATTTTACGTAATATAAGAAAATAAGGTTCTTTTGTTTTTCAATATTGAGTTGATATTTTGTATAAATAATAATATTGCTAGTAGTAAGCTTATAAAGCTTAAGTAATTAAATTGGGGTGAAAAGTATGTCGAAATGTAATGGGCAATCCGTTTTAAAAATTAAAAAGAATTGTTCTAAGCCAATTCCTATTAAGACTAAAAAAAAGCTAACAAAATATAATGAGGCAGCAAAAGATGACGGATTCGTTGTAGGTAGTTATAATCCAAATAAATACAAGAGTAGTTTGGAAGAAATACTATTTTCGAAAGAAATATCAAATGCGCAAGTAAAAGAATTTGAGTCAGATATAACAGGACATGATCCTAGTGACCAAGACTCATCAACCTAATTATTACTAACGAAAGAAATTATTAATAGTACATTCAATGGTATTTTGTCAGCTAAAAGAATAAGATAGAAGAGAAGCGGCATGAAGTTGTTGTAATTAATCTGGGAAAGGTAAATGTAATTCAACCGCCTCTCTTCTGTTCTTCCCATGTCTTAACTAAAACGCAGAGACCGAAACCTAAATGGGAAGAATTAGGTTACAATCTTAAGTTAAAGTATAGGTAACCACCCCTATACTTAAAGTTGATACTAACATTGCAAAATTCAACTGTCTAGTAAAAAAATAGAAAATGATTAGATATTAATTTTTACACAGAAAAACAACAGGATATAGATGTATTATTTATGAATCCATATAAATTTTTAGCTCTTCAATATTTGAAATACTACTTAACTTAAAGTTGTAAGGTGTTTTTTTTGCAAGTCCGCTGAGAACTTTTCCTGAGCCAATTTCTACTAATTCTGTAATTCCGAGCTTTGCAAACTTGTCCATAGTTTCTCTCCAGCGAACTGTACCACTAATCTGAGTGACAAGGTTTTTCTTGATTGTATTTGGGTCGGATACCAGATCAGCGGTAACATTTGCAAGTAGTGGAACTTTAGGAGTTTTAATTTCAGTTAAATCTAGTGCGCTCTGCATAGGTTTTTGAGCGTTCTCTATTAACTTAGAGTGAAATGGTGCACTAACTTTTAACTTAATAGCTTTATAGCCAGTATCTTTAAGCGCAGCTACAATCCGATCGACATTATATTCATGACCACTAATTACAATTTGTCCATCAACATTATCGTTCGCAATTTGACAAACACCTTCAGTTATAAGTGACTCAAGCATATCGTTAAGGTCTTTAAAAGATATTCCAATACATGCAGCCATAGCGCCTTCACCTTTTGGCGATGCCTCTTGCATTGATGTTGCTCTAACTTTTAATAGCTTTGCAGTTTCTTCCAGAGATAAAGAATCTGATGCACAAAGTGCGCTATATTCACCTAAAGAATGACCAGCAACTACATCGCATAGCTCTTCAATATTTTTGCCAGTTTCTTGAGAAAGTACTCTAAAAATTGCAATTGATGTTGCCATAAGAGCAGGTTGAGTATTGGTAGTTGAAGCGAGTTCATCATCTGGACCTTCAAAAATAATTTTACTTAAATCATAGCCAAGTGTGTCATTTACGCATTCAAATACATCTTTTGCAACGGCAAATGAGTCGTAAAAATCTTTGGCCATTCCAATTTTTTGTGATCCTTGACCGGGGAATATAAATGCTTTATTCATAAATAGTAATCTATAAGTAAATGTATAAAAATTCCGATTATGAGAATTCTTTCGTATCTGTCAATTATTTTAATGATTTTTTTGACAAGTTTTAATTGTCATGCGAAGGGTAATAATACCTCAAAATTGTTTGGTTTAATAAAGCAAAAGAAGTGGCAAAGTTCTTATAATTTAGCATCAAAGATTGGTGATCCAGTATTAAAGAAAATAGTTTTATCACAGCAATATTTGGATATAAGACATAAATCAAATAGTTTTGAAAAAATTACAAAGTTTTTAAAAGAGAACCCTAAATGGCCACAAAATTATATACTAAAGCTTCGAGCTGAAAGTTTACTTAATTCGGGAACTAATAAGAAGAATATTGTTGAATGGTTTGATAAGAACAAACCGGTTACTGGAAAAGGTCATAAGTACTATGCACTTGCTGCTGCTGATGTGGTAAAAGATCAAAAAAAATTGTCATCTATTATAAAATCTGGCTGGCATTTTGGAAATTTTACAAATTCAGAACAAAAATCTTATTATAAGAGGTTCAGAAAATATTTAACAACTACTGATCATGTTAAAAAGATAGATAACCATTTGTGGGAAAAAGAAATTACTGCAGCAAAGAATAGTTTGAATTATGTGGATGCGGGATATCAAAAATCTTTCAATGCTCAGATAGCTTTAATACAGAAACATAAAAATGTTAGGAGATTATTTAAGCGCGTTCCAAAGAAATACTATACATCTGGTTTAATATACAGATATTTGTGGTCAAGAAAATCTGATCTTCCTTCTGGTTCTGAAGTTGCGAGTCTATCTAGAATAGCATCAGTTGACAAGGATAGGGCAGATAGTTTTTGGAAAGTGCAAGCTTATTTAGCAAGAGAGTTTATTGAAAAGAAAAAATACAGAGATGCATATAAAGCTTCCAGTAGTCATTTTGCAACAAGTACATCATGCAAGAGTGAAGCTGAATATTTGTCGGGTTGGCTTGCTCTAAATTTCTTAAGAAAACCTGACCTTGCTTTAGGACATTTTCGTAATTTTAATAGGACAGTGAAAACTCCTATTAGTAAATCAAGAGGTATATATTGGCTTGCTCGTGCACATGAATACAAGAGAGATAAGCAAAAATCTGAGAAATTATATTATTTAGCAGCGACGAAATATCCATATACCTTCTATGGTCAGATGGCGGCGGTTGAGTTGAGTCAAAGAAAAATGGTAATGCCGGATGCTATAAATATGACAGAATACAATCAAAATATTAATTCATATATTAAGAATAATGAAATTGTTCGTGCTGCTCAGATTGTATCAAAGTATGGGTCAAATGCTCTGAGCCAAATATACATAAAAGCTGCTGTAAAGCAGGCAAAAAATACAACTGATGTTTACGGAGTTGTCGGAGCTATTGCTAAGTCAAATAATGTACATCATACTACTTGGGCTGCGAAAAGTGCTATGCAGAAACATGTATTAATGAAAAATCATGCATTTCCAACGCCTTATAAACTGTCTAAGCTGCCAGTAGAAACACCTCTTACATACAGTATCATTCGTCAAGAATCAGTTTTCGATCAACATGCAATTAGTAGTGCACAGGCTAGGGGATTAATGCAGCTTATTAAGCCTACAGCATGCGATACGGCAAAGCTTGTTGGTGTTAGGTGTAGAATTTCAAAACTAACAACAGATCCAAACTATAATATCAAATTAGGTAGCAATTATATAAATCAAATGATTGACGATTATGATGGTTCATATATTCTAGCTATAGCCTCCTATAATGGTGGGCCTCACAATGTTGATAAGTGGTTGAAAATATTTGGTGATCCTAGGAAGCTGAAAGATCACAGGGAGGTTTTGAATTGGCTCGAGCATATTCCATTTTATGAAACTAGGAACTATGTGCAAAGAGTTCTGGAAAACTTACAAATATATAGATCAATTATAGAAAAAGATGATAAGTTTAAATTATCAGACGATTTATTAAAAACAAAAGGAGTATAAATGAGTGAATTACAAGCCGGCAATATTGCACCAGATTTTACAGTTTCAATAGCAGAAAATAAGCAACTATCACTATCAGAACTATCTGGCAGATATGTTGTATTGTATTTTTATCCAAAAGACAACACTCCTGGATGTACAGTTGAAGCAAGGGACTTTAACGCGCTACTTCCAGAATTTGAGAAACATGGAGCTGAAGTGATTGGGGTTTCTAAAGATAGCTTAAAATCCCATGATAAATTTAAAAGCTTATTTGGCCTACAATTTCATCTCGGTTCAGACACTGAGTGCGAACTTTGCGAGAAATACGGAGTTTGGGTAGAGAAATCTATGTTTGGTAAAAAATATATGGGAATCAATAGAGCAAGCTTCCTTATTGACAAAGAAGGTAAAATTGCTCATATATGGCCAAAAGTTAAGATAAAAGGTCATGCACAGGAAGTGCTCGATAAGATCAAAGAATTGAGTTGATAGTTTATAAGTTTAAGACCGCTTTATATTTATAGGTTAGTTTTTATCAAAATAACTAATATAATCTATTTGGTTTAATAAAAAACTATATAGTTTTATTTTGTTTTTGTATCACTCACAGTTATTTGGCTAATACATTTTTGCAATTTTTTTTAATAATTTGATTCTGTATAGGTTAATATTTAAAGTTATAATTAACTTATAGATATTCATATGAAAAAAGAAGAAAGAATAGAAACAGAACAGGATTTAGTTAGTCTTTTTATAGAGCAATCAGTAGGTCTTTATGTGAAACAGAAAAGTAATGTTCATCATGGATGGCAGGATCAAACGATGAAGCCATGGAGTGGTTAACTGAAGATTTAGGTAATTTCTTAGATGGTTTGTCAAAAGATCATGGTCAATTTTCAGAAACTATAAATACCCTTAGAGAGAATTTAGATTCTTTTGTAACAGCTCTTGATCAAGATTTAGAGCAGCGTAGAAACGCTCATTTAATAAACGAAAAGACTTTAAATCCTAATGGATTGGCACTTGATAATGCATTAATTAAGGTTGCACCTCAGAGTGAGTTTGCTAAAGTTGGCGCGGCACTGCAAGGCAGAGGAGAGATGAAGGATTCTGGTTGGAAAAAAGTAGCGGATCTTTGTCGCAAATGCAAACTGAATAAGTTGTCTAAATATTTCGATAAAAAAAACCAACAAGCAAAAGACGAATCAATGAAAGCTACTTTAGGAAAAATTTCTCAAAAGTTGCGTGATAGTAAACTTGTTAGAGATGTTTCTAAGTCATCTTCTAGTGTGCCTAAAGTAAAAGGTGGAGCAAAACAAAAAGGTGGAATGGGTAGATAATTTTAAAGCAAATCTAATTCCTTAGGATTTGAAGTTACATCTATATATAGAAGATTTATAGGTGATATTATAGAGTTTATGAAGTCATAAGTGATAGAGCGCCAATAGAAATATGCCTTGATAAATTTTCTTATACACTCTAAGACAAACTCTGACTGTGTAAAGTAATTTTTGGATTGATATAGTAAGAAGTTCATTTATCCGCCTATATTTAAAACGAATAAATGAACTTATAATAGTTATGTAGATATTACATCTTAATTCCGCAAATAGTCGAAACTAAAAGCGCTGCAACAATGTATGGATCTGAATTTGCACCTGGTCTTCTATCTTCTAGATAGCCATAGCCTTTAAGAGCAACAGGTTTTGGAATTCTAATAGAACTACTTCTATTTGCATCGCCAGACGAGAATTCATGAATTGTTGAGGTTTCATGATCTCCTGTAAGCCTTTCTTCAAGTTTATCTCCATAGTGTTCTATATGGTCTGTATGTTTTTTCTCAAGTTTTTCTATAGCATCAGCAATTGCTTTGCGTCCTTCTTTTGGATCTCTGATATCGCTAGTCGAAAAATTGGTATGCATTCCAGCGCCATTCCAGTCACCTTTTACAGGTTTATTTTCATGAGATATATGGATGTTATATTCTTCACTGAGTCTGTGCATTAGCCAGCGCGCTAGCCATGTATGATCTGCAATATTTAAAGCTCCTGAATCTTCGTCAGGAACACCTCTATAGCCGATTTGGTATTCCCATTGTCCTGGCATAACTTCTGCATTCATACCGTAATACATGATGCCAGCATCTATGCAAGCATCTCTGTGTTTTGTAGCTAACTCTCTGCCAAAAATTTGCTCACTACCAACACCACAGTAATATGGTCCTTGCATTCCTGGAAATCCATGCTCTGGCCATCCTAAAGGGATATTTTTCTTAAACATTGTATATTCTTGTTCAAAACCCATCCATGGTTCTTGAGTTTCGCCTCCATCTTCCATGACTTTTCTTAAGATTGCACGTTTATTAGATTCATGGACAGTTCCATCAGGATTCATTACTTCACATAATACTAGGAAATCTCCACCATTTTCTAGTGGATCTAAAACAAAATTTACAGGTTTTAAGATACAATCTGAATCTTCTCCGTGAGCTTGTTGTGTTGAAGAACCATCAAAGCTCCATTCTGGGAAGTCTTCAAGTGAAACTTCGTCAGGAGCGGAAATTACACGTGTTTTTGAACGGATTTGTCCTGTCGGTTTGCTTCCGTCAAGCCAAATATACTCTGCTACTGTTATGCTCATAATTTTACCTTTATTTATTTTTTTATATTCAATATTTGTTTATTTAAAACTTAATTCATTATCATTTTTAGCGATTATTTATAACTATTTTTTTTGCTTGCGTATATCAATAAATTGAAATCAACAGTTTTTTTCTTATACAAACTAGTTTTATATGTATTTCACATAAAAGATTTAGTCCGAATTCAAGATACTCATCTTCTAATTAAGTAACTTGAATTATAGATAAGCAAAGTATTATACTTTTGTCTATTTTTGCTACAAAATAGTATTTCTATTACTTCGTAAAAACTCTAATTTTTACTAAAAATATTCCAAAAATCTAAAATTCTTTTTTCTCCATATCTCAGATTTAACTGGCAAATATAGCAATATAATTTGAATTTAAGATACTTTGTATTATTTATGCATTATATTGAAGCTTAACTTCAGCGTGTCTTATATAAAATTCAAATTAAATGATTTTTGATCTTTATGTCTAAATAAAACAATTTCAATTAACTAGTGTTTCTAAAAATAAAAAAGACCCCCAGAACAAGTCTGGAGGTCTTTTTTATACCAATAAAAGGCGCTTTAAAAGTAGCGCCTAATATTTTAGAGGTTATTAGAAGTTCACACGAACTTTTAAAGTACCTTGGTGACCTATAGTCTTGTTAGCTGCGAATAGATCATATCCAGCTCCGTACTCGTACATCCCAGAAACTGCATTTACACCAAGACCAACATTAAATGTAGTTTTGATTGCCTTAGCAGACTTAGGAGTTAGAGAGTTAGCCATACCAGATATTTTAGCTGTTGTTTTAGAATCTTTTCCTATTAGATCATGTCTAACGAATCCATGAATTTCAGGAGTTACATTGATTCCGTTCATCTCAGTTGTCATTTGACCTCTAAGACCAACAACCGCATCAAACTTATTTGTAGCTTTACTGCTTACAGTTAGGTTCTGGTTAGTAGTTCCAGTTTCTGTGTAACCACTATTGTTGATTCTAGTGTAGCTAGCACCAACTAATGGAGTAACAACAGCTTCACCCATGCTATAATTGAAACCTGCAAGTAATTCAGCATTATATGATGTTACATCAAATTCACTTCTTGCAGTTTCAGATGTTGTAGCTGTAATACGCTTCTCTGAATTCTTCATTCTAGTTGTCGCATAAGCTGCATGACCTTGTAAGAACCAGTTGTTAGTTAATTGCTGGATACCATAGATACTAAATGCAAATGTATCACCTTTAGTTTTATCACCTGATTTGAAGTTTTTATGCTTCACATCAGACTTAGCATAAGTACCTGCAACACCAACAGTTAGATCAGCATTAGCTTGCGTATCAAAACCTAGAGTCGCACCATATGTGCTTGATTTAAATCCAGCTCTGCTACCACGTGCTTTTTGCGTAGTTTGATTATAGAAAGGACTTACCCATGCACCATACATAGTGTGATCACCTTCACCAGCTGCAACACCAGATACACCTTGTGAAGCTAGTTGAACACCAGGTTGTGGATGATTTGAGAATGCACCCATTCTATTGTTAATAGCAGCATTTGTAGATTCAAGTAAGCTATTTGCTATTTCAACGGCATGAACAGAATTTTGCTCAGAAGATCTTGCTATAGATTCTTTTAGTCTGTTATTATCCATTCTTGCTAGCTCGCTTGCATATTCTGCTGCTTTACCTTTGTTGTCTGTATTTACAAACTGTAGTGCATCTTGTAGTAATTCTTTATCACTATTACCAATAATATTAGTTAAAGCTGTAGATGCCACGTTTTTACGTACTAACTTTCCACCACTAGTTAGAGACCAGTCTACGAAATTGTTACCTGTACTATTAACTTCAACATTAGCACCAATAGGAGTTGCAGTCCCTCCATTTGCAGTTGCAATAAGTGTATATTCTTCGTCAGTTACAGGAAGCATAGCTATTGAATCATCAACACTAATAAGTAATTTAGTTGCACCTGAAGTATCTAGATTTGTAGCACCACCTGTTGCGTCAACCAAAATAAAACCTATAACTTTGTCACTATTTAACGTTACATTTACTCCTGAAGTACCAGTTACTCTTGCATTACCATTTTTAAGAGTAAGCTTGTTTGTACCAAGATTAATAAAAGAACCATCATTAAATGCTGTTGTTCCATTTAGTTCTATATTTTGTGTAGCTCTAAGAGTCTGATTACTTACAGTAATATTATCTGCATTGATGTTAGCATTAATGTTAGTAATAGCAGCACTGTCTGTACCTACAAAATCTACTTTATCTATACGCTTTCCTGAACTACCAATTTTTTTATTGATATTTGCACCGTCAGAAAATTTTAAAGCACCTTCACTTGCGTTTGTAGAAGTTACTGAGATATCTAGAGTAGCATTTTTTCCTGTAAAGTCTGCAACAGAGTTATTTCCTAGATTCAAAGTATTTGTTCCTGAAATTGAACTTTTGAAAGTTGCAGTTTTACCTGCAGCTACTGCTACGTCTTTTGACCAAACGCCTTCATATATAGTAGCGTTTTCATTAACATTAACCGCTTTTAATTCAGAATCTTTAGTACCAAGATTTAATGCAACTCCTCCATCTTTAGCAATTGTTACAGTACCTTCTTGAGCCTTTGAGTTGATCACACCTGCATAAAACTCTTCATTTACAGTAATAGTATCATCACCAGCTAATACAAAATTACCAAATTTATTCTGCTCAGTACCAACTTTTTGATCGAAAGTCTGATTTTGCCCTTTAGTTAGAGTTATATGGTGTTGTCTAGTTGTTGAAGTTGTAGTAATTGTCGTATTTCTGAGTTCATCCCCTGCAGCAAAACCATCAAAAGTAGCTGTTGTATTACCATTGCTTGAGAACTTTAAGTTTTGAGTATCAAACGTAGCGTCAGAGAAAGTAATATCTTTACCAGCAATTTCAACAGTTTCTAGTTGTGTAGCACCAATTTTTGATTGGATTTTTGTATCACCTGCAAGAGCAACATTGTTAGCAAATTTAACAGTACCTTCGCCAACACCTGCACCTATAATTTCAGTTCCAATAAACTCACTTCCTAGTACCGCTGTAGCATCTTTAGAGATAGTAAGTTTACCATCAGTACCTAAGCCACCATCAGCAACAAGATTTACTTTATCATGGAAAGTTGCAGTTTTATTTGCACCAGTAACATCGATACCACCAATTCCATTACTTGCTCCAACAGGACCTGCGATTATTGAATCCCCTTGAACAATTAACTTACCTGAACCTGCAGTATTAGATTTAATTCCATTACCATCAGCACTACTAGTGTATATATTTACGCCATCTTCAACTGTTAGAGTTTTGTTATTACCAAGATCAACAGATTTTAAAGTATTTTTTGCTCCTGAAGAAAGATTTGTTCCAGCTTTAAGAGTCGCATTCTCATCTAGCTTCAGAGTACCTTGGCCATCAGAGTGTGAGAAATTATTAATCAAGAAATCACCACCAGCTGCGTTTAAAATCAAGCTTGAATCTTGTGATTCAATATCAATCTTTTTAATAGCTACATTTGCAGTAGAAAGTTTAATGTCAGCACCGCCTCTAGCTTGTAATAATTTCAATGCATCATCATTATTTGCTGCTGCAACGTTACCAATCTGAGCTGTCACTTCAATTGTTTTACCGTTTGTAGCTGAGTTTACAACAATACTACCTGTTCCAGTCGCAGCTGTTTTTGTTGTTACTACTTTATTAATATTAACATCTTTGTCTTCAGTCAGTTTAAGAACACCATCTTCTGCAAAATCAATGCCGTTATTTGTGTTCATATCATTTTTAGTAACTTCTAAAGTTTTTGCTGCATCAAATTTTATTTGATTGATTGCGTTACCAGCATTAGTACCAATGTTACCATCAATTTTTGAATCACCTTTAACAGATAATGAACCTGTATTAGGAGTAGATGTAATAACATTACCTGTAATTGAAGAGTTTTGATATAGTTCAAGAACATTTGCTTGACCTATTGCTGAAAGGTCTACAGTTGATGCGTGTATACTCTTGTTATCCATTAATTTTACAGTTGTTGCTGCTCCAGCCGCATTTGAAGAGATTTTAACAGAATTAAGAGCCTTACCTTGAGCACCGATGTTTGAATGAATTTCAAAGTTAGCGGACTTAATGTCTAATTTACCAGTACCATTGTTACCACTAGTTGTTACATTTTCCACATACAATTTTGAATCATCTTCTTGGATTGTAAGAGTCTTATCAGCGCTGAAATTAATTTCTGCTAAAGATTTGCCATTTTCACCAAAGCTTCCTTGGTAATTCGTGTCTTCAGCAAGAACAACTTTACCTTTTTTATCTGTCACTGTAACAATATTAGTTTTAACAGTAGCAGCGTTGCTGAACTTTAGTACAGCATCAGCATGAGTCAATGTTGTTTTTGTTGCAGTAAAGTCTGTTGTATTTGCTAAATCAACAATTCCTGCTCCTTCAAGCTCAACAGAATTTAATTTTGTACCGTCACCAATTTTTTGTGCATTAACAGTTGATTTTCCTTTAAATTTCAAAGAGCCTTTATCGTCAACAGAACCTTTAATATTATCAGAAGTGATGTTTGCATCGTCAGCAACAATAGTAGATGCACCAGAACCAATTTGGATTACTTTAATATTTGAATTTTTTGCTAAAGTAGCATTTTTATTATCTTTAACGTCTAAAGTGCCAACAGCTTGAGCACCTGTCCCAATTGTGTTATCAAACGTAACATTACCGTTTATCTCAATTGTTGAATTATTAGTACCATCATCAATTATAGCTTCGCTTAATGTTGTATCAGCATTAACTACTAATTTTGCACCACCAGCACCACCGCCAAGAGTAACAGGTCCTAAGTGTGTGAATACACCACCTGTAGCCACAGCTCCGCTTGCATTCAAACCTGCGTTTTTATCTAAGGTTAGAGTTCTGTTATTCCCGACAGTAGTAACTAGTTTTTGATTTCCTCCTGAGTTTATAACCGATGACACAGATGCATCATTACCAACAGTAAACACTCCAGCATTTTTATTGTTAAGATCAATAGTGTGAACAGTTACAACACCACCTGTACTTAAAGTGTGATTTCCAAGATAGCTTAGAGAGTCACCATCATTAAAATTTGCGCCTGCTGGAGGATTAGCAGTATCGACAATACCTACACCACCACCATTTGTAATAGTAGCGCCAGCATTTATTTGTTTTAGATTAGCAAAAGAACTGCTTGCACTTGCAGAAACTGCTACAACTGAAGCGGTTGCTAGTAACTTTTTAAGAAAGTTTGAATTCGTCATGATTTTTCCTATTTAGTTTTTGTTTATTAAATTATCCAATGGTTCTTTATCTATGACTCAAAAGCAGATAAAAAGTTGGGGGCTGCTATTGAAAATAAGGTAACCAAAATCACGCATGCGATCCTAACACTATACATATAAGTTTAGCAAGAATTAACTGATGTTAACTTCGGCTTTTTTTTGTGAGTTGCATAAAAGTCACGCCTTTAACTGCCTTTGTTTACAGGGTTTTTCATATGTTTTGTATGGTGAAAATTACGGGGAAATTTGTTGCTTGCAAAATTTGTATAAGTGACGTATAATTTTGCTCTGTAAATAAATTAAATTAGCACGGTTTTAAAGTATGGCTAGAGTAACAGTTGAAGACTGCGTCGAAGAAATTCCAAATAGATTTGAATTAGTAATTTTGGCATCTGAAAGAGCTAAGAGTATTAGTTCTGGTGCTCCTCTTACTGTTGACCGTGATAATGATAAAAATCCTGTTATAGCTCTGCGTGAGATAGCAACTAAAAATATCGATCCCGAAGTACTTAGAGAGTCACAAATTGTTGGTTTGCAAAAGAACAATAAAGTTGATGAAGCTCCAGAAGAAAATCTTTATGCTGAAGCTCAGGAGTCCGCTCCTGAAGAAGTTGACTATTCTTCTGCGAATGAAGATATCTTTTCTCAAGAAATTGATGTTTCTCCAGAAACAGAGCCAGATTTTGGTAGTAGTTTTTCTGAAGAAGATTAAGCAATTTTTGTCAAACTGGTTGGGTGACTTGCTGCATATCCATGCTGATGCGCAGTGATGATCTATCGACTATGTTGAAAGATTAATCAAAAATAATTTTAATTTAGCATTTGCCATGACAAACGAATCATGCTCAGTTGTCATAGCGAGCGAAGTGCGTCTATACAGTTTAACATCGAGTTATGTTGAGGAGTATTAAGTCAGAAAATTGTCATGTCGACTTTAGCTTCTTGAAGGTAACAAATAAATTATAATATAATTGTTACCTTCTCGAGTGAATGTACAGCGATTCTCTTTTTCAACTTATATGTTTATGGTGTGCTAAGCTGGTAGATTGCCTCGTCACTTTGTTCCTCCCAATGACAAGGCATGCGTCACCTAGCGAGCGTTAGCGTGGTAATCTATTGTTTCAGTATTTTTGCAAGGACAAGCTAATAGGTTGCTATGCAGCCTAAATTCTTTGCAAGTAGCTTGAAGGCTATAGATTGTCATATTGCACCTTATAGGTGATGATTCTTATCTACGAGAAGTCAATGTGTATTGTGCAGCATTATCTTGATTTGTATATCATGTTGGATGTGCATAATCTTAATATTGTAACCTTGTCTGTAGTGCCATATACTAAAACAAAGTAGCGAAGAGTTAGTTTGGGTAATTATTGTGGCGATATTTACAACCATTTTTTTCAAAATATTTGGAGTACTGCTAACGGTTTTGCTTGGATTTATGGCTGGAAAATGGGGCAACGTAAAAAAAGACGGAATTGCATCTCTACTATTCTATTTTGTTGCACCAATCGTATATTTCGCAATTCCTGCTAGTGCCTCGTTAAAAGTAAGTGATTTGGGGATAACTTTAGTTTCTTTTATAATAACTTCTTGTTTGTCGTGCTTTGCTTTTTGGAGTTATGGTAAGCTATGGAAAGATAATAGAGTAAATATCTTGGCTTTTTCTGCTGGGACATGCAATGGTGGTTATTTAGGCATACCAATAGCCGCAATGATTTTTGATGAACATACCTTAAGTATTTTTGTGTTAGCTACAATTGGTGTTGCTATATATGAAGCTGTAGTTGGTTTCTATTTTTGTTCGAGAAGTAATGCAAATGTCTATGATAGTATTATTAAGATTATAAAATTACCGATTTTAAATGCTTTTATTGTTGGTTGCGCTATTGGTTTGAGTGATTTTTCTTTTCCAGATTTTCTTGATGAATTTATCAGCGATATGCGTGGTACATTTGCATTACTTGGGATGGTTTTGATAGGTCTTGCTCTTGCGAATGCTGAAAATATGAAGTTTAATTATAAATTCGCTGGAGCAACTTTTTTTAGCAAATTTATAATTTATCCTTTGGCTTTTAATGCTTTTATAGTTGCTGATAGATTTTTTCTTGGTTGGTATGGTGTTAATTATCATAATGCTCTGCAGCTGTTGTACTTAATGCCTCTTGCGACCAGTACAATTCTTTTATCATCTTTATTTAAGCTTTATCCTGAAGAAATGGCAGCGTCAGTGTTATTAGCAATGCTATTTTCTCTTATTTATATACCCGCAATGAGTAGCTTTTTGTTGAATGATGTTGTGAGCTGAGTTATCATTTTAGAGTTAATTTATTTGTAAAATATTGGCGCTATTTTAGAAGGGGTGTTTGTGGAGATTCAAGAAGTTATCAATAATTATAAATCATATGGAACTTCTATTGATGAGTCGGTTGTAAAGAAAGCAATTGAATTTGCGATAAAATATCATGGTTCGCAAAAGAGAGCTTCTGGTGATCCTTATTATTACCATCCATTGCAGGTTGCGGAAATTATAGCACAAATGCGACTTGATTCTGATTCTATAGTAACAGCGATATTGCATGATACTATAGAAGATACCGACCTTACTTTTGAAGATATTGAGAAGCATTTTAGTCCTGATGTAGCTAAGCTTGTTGATGGTGTAACAAAGTTAAATAAGATAGAGTTTAAGGCTGATACGACAAGACAAGCTGAAAATTTTCGCAAACTATTACTTGCAATGAGTGATGATATTAGAGTGCTTTTAATCAAGCTTGCTGATCGCTTGCATAATATGCGCACTATTGATTATATATCAAAGCCTGAAAAGAGAAAGAGAATCGCCCTTGAGACTATGGAGATATACGCTCCTTTAGCTGAAAGAATTGGGATTCAGCAGATTAAAATTGAATTGCAGGATATTTGCTTTAGAGTTTTAAATCCTGAAGTTAGAGAGTCCATCATTAACAGATTTGATAGCATTGAGAGTGATAAAGGAAATTATGTTGATCAAATTATTAAAGAGATCAAGAAAACGGTTGAAAATGGAGGAATAAAAGCTGAAGTATATGGCAGAAGAAAGACCCCGTATTCAACTTGGATAAAAATGAAGCAGAAGGATGTAGGGCTTGATCAATTATACGATATTATAGCATTTAGAGTTATTGTTAAGGATGTAGAGGATTGTTACAAGGTGCTTGGTATTATCCATAGTGCCTATAAAATGGTTCCAGATAATTTTCAGGATTTTATAAGTACACCGAAAGGAAATGGTTACCAATCGTTACATACTGTGGTTATGGGGCCATTAATGCAAAAGATTGAGGTGCAGATTCGTACTCAAGAGATGCATGATATTGCAGAGCTCGGAGTAGCAGCGCACTGGCGATATAAGCAGGGGCATGATGATAGTTCTGATGGCAGTAAATATACATGGATTAGAGAGCTTTTATCCATTTTAGAGCAGACTGCTGCACCAGATGAGTTTTTACAAAACACAAAATTAGCAATGTATTATGATCAGGTGTTTTGCTTTACGCCAAAAGGAAACTTGATTGCTCTGCCGAAAGGTGCAACCACTGTAGATTTTGCTTATATGGTGCATTCTGATGTTGGTAATTCATGTGTCGGTGCAAAGGTTAATGGGCGTATTGGGCCTCTTCGTACTCAGCTAGTAAATGGTGATCAAGTTGAGATTATAACTTCAAAAAACCAAACTGCTTCACCGTCTTGGGAGAAGTTTGTTGTTACTGGTAAAGCAAGGTCAGAAATTCGTAAAGTAATACGTAGTCAGCAATATGATCAATATGTAAAGCTTGGTCGCAATATTATTAGCAAAGCCTTAAAAGTTGCTGAAATTCCAGATGAAACAAAAGCTCTAGAAAAGGCTAGTAAGTTTTTTAATAAATCGCTTAATGATTTGTTATTTGCTATAGGCGAGGGGACTATTACTAGAGAAGAAGTGGTAAAACAAGTTCAGCCGAAAAAGAGTAAATTTAGTTCTACATTATCTTTGCTTAAGTTTAAAAGAAAGAAAACTCCTGCTGAATCTCAGGAAAATTCTGTTCCTATTAAGGGTTTGATTTCAGGAATGGCAATGCATTATGCCAAATGTTGCCATCCTTTGCCTGGGGATAAAATTGTTGGTGTTATTCATACAGGAAGTGGTGTTACTATTCATACTTCTGATTGTGAAATGTTAAATAATTTTGCAGGAATGCCAGAGCGTATTATTGACCTTACCTGGGATAGCAATACTTCAAATATTCCATTCATCTGTCGGGTTAGTATTGTATTGCTTAATGAAGTTGCAGGTCTTTCTGTAATATCGACAGAAATAGCAAGAGATGGTGGTAATATAATTAATTTTAAAATTACAAGTCGTAATCCTGACTATTTTGAAATGATATTTGATATAGAGGTTGAATCTTTGGAACATATTGAAAAAATAATTAATTCCTTGCGTACAAAAAAAGTGATTCAGCACGTAGAAAGAACTAAATATTAATTTAGATTTAGTGGATATATTATCGTAATTAAAGGCTTTGAATATAGCTATTTTATCTTCAAAATATCAAAAGATTTCTAGGCTGATGCTCATAATGATTTGTAGTTTTTCTGTAGTTGTAAATTTACCCGAACTGTGGATAAGCGATTTCATTTTATAAATTGTTCTAAAGATGGCTTATCAGTACGAAGCTGATAGTTTATTAGTCCAGCAAATAAGTGACAAAATGCATTTATTGGAGATCTATGTCTACTATGTATCAAGGTGTTTAACGACTTTATAGATGAGAAGATTGTTTCTATAAATGGACGTTTCATTAACATCATTTTATCATTTATATCCATTAGACAATTCTTCATATTTTTTCTGATTTTAGTGATTAAAGTTGTACCCTGTTCAAATAATTCAGTGAATAATTTTTTGGAGATATAACCTTTATCACCAATAAGTTTGCAAGAGATATCTTTTAGCATTTGCTTTACTGGAGACCTGTCATCTACATTCCCGCTAGTAACATGCATGCGTACAATTTCTCCGTGACTATTAAAAATAAAGTGCAACTTAAAGCCAAAGAACCAACCAGTTGAAGTCTTACCTTTTCCAGCTAAGTCTTTAAAAACTTTATGACGTTTCTCTCGCAGCCTATGGCATACAACCATTGGAGTAGAGTCGATAAACATGTATTCAGTTATCTTACCCTCAAGGGATTTTAACATGCATAATACAGCAGGAAAGGCTAGCTTTATCAATGATATAAAGCGATCATAATGGACTAAGTAATTGAATAAATTTCTGTTATTTCTCATAAGTTCTAAGTAAAAATATTTAAAGCAAGCCATACCAGATTGATGGAAAGCTATTAAGATTGTTATTATCTCCGATAAGCTCATACTGCTTGGTCTATTACGTTTTCTTAAACCGCTAGTAAGAAGAGACTTTTTGTACCAATTTTCAAATCCTTTATAAAAATCATCGACAAAGCAGAACAAAGTATCGTAGTCTATATTCATTGGGGTACTCTTTAGTTGTTTAAAAAAGCCAGAATACCCCAATACCAACTACTATGCAGCTTTTTTGTTATCCATAGTTCGGGTTGTAAATTTACATCTTGAAAACTGTACAAAAATCTAATATTCTAGGTTTTACACAGAAAAAAAGAGGTCATTATGTTAGAAAAAACAGATGTAAATTTCCCGGCTATTCCCTATTATTCTAGTAAAATTTCTGCAGGCTTCCCATTCCCAGCAGATGATAATATTACAGGTAATTTAGATTTAAATAAGCTACTAGTAAAACATGAAGCTGCAACGTTTTTTATGCAAGTCAAAAGTGATGCTATGAAAGATGCAGGAATATGGTCTGGAGATATATTAGTAGTTGATCGCAGTTTGTCTGCTAAACATGGAAGGATTGTAATCGTAGCAATTGGTGAAGATTTGCTAATTAGGCGCTTATATAATCTGCGTAATAAGGTTTTACTAATGCCAGAAAATAAAGAATATGAACCAATGGAAATAAATCATGATATAGAATCAGTAATCTGGGGTGTAGTGAATTACGTAATACATAAGGTATAAATTATGGAAAAAGTGTTTGCTCTTGTTGATTGTAATAATTTTTTTGCATCATGTGAAAGAGTTTTTAAACCTGAATTAAACAATAAACCTGTTGTAGTTTTGTCTGGTAATGATGGATGTATTGTTGCTCGTTCCAATGAAGCAAAGAACATTGGTGTTCCAATGGGTGCTCCATATTTTAAATGGCGGAACTTATTTGAAAAAAATGGAGGTAAGGCTTTTTCATCAAATTTTCAATTATATGGTGATATGTCAAGGCGTGTAATGAATGTACTAAAAGAGCTCGCACCGGATGTTGAGAAGTACTCGGTTGATGAAGCATTTTTGCATTTGGAAAGTTTAATTGGTTGTGATCTTCAATCCTATAGTATTGATTTATGTCAAAAAGTAAAAAGATGGACGGGTATTCCAGTTTCATTGGGATTAGCTCCAACTAGGACTTTAGCAAAAATAGCTAATCATATGGCTAAAAAATATTCTAGGAATGGTGTTTTTGATATTAGAGATAAAGAAATGCAAAAATGTGTTTTGGCTTCTGTTGCTGTAGAGGAAGTTTGGGGGATATCTTATAATTTAGGTAAGCGTATTAGGCGTATGGGTATTAATACTGCTCTTGATTTAAGTTTGGCCGATCTTAAAATGATTAGAAGATCTTTGGGTATTATGGGAGAAAAGACGGCTTTAGAATTACGTGGTATTCCTTGTATAGAATTTAGAGATACTTCACATAGAAAAACAATAATATCATCGAGAAGTTTTAAAAAAACAATTCAAGATTTAAATTTAATTGAGGAATCTGTTGCTAATCATATTGCAAAAGCCGCCATAAGGCTTAGGAGGCAAAATTGCCTAGCTGGTGGATTAATGGTTTCAATGCGTACAAATCGTTTTAGTAATTATAGTAAGCAATATAAAAATGAATATACTATGATGCTAGATGCACCAACTGATGTAACTAATATTTTATTAGCAAAATCTAGGGAATGTGTAAAAAATATATTTAAACAAGGGGTTAAATATAAGAAAACTGGGGTAATGCTTTTTGATATTCGATCTAAAAAAAATGAACAGAGAAGCTTTTTTTCTTCTTCGGAAGATCTTGCAAAAAATGATAATCTAATGAAATTAATCGATAATATAAATTCGGATAATTATTCGGCTAATTTATATTTTGCGTCTCAGAAAATCTCTAATCAAAAACGTTTTTTACATAAATCAGATAGAATTAAAGTAAAGAGCGATCTACATCCATTGCCATTGGTAATTTAATGGCTTTTTATAAGTGTATTGTTTATGTTATAGTTGATCAGAAAATAAATAACTGATTTTTAGTTGAATAAATATTTATGATAGTTGGAATTGGGACTGATGTAGTTCAGATTGATAGGATTGAAAGAATATATAATAAGTATAAGAATACTTTTTTAGAAAAAAATTTTCATCCGCAGGAATGTGAATATTTTTACACGCTTGAGAAATCAAAGGCTATGTCATATTTGGCAAAAAGATTTGCAGGAAAAGAAGCGATAGCTAAAGCTTTTGGTTCAGGAATAGGTAATAATTTGGCCTTTAAAGATATAGCAATTTTAAATGATAAATTAGGTGCTCCATATGCAGAAATCTTTAGTGATAATATTGAGGGTTTTATAGATAAAAAAATCCATATTTCTTTATCAGATGATTACCCAATTGCTATTGCATTTGCAATCATAAGTCAGTAATATAGCCTAAACAATTATGATTTAGTATATTTAATTTTATTGATCTGCTTATTATTCCTTAAATTTGATAGGGTTCTAGGGGTTTTTCAGTGGCTTTATAAAATTCAAAATATTTCCTCTAAATATACCAAAAATTATATTCGTTTATTTTATATAAATTTCAATAAAATATTAATAAGGGATTGCTACACATGCTGCTACTTGAAATGAAAAGAAAAAAAGGAACTTTAAATACTATTCATTTTGTTGGTATAGGCGGTATTGGAATGAGTGGTATAGCAGAAATAATGAATAATTTGGGTTATAGTGTTCAAGGTTCAGATTTAGCTGTAAATAATAATACTAGAAGATTAGAAGCGCATGGAATAAAAGTGTTTGAAGGACATGACGCATCAAACCTAAAAAATGTTTCATATGTAGTGATTTCTACAGCAGTTAAAAATGATAATCCTGAAGTTGTTGCGGCAAGAAAGTTAATGATCCCAGTAATCAGACGGGCTGAGATGCTTGCCGAATTGATGCGTCTTAAATGTTCGGTAGCCATTTCAGGGTCACATGGAAAAACTACTACAACATCTTTAGTCGCTTGTTTATTTGAAGCAGCTGGTTTAGATCCAACAGTAATTAATGGTGGAGTGATTAATAACAAATCAACAAATGCATATTTAGGGCGTGGGGATTATCTCGTAGTAGAAGCAGATGAGTCTGATGCTACATTTATAAAAATTCCATCCACCATTGGAGTAATTACGAATATTGACCCAGAACATATGGATTACTACAAAGATTTTGATACACTAAAAGCTGCATTTAAAAGTTTTATACGCAATTTGCCATTTTATGGCTTTGGTGTTGCTTGTATAGACCATCCAGTTGTAAGAGAGCTAGTTGAAAATATAACCGAAAGGCGTGTGATTACTTATGGTATTGAAAGCAAAGATGCTCAAATAGTTGCTTATAATATTACTTCTGATACATATTCTTCTACATTTGATATTAGAATAAAACAACAAAATACGAGCGGTGATACAATTATAGAGCACATTACAATTCCAACACCTGGAAAGCATAATGTTTTAAATGCTTTATCTGCAATTGCTATTGGAATAGAGCTGGATTTTGGCTTAAAGGTGATTAAAAATGGTTTTAAAAACTTTCAAGGTGTAAAAAGACGTTTTACCTTAGTTGGAAAGTATAATGGCGCAGAAATAATAGATGATTATGCTCACCATCCGGTGGAAATTGAAGCAACTCTCTCTACAGCAAAAGATGTGGTATCTAAAAGAAAAGGTAGAGTTATTTCAATATTTCAGCCACATAGATATACAAGGTTGGAAAATTTATTTTCTGATTTTGCTAGTTGTTTTGCTAAGTCTGATAAAGTATATATCTTGGATGTATTTTCAGCTGGTGACTCACCAATTGAGGGCATTAATAGTAAAACTCTAGTTGAGGCGATTAATAAAAATTCTGTGGATGCGGAATATCTTGCCAATCATGAAGATATAACGCCTGTTGTTGCAACTGAAGCAAGAGAAGGGGATATAATTCTTATGATGGGTGCTGGAAGTATAACAACTTGGGCAAATCAGTTGCCTGAAAAGCTAGAAAAAATAGATACTAGCACTGTAACAGTAAATTAATACGAGAATATAGAAATAATATGAATTTACCAAAAGTAAGGGGTAAATATAAATTTGATTATAATATAGCTCATCTTACTTGGTTTAAAGTTGGTGGTAATGCAGATATTTTGTTCAAACCTGAAGACTCAGAAGACCTTGCCAGTTTTTTAAAGGAGAAAGATTCAAATCTTGAAGTAATGGTACTAGGTGCTGGTTCAAATATTATAATTAGAGACGGTGGAATAGAAGGGGTTGTAATAAAGCTTGGACGCGCTTTTACAGAAATCGAAGAGCAGCCAGATGGTAATTTGGCTGTTGGAGCAGGTTGTTTAAACTATAATTTAGCAAAATTTGCTGCTACAAAATCTATAGAAGGTTTTGAATTTCTTGTTGGAATTCCAGGGACTATAGGTGGTGGTGTTGCTATGAATGCGGGCGCATATGGTTCTGAATTTAAAGATTTAGTTATATCGGTAGAGGCTATTGATAGAGAGGGTAATCATAAAAATTTTTCATGCGAAGAAATAGGTTTTTCTTACAGAAAAAATGCTTTACCTAAGGATTTAATATTTACAAAAGTAATTTTTAAGAGCAAATCGGGTAGTTCAGATCAAATTCAATTAAAAATGGATGGGATTAATCAAAAGCGCTCAGAGACTCAGCCAATTACTGAAAAAACGGGTGGTAGTACGTTTGCAAATCCTGATGGGCATAAAGCTTGGAAATTGATTGATGAGGCTGGTCTTAGAGGTTATGCAGTTGGTGGAGCTTCAATGTCTCAAAAGCATTGTAATTTCATGATAAATGATGGTAATGCAAATGCTTCTGATATGGAAAATTTAGGAGAGCTTGTAAGAAAAAGAGTGAAAGAGAACTCTGGAATCGAATTAAATTGGGAAATAAAACGCGTAGGGAGAAATGCAAGAATTTAATACAATCTTTAAAGAAAAATCTATTGTAGTTGATTGTAGCAACAAAGGTAAGGTAGAGCTAAAAGACTTTATTAAAACAGATGGATATGTGCTTGAGGAATGTGATATTGCGAATTCTGGTGATAAGAAGTTTATAGCGGTTGTTGGGGCAGGTATGTCCGCTGAGAGAGAAGTATCTTTTATGTCGTCAAATGGTATAGTAGATTCACTGATAGATCTTGGGCATTACGTTGTGTTTATCGATATGGGAGCAGATATTTCAGGAGTAATTACTAATCTCAGACCAGACGCTGTATTTAATGCATTACATGGCACTTATGGTGAGGATGGGTGTGTTCCTGGTTTATTAAATATACTGAGAATACCTTATACAGGTCCTGGAGTTTTGTCTTCGTCACTTGCATTTAATAAGAAAAAATCGCATGAAATTTTTAAAGCAAATGGAATTAAGATAGCACAAGCGATTGTGGTTAGCAAAAGAGATGCTATAAAAAATGATCCAATGCCAAGACCTTATGTAATCAAACCTTTGTCACAAGGCTCTAGTGTTGGAATAGAAATAGTTTTTGATGATGATGATTTTTCTTTTGCAGATTACGAGTTTAAATATGGTGATGAAATTATTGTAGAGCAATATATACAAGGAAAGGAAATTCAGGTGGCTGTTTTAAATGGAAAAGCTATGGGGGTCCTAGAAATTGAATTGCTTCAAGGAAAGCGTTTCTATGATTATGAAGTGAAATATACAGAGGGTTTTGCAAATCATTTATTACCTGCTCCAATTACTGATAAGGCAAGTGAGAAGGTAATGAAGATATCTGAGCATGCATGTGAAATTTTTGACTGTATGCATGGAATTATCAGAGTTGAGTTTATCTATAACGAACAAGAAGATGAGTTTTATATGCTAGAATTAAATACTCATCCTGGCATGACACCACTATCAATATGTCCTGAGATTGTTGCTGAAAAGGGAGTGAGTTATACTGACCTGGTAGATAAGATATTGCAGGGTGCAAAGTTTGAATCATGAAAAAGAAAACAGCTTCAAAGAGATCAAATAGTGCAGCGATTTCCTTAAAAAGGAGATGGCAGGTTTTGCTCCATAGAATTATTTTCTTTATAAAATTATGGATATTATTATTTATCGGTTTATTTATATTTACTGACTACTTTGATTCATATAAGGAGAAAGCAAAGAATAGATTTAATGAGTTTACTGCGAGCTATGGTTTTGTTCTAGAAAATATTAAAATAGAAGGTGAAAAACATACATCCTATAAAGATATTGTGCAGGCCCTTAGAGTAGATAAGGGTGCTCCTATCTTTTCTGTTGATATGGAAGAAGTTAAAGGGCGCTTGGAAGATACAACTTGGATAAAAAAAGCGATGGTAGAAAGAAGGTTGCCATCAACTATATATATAGCGATAGTTGAAAGGCAGCCTATTGCTATATGGCAATTTAAGAAAAAATTATATATTATTGATTCTGAAGGAAATCGTATAACTAAACATAGCGGTGAAGGTTTTGCTGAGCTGTTGCATGTAGTTGGCCAAGATGCAAATATTTATGCTAGTAGCTTGCTTGCCGACATAAATGTTTATCCTAATCTAGCATCAAAGGTAAAATCTGCAGTTAGATATGGTAATCGAAGATGGAATCTGCATTTGGAGCAAAATATTATTGTTAAAATGCCTGAAAATAGCTTTAGCGAAGCTTACGAATACTTGCACTTGCTGAATAAAGATAAAAAACTATTTGACCAAAACTATAAAATGTTAGATCTTAGGGATCCTAATAAGTATTACCTAGAGAAGAAATAATATAGTTTTTGATTCTATAAGTTCTAAACTATTCATAATATTAACTAAAACCAAAACAACCAATGACAAAAAAGAAAATACTAACACCATTAAATACAAATATTAAAAGTGCAACTTTAAAAAGATCTAAAAAAGGTGGGGATGTTAATTTGAAATCTCCGATGGAGATAATTGAGAGAGATAAAAAAATTACTAAAAGCTCTAGTTTTGCTAAATTTAAAATTAATTTTAGTAATATCAACGAATATATGCAAAACAAACCCGATGATGTTGAGGAGATCGGTGCTAATGAGCAAAGCTCCGATAATGCAGATTTGTTGTAAGTATTGTTTGTTAGAGAGATAATAGAGCGTTATTTTCAAAAATTTCTCTATAATATTCTGTTAGATACAAGTTAAACCAGCGTGCATATTGATCGGGTTTTGAGATTGATTCTCTCCGCAAGTCATTGGGTGTTAGCCACTTAATTTCTGATACTTCATCGGGGTTAAGTTCTAAGCTTCCATCGTATATGCCAGCAAAAACATGAGTATACTCTCTTTCGTATAAGCCGTCTTGCAGCTTTAAAGAGTAGCTTAATTCAGTAATTTTTATTAAATTGCAAGTAAAGCCTAGCTCTTCTTGCAGGCGTCTTTGGGCAGCTTTCATATTGCCCTCATCAAGACGCGGGTGTCCACAACACGAGTTTGCCCATAATTTTGCCGAATGATATTTGCTTTTAGCACGCTTTTGTACTAACAGTTGTCCTTTGCTATTAAAAATCATTACAGAAAAGGCGCGGTGTAACAAGCCTTCTATATGAGCTTTCATTTTTTTTGCAGTTCCAATAGGCTTGTCATTCTCGTCAACTAATATAAGTGTTTCAGACATTTTGAGTAATCGGTTCTAATGTTTTTGTAAAAACTGGCGAATATTTTTTGTTGCCTGCCTAATTCTCTTTTTGTTTTCTACTAGACCAATTCTTACAAACTCATCACCTTCCTTACCAAATCCAATGCCTGGAGCTACAGCTACATTTGCATGTTCTAAGAGTAATTTACTAAATTCAAGAGATCCAAGATGCCTGTATTTTTCTGGAATTTGCGCCCAAGCAAACATTGTAGCTTCGGGCGAGGTGATTTCCCATCCTGCATCTTTCAGTCCATTGACTAATATGTCTCTTCTATCTTTATATCTTTGCCTTGCTTCTACTATACAATCATCAGGTCCATTTAGTGCAGCAGTTGCTGCAATTTGAATTGGTGTGAAAGCCCCGTAATCAAGGTATGATTTAATTCTAGCAAGCGCGTGTATTAGCTTTTTGTTCCCACAGGCAAATCCGATTCTCCAGCCAGCCATAGAGTATGTTTTACTTACGGATGTGAATTCTATCGCTATATCTTTTGCTCCTTTTGCTTGTAATATTGAAGGAGGAGGGGAGTCGTTAAAATATATTTCACAATATGCCAAATCTGATAGAATATAAACCCCATAATGTTTACATAAGCTGACTATTTCTTCGTAAAAATCAAGTGAAACTGTTTCTGCAGTTGGGTTACATGGGTAATTTATTACAACAGATGTAGGTCTTGGTGAACAATTTTCAATTTCTTCTTTTATTTGCTGCACTAATGTCGTTTGGCTTGCATTATTTGGCACTGTTCTGACTGATGCTTCAGCAATAATAAATCCAAAAGTATGTATAGGGTAGCTAGGGCTTGGAACAAGTATTGTGTCTCCAGGCTTTGTAATAGCTTTTACGGTGCTTGCAAATCCTTCTTTTGACCCAAGTGTTGCAACTATTTCTGATTCAGGATCTAAATCAACATTAAACCTTCTATTATAATATTCGCTCTGAGCTTTACGGAGTCCAAGAATTCCTCTTGAAACAGAGTATCCGTGAGTTTTTGGATTGTTAATCGATTCTACCAGCTTTTCTACAATATGAGGTGGAGTTGGAGCGTCAGGATTCCCCATACCAAAATCAATAATATCTTTTCCCTGTTTTCTTGCTTCGGCTTTTAGCTTATTAACCTCTGCAAAAACATAAGGTGGAAGTCTGTCTATAGTATGAAAATTTTGCATATTGCTGTTTGAGTTAAATGTCATGTCTGCGCTTAGTTTTTGTTATATAATTATGTAATAAGGTAACTCATCTGTAGCATATATTCAATCCTCTATTTTTTATAGACATATTTGCAACTCAATGCTAATAAAATCAACCATAGGTTGAGTTAATGCTTTATATAGTTAATACTTTGTTTTTAATTTATCTGATACTAAAGATTTTAAAGTAATTTCTGTAGTTTTACATCAACTCTTATAATTGAGTTAGTTTGAGTTTTATGATTGAGATACGAGTATGAAAAAAGATAGAGGAGCAAAGCAAGAAGGCAGTGCGCTAGAGGAGCTGATAGCTGAGATATTATTGCCAATGTCTGATGTAATAGTTATGAAAGATAAGGCTGGTCGTATTTCAATTTTTAAAGAGGGTATAAAATTTGGAATGATTCAAGATGAGGCATTTCATTTGTTCGATAAAGATGGTGAATATCAGAAAATAAAAAGAGAATTAATCTTAGATGCTGATAAACTCTTGCAAGAAGCTACAAAATCATTTTGGTATGCTTGTGGCAAGATGGATTTCTCAAAACACAACTAACAGCGCCAACTATATTAATTCTCAATTTCAGTAAAAAGATTTGTTTGTTTGTTGGCCTCTCTATTTGGTGGTTGCAAACCAAGATGGGAGAATGCATTATCTGTTATAACTCTGCCTCTAGGAGTTCTTTGCAGAAGACCTATTTGTATTAAGTATGGCTCAATAGCTTCTTCGATTGCATCTCTTTGTTCGGATAGTGCCGCTGCAATTGTTTCGACTCCAACTGGTCCACCATTATAATTATCTGAAATAAATTTTAAATATCTATAATCATTACTATCAAGACCGGCTTTATCCACTTCTAAACGGTTTAGAGCGCTATCTGCTATTTTCTCATCAATTTCATTTTTGTTTTCAACAGATGCAAAATCGCGAACTCTTTTAAGGAGACGCAAGGCAATTCTAGGAGTTCCTCTTGAGCGCTTTGCTATCTCTTCTGCACCCTTTTGTGAAATTTGAGTGTTTAGTAGTTCGGCTGCGCGGTTTAACACTTTGACTAGTTCTTCTGTATTATAGAAATTTAATCTTAGTGGAATGCCGAATCTATCTCTTAGTGGGTTGCTTAGCAAGCCAAGTCGAGTAGTTGCGCCTATTAAAGTAAATTTAGGTATGTCAATTCTAACTGAGCGGGCTGCTGGCCCCTCGCCAATTATTATATCTAGATAAAAATCTTCCATTGCAGGGTATAGTACTTCCTCAATATTAGTATTCAATCTATGAATTTCATCAATAAAAAGTACATCATTTTCTTGGAGGTTTGTAAGTATTGCGGCAAGATCAGCTGCTTTTGATAATGTTGGGCCAGAGGTAGCTTTGAAATTTACTCCCATTTCTTTAGCTACAATATGAGAAAGAGACGTTTTTCCAAGCCCTGGCGGTCCGTAAAATAGAGTGTGATCTAATGCTTCATTCCTTTTGCTTGCTGCTTGAATAAAGACATTTAAATTTGATTTGATGTGCTCTTGACCCACAAAATCTAATAGGTAATTAGGGCGTAAGGAAAAATCTACATCCGTTTCAAGTTCATTTCCATCTAAGAGTTCTTTTGCCATAAAAATATATTAGTTTGAGTTTTTTAAACCAAGTTTAATTAGGTCATTAATAGAAATATCCGGTGATTCGCTTAGTATAGAGTTTATACGTATCTGAGCATCAGATTTACCAATACCAAGACTAACTAAAGCGGCTACTGCATCATTCATATTATCGTTTGTACTGTTTGATAAAGCTATGCCAGTTTTTATAGGTACTACTCCTGTTGTGTTAGTTATAAACTTATCCTTGAGTTCAGTTATTATTCTTTCTGCTAGCTTCTTTCCAACGCCAGAAACATTATTAAATACAACTTTATCTTGTGTGGATAGGGCAAGTCCTATTTCCTCAGGCGTTAATTCGCTAAGGATTGCAAGAGCCATACGGGTTCCTACTCCTTTTACGGATTGTAGGATGTTAAAAGTGTTTTTTTCTTCCACATTATAAAACCCATAAAGATGAATATGATCTTCACGTACGTGTGTTTCGATTAGGAGCTCAGCATATTCTTCAGGAGCTAACTTGCTTAGGGTTTTTGCTGAGCAGAAAGCAAGGTAACCGACTCCATTAACGTCAACTATTACTTGCCCATTTTCGTTGTTTAATTCAATTTTTCCTTTAAGTTTGCCGATCATAAATATTTCTGGTTGCGCTTCGAAATTCATAGTTATACTATCAGCCAGACAAACATTACGCAATTAAATCTAAAAAATTATAATGTATCGGGAACATAGCTCTTATATTATTGCTATCTTAGCAACCATAGTTAGATATTATGACTATGCGTTATTTGGGCTATCAGCTTCTGTTATCTCAAAGACATTTATGCCTGGATCAGATGATAGTGATCAAATGTTACTATTTTTTGCTGTGTTTAGTTTAGCCGTAGTAGCTAGGCCATTAGGTTCAGTCTTGTTTGGTAAAATAGGTGATAGAGTAAGCCGAGTTGCGAGTGTAAAAATTGCTACAATTATTGCGGCTATATCTACAAGTGCAATAGCTTTAATACCAAGTTTTAATTCATGGGGATGGGTTTCTGTTATGTTGCTCACTCTGTGCCGCATGATGTTTTTAATGAGTTTAGCAGGTGAAATAGATGCTATCAAAATATTCGTTGCTGAGAAAATTGGCAAAAAAAGGCGTAATTTTGCTATTGGTGTGGTTTCTTTTTCGTCTCAGCTAGGTGTCATTTTAGCTTCTGTTATGTTTCATATTGCAATTAGTATTGAAGAGCTTGAGTCTGCATGGCGTTTGAATTTTGTGTTTGGAGGATTTCTAGGAATAATCGTTATCATGTTGCGAGGGTATTTAATAGAAAGTCAAACATTTTTAAATAGTAAATCGCGTATGAGCCAAGAGGTTAATTCTGGAATAGGAACTTTAGTCGTTAATAATAGATTGAAATTTTTCTTATCAATGATTGTTAATGGTATGCTTGGAGGTGGGTACCATTTCTTAATTATTTTTTTAGGAACATTTGCTGCAAATATCGCCGATGTAATAAGTATAAACCAAGCATCTTCGAGCAATATTACATTGATAGCACTTTACGGTATGGGTTGCTTTATTTCAGGGTATTTAGCAGATCATATAAATCCTTTAAAGCAGATTTCTTTTGCGCTTAGTTTAAGTATTATTTGCGTTCTAATTATGGAATTCATGATCGGTGCTGGTATATTCTCCTTTGCATTACACAGAGCTTTAGCTTTTGTGGTTCCATTCTATTCGGTTCCTTGTGCGATAAAAATTCAGTCTCTTTTTCCGACTGGTATAAGGATGAGAATGTATAGTTTGTCACATTCGATTGGTAGTATGATTTTTTCTTCAACAACCCCTTTTGTTTGTATGTTAATTTGGCGTTGGACAGGTATGTTTTCAATGGTGCTGGGGTATTTTTTGTTGCAATTAGGTTTGTTGTTCTTTGTATTGATTTACACAAGAAGAAAGGAATATTCTAATTTTTTTGAAACATAAAAGGGTTTAGTAGGAGAAAATTTTAAATTTGACAAGTAAAAATAGTGACTCCTAGATATTTTACTGCTATCTTCAATCTCAGTTACAAATATATATAACTTTTAAACTTTAAATGTCGTTAGATCTAAAGATTGTAAAAAATTATTCTCAAGCACTATATTCTGGTGCCAAAAAGAGCAAAGTAGAAGACAAAGTGTTGGAGCAAATTACGGTTTTAGGGCAAGTTGTTTCAAATTCTTCGAGAGTAATGCAAGCGTTGTGTTCACCGATAGTAGATAGTCAAATAAAAAAGAAAATTTTAGATTTGGTTGCATCGAAACTTAAATTTGAAAAAACAACCATTAATTTTTTGCATATCCTAGTTAAAAATTCTAGATTTTCATTAATTCTTGAAATAATAGAAAATTTCTCTGAAATTATCGCAGAGAGTAAGGATATTAAATATGCCAGGATTTCTTCGGCATACAAGCTAGGAAAGAAAGAATTAGATTTAATTAGTGGCTTTTTAGAGTCAGAGCTTGGTAAAAAAATAGATCTTGAAACAAATATAGATTCCTCGCTGATTGGTGGAGCTGTTATAGAATATGATTGCAATTTGATTGATTGTTCAGTTAGTGGAGCACTGGATAGAATAAAAAAGATTGCAGTTGATTCGAAAATGTAGTTTTGTTCTTATGTTTATGTGTAATTACATAAATAGTAGATCATTAGTTTAGTAATAAATTTGTCTTTTTAAAAGGAGTTTTAGAAAATGGCATTAAATCCTTCAGAAATATCAGAAATTTTAGAACGTGAAATAGGCGGCATTGAGCAGTTAGGTGAGCTTCAGGAAGTCGGCTATGTGATTACGGTTGGTGATGGTATTGCTAAAGTTTATGGAATTGATAATGTTCAAGCTGGCGAAATGGTTGAATTTGATTCAGGTGTTAAAGGGCTAGTTTTAAACCTTGAAAGCGACATGGTTGGCGTAGTTATTATGGGTGATGATAGCTCTGTTCGCCAAGGAGATAAAGTTAAAAGAACTGGTGATATTTTGCAAACTCCTGTTGGACCGGCGATGGTTGGGCGCGTAGTAGACGCTCTGGGACGTCCGATCGATGGTAAAGGAGATATTGTTACCAAAGACTATAGTCGTGTAGAAGTTAAGGCTCCTGGGATTATAGGTAGAAAAAGTGTTCATGAACCGGTTCAAACTGGTATTAAAGCAATTGATGCATTGATACCAATTGGTAGAGGGCAAAGAGAGCTAATTATTGGCGATAGGCAAACTGGAAAAACTGCTATTGCTATTGATACGATTATTAATCAAAAACCAGCTCACTTAGTAGATAATGATGCAGAAAAGATATTTTGTGTATATGTTGCGATTGGTCAGAAGAGGTCCACAGTTGCTCAAATAGTAAAGAAGCTTGAGGAAGCTGGTGCAATGGAATATACAGTAGTAGTATCTGCAACTGCATCTGATCCTGCGCCACTACAATTCTTGGCGCCATATACAGGTTGTGCAATTGGTGAATATTTCAGAGATAATGCAAAACATTCGTTGGTAATTTATGATGATTTGAGTAAGCATGCTGTTGCATATCGTCAGATTTCATTGCTGCTTAGACGTCCCCCAGGGCGTGAAGCCTATCCGGGTGATGTGTTTTATTTACATTCAAGGTTACTTGAACGTGCTGCTAAATTATCAGATGAAAAAGGTGGAGGTTCACTGACTGCGTTGCCTATTGTTGAGACGCAAGCTGGTGATGTATCTGCTTATATTCCAACAAATGTAATATCTATTACTGATGGACAAATTTTTCTAGAGAGTGAGTTGTTTTATAAAGGTATAAGACCTGCTGTTAATGTTGGTATATCTGTTAGTCGTGTTGGTTCAGCTGCTCAGATTAAGGCAATTAAAAAAGTTTCTGGTTCAATGAAATTGGAACTAGCTCAATTTAGAGAGATGGAAGCATTTGCTCAGTTTGGATCTGATTTAGATGCATCGACGCAGCAGCTAATTAGGCATGGTCAGAAATTAACAGAGCTTTTAAAACAGCCACAATATTCTCCATTTGTTGTTGAGGAACAAGTTGTATCTCTATATGCCGGTGTGAATGGCTATTTAGAAAAGATTGATGCTACAAAAGTTCGTGATTTCGAAGATAAGTTAATAGACGATATTAGGCTTAAAGGAGAAAGCATATTGACATCAATTCGAGAAGAAAAGCAATTGAGCGAAGAGAATGAAGAAAAGTTGAAAACTTATCTTACAAAGTTTGTTGAAGAATTTTTGGGTAATTAAGAATAGAATATAATGTCTGGTCTAAAGCAACTTAGAAATAGAGTAAAGAGTATTAAGTCTACTCAGAAAATCACGAAAGCTATGCACGTAGTATCTGCGGCAAAGCTTAAAAAGGTAAAAGAGCAGGCTGAGAATTTAAATTTATATTCTGAAGTTCTTGGAAATATTATGTATGATATTTCTACAGGTGGTAATTTAATGGATTTGCCGGCCAAGGACCGTATGTTCTTTAGTAAAAAACTAAAAGAAATGCCATACTTACTAGTTGTTATGACTTCTGAGCGTGGTCTTTGTGGAGGATTCAACTCTAGCATTATTAGAAAAGTGAAAAAAGATGTTCGTGCTTTCCAAAAAGAAGGAAAAGAAGTAAAGTTGCTTGTTATTGGAAAAAAAGGTAGGGATGGTCTGCGCGGGAAATATGCAAAATTGATAGAAGAATATTATCCGAATCCCAAGGGTAATGCTGCTTGCATGTCACGCCAAGTTAAAAATAAAATGATTGAGATGATAGAAAACGAAGAAGCTGGTGCTTGTTATATGTATTACAACAAGTTCAAGAATGCTATGACTCAAGTGATGACCAGACGGAAAATTTTACCTGCTAGTAATACTGCAAATGCAAAAGAAAGTACTGTTTCTGAATATGAATATGAAGGAGAAAATCTAGTTCATGAGGTAATTAATTTATATATGAGCGGCCAGATTAATTACGGTCTACTGCAGAATAAAGCTAGTGAAGAAGGGGCAAGAATGACAGCGATGGATAATGCTACTAGAAATGCTGGTGAGCTTATTGAAAAATTAACACTGAAGTTAAACAGATCAAGACAAGCAATTATTACGACCGAGCTTACAGAGATTATATCTGGTGCTGAGGCGGTATAGTTTGTTAATTCAAAATTATTAGGAGTTAAATTTATGCCATTTCTGAATATTCAATTAATGAAAGGGCGTACGCTGGATCAAAAGCGTAAACTTGTTGAATCAGTTACTAAGGCTGTTTGTGATTCTGTTGATTCAACACCTGATAAGGTAAGGATAGTTCTGTCTGAAATGGATGCAGAGGACTGTGCGATTGCTGGTAAGTTAGTTGTTGATAAAGATGATTCATATTGCAGGTATGGTAAGGAAAAAAAATAAAAAGAGAATTTAAATTTTAATTATATTTGTTTGTATAGGTTTTTTAAAATGAAAAAGAATGAAGGAAAAATAACGCAAATTATTTCAGCTGTGGTTGATGTGAAATTTGATGGTGGTGCTCAGCTTCCCAACATTTTGAACGCTCTTGAATGTGAAAATAATGGTCAAAAATTAGTTTTAGAGGTCGCGCAGCATATTGGCGATAGCACTGTTCGTTGTATTGCGATGGATTCGACAGATGGTTTGACCAGAGGTCAAGTAGTAGTTGATACTGGTGATTCTATAAGAGTACCAGTTGGTAAAGAAACCCTTGGAAGAATAATGAATGTTGTGGGTTATCCTGTTGATGAGCAAGGTCCAATAAAAGCAAAAGATACTTCATCAATTTACCGTGATGCTCCTTCATTTGAAGAGCAATCCACAGATAGCAGTATATTAGTAACTGGTATTAAAGTCGTTGATCTGCTTGCCCCATATGCAAAAGGCGGAAAGATCGGTCTTTTCGGTGGTGCTGGTGTGGGTAAAACAGTGATCATAATGGAGCTTATTAATAATGTTGCAAAAGCGCATGGTGGATATACAGCATTTGCGGGTGTTGGTGAGCGTACACGTGAAGGAAATGATCTTTATCACGAAATGATAGATTCAGGTGTTATTAATCCAGATAAGCTCGATGAGTCAAAAGTGGCGCTGGTATATGGACAAATGAATGAGCCTCCAGGTGCTCGCGCTAGGGTTGCTTTAACAGGTCTTACAATAGCTGAGTATTTCAGGGATCTTGATGGTGGACAAGATGTTTTATTCTTTGTTGATAATATATTTAGATTTACTCAAGCTGGTTCTGAAATATCGGCTACATTAGGTCGTATTCCTTCAGCAGTAGGTTATCAACCGACGCTTGCTACTGATATGGGTGGTTTGCAAGAGCGTATTACTTCTACTAAAAATGGTTCTATTACATCAGTGCAGGCAATTTATGTTCCAGCTGATGATTTGACAGATCCTGCACCTGCTACTTCTTTTACTCACCTCGATGCAACGACTGTTTTAAGTCGCCAAATTGCAGAACTCGGTATTTATCCAGCGGTTGATCCATTGGATAGTAGTTCTCAAATGCTTGACCCTAAAATTGTTGGTGATGAACATTATAATGTAGCAAGAGAAGTGCAAAAAGTTTTGCAAACATATAAATCTCTACAAGATATTATTGCTATTTTGGGAATGGATGAGCTATCTGAAGAAGATAAGTTAATAGTCAGCCGTGCTCGTAAAATACAAAGATTTTTATCGCAACCATTCCATGTAGCCGAAGTATTCACTGGTGTATCAGGTAAATTTGTGGATTTAGCTGATACTATAGCTGGCTTTAAAGGGTTGGTAGAAGGAAAATATGACCATCTTCCTGAAGCTGCTTTTTATATGGTTGGAACGATTGAAGAAGCTGTTGAAAAGGCTGATAAAATGCAATCAAAAGAAACTGCTTAGTATAAATCATTATGAGTAATAAATTGCTAGTTCGAATTATTTTACCCTCGGAGACGTTTTTAGAAGTCGAAACGAGTCAAGTTAATATTCCAGGTACTGAAGGGGTGTTTGGCGTTCTTCCAGGACATGTAAAACTAACTTCTGCAATTGAAATTGGAATTGCAAGTATATTTAACAATGAATTAGAGACTAGGTACTATATTCATGGAGGGGTCGTTCAGATTACTGGTGATGAAGTAAATATAGTCACGGAATATGCTGCAAGTATCCCTGAGTCTAATAAAACTACGATTACAAATGAAATTACCGATCTTCAAGAAGAATTATCTTCTGAGGAAGAAGGATCAATTGAAGCTGATATTATTTTAGACAAAATAGAAAAACATAAATCATTAATTAAGTTTTTATAGGTGATATTTTGGTTGAATGTACGAGGCGAATAGAATTTGATGCCGGTCATAGGGTGATGGGCCATGAGAATAAATGTAAGTTTTTGCATGGGCATAGATATGTTCTTGAAGTAACTGCAAGAGCAGACGAGCTAGATTCTTTAGGAAGGGTTGTGGATTTTGGTGTTTTAAAATCCGTAATAAAAGAATGGGTTGATGAAAATCTTGATCATAATGTAATTTTGCATCAGAAAGATAAACCTCTCGGAGACCTTATTGAAAAAGGGACAGGGCAGAAAATCTATTATTTGCAATCAAACCCGACTGCAGAAAATATTGCATTACACATAAAATGCGATATTATACCAATGTTGTTTACTAAAAATTTATTTGATATAATTAAAATTAGGTTATATGAAACGCCTAATGCATATGTAGAGGTGAATGGAAAGTAAAGATTGTTGTATCGTATTAACGACAACCGATAGTAAGAAAAATGCAAATTTAATTGCTAGAACCTTATTAGAAGACAAGTTAGTTGCTTGTGTTCAAATTGATAAGGTAGAAAGTTTTTTTTACTACGAGGCAAGCTATAGGCAAGCGAATGAATTTCGCTTAATGATAAAAGCCCCATCTGATAATTATAAAGCGATTGAAAAATCAATAAAATTCAATCATAGTTATCGATTGCCTCAAATTATCAAGCTTGATATTGTAGAAGGTCTGCCAGACTATCTAAAATGGATATGTGGCGATTAGACAGTACGCAATATTGCAAGCGCAACTATTTTTGTGGAGTTGATGTATGAAATTATGGCATAAAGTATTTCTTGGATTAGTTCTCGGCGTGTTCTTTGGAATTTATTTACCACAACATGTTGAAACTGTAAAACCTATTGGAACTGTATTTTTACGCTTAATCAAAATGGTTATCGTACCATTATTATTCTTTAGTTTAGTATCAGGTATTACTGGTATGCGAGATCCGAATTCGATTGGTCGTGTTGCTAGAAAATCTGTTTTAGCTTATCTTGGTACAACGTGTTTTGCAGTTGTTTTTGGCTTGGGTGTAGCACATATATTACAACCAGGTGAAGGTGTGATTCTAGATTTTGGTCAGAATTCTGAAAAGCATTTTACAGAAAGTAGCTTTGATTTAGTTGATTATTTAATCGAAATTGTTCCAAATAATGTGTTTGTAGCATTTTCTGAGTCAAATGTACTTCAAGTTGTATTCTTTTCAATATTTACTGGAATGGTAATTAATAGTCTTGGGCATGCTGTAGACCCTGTGAGGGATTTTATTCACTCAGCAGCAAAACTTGTTTTAAAAATGATTTCAGTAATTGTACAATTATCACCTTATGCTGCATTTGCTCTTACAGCATGGGTAATAGGAACTCAAGGGATTGATATTATATTTACTTTGGGTAAATTATTTGGTGCCTTACTTTTAGCATTTGCATTGCAGTACATAATTTTTGGTTTGATAATTATGGTATTTTGTAAAGTATCGCCAATTCCTTTTTACAAAAAAAGTATAGAATATCAAATGATTGCTCTTTCAACAGGAAGTAGTAAGGCAAGTTTAGCAACAACTATGCAAGTTTGTAGACAAAAATTGGGTGTTTCTGAGTCAAGTACATCTTTTGTACTTCCGCTTGGTGCATCCATTAATATGAATGGTTTATCAATAAAATTAGGTATGTCAGCCTTATTTTTTGCTCAAGTACTTGGTATTGATCTTGCCTTTGGCGATTATATTGTAATTATTTTAACTGGTACGCTTGGTTCAATCGGTGGAGCTGGTATTCCCGGTGCATTTATTATTATGCTACCTATTATGCTCACTTCGGTTGGACTGCCAATTGAAGGCGTCGCGCTGTTAGTTGGGATTGATAGAGTGTTGGATTTGCTTAGTACCACAATTAATATTACCGGTGATGCGACAATTACCTTGGTAATCGATAGTAGTGAGGGTACCCTCGATAAAGATATGTATAACTCGTGATTAATTAAATGATATTGATTATGCAGAGATTGCGCCTTTACGTTTTTATATTTTCATTCATGTTCTTTGCGCTGCAAAGTGCATTTGCACAGGAAGGAAGGAAGATTAGAGTTGGTTCAGGAAGTCTTTTAGAGGGATATTACTCTATTGGATTGAAGTTGTGTCGTTATATCTCAAAGGCTAATAATGGTATTCCGTGCGAAGTAGTACCGACTAAAGGGTCTCTAGAAAATTTATGGCTACTACAAAGAGGTAAAATTGATTTTGCATTTACTCTCTCAAATTTAGCAATAGATTCTTATGAGGGTAAAGGATATTTTGCCACTACTGAACCATTTAAAAATATGTCTCAAGTACTAAAGCTTCACAGCAAAATTTTTACTGTTATAGTTAAGGACGATGATAATATTTTGGTGTTTAGTGATCTAGATGGTAAGAAAATTTCTAATGGTTCACCTAAATCAGATAGTTCAGTTATATATAATGCTCTGGAAGCATATTATGATTTCAAAAAACCACCAACTGATATTGAGCTAGCTTACGAAGACTATGCGCATGAATTTTGTGTTGGGAATGTTGATGCTATTATGATAATGGCTGGACATCCAAGTGCATTGGTTAATTTTATTACTCATGCTTGTGAGTCAGACTTTGTTACAATTGATAGTAGTAAAGTAAACCAGTTATTAAAAAGTAATCCTGGTTTTCATAAGGCTATACTACCAGAAGGTGGATATCCTGGCATTACTAAAGATCAAGATACAATAGGGGTCAATGCTATTTTAGTGACAGCAGATCATGTTGACAAAAAAATTACACAAAATTTTTTAGATTTGTTTCCTAGTATAGTTGATCGTTTTAAGTCTTCTCATCCAGCACTATATGATATAGATGCTGAAGATTTTAGGAAGAATTTTGTTTTACCTGCTTTTGTAGCAGAAAATGTAGATAATAAAGAGGCGTAGAGAAAGCATTTATCATGTTCAAAAATATAGTAATTCCAGTTGATTTATCAGATAAACAATCTATAAAAGTTGTTTTTCCACCAGCACTTAATTTTGTCAATGCTTTTGACGCTAAAATTCACTTAGTACATATTATGCCAGATTTTGGTATGAAAGTCCTCGAAGATTATCTTCCTCGTAATTGGATGAAAGATCAAAAAGAGAAGTATAAAGTTCTTTTTGATGAGTTAATCGCAAAATATGTTCCAGAAGGTGTTGAAGTTGAATTTAGCGTTGGTCGTGGGGCAATTTATGATGAGGTTATCAATTATTCTGAAAAAGTTAATGCAGATTTGATAATGTTATCAGCAGTGAGACCACAATTTAAAGATTACATGTTAGGTCCAAACGCTTCTAAAATAGTGCGTCACTCATCTATTTCTGTTATGGTGATTAGGGATTAGCTATCCTCAGTTATATGCTTTGTAGATTTTTAGTCGGATGTTTTATACAATTTTTATCTACTATAAATTGTGTTTTTGCTTCTGATCTTGAAACTAGTATTATTGCTGATTTAAGAAAGCCACTTTCTTCATTAGTTGAAGTGAATGATTTTACTTTATTTGGCGACGAATTCAAAGAATATTACAAGAATCAAGTTAGTCCTAATCTTGATTCTTTATATAACAAAATTCGTATTATTCCTGTAAATATTAAAGGTGATGGAAGAACTAAGGAGGCGATCTTAGTTGGAGATACTGCTCGCAATTCAGCTTGGGGTATAAAGAATTTTATAGCAGTTGCATCTATGGTTAATTCTAAATGGCATCTGATGACATTTAAAGAGATAAAGGGTAGCATTTCATGCGATAAGCAATCAAAATGTAAGTTTGATTATTATTGGCAAAAACTGAATCCAAAATCACCGAATAGATATATAGGGGCAATGATTGGCTACGCAAATTATGGCGTGTCAGGACATAGTTTTATTATACAAATTATAGGTTGGAATAGATATGAAGATGAGTATTATATTAATACTATAAGTTCTCCAGTTCCTTTGAGGCCTGATAATAATTTTGAGTAGTATAGAATTAGTCTTTGATTATTAATTGCAAGAAATTTGCTCAGCAATTCAGTATTGTTACAGAACAGAAGCCGTTAGTGACTTTGCTTATTCTTTTATATCCTCTATATCTTAGTCTTTTTTCTATAAAATAGTTTATCATACCATGAGCGACTAGTGCTACTGAGTCGTTTTCTAACGATTTTTGGTATAAAATTTCGGCACAATCTTTTGCTCTTAGTTTTTCTGTCTTGAATTTACTATCTGTTTTGCCAATTCCAGCAAACCATAATATACGAGAAACGGTTGCCCAGGTGCCAAATTTTAATTTTATCAAAGGTATTTTGATGAATTTTAAATCAAATTCTATGAAATTTTTGTCAGCTAATATGTCGTAATTTTTTCCAAACATGCTTTTTGCAGTTATTAAAGCTCGTGGCATAGAAGATGATAAAACTATAGATTTTTTTTCTTTAAAAAAAACTTCAAGGTGAGTTTTAATTTTATCTATTTCTTCTATGTCAATGTCACTAGTAGTATTATATTGCGTTATAATATTGTTTGCTTCTTTATGATTGTATTTGGAGTTATAGTCAATTTTTGGTGTGCAGTGTCTTATGAGTAATATCATTACTTAAAATCTAAATCCGTACCTGATTCCGATATCTGTAAGTCCTGGATTTGGTTTTCTAATATCGGCGCTTGATATATGATCGATCATTACAGAAATTGAGTGAGTTTTATCTATTAGGTAGCCAATAGAGAAAGATTCACGAAATAATAATTTTGAACCTAATGCGCGTTTTTTCTTTGGTTCTAGTCTTTCTGCGTTATTTATGCTTGCACCGAGAGTAGCTTCTATAATAAATATATCTTTAATATCAAATTGCCAAGTAAAGCCAGTATATATATTACTTGTGTATCCTTTATTATTGATGCTTGCTCCTATATGAGGGAAGGCCCGAAGATAGTTTTGCATTTTATCGAATAAATACTCAATAATAATATTTTGCCCTTTTTCGTATCTATGGCCAAGTTTGGTATCAAAATCATGTTGCATAAGTCCCAATTTTATTTCTTTGGCATGGGCGGTTTGTAATATTGAGAAAAGCATAATTAACCCGAACTGTGGATAAGCGATTTCATTTTATAAATTGTTCTAAAGATGGCTTATCAGTACGAAGCTGATAGTTTATTAGTCCAGCAAATAAGTGACAAAATGCATTTATTGGAGATCTATGTCTACTATGTATCAAGGTGTTTAACGACTTTATAGATGAGAAGATTGTTTCTATAAATGGACGTTTCATTAACATCATTTTATCATTTATATCCATTAGACAATTCTTCATATTTTTTCTGATTTTAGTGATTAAAGTTGTACCCTGTTCAAATAATTCAGTGAATAATTTTTTGGAGATATAACCTTTATCACCAATAAGTTTGCAAGAGATATCTTTTAGCATTTGCTTTACTGGAGACCTGTCATCTACATTCCCGCTAGTAACATGCATGCGTACAATTTCTCCGTGACTATTAAAAATAAAGTGCAACTTAAAGCCAAAGAACCAACCAGTTGAAGTCTTACCTTTTCCAGCTAAGTCTTTAAAAACTTTATGACGTTTCTCTCGCAGCCTATGGCATACAACCATTGGAGTAGAGTCGATAAACATGTATTCAGTTATCTTACCCTCAAGGGATTTTAACATGCATAATACAGCAGGAAAGGCTAGCTTTATCAATGATATAAAGCGATCATAATGGACTAAGTAATTGAATAAATTTCTGTTATTTCTCATAAGTTCTAAGTAAAAATATTTAAAGCAAGCCATACCAGATTGATGGAAAGCTATTAAGATTGTTATTATCTCCGATAAGCTCATACTGCTTGGTCTATTACGTTTTCTTAAACCGCTAGTAAGAAGAGACTTTTTGTACCAATTTTCAAATCCTTTATAAAAATCATCGACAAAGCAGAACAAAGTATCGTAGTCTATATTCATTGGGGTACTCTTTAGTTGTTTAAAAAAGCCAGAATACCCCAATACCAACTACTATGCAGCTTTTTTGTTATCCATAGTTCGGGTTAATTAGTATTTTGATGAATTTTTTCATATTTATTGTTCCTTTCTTTCTAAAGCTACAAGATAAAATTCACTAGATTCTTTTCTACTAGATTCAGGCTTGAAGTGCTTAACTTTCTTGAAATTTTGTTTCACTAAGTCTAGTAAATCGCCTTCTGCGCCGCCCCTAAATATTTTCGCAACAAAATGTCCTCCAGGTTTCAGTATCTTTAAAGCAAATATCAAGGCGTTCTCACATAAATCCATAATTCTTAGATGGTCAGTTTGGCTATGACCTGTTGTATTAGCTGCCATATCACTGAGTACAACATCTACATATTGTCCATCCAGCGAATCAATTATTAAATCTTTTGCATCGTCTTCGTAAAAGTCTTTTTCAAAGGAAGTGACTCCTCCAATACCTTCTATGGGAAGCAAATCTATTGCAATAAGTTTATTTTTTGCTTTCTCAGAATCTGATTTGATAATTTTTGCAGCAACTTGGCTCCAGCCACCTGGCGCAGCTCCTAAGTCAACTACATTAGCTCCAGGCTTTAAAATTTGAAACTTGTCATTAATTTCAATCAATTTATAGGCTGCTCTAGAACGATAGCCGTCAAGTTTTGATTTTGCAACAAATGGGTCATTAAGCTGGCGCTTTAACCACCTTGTTGAGGATGTTTTTCTTCTTTTAGCAGTTTTAACTTCTGTAAATTTTCCTCTGTATCCTGATGAAGATGACATAATTACCTACATTCTGATGCATATTTATCAAGTACCGAATTGACAAATCCTACTTCACCACTATCAAGCATATCGCTTGCAATATCTGTATATTCATTAATTATAACTTTGCTTGGCGTTTCGGGAAAATACTTAAGTTCACATACGGCTACTCTGAGCGTTGCAAAAAGAAGTTTTGGAAGATTTTGAATATTCCATTCATTTGTAAGATGTATTTCAATTATTTTATCAATTTCTTCAAGGTTTTCATGTGTAAATTTCACCAACTCATTTAAGTAGTTGTAGCTTGGACGTAATTTCAGTTTACTTAACTTATCAAGCTCATAATCGCTTTTTAAATCCTTATCTTTATAAAAATCTCTTATTCTTAAAAGTAATGTATCAATATCTGAAGTATTTTTATCATTCTCAAACTGATAAATAGTTTGTACTGCAGCAATTCGAGAAATAGATTTTGTATTAATCTGAGTTTTTGTCATTAGGATAGGTTCCAACTATAAGAATTAGCTGAGTGATTTTATCAAAAAAAAGATCTTTGGTAAACAATAAGTTTTTTATAAATTTTAAAACTCCTTCTGTATATACGCGCTAATTCAACACAAATGACTATATACTAATAAGCTATGATTTTTTAGTTGTAATTTTTGGGGTAGATGGTATAAAAAATCAATTGTTTTCATAATATCTATCAAAGAGGTTTTCGTGAATAGATTTATAAAAGTAGTATTTTTTATTTTTACTATTATTTTTTCAAGTGTATCTGTAGCTGATAAAATTAAAACTATTAATATTAAAGGTAATCAGCGTATAGAAAAATCTACGATTAGAGAATATCTGGGCCTAAATGTTGGCGACAGTTTTTCTGGATCAATAAAAAGTGATGCTGTGAAGAGCTTATATTCTTCATTATTATTTGAAAATGTTAGTTTGAAATTTAATAATGGCATACTTGACGTAATAGTTAAAGAGACTCCTTTTGTAAGTAAAATTGAATTTAAGGGAAATTACAAAGTTAAAACGGATTTGTTGGCAAGAGAAATATATACATCACCAGGTGAAAGCCTAAGAAAGGCAAAGCTTAGAACTGATGTTACAAAGATTAAGGAAATTTATAAAAGATCAGGCAGATTCTCGGCAAAAGTTAAATCTCAAATCGAAACTCAAGAAAACAATAGAGTAAAGGTGATTTTTGAAATTGATGAAGGTCCAAAAACTGGTGTTAAGAATATATCTTTTGTAGGAAATGAAAACTATAAAGATTCTGAACTACGTTCAATTATTATGACTAAAGAATCAAAGTGGTTTAGATTTCTTGAAACAAATGATACTTTCGATCCTGATAGAATTGAATTTGATAAGCATTTGCTGAGTAAATTTTATAACTCAGTTGGTTTTGCTGATTTTAGAGTTATTTCTGTAACTGCAGATCTTCTTCCAACTAAGGAAGGATTTGCCATTACTTATTCTGTTGACGAAGGAGAGAAGTATAATTTTGGTAAAATAACATTACACAATAAGTTGCCTAATATTAACGATAAAGAGGTGTTAAAATTTATTGATAATAAAGATGGTCAGACTTATGATCACGGTGCAATGCAAAGAGTTTCAGAAAAGATTTCAGACTATCTTGCAGGTAAAGGATATCCACAAGTTAATGTAAGTCCTGAAATTCATACAAATAGAAATACTAGAAAAGTTGATATTGTTATCGTTATTGATCAGGCTGATAAAGTATTTATCAACAATATTAATATTGAAGGAAATTTAAAAACAGAAGATCATGTGATCAGACGTCAATTACAAATTTCTGAAGGTGATGTCTTTAATAAAGCAAAGATTGAGCGCGGAGAGAGAAATATCAGGAATTTAGACTATTTTGGTAAGTTCGCACTTAAGATGGAACCAACTGAAAAGAGAGATAGGTACAATGTTAATATTAACGTAGAAGAAAAATCTACAGCTCATATTGGTTTTGATCTTGGATATAATACTGCTGGTGGTCCATTTGGTAGAATATCTTTCCTAGAAAGAAATTTAGTTGGTACAGGTAAGTATTTTAATGCTGGTATTCAGGCGGGTAGAAAAAGTATTTATTACTATACAGGCTTGACAGATCCTAACTTCATGGACAAGGATTTATCACTTGGAGGAAATATATATAGAAGTGAAAATGGAAGAGGTAGTGGTTTTGCTAATGGTGAACAAAACTATTCTCTTAAATCAACAGGTGCTAGAACTTCTCTTGGTTATGATATAACAGATGATTTATCGCACTCTATTGATTACTCAATTAAACGAGATGAATTAAAGGCTCCAAGCGGTTCAAATTCAGCATTTATTAAGGAGCAAGATGGGAAATTTACTACCTCATCAATTGCACATAGTCTGACATATGATAGAACTGACAGTATTGTTCTTCCTAAAAATGGTTATATAGTTTCAGGAACTCAAGAGTTTGCTGGTTTGGGTGGTAATACTAGATACTTAAAACACGAAGCGGACCTTAAAGCTTTCAAGTCTTTTGTCGATAATAAATATACGATAAAATTCTCAACAGCGGCAGGTATTATTAAAGGTATTGGTAATAAGAAAGTAAGAATTTCAGATCGCTTTAATATTGGTGATTATAGCTTAAGAGGTTTTGCTCATGGTGGTATTGGTCCAAGAGATAAGGCAACGGATGAAGGTCTTGGGGGACAAAAATATTATACAGTTTCTACTGAGCTTAACTTTCCTGTTGGACTTCCTGAAGAGTTTAACGTAACAGGCGCTGTATTCGCTGATGCTGGTTCGTTATGGGATGCAGATTCCAAAGCTTCGACAGCAAAAGGTTTCTATAATAAAAAGTCACTTAGGGCTTCTGTTGGTTTTGGTGTTTTATGGGTAACAAGAATAGCTCCTATAAGACTAGACTGGGGTTTCCCTGTGAAAAAGGAGAAATTTGATGAAAAGCAAACATTCCATATTAAGTTTTCAACAAGTTTATAGGGCGCTATAAAAGAGTAAATGTAAAAAGGAGAGGGGTATGAAATATATATATATAATATTGTGTTTTATAACCTTTTTCTTTCCTCTTAATCTGTTAGCTGCAAATCTTGATAAATCAGAAGTCTATAATTCTTCCAATAAATTTGAAGCAAAAGCTGCTGTTGTCGATGTTGAATCTATTTTAGAGCATTCTAAAGCCATCCTACATATTAAAAAATCTATTAATGTTATTAGTGAACAAATTCAAAGCGAATTATCTTCAAAAGAAGTTAAGTTAAAGCAAGCTGAAGCTGAGTTAATAGAGAAAAGAGGTGTTTTACCTAAATCAGAGTTTGATAAGTTGGTTGCTGCATTTAATAAAAAGGTAAGCTTAACTCAGCAAGAAATGCAAAATAAAAAATCTGCATTAGAGAGAGCCCATACAAATGCAATTGCTCAGGTGCATGAAAATACTATTAGTGTAATTAGTGATCTATCAAAAAAATATGGCTTTAATATAGTTTTTCCAAGCTCTCAAGTTCTGTTCGTCAATAATTCATTAAATATTACTCACGAGGTCATAAGTAATTTAAATGAGCGTCTTCAAGAAGTAAAAGTTAACTATGATCCAATGGTTGATAAAAGAGACTAAGCGCTATTAGTTAATTATAGTAATTCCTTATTTTACCTTTCTAAAAAATGTATTTTTTACAGTTATATAATTTTATCTAGAGTTTGTATAACAAATAAATTTTGTAGATATAAATCTTATCTAAATCTCAATTATTAATAAACTGTTGAAATGTAAATACAATTAATGGTTGTATTTGCTCTAAACCTATCGTATAAATTGTATTGGGTAGGCTACTAGGTAAAAACTACGTAGATAAATGTTTATAGGTCGGTGTAGAATGGTTTGTCCAAGTTAGTGAAATTAAATCTTAAGTTTAGGTTATTGAAATGTCTCTGGAAATTAGTCTAAATAAAAAGAAAGATCTATATGAAAATTACCTAAGTAAAATTGGTGATATTAAATTTACTTTTCGTGAGGTAGATGTAGTTGCTTGTGTAATGCACAATCGCGGAGAAAAAAAGATTGCGTCGCTCTTGCAAATATCTCCTAGGACAGTCGGGACACACTTACATAACATAATGCTAAAGCTTGGACAAAATTCACGAGAGAGCGTTATTGATTTTATAGAAAAATCTGGAAAATTATTATATATAAAGAAATATTATTTTCAGATTTTAATTAAATCATCTTTTGAACAAAGCTTAATTAAGATTGGTAAAACGATTAATAGAAAAGTCCTTGATTGTTCTATAAACTTAAGTCAACTAAGTAGTAATGAAAAAGAAAAACTCAGTAACATTACTAATCACTTAAAGCTATCAAATATTAACCTCATAAAAAGTAAAAATCATTCTCTTGAATGCAAACACAATATAAATTTTATTAATAGCAGTTTTATTCCCAAAGCCGAAAAAGGAGACATTTTTCTTTTACTAGAGCAGACAACGGATAAAGAGAGTTTTGAAGAAATCAGTTATATAGATTTTAGTAGAGATCAAGATTACTATACTGCCATCTTTGTGCTATTGGAAAAGATTCTTGGAGTTGATGAAATTAAGGAAATTAGTAATGAATTTTTTGCTGAATATCGGGCTATAAGTGGATCTTGGGAAGGTAGAGACGATGATGCCAAAAATAATAAAACACAAGAAAATGATATTTATAAAGTAAAAAAAACTCCAAAGAAGATATTTGTTATACCTTTAATAATAGTTATATGTGCTGCATTTTATTATATTTTTGATACAAAAAGCCTATTTAAAGATGATAATAAAAGTCTATTGCATTCAGACTTATCTTTACCTCAAAAGGGAATATTATTGGGTAGATCTCAAATAGTTTCTAAATTTAAAAAGTCCTTTAGGAACTCTAAAGGTATCAATGCGGTTGCTTTAGTAGGAGTTGGTGGCTCTGGTAAGTCTACCATTGCTAGGAGTTATGCAAAAGAATCTGGCGCCTCAATTATTTGGCAGATTAATGCAGAATCTAGGGTGTTACTAGTTTCTTCAATGAAGCAAATTGCCTATGCTATTGCGACAAAAGAACAGCAAAGAGAAGAGCTAGATAAAATATTAGCTATAAAAGATATTTCTGAACGTGAGAGGGGGCTATTGTTATTCTTGAGAAAAGAAGCAAAATCGTATCCTGGATGGTTGATTATATATGATAATGTAAAGTCATTTAGCGATATACAAGAATTTTACCCTCATGATGTTAGTGTTTGGGGGGAAGGAAATGTAATAATAACTACGAGTAATAATAATATTGTTCATAATGATAGTATATTACCTAAAAATGTTATTACAGTTGGCAGCTTAAACAAGAAAGAGAAGAAAGATTTATTTACTAGTATTCTTGGGCAAGATGAAAAAAAATATGATATAGATTATGATAAATGTCTAAACGGTATACCATCGTTTCCACTTGATGTTTCAATCGCAGCCCACTATATCAAAGAAACTAATATAAGGTGCCAACAATATTCAAAATATTCGTCTTCTAATAATCAAGTATTCAGAAGAGCTCAACGCAATATTCTGCATGATGTTGGTGAGTATTCAAAAACTAGATATGATATTATTATTCTTCCTATACAGCATATGGTTGAAAAGTCATCTGACTTTAGAGATTTACTCATAATGATTAGCACTCTTTCTCCGAGAGATATTCCTAAAAGACTTTTAGCTTCATATAAAGGCGATATAATAGTTGATAATTTTATTTATGAATTAAAGAAATTTTCTTTAATTACAAAAAATCCAAGTAAAGCCAACAGGTTAGGGCAAGTGTTTTCAATTCATAGAAGTACTCAAGATGTAATTTTTGCCTATTTTGTAAATTCTCTACAATTTGCTGAAAACTCTGAACAGCTGCACAATATTGCAATGTTTTTAGAGAATTATTTATCAGACGTTTTAGATAAGCATGATTATCTTAAAATACAGTCTCTAGTACCACATATGGAAAAATTTTTAAGAAAAGCAGATTTGTTTGATAGCCAAGATATTTCAAGGTTAAGTAAAAAATTAGGCGTTTGTTATTTCTATCTCGGTAGATATGAAAGGGCAAAAGAAGTGTTTCAAAGTACATTAAGGATGTATGATCAGAGTGATAATAATACGCAAATAAATCGAGCTAAAGTTTTAGCGCGTTTAGGGGGTGTTTATAGAAACGTTGCAGACTTTGAAAAAGCTAAAGAGTATTTAGAAAAAGCTCTTGAATCATATAAGAAATACTATGGTATCAATCATGTTGAAACTGCTTGGATTTCAACAACTCTTGGTAGTGTATATAGAAATATTGGAGATTATCCTAAAGCAAAAAAGTTGCTAAAAAACGGTTATAATGTATACAAACAACAATATGATAAAGATCATAAAAAAACCATTTGGAGCTCATCATATTTAGGTCAAGTCTATAAGAATGTTGGTAACTACGTTAAAGCTAGAATAATACTTGAAAAAACATTTTCTACATATGAAAAAGAGTTTGGTAGTACTCATACTAAAACAGCGTGGAGTTTGGTTCATCTTGCAAGTGTATATCGCAGCATAGGATATCCAGATAAGGCAAAAGAAAATTTAATTAGAGCTATAAACATATATAAGTTAAGAAGAGGTGAAGAGAGTTTTGAATATGCCTGGAGTAGGGCTCATCTAAGTGCAGTATATAGAGATCTAGGTAATTTAGATGAGGCAATAGATCTATTAAAAGGAAGTTTAGATTTTTATAATAAGAATTTACCGAAAGACCATGTGATTCAGGGCTGGATAAAGTTTCATTTAGGTAGTACATATAGACACAAAGGTGATAGAGAGATGGCAATGAAATTGCTTAGTGAATCACTTGCAATTAATCAAAAGCATTATGGTAAAAGCCATATTAAGACCGCCCAGATACTTAATAGTTTAGGAAAATTGGGGATTGTTTGTCAAACTTTTGAAAAGTCAAAAGAGTATCTAGAAAATGCTTTGAAAGTGTATTCGATAGAAAATCATCACGACAGATATAAAGTTTATGAAGCTTTAGGAGATTTATACAATGAAATGTATAGAAGAGGTGATGGTAATAGATCTATAATGTCAAAGAGTTTAGAGAATTTTCAAAAAGCAATTGTAGTTGTTGAAAAACATTTCCCAACTGATTCAACGCATATTGTTAGAATTAGATCTAAAATAGCCCGCCTTGAGATATAAATTGCGATAATTTTATCTACGTAATTTGCTCTTAGTTTTACATATAAGTTAATTTCACGCATTTTATTTATATTTTTTCATGTGTAGGATGACAATTGTAGATCGGTAGTGATTTACGAAAATCCGCTCTATTTGTTGTATAGAGTTAAACTTTGAGGTGAAGGTATTATTATGGAGTATTTAGAAAATAAAGAATTCAGAATAACAGAAATGGAAATCAACGAGGTCGATAGACTACTAAATAAGTTTTGTGCGAAAGAGGAAAGGATAAGAAGTAAGTTGCGCCAGCTTATTGAAGTAGAGCATGACACAAGCTTAGTATTTGAATTAGAAAGTTTAATTGCTATATAGGGTCCATCTAAACAAAGGTACACGAAGTACCACGGGAAATTTCTGGAGCCGTGGAATGGTTTCATTTTGCAGTAATTTTATACCTCCCATTTATCAATAGCTTCACGCAGCGATTTTCGGGGATAAAATTCCTATAGAATCCTTGCTCTTTTCTTCAGAGAAGTCGTATTCACCAAGCATGTTGATATGCGCCCAACTCATGATAGAATGCCTAGAAATAACACTCCGCAACTGTTCTTTTTTATTACCATCACTCATATATTTTAGTTTATGGGTAAGGTAAAGATAGTTCCAACAAATAATACAATTTTTGATTAATCGATTGCATGTTTCAGCAATTTCTTGATCCTCTTTTTCAGCTTGCACAAACTCACGGGGACTTCCAACAGCTACAGCACGAGTGAAACGATTTGCTAATTCTATCTTGTTTAGTTGTTTTTCTATTGCCTGCCGTAATTCCACTTCATCTAGATAACGTAAAATAAACAAGGATTTTATAATCTGACCAAAGGCTTTGATGGTCTGATATAGAGCGTGTTGCTTTGAATAAGAATTAAGTCGTTGAAATATATCTGAAGCTGTATTCTCCTTTAGCTTAATAGTTGCAACTAAACGCAGTAAATCATCCCAGTTTTGGTGTAGAAGTTTTTCATTAACATAGTGATCTGGTGTAATTTTCCAGCCTTTTCTTTTCTCTTTACTGTGATGCCTGAATATATAAAGTTTTTTATTTTTCAAGCCCTTTAGTCGCGGAGCAAAAGAAAATCCGAGCATATGGGTTAGGCCAAAAATAGCTTCACTATAACCATGCGTATCTGTTGAATGAATATCGCTTTTGACAACATCATTACGCATAAGGCCATCAATCACATAGGTGCTCTCACGGTCAGATGCGCTAATCATAGTAGAGTGCCATAGAAAATGACGTTCATCAATAAAAGAGTAAGCACTTACTCCTTTTCCTTGTCCAAAATATTTAAATGAACGGCTGGCTAATAGAGATTCAGTACGCACTTCAAATTTCTGTCCATCACTGGCGGTATGCAGCTTATCTTCGTTGTTACGGTAGATATTAGGTAATTCCATTTTATCCATCAGCATCAATACCTTGTCATTTGCTTCACGAATATTTTCCAACGAAAAACGCCAATTAACACTGTGATCTAGCTCATTCTCACTAACATGGGAAGATATTCTCGCCATTTTACGCACTCCTATTCCACAGCCAAGACCGATAGTAGAAGCCAATAAGGCTGGACGTGAGGTAAATTGTGAGGCGTGAGTCTGTTGCCAATGTTCAGTGTCACCAGTAACTTCAATACCGTCTAATACTTCCTCAATTTGAGGAGAGTGATTCGTAAAATAATGCCCGTTACCAGCAGCTAGTTTAAATATATATTCTCTAATTTCACATGGTAACATGATTAAGAAGGAAGAATCCTGCAGTACTTCTGTTTTAGTTGAAAAATGCTGGTTACCAGCCGTACAAATATTATTCAAATACAAGGCATTTTTAATTGCGAATTGTGATAGCTTGTCAAATGAAGATGTATCAAAATCATGACGCCCGTCATAGAGTTCTACCATGTTTTTATTAAATACTGTCATTAGATTTAATAGATTATGAAAATTCTCAAAACTATTTACATAATCAAATATAGTATTACTATATCCCAGGTCTAGGCTATGTTTTAAATTATATACGAAGTTTCCTAGTTCTCTTAAATCACTCTGTCTGGAAGAGAAATCATTATATGATGACATGTCAATGGAACCAGAAGTAACAAGAGTATTGCTGTTGTATATAGCTTCCTGGAGATTAGGAAATAACTCATGATCAGAACCATTCCCAATACCAAATATTTCTAATTGAATTAAAGAATGATTATTGAGGAATTCTATTAAGTTAGCAAAGTTTAAGGGATTGTCCATGCCCCAATCCTTAATTAGCGTGAGTTTTAGGATATTACTTCCTTTTAGAGCTTCATAAGTTGCTGAGTGCCTATCTGAAAGTATTTGCTCCTCTTCTTCTGGTGAGTCGTATACAATACGCTCTAAATCTCCATTTTCATTCTCATAATTTAGCTTTAGCGCAGATATATCTAGATCTTTTATAGATGAGGTTGCAATTTTTTCTAGTAATTCTAAATATTTGCCTTCTGAAAGAGTTGAGCAGTTTAGAGCTAAGCTGTTGTTTAATTTATTATTTGCCACTAGTGATATTAGAAGATTAGCATTTTTCGTATCAAAGTCATGACCGCTTATAGTAAGATTCTGTAAGTTTAGATTTTGAAGCAATGCGTATAGATCATCATTATCAAGATTAATGTTGTTGATTACTAAACCACGCAAGGAATTGGAATTTTCTTGAATTAATGTAATTAATGACTGAGCAAGTGCTTTTTCTTCCACTTTATTGCCAACCAAATCTTCTTCTATAATAAGATTCTGAAATATTATAGCTGCAACTTTCTTACCATCAAAATAATTTTGGAGTTTTCCAATTTTCTCAACAGAAATTGTTCCTTCAATAATTACGCTTATTATATCACTGTCAGAGGGAGAAAAAAACTTGAATTGTTCGATCGATAGAGTGTCATCATATTGAGTTTTCATAAACTTGTAGAAACCTTTTTAATTAAAAAGTAATTAGTCTATTTTAATTAAATTAAAATTATTGCCAATGTTTTTTCATAAAAATACTATGATTTTGATATATATCAGATTCCAATTTTATAGATTCTATGGGAATTTTGCTCCTGGAAATCGATTCCTGAAGCTTTTGATAAATGGGAGGTATAAAATTACTGCAAAATGAAACCATTCCACGGCTCCAGAAATTTCCCGTGGTACTTTGTGTACCTTTGTTTAAATGGACCCCAAATACTTCTTTTTGATAGATAAAGCAACAAATCAAAATAAGAACAAAAACAGAAATTATAATTAGTAAGAAGTATTGCTGTATATTCATTGCAACAACTCCTGAGTTTCACTCCTTAGCTCACCACTACCAGCAAATAACTCAAGAGCATATTTAATGCTAACATTACCTTGTACCCTGTCGCAGATATGTTCATCCTTATCACTGTCAAAATCTAAAAAAGCTGATTCTTTTGAAAGTATAATTGTCGGCACCGCGGTAACTTTATATTTAGCAAAGGCTTCATCATCTACCTGCATAGAGGTTAATGAGACATCATCACTAATTGACATTACTAAATCAGCAAGTGCTCTGAATGACCCTTCAGGTAATCCTCTAAATACCAATACTCCATCATATAAAGCTGCTTCTTTTGCATAATTCTTGAGTAATGACCTTGGCATTGAACTACTAATAAATATCTGTAATTTTGCCTTGGGTTTTATAAGTTCATCGATATTTTTATTATTTCCATCAAAAGTTTTTAAATTAAAATTACTGGAAAATATTTTCTGCATATTTTGTATTGTTAATTTAGTATTATGAGTTGCTATATCATTTGCAAAATCCTGATGATTTTCTGCTAAAGCAGGTGATGAACAGACTAATAAAATTGTAAGAATGATTTGGAATTTAACCTTCAAAAACTGCAGCAATTTTTCTTTCTCCATACCAAGTACCCCCAATCTTGACCATCATTTGGATATTCCTTCCAAGCACTATAAAGCAAGTCACTAAGTCCAAGTGGCCAGCAACCCATAGCTCCTTTAGTTCTTTTTGGATATACCATCTGTAATTTATATTGACTCTTTTTTATCTTTAATGCTGTGCTTTTACGGCAAATCTTATCACCAGGCCCTGGAAACTTATTCTCAGAAGTAGATGTTTCCTTAGCCAAGCCTATACGATGCATCTTGGCTAGTATCCTTGCAGCATATAAACTACTTGCTTGCACACCCCCAACATGATCTGCATTTGCACCACTAAATGGATATAAATTGCCCCAGCATCCACTACACCAAAATAACTCATCTCTTGGTTTATCTATTGTAGCGCTTGCGCAGTCAAGGGTGCATGCAGCTTGCGCAGCGGGATTGCCAAATAAAAATACTTCTGGATTTAATAATGTTTGTAGCTTCTCATCATTCCAGGTAGGGTCAAGCTCAGATAAATAAGCTACATCAAATGTACTTTGCTCTAAACAGATAAGATCAGTAATTAACTCAAGCCACCAAATAAGTGGATATACATAATAATGTACATGATAAAAACCGTTATGTGCCATTCTCTTGTTACTATAGGATCTATTGTAGCTACTGACTTTTTTCATATCTACTGATCCTAGCTGCAAACCTCCAAGGCTGGTCATACAGTAAGGAGTTCTAGTAATATCAATTAAACGTACTGGCTCCCAAAATCCAAGTGTAATACCAGGAACTGGTACATTACTTTTAATGCACACACATAAAGGATTACCTGGATTTTTAGTATCGCGTTTAGCAGGGCTACTGCCACCACCGATTTTTAATGGTCCAATAGAAATTGGTAGCAGACAACTCCAGCACACATCACTAATTGGATTGACAAACCTTCCAGCACATGGCATGCTGCCTAAAGAAGTCTGGGGATGTATAAATGCTATAATCCATACTGTAATTATAGATGTATGGAATGTTTTGCCTGATATCCTCGTATTATTTATATTACTCATTCTATAACCACTTCTTCTATTTTAATTTTTAATCCATCTTGCATAGCAATTGCAGGAACTGATTTAATGCCAAGCTGGTTTGTTATTCTTCCCAACTGGTCAAAATATACTTCTTGCTTAAGTTCTTCTTGTAAATCAAATGGCCTACCTGCTACCAGGATTATTCTGTCTTCTAATATTTGATCTTGATACTTACTTGGATTAGAGATTTTTGTTTCTAACCACTTTACCTGCTTTGGATCATTGCTATCCAAAAAGAATAATCTTCTATCCAAACTCATACGTTCTAAGGGATTAACTTTGGTACCAGCTTTATGTAATATTTTTCCAGACGGTAGTTTTATATCTTCCCCAAGTACATAAGTTGGGTCATAGTAAAATGTTCTATCTTTTTCCGCTTTAGTAATGCCTATAACAGAATCAGGTTCCTCTACTTTCTGCCTTGCTTTTTCTTGCATTTTCTGTTGCTCTGCGTCTATATCAACTCTACTCAAACGCTTCTCAATCATTTCTAAAAATGGCGGCTCTGCTATAAGGTAGCTATGTCCCTTGCTACCAAAATCTTTAGCAAGGCAATTAGAAGCTAAACTCATGTAAGTGATGTAAATCATAATTTGTATTGTTATGCTTTTCGTAGTTCTCATTCTTTCTTTTATTACTTAATCTTGATACAAGTTCTTTGTGTACCTCATGGCTAATAGATTTAACTTTATTTCCACTAACTATTCCTTGACTGAATACAACTCTATTATTGCTACCTGCTTTTTCATTGGCTATTTGCTCAATCAGCTTTATTACCTCATCCAACTTGCCAAAGAATAATTGCTGATCAGTTAAGTCTTGATTTCTGATTCTCTCATGTTCTAGCTGAATCAACTCATCTTGCGAAATATAGGAAATATCAAATAAATCTGCATTTGTTGTTTGACTTTTTATGAAGTAACCAATTGCAAATCCTAATAACAAACAGATAATTATTTTTAAATAGTGTTTCTTTTTATTATTTGCTTCCATTTCTGTCTCCATATTTCTTCTCTACCAAGTTTTCAATTGCATTATCTAGATTAATGCCTTGTTCTTGTGCTCGTCTTATATAGTTAAAATCATGACTATCAGTTGAATATAAAACATTTGAGTATTGATCTAGTACCAGACGACCAATTACATTTACTCCTGTGGCAGATAATAGAATTTCAGAATATTTACCTGGACTTAAACTAATTGACTTTATTAGCGGCAATATATCCTTAAAACCTTCTGATTCCTTGAAGGCATGAAGTCCCTTTTCATCTTGCTTCAGCAGTAATGTCCAGGTACTATTTTCTAAGATAGCTCTGTGTTGGTCAGTTTTTTGTAAGTCAGAGAAGTTTTGTACGCAAGTAACCAAGCTACCACCATATTTTCTAACAGTCCTGGCAAATTCTGCAAAAAATCCTGCAGCATAATCAAGTAACATCCATGCCTCATCTACTATGATCATAAATCTCTGACTTCTATCACCAGTAAAGAATTGATTAGTGATTTCCATAAGTAAGATCTGCAAGATAATGGCCAGTAGCTTTTTATCCTTCTTGATTTCTTCAAACTCAAAGATAGTTATTAATTCTTTAAATCCAGCACTTTTTTTGTTTTTATCTGCAGTAAAATACTTGCCATATATTCCATCCCTGGTATATGAATATAAAGTTATGCCGTATTGGTTTAGTAATTCTGATTTTGCCTTTTGTAAGTAAATAGCAAATTCATTAATACTGAGGTCAAATTTACTTTGCTCTAATGCATCTATAATGCTCTTTTCAAGTTCCGCTGCTCCTCTATCATCTTTTGCCCCGCACATAATAATGAGTAGCTCTTTGGCACACTTTACCAGATTGTTAAAGTCATCCTTATCCATATTTGCTTTAAATCCTGCAAAAGGATTAAGAGCTACTTTGACGTCCTTACCAAACTGCACAATCTCGCCATCCAAAAGCTCTGCCATACTTGCAAAACTTTGTCCAATGTCTAAGATAAATACTCTGGTATTTTGTGCCATTACAGAAGAGCTAAGCTCTTGCAAGAATACCGATTTGCCCCGCCAGATGGACCAAATACACATACATTGTAATTTCCACTACTGATGCGGTAAAATGGATTCCAGTTAAATAACTGGCCTCTTCGACCAAAGAATAAAACTCCAGGCTCAGGCACTCCTTTCCATTCAGCATGAATGGGTAATTTTGCTATTACTTCACTACCTAAACATATTCTGGATAATTTTATTTTCTTAAGTGTATTCCAGTAAATAGGCTGATGGCATGGCAGCATCGATAATATTGCAGGTAACTGAAAATATTTAACGATTGATAATTGCCAGTCATTACTTCTATATAGGCTAAGTAGTGACTGCTGCACCTCATCTAGTAAATTATCAGGAACGCTAATCATTAACTGCCAGCCTTCGGTTAAAAACCTTTCTCCATTTTTTGCTCTATCATTAATATCTTGCCACTCATGTGCTTCTCTTTTTAAATCTCTGTTATTTTTTGCATACCATTGCTCAGCAGCGGCAATTACTCTATTACCTCTGGCAATTAGAGCATTTTGTGCTCCGCTTTTTAGGTTAGTGGATATAACGTAACTAATTACAAAACGTGCTGGCAGACCAACGTTTGACATGGCAGCACATCCAAGCAAATTAATCATGCAAAGCAGACTATATTCCTTGGGAAAGCTGGATGGATAATAACATCTACTACTAATATTATTACTTATGTTAGTAAATTTACTATCCTCTAATCTATATTTGTTACCAGTAGATAATATTTGTTCTGATAATAGATCATGCCTGTAATCATTTTTATTAGCTGCTGTATAATTAAACTCAAATAACTCACGATTTAGATTAATCAAATCAGTAGAATTGCAAACTCTTGGAGCCAGATTTAAAGTTTCCAGTTTTTTCAGCAGAGTATTCTTAAAACTTATAACAGACCTGTTATTTTTAGCTGTGATTTCACATTTTGTGCTGTATGATATAAAAATACGAAAATTCCTGGGCAATCTTCCATCATAGCCTGCAAAATCTGTAGATTGTTTTTTGATAAAATCAGCTCTTCTATCTGTTATTTTCTGCAAGATAGGATGAGGATTGATTCTACTATTCTTCCAAGAGTTCAGAATAGGATCAATATCATGACTTGCTACAAGCAAAAACTGTATCCATGATCCAAGAGGCATCTCATCATTAAAGAAATACTCTAAATTCTTTATCAAAGAATCATCTACTCCAACTATAGGCTGAATCTCAAGCATAAAACCTGTTATGCCACCTTCCAGAAAAAATAGATTTTCATCTTTATCAAAATAACGATAGCTCAAATAATCAGATAAATTATGTAAATCACCATCATTAGATCCATTATCACTACCACCATTTGATTCTATCAAGCTAGAGAGATGTCTGGTAGTTGAATTAGATATATAGCTCTCATTCATTCCACAGAACTTACTGACTTTATTACTAATATTATCTAAAATTTGTAACATCTATTCCTCTAACCAAATATATTCATCACTATCTTGCATTTTGACCCTAATATGTTCACCTTTTGATAAAGGAGGTAACTCATTGTCAAATCTGGATGGCTTGCAAAATAATCCTCTACATTTCTTGCTCTTATTAGTTTTATATATTTGCTCAATCTGACCACTGGTGATTTGACTGTCTATATCAGCTATCATCTTGCACCCTAAACCTTGTGCTTCACCACATTTGAACTTTCTTGGATATGTACTGCAAGCACTCACACTAAAAATAGCTAATATAATTAAAATTAGATTTTTCATTACTTATTCCATTTTTGTTTATTATTGTTTTTACCGTTACTGCGATTATTCCTACTATTACTGATTTGGTCTTGTATATCAGAACTGCCAATATAGACGCCCTTGGTAAACATCACATCTACCTTACTACCACCTGGAATCAAAATTACTGGTGATATATTCTCAGCTAGGCGTATATGATAATCAGCTAATTTTTCAGCTGCAGTGCTACTTCCAGAAAGTAAACTATCACTAGCTCTATCCTTGAATCCTTTTTTTGCAGTATCGCTAATTGTACCAATTGGGCTTATGTTAATAGCTTCACCTGGTTTGGCATTTTTACTAAATCCACTAAGTACTCCTCCAAGGAAAGCATTCTTTAAATGCTTATCACTCATCGATACTACGCTACCACGAATACCATTCATGCCATCATCACCATAAATAACCCCAGCTACTTTAGTAGAAGTAATGAGTCCATCAATTTTATTCTCACATACTAATTCCTCAGCTCTAATAATTGCTCTCTCGCTTGATATATCACCATAAGCCGAAGCAAGAAGGCGGCACTCCTTTATATCAACAGCAAAATCTTCTGGCAGATTGCCAAACTCTGTTAATCTAATTACTACAGGTACGGGCTGGCTTGCAGAATTAACTGAAGTTGACACTACTATTCCACCAAGTAAGTAACCTGTTATATAAGATGTAGCTGGTATATAATTGAAGCTCGACACTGGAGCTGATATGTTATATTCACTGCCTACAGAAAGTTTGCTAATATCTGCTGGTAATATTACTTCTTCCATATTACCTCGCATTAAACCAAGTTCTTCTTTTACTGCAATATTGTCATTTTTTATGCGTTCAAGTTCTCTTAAAGTAAAAGAAAGTCTTGCTCTAATTGCCTCAAACTCTTTATCCTGGCTGGACTTTATTTCTGATTCTTTATCAAGTAGTGATTCATTGATAATATTTAACTGCTTTTCTCGTAATTTTTGTTCTTGAGTGATTTTTTCTTCCAAGTGATTATGCCATAGCTGATCACCCTTAATAGTATCTGTTGCAAGTTCTATATCGAGTTTTGTAGAACCCGGAGATTTATTTGATTTAACTTGCCTGCTAGATTGAATATTGGATTTGGTTAAATGGACTAACATAATAGATGCAACCAGAATACCTAATATAACAGCTGTAAATAACACATATTGCCTGACCTTTAAGCTCTTATAAATTCTGGTTTTAGTTATGTTATCTAACCCGAACTGTGGATAAGCGATTTCATTTTATAAATTGTTCTAAAGATGGCTTATCAGTACGAAGCTGATAGTTTATTAGTCCAGCAAATAAGTGACAAAATGCATTTATTGGAGATCTATGTCTACTATGTATCAAGGTGTTTAACGACTTTATAGATGAGAAGATTGTTTCTATAAATGGACGTTTCATTAACATCATTTTATCATTTATATCCATTAGACAATTCTTCATATTTTTTCTGATTTTAGTGATTAAAGTTGTACCCTGTTCAAATAATTCAGTGAATAATTTTTTGGAGATATAACCTTTATCACCAATAAGTTTGCAAGAGATATCTTTTAGCATTTGCTTTACTGGAGACCTGTCATCTACATTCCCGCTAGTAACATGCATGCGTACAATTTCTCCGTGACTATTAAAAATAAAGTGCAACTTAAAGCCAAAGAACCAACCAGTTGAAGTCTTACCTTTTCCAGCTAAGTCTTTAAAAACTTTATGACGTTTCTCTCGCAGCCTATGGCATACAACCATTGGAGTAGAGTCGATAAACATGTATTCAGTTATCTTACCCTCAAGGGATTTTAACATGCATAATACAGCAGGAAAGGCTAGCTTTATCAATGATATAAAGCGATCATAATGGACTAAGTAATTGAATAAATTTCTGTTATTTCTCATAAGTTCTAAGTAAAAATATTTAAAGCAAGCCATACCAGATTGATGGAAAGCTATTAAGATTGTTATTATCTCCGATAAGCTCATACTGCTTGGTCTATTACGTTTTCTTAAACCGCTAGTAAGAAGAGACTTTTTGTACCAATTTTCAAATCCTTTATAAAAATCATCGACAAAGCAGAACAAAGTATCGTAGTCTATATTCATTGGGGTACTCTTTAGTTGTTTAAAAAAGCCAGAATACCCCAATACCAACTACTATGCAGCTTTTTTGTTATCCATAGTTCGGGTGTTATCTAATAATTTGTTCATTTTTCATCCAGTTACAATTAATACCTTACTGCTTGCCTGTGGAGATAAAATATTGCCACCTGTTATTGAGATTGCCTTTGTCCTTTGAAACAATGATTTAAAATCATTTTCTTTTAGTAATTTTGTATTGTGAGATAAGTTGCGTACATCAATGACTGCCCCAATTAAATTACCAAAACGCCAGGTTTTTATTTGTTTTAACTTTAGTCCCAGATTATTTGCTATATTCCGATTAGTATTTTGTACGTAGTAAGTGCTATGATGATTGCCGCTCATATGGCTGATCATCTTGAGTATTTGATTTTGCTCATTTGCTTTGTTTTGTGATAGATGTCTTGATTTTTCTTGCGTAAAAGGTTTTAGATAGATTGCTGGTACTGAATCTTTTCCCGCAGTCAGTAACAGATCATGAATAGCACCATTACTGGTAATAACAGCAAGTTCCAGCTTCTGGCCAAGCTTTACTTTTGGAATAATAAATATATTGGAACCATCATCAGATGATAAAAGCTCATATTTACTTTTATCTCCTATTATTTCTTTAATATGATATGGGAATGCACTAATACGATTAATTCCGCCTTTGCTAATTGGAGCAGTAATTAGCTCACCAGCTAAAGAAACTGGCGCGTAAGCTGCAAAAATTATAGCCACAGTGAATATAATAGTTGGCCCTGAAATAAATAACCTTTTAGTTACCATATTTATTATCACCCTAATTTCTTGTTGTTAGTTTTTTTGGGCTGTTTTCTTAAGCTGATCTTCACCAGCGTCATTATCTCCAGCAGCTCTAAACTGTTTTAATTTTAAATGCCCTCCAACAAGCTCAAACTCGAGTAAATATTGCATCTGCTTACTGTCATATCCATCCTTGCCAAAGCTGCTATTTAATATGCCATGTGCTACGACTTGCATATTCTTTGTATCTATACACATATTCTTGGGAGTAAAATATGTTGATAGCTTGAATTTTCTATGTTGCTCTATAGCAGAGTTAAAATACTCTTTTATGCCAGTAATCCATTTAGAGTCAGAGTGGGAAGTATATTTGAGTACCAAATCACGCTTATGTTCTATAATATCTGGTGTTAAATCAAGTAAGCAGCTTAAGAAAAGTAAGGCTGATTCTTCTAAATAACTCTCAGATACGCTATTACCTGTAATACTCATTTCTGCTCTTATTCCTGGTACCATAATTATTCTTTCCTTAGCCGTTGATAATTTAAAACTCAGCATTAGGTTTGATAGGCCAAAAACTAAAACTAAACATAAGAACAGATTCCTCTGTTTTGTTACTTTGCCTAAATTTACTGCTGCTACCTTTAATTCCATAATCTCTTCCACGATGGTGGCAATATATTGCCACCAAGCAGTTTTACTACAGGTAAATGCCAATAAATCCATCTCTGTAATTTTCCTTTGTATAAGTAACTCGATAAATAACTACCAGCTATATAGCCAGCTGCTATTCCGGCAATGCTAAAAGTAAAGTCATATTTAATCATCACAAATACTCCAAATATTCCGCCAATAACCAAACCAAAAAGTTTTAATCCCCAAACCAAAAAGTTTTAATCCCCAAACAGTAACCTCCTTGTTAATACAGCTATTGATTTCTATAAGTATCATGATTTTAAATACCGTATATCGCTTTAACTCCACCAAGCATTCCGCCAGCTAATAATCCACCAATACCAGCACCTATTGCGCGTGTGCGAAGATCACCTTGTGCCACTAATGCACCAGCTGCACATGATGCAAGCACAGCTTTACCGAAATGCGCTCCTATAACTTCTACCATTGGATTAAGTAATGCATTTGCTCCAGCATCTAAGTCAAATGCCAGGCAATGAGCCGTAAATGCTAAATTAGCAATAACAGTAAGAATAAATATCTTTACTATGCGGTTTATTAGGTTAAATAAACCAAGTATATTTAGTAGTCTAAGTAGGGTTAATAAATTTTTGAGTTCTGGAATTAGCCTAAAACTGTTCATAGCTCAGGCTCCAGTTTGTTTTAGTTTTTTTATTTGCTCCGGATTCAAAACAAGAAACATCTCATTATTGAATTTACGATCATGAACCTGCACAGTTCTATAATCTCGCTTGAGTAAATTAGCTCGCTCAAGACGAACTAGTGCATCTCTGATTTGGTTCCTGCTATAATTGAATTTTCTCTGAAAATATTTATACCCTAGATGAAACTCTAACTTGTCATAGATCTCATGTAAGAACATCACCTCAGATAAAATAGTCATGGAGATGCTATCTGGTTTGTCGTTATCCCAGACTATTTGCCTGTACCAACTGTTTGGTATAGATCTACTACTTGTATTAATTGCCGTTTTAGCTTCTGAAGATGCAACAGCTTTAAAATTTTCTTCTGTGTCTACTTGAGTCATTTATTTTAATCAATGTAGTTCATTGCTCTTAAGCTATGAAATTAACATTGCAAAATAACTCTGTCGTGAGGATGGGTAAGGGATGTTTGCGGGACAAAGTGGGGATGAAAAAACCCTCTATTCTATATTTTGGGGGAATTTAAGACGATAATTACCTTTATAATCAGATTCGATGATTTCCTTCCATCCACTCTGTGACTTAAATAAATCACGCATGCGTATAGATTCAGATCCCGCCTTGTAAAGTAGTTCTTTGCCAAATACCCAAGGGGAATCAGTTAATGAAGCATAGTATAGTTGCTTAATTACTCTAGCTTGTATAATACCTAAATGATACCATTTATCTGCAAATAGTATCTTACTAAAGTTATTATAGTACTGAAATTGAGGTGATTTATCTTGAGGACTAAGGTACTTCTTCATTATTCTCTATATGGTATTTATTACTTTTTACTAATAACAAATACAGTACCCAGCAATAAGGATAGCAAAATTGCTTAAAATAAGCAACTATCTATTTTTATAATGAAATATACAATTGTAAATAATTATTTCTATGTCATCAACTGGATAGCCTATGCTCCTGATTTAAACGTCTTGATCATAAACCTGATAAAGCATATTTTAAAGATTCTGGTTTTCTTATCCCTGAAAAAGCTAGTTATATGATATGTAACATGATTACGTTCTACTTTCATCTCAAATAGAACTGAGATTTTTTCTAAGAGATGTATAGCTGATTGAATGCATAATATACTACCTATGTACAGTTAATTATGTACATGTTAGCATTAGGCTATTTAGCAATGATTCAGTCCAGGGGAAACAGAATAAATGGTAAAGAGTTTGTATTTGCAGTTCAGGATTGTAAGTATAAATCACTGCATTTTAGACTTATAATGTCTAATTTAATAATTATAGAAACAGTAACACGGCTTACTAAAATAATTTTTTATTCCACAGTGATTCAAGGAATTCTTGAATAGGCCAAACAGTTACAATTTGATTTCCAAATTTTTCTATACGCTTTACATCACAAGTACATATTACATTGAGATTATGGCCATAATCTTTCCCAAATATAAGAAGAGCTTTTATGTCTTTTGATGTAATATTTGGTTTTATTTTTACTTCAAAGGCATGGTTTTTAAATATAAAATCCACTTCATTCCCTGTAGAATCTCTATAATATGTTAACTCATCTCTACTATTACTCATAATTTGATAAGCTTTTAATTCTAAAAATAAATAATGTTCAAAGGCCTTTCCTGCTTCTGTTCCTCTAAGCTCTGTATAATGAAACCTGGCTAAATAGTTTGCTACTGCAGTATCAAATAGGTAAAACTTTGGTATTTGTGTTATAATTTGCCTATTTTTGCGCTTGCTATAAGGATATAGAAAATATCCTATATACATATCTTCTAAAATTTCAAAGTAACTCTTTACTGTTACCTTACTAACTCCACAATCTCTTGCAATATTAGTAAAATTAATCATTTCTGTATGGCTTAAGGCAAGAACATCAAGAAATTTAATAAAAGGCTCTCTTTTTCTAATATTTGCTTCAATTTGTACTTCATTAATTAAATAATCATACACATATGCTGCTAATGATTTTTCTACATGTTCTGAACTATAATGTTCTGGTATTAAACCGCTATTAAAAATTTTATTCCAGTCTAACTCCTTTATCTCAGAATAACATAAAGGTAACATTTGGTACCTCCATGCTCTACCACCAAGTAAATTACCACCTGAAGATTTTAATTTTCTTGAACTTGATCCACATAATACAAAACTAACATCTTTAATATTTTCTATCATCCAATGAATTTCGTTTAGAATTTGTGGAACTTTTTGGACTTCATCTATAACTACAACCAAATTTTTTCTTTTATCCTCATCAATAGCTAAAATCTCCGAACGTATATATTCAGGATGTAATGAATATTTTGCAAAAACTTCACTTTGAAGCAAGTCAATAAAAATAGCTTCTGGAAATCTCTCATGTAAAAAAGTTGTCTTACCAGTTTTTCTTGCTCCCCAAAGGAATGCAGATTGACCTTGAGGTAAATCAAAACTTAAAATTCTATTTATAGACATCATATTAACCATTTATTTAATATACGGCCAGTATACTATCTATATATTTAATATGTCAACTTGTTTTAAGATACAAATAGTTCTGTATTTTTCTAACTCTATATATTGAATTTATATTTAGGTTTTTTCTAATTACTAAGTTTTCATAATAATCAAAAGGAGAAGCTATTAATACTGAAAATCATATGATTTTATTATCTTTCCTATTAAATCGTTGATCTAAATAAACAAAATGATAGCTACAAAATGGGGTTTTACCGTCAAGTATGATAAAAACATCATATATATTGAGATTAATTTATACTACTAAATTACATCTGTTATAATAAGAAGAGAACGATACCGTCACAGACGAATAAAACTGGAAAGGGAAAACAAATAAAAAGCGAGTTAAAAAACAAATAATCGTATTGAATCAGTTAAGACAAAAACTTACATGTAACTATGGAATACTTAAATAGTTTAGAATTTTCTCCTTAGTTACTTTTTAAAGTCTAAAACTAATTAGCATTCTTGAGAATTACAATCTAAAAATAAATAAGAAATAATCATCAAATGGTACATATTATCTGCTGTAAAGAGTTTTAAAAAACTAAGTTTAGTGTAAAAATTTTTAACTGTAATTTAGATAAATTTTTACACATAGCATGTAAAAGCCAAAATTCAATATTATCCCTTAGTAGATCTGTATTATGGATATAGAGTTAAAAATCGTATATATCTATATATATTTAATTAAATTGCGTTAATGGAATTTTTGGTATAATGTAAAACTATAATAACCCGAACTGTGGATAAGCGATTTCATTTTATAAATTGTTCTAAAGATGGCTTATCAGTACGAAGCTGATAGTTTATTAGTCCAGCAAATAAGTGACAAAATGCATTTATTGGAGATCTATGTCTACTATGTATCAAGGTGTTTAACGACTTTATAGATGAGAAGATTGTTTCTATAAATGGACGTTTCATTAACATCATTTTATCATTTATATCCATTAGACAATTCTTCATATTTTTTCTGATTTTAGTGATTAAAGTTGTACCCTGTTCAAATAATTCAGTGAATAATTTTTTGGAGATATAACCTTTATCACCAATAAGTTTGCAAGAGATATCTTTTAGCATTTGCTTTACTGGAGACCTGTCATCTACATTCCCGCTAGTAACATGCATGCGTACAATTTCTCCGTGACTATTAAAAATAAAGTGCAACTTAAAGCCAAAGAACCAACCAGTTGAAGTCTTACCTTTTCCAGCTAAGTCTTTAAAAACTTTATGACGTTTCTCTCGCAGCCTATGGCATACAACCATTGGAGTAGAGTCGATAAACATGTATTCAGTTATCTTACCCTCAAGGGATTTTAACATGCATAATACAGCAGGAAAGGCTAGCTTTATCAATGATATAAAGCGATCATAATGGACTAAGTAATTGAATAAATTTCTGTTATTTCTCATAAGTTCTAAGTAAAAATATTTAAAGCAAGCCATACCAGATTGATGGAAAGCTATTAAGATTGTTATTATCTCCGATAAGCTCATACTGCTTGGTCTATTACGTTTTCTTAAACCGCTAGTAAGAAGAGACTTTTTGTACCAATTTTCAAATCCTTTATAAAAATCATCGACAAAGCAGAACAAAGTATCGTAGTCTATATTCATTGGGGTACTCTTTAGTTGTTTAAAA